>NZ_JAZQRK010000036.1:0-16691 GCF_045629545.1 Chryseobacterium sp. | reverse complement strand
GTCGGGTAGGAGGCGTGCTTGTGCCATTAGATTGAGCAAAGATTTCTAATTCTTGTTGTTATCTAAGTTTTAGACTTTTTTTTATTCTGTTCTTCTTCCTTCCGAGACCTTGACAATTTTCACAAGTTCTAAATTTTGGAGTTTTGGTTGACATTTTGATGCTGTGTTCTCGATTTTCGTTAATTAATGATAAACCATAAAATACTGATAGTGTTCTGTTTGATTAAGTCACTAAAAAAAGCAAATTTCTTTATTTTAAATTTTGTTCGAATCTTTTTTTAAAATTCTGTATGAAATCTATAAATACAGTTTTACAAAATCATGCTCAATTGGATTCTCTTTCTCGCTTCATCCACTTCGGTTATTCTTACTTGTACATGTTGATGCAGTTTTACCACTTCATTTACATCAGAAACAAAACCTTCTTTGAGTTGGGAAATGTGAACCAAACCAGATTCTTTAATTCCCAAATCTACAAAACATCCAAAAGCGGTAATATTGTTCACAATTCCTGGAAGAATCATACCCGTTTTTAGATCTTTAATACTTTTTACATTGGGGTCAAATTCGAATACTTTTGCGGCTTTTCTAGGATCCAAACCTGGTTTTATCAATTCTTTTAAAATATCATTGATTCCAATAATTCCGATATCTTTGGTGATATAATTTTCAGGATTTATCAAATCTATTTTTTCCTTGTTGGCAATCAACTCATCTGTTTTAATGGCCAAATCTTTAGCCATATTTTCAACAATTCCGTAGGCTTCAGGATGCATCGCCGAATTGTCTAATGGATTTTTACCATTGCTGATTCTAATAAAAGCAGCTGCTTGTTGATAGGCTTTTTCGCCCAAACGAGGCACTTTTTTCAATTGCTTTCTATCTTCGAATGCCCCGTTTTCGGCTCTGTAATTCACAATGTTTTCAGCCATTTTTTCGCCAATTCCAGAAACATAACTTAGTAGAGATTTACTCGCTGTATTGAGGTTAATTCCAACAGAATTCACACATTTCATCACAGTAGAATCCAATTCGTTTTTGAGTTGAGTTTGGTCTACATCGTGCTGATATTGCCCAACACCTATCGATTTAGCATCTATTTTCACCAATTCAGCCAGCGGATCTGCCAATCTTCTTCCAATAGAAACCGCTCCACGCACAGTTACGTCATAACTCGGGAATTCGTCTCTTGCAATTTTACTTGCTGAATATACCGATGCGCCAGCTTCTGACACCACAAAAACTTGCAAAGGTTGAGCAAAAGCTATTTTTTTAATGAAGAATTCGGTTTCTCTACTTGCAGTGCCGTTCCCAATAGAAATCGCTTGGATGTTGTAGGCATTCACCATCGAGCGAATTTTCTTCATTGCCATTCTAGTTTCGTTTTGTGGCGCGTGAGGATAGATAGTTTCATTATGCAGAAGGTCTCCTTTTTCGTCTAGGCAGACTACTTTACAGCCACTTTTGTAGCCGGGATCTATCGCCAAAATACGTTTTTCTCCCAAAGGCGGCGCCAATAGCAACTGACTCAGGTTTTCAGAGAAAATTTCTATAGCTTTTTTATCGGCTTTTTCTTTGGCTTCCTGTAAGGTTTCATTAGAAATGGCAGGTTCTAGTAATCTTTTATAACTGTCTTTTATGGCTAGAGAAATTTGTTCAGAACACTCATTTTTAGATTTTATAATGGCTTGATGAATAAAGTCCAAAGCTTCCTCTTTATCTACCGTAATATTGGTTTTCACATAGCCTTCAGCTTCGGCACGCAACATGGCAAGAAGACGGTGAGAAGGCGTTCTGCTAAGGCTTTCTTCCCAATCAAAATACTGAGAAAACTTTTGCGCACCTTCTTCGTCCTTTTTGGCTTTTACAACCTTAGAACTCACTGCTGCTTTTCTTTGGAACAGTCTTCGTATGTTTTTCCTAACGTACATATTCTCATTAATCCATTCTGCCATTATATCTCTTGCGCCCTGCAGCGCTTCTTCCTCATTGCCAACTTTATCGTTAAGATATTTCGATGCTAGAGACGATAGATTGATGGCATTTTGGCTCATTATCATCTTTGCCAAAGGTTCTAGTCCGTTTTCTTTCGCGGTATCTGCTTTCGTTTTTCTTTTTTTCTTGTAAGGCAAATACAAATCTTCAAGTTCTTGAAGATCAAAACTTTCTGTAATTCGTTTTTCTAAATCTGCAGTTAGCGCATTTTGCTCCTCTATAGATTTCAGGATGCTTTCTTTACGTTTTAAAAGCTCTTCAAATTGTTTGTTGAGTTTCGCTATTTGCTCTATTTGCACTTCATCTAGATTTCCTGTAGCATCTTTTCGATATCTCGAGATAAAAGGAATGGTACAATCTTCCGCAAGAAGTTTTTGTGTAGCAACAATGTTTTTTTCGGATATCTGTAAGGTATTTTTAATGAAATCTATGGTCGTCATAAAGCAAATTTTGAAGCCGCTAAAATACTGACTTTTTTTAGATGCTACGAGGTTGGTTTTATTAATTATTGGGAGACAACTTGGGTGTGCCCCTTGGTTTTCAGAAATATTTGATAAAGCAAAAACTAAAATCAAATAAAACAAAGGGTCGGTCTACGTCTGCAATCTTTTCCTTCCTTCCTTCCCAATTCCCAACCCAGAAAAAGGATTTCCGCCTTCGCCCTCACACAAAATCGGCACTTCGACTTCGCTCAGTGCCCAGAAAGTTCGGCTCCTTCCCCGAAATGAGATATCTAGTAGCTTCGCTCATTACACGATATCCGATGGCTGAGCGGAGCTGAAGCCACTTTTATAGAAAATTAGGCACAAAAAAATGCCCCGCAGGTAGGCGAGGCGCTAAATGTTTTCACAACGGAATAATCCTTATTGTGAATTGCTTTCTGTACAAAGATATAATTAATTTTTTATTAATAGTTACGGTTTCCCGCAATTGTATTAAAAAAAATAGTTTTATTTTTATAACAAACTAATAATTACATATAATGAAAAAAAATATACTCGGATTAGACTTAGGAACAAACTCAATAGGTTGGGCATTAATAGAGATTGACGAAAACAATATTCCTATTCGCATTATTGCGATGGGCTCGCGCATTATTCCCTTATCAACGAGTGATAAAGAGGAATTTCAACGAGGTTTATCAATAACAAAAAATCAAAGCAGAACTGTAAGTCGTACTCAAAGAAAAGGTTATGATCGGAAACAATTGAAGAAAAGTGATTTAAAGAAAATTCTAAATAAATTCAATATTTTTCCATCAGAAGATTTATTAAAGCTTCCCATGCTTGATTTGTGGAAGCTGAGAAGTGATTCTGCTAATCCAAATGAAAATATTTCTGCTGAACAATTAGGGCGTATTTTTTATATGCTTAATCAGAAAAGAGGTTATAAATCTGCCAGAAGTGAAGTTAATGCCGATAAAAAAGATACTGATTATGTTCAGGTGGTAAAAGGGCGTTATGCTCAACTGAAAGATAGACATCAAACAATTGGACAATTTTTTTATGAAGGTTTAAATAATGCAAGTGTTGACAATTCTTATTTCAGATTCAAAGAAGAAGTTTATCCAAGGGAAGCTTATATTGAGGAGTTTGATACCATCATTAATGCTCAAAAAGATAAACACGATTTTCTTACGGATGAAGTTATCCATCAATTAAGAAATGAAATTATCTACTTTCAAAGAAAACTGAAATCTCAAAAAGGATTAGTTAGTATTTGCGAGTTTGAAGGTTTCGAGAAAACTGTTTTTGATAAAGAAAAAGATAAAAATAAAGTGGTGTTTTTCGGACCAAAAGTTGCTCCGAAAACTTCTCCATTATTTCAGCTTTGCCGTATTTGGGAAGTTGTGAATACCATTACTTTAAAAATAAAAAATCCTGAAGGAAGCAAATATAAATGGGGTGAAAAAATTCCTGATTTAAAGGAGAAGGAAATTTTAGCAGATTATTTATTTAAAAATGAAAGTCTAAGTTTTACGAAGCTTCTTGAAATTTTAGAATTGAAAAAAGAGAATGTTTACGTAAATAAGCAAATTCATAAAGGCATTAAAGGAAATGAAATCTATTCAACGCTTCATAGTATTTTAGGTGATATTGAACTTTTAAACTTTGATGTTTCTATTATTCCCTCAAATCATACTTCAATGTTGGTCAATAAAAAGACTGGAGAAATTCTGGAAGAAAGAGCGGGATTGGAATTAGATGCTTCATTGGAGAAAGAGCCTTTGTACCAATTGTGGCATACCATTTATTCCTTAAAAGATTTAGATGAATGTAAAAATGCCTTAATCAAAAGGTTTGATTTAGATGATGAAACTGCGGAAAAATTATCTCATATCGATTTTAATAAACAAGCTTTTGGAAATAAATCGAACAAATCGATGAGGAAAATTCTTCCTTTTCTGATGGAAGGTTACGATTATTCTCAATCTTGCAGTTTGGCGGGTTACAATCATTCTAACTCATTGACAAAAGATGAAAGAGAACAGCAAATTACTTTAGACAAGTTAGAACTTCTACCGAAAAACAGTTTGAGACAACCTATCGTTGAGAAAATTTTGAATCAGATGATTAATGTGGTTAATGCAATTCTTGAACAATATGGGAGACCTTCTGAAATTAGAGTGGAGCTTGCGCGAGAACTAAAACAAAGCAAAGACGAGCGAAACGATGCTGAATTACAAAATTCTAAAAATAAAAAACTCAATGAGGAAATTGGAAAACGATTGTCTGAATTAGGATTGCCTGTAACCAAGCGATACATTCAAAAATATAAATTCATTTTCCCATCGCTTAGCAAAAATCTGAAAGATGCTCACGTTAACAATCAATGTATTTATTGTGGAGAAACATTTAATCTCACAGAAGCTTTAAGCGGTGATGCATTTGATGTTGACCATATTGTGCCGAAAGCTCTGTTATTTGATGATTCTCAAACCAATAAAGTCTTGGTTCATAGAAAATGTAATTCAAACAAAGATAAATTAACTGCTTACGATTATATTGGTACAAAAGGAGAGGAGCAAGTTCGGGTATATTCCGAACGTGTGGATGACTGGTTCAAACGAGGAATTATTTCATATAGTAAAATGCAAAGGCTGAAAGTTTCTCACAAAGAATATGCAGAAAGGAAAAAGCTAGGAAAAGAAACAGAAACCGATAAAAAACTTTGGGAAAACTTTATCGACCGACAATTGAGAGATACTCAATATATCTCACGCAAATCAAGAGAGATTCTACAAAAAGTTTGTAATAATGTGACTACAACAGAAGGTGGAATGACTGCAAAACTTCGTAATCTTTGGGGTTGGGACGATGTTTTAATGAACTTGCAAATGCCTAAATACAAAGAATTAGGACAAACCATCATCAAAGAATGGACAAGCGAACATGGTAAAAGAAAACACCAAAAAGAAGAAATCGAAAACTGGACGAAAAGAGATGATCATCGCCATCATGCCATTGATGCTTTGGTGATTGCTTGTACAAAACAAGGGTTTATTCAGCGAATCAATACTTTGAATTCTAGCCATACTAAAGATTTAATGATGAAAGAAGTTGAAGAAGCTAAAATGGAATTTAATGAGAAGACTACACTTTTAGAAAAATATTTAAAAACTCAAGAACCGTTTAGTACAAAAGAAGTAATGCAAGAAGCTGATAAGGTTTTGGTTTCTTTTAAAGCTGGTAAAAAAGTAACGACAATAACTAAATTTAAAGCAACAGGGAAAAATAAAGACATTGGAGTAATTGTTCCGAGAGGAGCATTACATGAACAAAATGTTTATGGTAAGATAAAAGTGATTGAAAAAGATAAGTCTTTAAAGTATTTGTTTGAAAATTCAGAGAAAATTGTAAATCCTAAAATTAAAAATTTAGTTGAAATAAGGCTTTCGGAAAATGAAAATAGTTCAAAAATGGCTTTGTCAACATTAAAGAAATATCCCATTTTTCTGAATGAAGAAAAAACTGATCTACTAGAAAAGGCATCATGTTATGAATATGTTACTGTTAGAAAGTATCCTTTGAACACAATAAAAGCAAGACAGGCAGATGATATTGTTGATGAAAAAGTAAAGTTTTTAGTGAAAGAAAGATTAAATCAATTTGGAAATAAAGAAAAAGAAGCTTTCAAGGATACACTTTGGTTTAATGAAGAAAAACAAATCCCGATTATAACCGTTCGTTTATTTGCCCGTCCGGATGCTAATAATTTGCAGGCAATAAAAAAAGATGAGAATGGCAAAGAAATAGGATTTGTAGTGATGGGAAACAATCATCATATTGCGATTTATGAAGATAAAGATAATAAGCTTGTTCAGCATAGTTGCACATTTTGGCACGCTGTAGAAAGGAAAAAATATAACATTCCGGCTGTTATTAAAAATTCATCAGATGTTTGGAATCAATTATTAGACAAAAAACTTCCAGAATCCTTTTTGAATAAATTACCTGCAGATAATCTCAATTTGAAATTCAGTATGCAACAAAATGAAATGTTCATTCTGGGTTTATCACAAGAAGAATTTGACGCAGCTCTGAAAAATAATGACAAATCTTTATTGAGTAAGCATTTTTATTTGGTTTGGAGTATTTCTGAAAATAATTATTGGTTCAGACATCATTTAGAAACTAAAAATTCTGATTTAAAGAAAACAAATGGAGTTAAGGAAAGTAAAAGACTTTATAATATTAGAAGTTTGGGTTCTTTGTTTTCTTTAAACCCAATAAAAGCTAGGCTAAATCATTTAGGAGAAATAACTAAAATAGGAGAGCTATGATCACCCGCTCCATCTACATCGGCAATTCCGCTTATCTTAAGCTAAAAGAAGAGCAGATGCATATCTTATGTCCAAAGACCAAAGAGCTCAAGGGAAAAGTTCCTGTGGAAGATTTGGGATTGCTGATGTTGGATCATTTTCAAATCACGATTTCCCATCAGTTGATACAGAAAATGATGGGAAATAATGTGGTTGTGGTAAGTTGTGATGCGCATCATTTACCGCACGGGATTATGCTCCCACTTCACGGACATACAGAACATTCCGACAGAGTGAAAGACCAATTAGAAGCCAGCGAACCTCTGAAAAAACAACTTTGGAAACAAACCATAGAATGCAAAATTGAAAATCAGACCGAAGTTCTCAAACGATTAGGCAACTATTACGAACCAATGTTAGGCTATCAAGAAAATGTAAAAAGCGGTGATAGTAGCAATATGGAAGGCATTGCGGCGCAACATTATTGGAAATATCTCATTAGTTTAGATTTCCTTAGGCAAAGATTTGGAGATTCGCCCAACCAGTATTTCAATTTCGGATACGCTGTTTTAAGGAGCATTGTGGCGCGCGCGATTGTGGAAACTGGCTTGCTTCCCGTATTGGGAATTTTCCATAAAAATAAGTACAACGCCTATTGTCTTGCAGATGATCTGATGGAGCCTTATCGCCCCATTGTAGATTGGCTCGTGATGGATTGGCTTACGAAAAATCCAGAAACCGAAGAACTAACGAAAGAATTCAAAGCGCACATTCTTCAAATTGCTACCAAAGACGTTACTATAGAAGGCAAAACCAGACCTGTATTGGTTGGAATAAAAACCACTGCAACTTCGCTCTATAAATGCTATACAGGAGAAAAACGCCAAATTGCTTATCCCCAATTCGTATGAAAACAAATCCTACAATGACCATATTTTGGGTGTGCCCCTTTGTTTCTTCCAACGCCAAACCTTATAGGTTTTCCTACTTCCAAAAACAAAGGGTCGGTCTACGGCTGCAATCTTTTCCCAGCACTGCAAACCTACATCAGGAAAAGGATTTCCACCTTCGCCCTCACACGAAGATAGGTTAACCGCAATACGTACACAACTTATGAATCAAGACCGATTTAACGCGTACAGAATTATGTGGGTATTAGTATTATACGATTTACCAACCGAGACCAAAATCAATATGCGAGATGCCAGCAAATTTCGTAAAGGTTTACTGGATGATGGCTTTACGCTGTTTCAATTTTCTATGTACGTTCGCCATTGCCCAAGTCGAGAAAACGCAGAAGTACACATCAAAAGAGTGAAATTTATGCTTCCCAAAGCAGGAAAAGTCGCTATAATGAGCATTACCGATAAGCAATTTGGAGATATAGAAATATTCTTTGCTAGGAATAGAGAAGATCCACCACCTACCTTCCAACAACTCGAATTGTTCTAACCTGTCATTGCGAGTAACGAAGCAATCTAACTATTTAGTAAAATTAACAACATTGTAAAGCGTACCCAGAAAAGTGAAAATTATCTTTTCGCGACAATTTTCTAAAGAAATTAGTTATTTTTCTCATGCTAAAAAAAGCAAAAAACCACTGATAAACAGTGGTTTTTTGTGTTGAGGTTGTGTTGTATCCCAAAGATACAGAAAAATGAAAGCAATTCACAACCTAATGATCCTTCTCTTAAAGATGCTACTGGTTGTGTTGTATCCCAAAGATACAGAAAAATGAAAGCAATTCACAACTTGATAGTGTATAGACATTTTGCTTTATCCGTTGTGTTGTATCCCAAAGATACAGAAAAATGAAAGCAATTCACAACCACTAAGAACACACACCATGAAATCGCCTAGTTGTGTTGTATCCCAAAGATACAGAAAAATGAAAGCAATTCACAACGTCTTCTGCTTGTAAACCTAATAACGATTGGTTGTGTTGTATCCCAAAGATACAGAAAAATGAAAGCAATTCACAACGTACTCAAGAACCTATTTATACAACAAAAGGTTGTGTTGTATCCCAAAGATACAGAAAAATGAAAGCAATTCACAACCCCGACATCATTTCTATGCCTTCTAGTATTGTTGTGTTGTATCCCAAAGATACAGAAAAATGAAAGCAATTCACAACTAATCTGAATCAGCTTTTAAATTATTTTGAGTTGTGTTGTATCCCAAAGATACAGAAAAATGAAAGCAATTCACAACAAATCGGATATTACAGTTTATAACGGGGATGTTGTGTTGTATCCCAAAGATACAGAAAAATGAAAGCAATTCACAACTTATATCAACTCTCATTGCTTTTCAGATTTGTTGTGTTGTATCCCAAAGATACAGAAAAATGAAAGCAATTCACAACGAATATGTATTTTAATTATGCACTTCGGCTCCGCTCAGTGCCCAGAAAGTCCCACTGAGTCCTGAAAATAAGATATTTAATAGCTTCGCTAATTGCTCGGGCTGAGAACTATGGTAGCTGAGCTGAGCCAAAGAACCATTCAAATTAATAATGTATTTTTATACCTAGAAAAAATAAATAATGAAAAAACCTTATCCCATTTTATACACCGAAAGATTAGACCTTACCAGAATTGAAAATACTGATGCTGAAGTGGTTTTTTTTCAAAGATCTAATGATGAAACAATGAAATACATCAAAAGAGAACCTTATGTTTCTGTTTCGCAAGCTTTGGATTATATTCAGATGGTAAACGATCAATATGCAGAAGGAAAATCCATTACTTGGGGAATTAGAAGAATTGGTGAACCTCAATTGTTGGGAAGTGTCTGTTTGTGGAAATTCTCAGAAGACAAAAAAACAGCAGAGATCGGTTACGATTTACAACCTAAATACCAAAATTTAGGAATAATGTCAGAAGCAATGAAGGCAGTCTTAGAGTATGGGTTCGAGGTTTTGAATCTTTCTTTAATAGAAGCATTTACAAGTCAGTACAATTCACCGTCAATTAAATTGTTAGAGAGCCATGGATTTGTTAAACATCCTACAAAACGTGATGAAGGAAATTTGGACAATAGGATTTTTGAAAAATTCAAAACAAAATAGTACTTGAAACATAAAGAAATACAATTCGGCTCCGCTATGTGCTCGGAGGCAATTCTCTAGCTACTTCGCCCAGTGCACAGAAAGTTCCGCTCAGTGCCCAAAATAGTAACATGATGGCGGAGCAGAGCCGAAGCCACTTGATACCACAAAAAAATGAGGCTATCTGAGCCTCATTTTAGTACTTTACATATAATACTTAGTCTTTAGAAAATTCTTTCAATGTACCGTCAGCTAAAAAGTACCCAGAGTATGAATCTCTAGTGCCCTCAATGCTTGTCATCCAAAGTTTATCTTTTCTCGCCATATTCAAGATATAGTACATAGAGTCGCTTGCTTTTCCTCCTTCAATTGTTTTTGCTTTTTCTTCTAATTGTTTATAGATAGTTGCAGCAGTTTCGAATTTTATTTCGCTCATAGGAATTAGGTTTGCACTCATATCTCCATCGCCTGTTATCTTTACCGCTTCAGGCTCTTCCCATTTCCCATTCTTAAAAGTATAAGAATCTATATTTTCGGGTTTAGATGGATCTTGCAACGATACAACAATTCTTCCATCTCCGTAAAAATATATTTTTTGAAAGATTTGAATTTCCTTCCCTTTAAATTTTTGTAAATTCTTCAATTCATCTTCAGCTTTTTGCAATGTTTTTACATCAGTTAAGAGATTATAATCTGCATCGTAAGTTTTAGAACTTGCTTCATTTGAAGATTGTTCAGTACTCGTATTTCCGTTGTCAGCATTGTTTTCCTTCTTCTCTCCACAAGAAGTAAGAAGTAGGGTAGAACCCAATAGTAAAGTGAAAATTGATTTTTTCATTATTTTGTAATATTTTGTTAAAAATTGATTCGGTAAAAATAAGAGTATCAATTGTGTGATAAAATGGCTTTTTTTAGGGATATTTAACAGTTATTTGTAGTGATAGTAAGGTTTATTTACCTTCATAATATCAAAATGCCATTCTAATAGTATATTTGCAGCAAACATAAAATGATGCTGATATTTCTACTTATTACTTCAATACTTACATTTTTTATCTTTGGCTTGGATAAGTACTATGCAACGCACCACAAAAGAAGAATTTCAGAATTTTTACTATTATTGTTTACCTTTTTTGGAGGTACAATTGGGGCGATTCTTGGTATGTTGATATTTCGGCACAAAACGGCTAAAAGAAGTTTTATAATTAAAATGGGGATTATAATTTTCTCACAAATACTCATCATTTATTGTATGAGAAATATTGTATTATAGGTAATATTATTTTTCAATAATTTGAAAATAATTTATTCAGCATACATAGGGTTTAGAGGTCATGTCGAAGCTTTCTGTAGCTTATTTATTTGTTATAAATTATAGGATTTTTAAGCAAGAATATGATGCAATTCATCTAATCTGCTCATTACGAATTTGTTAATTAATATCACAACATGCTAATTTTTTAATTTAAAATCGTTACTTTTGCACCCGTAAAAATCATTCATGCAAAACATTAGAAATATTGCGATTATCGCACACGTTGACCACGGTAAGACTACTTTGGTTGATAAGATTATTCATGCTACAAGCATTTTCAGAGAAAATCAGGAAAGTGGAGAATTAATAATGGATAACAACGATCTTGAAAGAGAGAGAGGAATTACCATTTTATCGAAAAATATTTCTGTTACTTATAAAGGCGTTAAAATTAACGTAATCGATACTCCTGGTCACGCCGATTTTGGTGGTGAAGTAGAGAGAGTTTTAAAAATGGCAGATGGTGTAATCTTGTTGGTAGATGCTTTTGAGGGGCCAATGCCTCAAACAAGATTTGTACTACAAAAAGCACTAGAATTAGGTCTTAGACCATTGGTAGTAATCAACAAAGTGGACAAACCAAACTGTCGTCCAGAAGAAGTACACGATCAAGTATTTGATTTATTCTTTAACTTAGATGCTACTGAAGCTCAGTTGGATTTCCCAACATTCTACGGTTCTTCTAAGCAAGGATGGTTCAATACTTCATTAGAACAAACTGAAGATATTGTACCATTATTAGATGGTATTATCCAATATGTACCAGAACCTAAAATTGAAGAAGGTAACTTACAAATGCAAATTGTATCTCTAGATTATTCTTCTTTCCTAGGTAGAATTGCTATTGGTAAAGTAATCAGAGGAGGTATCAAAGAAGGTCAGTGGATCGGTCTTGCACAAGAAGAAGACAAAATTGTAAAAGGAAAAGTAAAAGAATTATACATCTTTGAAGGTCTTGGGAAGAAAAAAGTAACCGAAGTATTAGCAGGAGATATCTGTGCTGTAGTTGGTTTTGATGCTTTCCAAATTGGAGATTCTTTTGTAGATCTAGAAAATCCAGAACCATTACCAAGAACATCTATTGATGAGCCTACGTTGAATATGACGTTCTCTATTAACAATTCACCTTTCTTTGGTAAAGATGGAAAATTTGTAACTTCAAATCACCTTAAAGAAAGATTAACAAAAGAGTTAGAGAAAAACTTAGCATTGAGAGTTCAACAAACTGAGGATGCAAACACATTCTTGGTATTCGGTAGAGGTATTCTTCACTTGTCAGTTCTTATCGAAACAATGAGAAGAGAAGGATATGAGATGACCATTGGTCAACCTCAGGTTATCCTTAAAGAAATTGATGGTGTAAAATGTGAGCCTTACGAATCTTTAGTAGTAGATGTACCAGAAGAATTCGCTTCTAGAGTTATCGATTTAGCTACTCAGAGAAAAGGAGATCTTCACATTATGGAAACTAAAGGTGAAATGCAACACATGGAATTCGAAATACCTTCTAGAGGTTTGATCGGATTGCGTTCTCAAATGCTTACAGCTACTGCAGGTGAAGCTATCATGGCTCACCGTTTCACTGAGTATAAGCCATTCAAAGGAGCGATTCCTGGAAGAAGTAATGGAGTATTGATCAGTAAAACTCAAGGTCCAGCTACAGAATATTCTATCGCTAAATTGCAAGACAGAGGTAGATTCTTTGTTGATCCGGGCGAGGAGATCTATGCAGGTATGGTTATTGGAGAACAAAATAAACCTGGAGATATGGTAGTAAATATCGTAGAAGCAAAACAATTGAACAACATGCGTGCTTCTGGTAAAGATAAAGATTCTGGTGTTGCACCAAAAATCTTATTCTCTCTAGAAGAATGTATGGAATATATTCAAGGTGATGAGGCAATCGAGGTTACTCCAAACTTTATCCGTATGAGAAAGAAAGTACTTTCTGAAGAAGAAAGAAAAAGAATTGAAAGAGGAGCAAAAGGATAATCCTAACTCTCATCTATATACTAAAGCCCCGATTTTTCGGGGCTTTTTTTTTGTCTACTTTGTTATAAAATTGACTTTTTTCAAATAATTTATTTATTTAAAATTTAAACTTAATATTTATTGCTGATAATGAGTTATTTGAGATTTTTTTTATATACATGTAATAATTTACAATACAAAATACTAACGAACGATTGTTAGGTTAAATTTAAATTGTATGTTTGTGAAATATTCAACGAATGTTCAATTAAAATTGCCATAAAGTAATCAATGATTATAAATACAACGAAATTATTTACATTATTGGGAATCGTTACCATTTGCGAACTGAAAGCTCAGCAGAATTCCTCTCAGGACTCAGCGTTCGTGATTCAACATAAAATAGTAGAAATAGGAAATAAAAATCCTACAAAAATCAATTTTTATGGATTCATAAGGCATGATGCATTTTATGATACGCGTCAAAATATCGGTGCAGGAGAAAATATTGTAATGCTTTATCCTAAAGACAGACTGATGTATGTAAATGGCGAAGACATCAATAATGCACCTAAATTTCATATGCTTTCAATTCTATTAAGAGCTGGAATTACCGTGAATGGACCTGAAATTTTAGGGGCAAAAACGAATGGTATTTTGGAAGGAGAATTTTTTGGAGCCACGGAAGGAGGATTTAATGAGTTTAGACTTCGTCATGCTTATGTAACATCAGATTGGAAAAATACAATTAGGACTTGGGCAATTTTGGCATCCTTTTGTGGTGCTAGATTGCCTTCCTAACGTTGTATAGTATGGTACAGGTTCTCCTATTTTTGCTTTAAATAAAAATCTACAAATAGGAATAATTCAAAATTTAACTGAAAAACTAAAAGTAGCAGCAATTAGTTCTCAAAGAGATTTTGCACCCAATACTGCGCCTTACATAGATAGTGGAATTCCATCTTCTTATCTACAACTACAATACAAATCTCAAAGTTTCATAGCTGGTATCGCTTCACAATATGAAGTATTAAGACCTCAACTTTCTACAGGAACACCGCCCATAGTGAATAATGAGAAAGTAAATCGTTTATCGACGATGTTATACGCAAGAGTGATCACAAAGCCTTTAATGATTAGTGCTTCTGCACTGGTGGCACAAAATGCGTCATCCATGGTGATGCTAGGTGGATTTATCGGTTATTCTACAAAAGGTGAAGTAGATGTTTTCCGAACGATGAATACAACAAGCGCTTGGATTGATTTTCTATAAACTACTACCGAACTAGTTTCTTTCGGATTATTTACTGGTCTTGTGATAAATAATGGAGCAAAAGATCCATTAGCAAATAAAGTTGTCTCAACATATGGCGTTATTTCGTCTTGGGGAGCAATATCAGCAACTACGGGAAGTAGAAGCGTAAATCGTGTCTGGAAGATGTCACCAAGGGTAGATTGGATGTTGCATAAATCCATCAAGCTAAGATTTGAGGCAGAAAGTACAGCAGCTACATGGGCAGATGCGCAAACCAATGGTAAAGGAAAAGACAATGAATATGTTGCAATGAATCATCGTTTTCATCTTTCGACCCTCTTTATGTTCTAGTTTTTTTCAATTATTATTTAAAGAATAAATTCAATCATGTTTCGTCCTATGGGAATATCGGAGGATAAAGTAGGTAGGAAAAACTTCTTTTTATTATCTCTAATTTTAATCGGTACGTCTACGTTTCTGATTGGTTGTATTCCTGATTTTTCAAGTATTGGTTGGGAAGCGCCTGTGCTTTTACTAGTTTGCAGATTGATGCAAGATTTGGCAATTAGTGGAGTATATGCATGAGCCGTAATGTATGTTACAGAAAATGCGCCAGCTAACAAAAGAGGATTAACTGTACCTATTGTATGAAAGTGATTGTAACAGTTTTGGGTGTAGAATTCCTTTTCTACTGATTCATTGGGTTGGCATATCCAATATTCTTGGTTGCATAGGCTATTATAGTTCATATCTTATGCATTCCTGAAACCTATCAAAAACGATTTGGAAGTAGAAGCAAATGAACTTGCGCCTGTAGAATAAATAATTTTCAATTTAACTGTCCCGTCCTAAAAATTCGATACAGATTATTAGACAAAAATAATTAATAAAACCAAAGCAAATACGTTTTTGCTTTGGTTTTTTGTTTTGTAAGTTTTCATTATTAGTTCAGACTGGTTGTGCATTTGGTTTGGAATAAGATAATGATTGGAAAAATGGGAACGCAATTCGTTGTAAATCTCAATTGATTCGTCCACTATTTTTCTTTTTGTTTTTGTATCAACCTCATATTTGTCGATATCAAATTCTGGCTTCAAAATGCCATTTATCCTCTCTGCAACTGCATTTTCGTAAGGATCTGAGTTTTGTGTCATGCTGCATATAACGCTGTGTTTCATCAAAATTCTTTGGTATTCATTCGAACAATATTGCAAACCTCTGTCTGAGTGATGAATCAATGATTCTGCACCCAATTTATGATTCTTTAGAGCCTTCTTTAGCGCTTTCAAACTGCTTTCTGTGCTCAGATTATCGGCAACATAATGTCCAACAATTTTCTTAGAATAAGCATCCGTTATTAAACTCAAATAGCTCGGGTTTTTCCTATTTCCAATATAGGTTATATCTCCAACCCAAACCTGATTGGGCTTGGTTATTTGATAATCTAATACTAAATTTTTATGCTTTCTAAAGCGATGATGAGAGTTGGTTGTGAAGTGATAGCTTTTTTTGGGAATAATAAGTAAATGATTCGCCCATAAAATGTCAAAGAACTTATCTCTTCCTATTTTTAATGTTTTCAAAGGTTCTTGTAACATAAAATACAATTTTTTGCAACCAATATTTGGCTGTATCATACGCTTCTCTCGCACTAATGCCACTACTTGCTGAGCATTACTCATGCGTACAGCGCTACGTTTTAAACTTCGATAATAGACTTGTCTATCCAATCCGAACAATCCACAGGTAAAAACTAAAGTTTCTTTCTCTGTACTGCGGAAATTATTGATTGCGCGGATACGGAGTTTTTTCGTATATCAATTTGATATTCGCTTTCCGCAAGATTAATCATCATATCAAAGAAAACCACTTTTTTATCTGCAATGTAGGCTTGTCTTTCTAGTAATGCTTTTTGTTTTTCAAGCAGTTTTACTTCAGCCTCCAATTCCATAATTCTTTGTTCAGGTGTCTTTTCCATAGAATTTGGTATTTGATTGTCCCAATCAAAGTTATCCTATTTTCTGAGCCAACTAACAATAGTTGAACTAGCTTGTATCCCATATCTTTTACGACATTCGGTAATTCCTGATTGACCAGATTCAATTTCTTTTACAATTTGAATTTTCAAACTCAAACTGTAATCTCTTTGGGTATAATACCCCTACAAAACTGGACCATTAGTTAAGTTGAAAAATATTAACTTTAAACAAGTCCAAAATTATGAAAACAGGAAGACGTAAATTCGATTCAGGCTTTAAGGCTAAAGTAGCTCTTGAAGCATTAAAAGAACGTGAAACTCTACAACAATTAGCTCTAAAATATGAGCTACATCCGAATCAAA
>NZ_JAZQRK010000035.1:0-2615 GCF_045629545.1 Chryseobacterium sp. | reverse complement strand
GGCTCCGATGATAGTAACATTTTAAACTGTATAGGAAATGTTTGATCTTTGAATGACAAATCAAAATCTTCGATTGATGAAATATGAACTTTTTTTAATTTTTGATCTTCATCTAAATCTGAATCAATCTTAGGATACTGCTTTACAGGAAGTTTCTGTTTTAAATGATCTGGAAGATAAAAAGTTAATTCTTTATTCGTAATACCAAATTCAACCCTATAAATATTTTTCTGTTTTTTTGAAAGTTGAATTTTATTATCCTCAATTGTTGGGATATAGTCTGAATTTACCTCCAAAAAATGCAAACCCTTTTCATGAGCAAAAATAATATAGTAGGTGTTTCCCTCTTTTCCAATAACATATGAGATTTTTTTGGCACTGTTTTTCTCTACTACTTTTGAACGCTCAATTAGTTTATACTCTTGTACTTTTTCTTCCCAAATAAATTCTTGCGAACTCTGAGCACGTACAAAAAGAGAACATAGTAAAACTATTGTAAAAATGACTTTAGAAATATTCCTTTTTTTTTGTACCGCTTTTGTGGTACTCTTATTTAGTATAATTTGTGACTCTATCATTTTTTTATAATTTCCAATTAAATTGGGTCAATTTATTCGTAATCTTTTCTGGAACTATTTCAAGAGATATAATATCTTGTTCTTTCTTACTATTAGCATACATCCAATTTCTAAAATTCCAGACTCATTAAACTCTAATTCTTTAAGCAAAAGTAGATTTTGATTGCCTTAGTATTGGATTTTATTAAAATCAAAAAATTGTTGTGCCACAAGTTTAGGGTTCTCTTTGTCATCTAGGTGTTGATCATGGCTACGATCTAGTCGTTCATGATACAATTCCACACGAATAATCTTTGCATTCTCTGGAATTTTATAACTTTCTTCTTTTGTATAATTGTAACCAGCCACATTTGCACCTTCTTTACCTGGAATTCTTTTAATCTCAACAATATACTTCAAGGTTAGCGTATCTCTAGATTGTACCCCTTTTTCAAATCTAATTTTTTTAACATTGTTAATGGAAAGCCCGCCAGATGAGATATTTCCTTTAAGTATAAATGTCAATTTGTCTTCGTTATGCGCCTGCATTATAATTGCGGGCTCTATTCGTTTCGTTTTGGGAATGTTTGTTGATCGGTTAATCACTCGACCAGTTTTTGGATCTTGAGAGGTAACACGAGCGGGTTGCGTCAGAATGGTTTCAATTTGTAGTTTTTTTTGTGCAGAACAGCTCAAAAAAGGAAATATCATGAGTATATATAGTAATTTCATTTTTTCTTTTAAAATTACTCTAAAATATCACTAAAAATAATAGCTGAATTTAGCTATTTTTCATGAAGGAATGTTGACTTAAGTCTTTCAATATTTGCAAAAATGTTCCTTTGGGAAGAACAATTTCTTCATACGTTTTCTCATAATCTTTGGTGAAAAATATCCGTTCTCTATTTCCATCAAATCCAATAACTAAGGCAAAACCGTATTGGTATAATTCGCCAGAGTTTATCCAAACCAAATTATTGTTGTCATAATTACCAAAATCAATTTCATCGATAGGAAGATTACCTATGTTCAATTCTAGATTCTCAATCATAGGAATTTCAGAAACCAATTCGTAAAAGAGTGAATTCAATGTGATATTAATTCCTGCAGCAGGATAGGCTTTATCATCAATCCAAAAATTGAAAATACCTAAGTTTAAATGATCGTTTACAACAAAAACAGTTTCCCATTGAACGAAAAAATCATCGTGATGTTTTATGAGCATGTTGTTGGATTTAAAATTTCTGTAAAATATTCATAATTGAGTTTTACCGTTTTGATGGAATCGATGGAAACGAGCAGTTGATTTTGATTGTTTTTATCCAAATCAATTTCATTGATTCTGGCTCCTGATGTAGCTTCATTTTCTTCTTGAAAAGCAAGCGTTACCTCCACAATCCATTTTTCGCATGTAATTATATTGGTAATTCCACTTATCGTGAATTGTATTTGTAGCATATTAGGATAGAAGATGGAATATAATGCAATCGTCAACACCAAATCAGTGTGTTCTAATGAAATTGTTTCTAGGATTGCATCGTGGTAATTGTAGGTCAAATTTTTTATCATGTCTTTACCACTTCAACTGTTGCACCTAAACTTTCTAAATAATGAATATCCTTTTCTATCCATTTTAGATAACCTTTCCGAAAAAATATATGCTCTTGTTTGCTCATTTGTAACGCTTCAGTACCAGAAAGATTAAAATTTTCTTTCAGTAAAGACACTATTTTCATTTTGTTGGGACCTATGTTGGTGATGTACAATTCGGCTTCTTGATGTTTCGCTTTTTCAGTGGTTGATTCAAACGAAAATTTTCGGTTCATCCAATGGTTTAAATCATTCGCCAATATTTCCAAATCACTTTCTATCAAGGTTCCATAAGAAGTTAAATACACATTTGTATCCTTTTCATTAGTAGAAATAACCGCTACTTGACCACCAGAATCATCTGCAATCGGAATATAATTGGGCAAATAATCGGCAAACTCATAAGTAGTGTAGCGCTCTTCAATTTCTTCTTCATTTTTAAATACTCGAACGACATTATAAACAATT
>NZ_JAZQRK010000034.1:0-5362 GCF_045629545.1 Chryseobacterium sp. | reverse complement strand
TCACTGTCCAAATAATCTTGCAAATCTTCTTCAAAACCATTTACATTAGGTCCTAAAGGGGCTACCCAATTCTTCGCAAAAGCTTCGTGAATATATTTAATCTCATTACCTCCCATATGTGGTGAGGACAACCATATTTTTGAACTCATCTTATATGTTATTGTGCACTATATCCCCCATCTATTACTAAATCTATACCTGTAATCCATTTGGATTTTTCTGAAAGCAAAAATTGTATTCCATTTACAATATCATCGACATTACCTATTCCCAAAGGATGCATTCTTTTGATATTAAGGATACTTTCTTCACTAATTGAATCTAAAACTTTTGAAGACATCTCTGTGGTGACCATCCCTGGAGAGATACAATTTACTCTAATTTTCTTTGGCGCCAATTCTAAT
This sequence comes from Chryseobacterium sp., assembly GCF_045629545.1. Lineage (GTDB taxonomy): Bacteria > Bacteroidota > Bacteroidia > Flavobacteriales > Weeksellaceae > Chryseobacterium. The sequence continues at coordinate 4,958 of NZ_JAZQRK010000034.1, read as the reverse complement.
GCTAACGCTTTAGAAGCAGCAACTAAGGCACCTTTAGACATACAATAAGCTACTTTTGCAGGCTGACCTAAATTTCCCATTACTGAGCTAATAAAAACTATTGATCCACCATCTAGTGCAAAAACACCTTTTTTTTGTAAAATTTTAGTAATCAAAATAGCTGGAATAGTATTTACCTGAAGTATATCATTCAAAAGATCATTCTTAACAAATTTAAGCGGAATTGTACCTTCTCTTCCTGCAGAATAAACCAGCCCAGTAAATGGTTCATCTATATCTTTAGAGGCTGCTAATATTGCATTATCCAATAATTTTTCGTCTTTAACATCAATTGCAAAATATTGATGCCCCTCACCTGGACAAGATTCGATAACTTCTTTCAACTTATCTTCGGAACGTGCTACCAAGACTACACGTGCACCTTCCTTAGCTAGCTTAATGGCAGCAGCTTTTCCAATTCCTGAAGAAGCTCCAATTATAAGAATTTTTTGATTTTTTAATTCCATTAGAATTAGTTTTCAATCATTTCAACAATCTTGTCCAAAGAAGTCATTTCACTAATTTGTTCAGGTTCAAAAGACTTATCAAAGGTATCTTCTAACTCTACAATCAAATTTAAATGACGTAATGAATCCCAATTATCAACATGCTCTTGTTTTATATCTAAAGGAAAAGTATCTATAGACATTTCAAATACCTCTGCCATTATTTCAATAACCTTATCTCTCATAACTAATTAATATTTATTGTGTAATGTTTTTTTAATTCAATATTATACTTAGGATCAAAATTATAAGACTTTACTCCGTTTTGATCTTCATTAACCAGTATAAAACCTACTTGTAACAAAAAGTCCTTAACCATATCATTTTTGGCTGAAGGAATATATTCTGCGCGAAGTGGTTTATTTGACTTATTAGTAACCTCTTTAATAATTTGTAGCAAGGTAACTATTTCAATCTCTCTACCGAGAATTCTACAACTTAACAGGTAAGTATCCAAGAATAATTCATTTTCATTTTCATCAATGATACAACCAATAGTGATTCCATTATCGCCAAATTTATCCTTTACAGATGCGCAATAAATATGGCTTCCTTTTTTCTGTTTCTCCTTTAAATATTCCTCTGTGTAACGCTGAGTACGCAGATTGAACTGATTTGTTTTCTGTGTCATTTGGGCAAGACGAGAAATATTATTAGCGTTACAGGGATAAAGATCTATAACGATATCCAAGCTTGCTAAATAGTCTTCCAAATTATTGAAAACTTTTTTACTTTCATTTCGAAAAAAGATATCTTTGTATTGTTGTGTTTTTTGTAAATCCTCTAAAGATAGTGCATAGGTAGAGAAAAACTCATTATAAATATTCCAAAAGAAATCCACCAATTGATAGGGTTTATCAGGAAAATTTGGAACTTCAACTTCAGGTAAAAACTCCTTCACTAAGCCTCTTTCAACAGGATTATCATCTATAAAAACAAAACTATCAGTTCCAATATTTAGTTCTTCTGCTAACGATTTTATATTCTCAGCCTTATTCTGCCAATTAATTCTATAAGCAGATAATACCTTGTCGTTAATGACATTATTGGTATTATTATTCCAAAGCTCTACAACATCTGTTAAATTATTCTTACTACAGACAGCCAATACAACTCCTTTTAAGGATAAAGCAAACAAGAGTTCTTGAAAGCTTTTAAATGCATTGCCAGGATATTCCTGTCCGAGCTTGACTCCATGTACACCATCTTCGCCTACGACCCCACCCCAAAGAGTATTATCACAGTCTAAAACAATACATTTTTTTCTCTTTAAGCTCACAAAATCGAGTTGCAAAGAAAACCATTTCTTAAAGTCTTTTGCTAATTTAGGATTAATAATCATCTGCGATGTAAAGAAAAATCGCCAATCGATGATTTCTATCAATTGTTTTCCAAGGAATTGATTAATCTCTATTACTTTAATATTAGAATGAGAAGACACCAACTCTTTCAAAAAGCTATAATTAAAGTTTACAATAGCTTCAGAGAGAATTGAATTTTTAATTTCCCAATTATTTTGATAATTATTAGCTAATGTTAGTACAATAATCCTTTTATCTACATTAAGATTTATTATTAATTCAACTTTAGATTTGATCTCCTCAATTTCAACAGTTTGTAGCTCAGGTGATTTAGAAGGGTCTAATTGGTAAAACAAAACTATAGTATCAACTTCTTGAGCTGGCATTGAGACATCCCCATACCCACTAAAAGTTGTAGAACTATTGAAAAGATATTCTACTGTATAATTTCTATAAACAAAGATTTTCATATATTCTCTAACAATTCGATTAATCCCATTGCTGGGTTATATAAAAAACAAACCCTTCTTCCTTGAAATGCAACTGCAGGCGTAGGAGCAGTAATTTGCACAAAACGTTGCTTTTTTAGCTCTTCGATAACCTTATCAAACGAGTCCACTTCATAACAAATATGATATAAGGAAGATCCGAGTTTTGATAAAATTTTAGATATAGGATTATCAATTTGGGCTGGTTCTACTAATTCTATTAAATGATCATTTTCATTTTTTAAGAATAATAGATTAACACCTTGCAAAGGGTCAAAAATTTTATCTGATGATATGCTATAGCCTAATGATAAAAAAGGTTTTAAACTTTTTTCGATAGATTTTGTTGCGAAACCATAATGATGTACTCTCATTTAATACTCAATTAGCTCACTAATAAATGTTTTACTAAGATCTACTGATGCAGTAGCCCATGAAAGACCTGCACCAAATCCACTAATAATAATTTTTTTATTTTCATTTTGCCAATCTCTCAATTCACTAACAATAGTTAATGGAATAGTAGCAGAGCTTGTATTCCCAAATTTATCCAAACTAATGGGAACTTTTGCCATATCGTACTTCAACTTTTTAGCAAAAAATTCAATCATAAATTTATTTGCTTGATGAAAAACAATTGATTCATAATCAGAAATAATAGTATTTGTTTTTTCTAGGAGCTCCTTTATACTTTTTGGAACAACACGCAAAGTGAAATTAAAAACATCTATTCCATTCATATAAATTTCTAAATCATTTCCTATACTTCCGTCTGCACGTTCCTTTTCTATTAGAGAATCAGCAGTAAAAGGGAAACGAGCTCCTCCTCCTTTTACGACAACTGCATCCCAGCCTTCTCCATCACTATGCAAGACTGCATTAAATTCCTCTCCATCAGATTTTTCTAATAATGTTGCTGTTCCTGCATCACCATAAAGCAATGCATTAGTTTTATCTTTTGGATTTACGATTTTAGAGAATGTTTCCCCGTCTAACAATAATACACGATTGATATTTGGCAAATTTAAATACGTCATAGCTGTTGTAAGGGCATATACATAACCACTACAAGCTAAAGAAACGTCAAAACAAAGAGTATCTTTACTCAAACCTAACCGATGTTGTAATATAGGTGCCGTAGCAGGGATTTTAAAATCTGCTGTCTGCGACATAAATATTAGCACATCAATGCTAGCTCTATCAATATTCATATCATTTAGAAGCTTATCGGCAGCCTTATAGCATAAATCAGATGCACATACATCATCGTTTACAATTCTACGCTCTTTAATACCGACAGAGTCTATAATTTTTTTTAATTCTTCTTCTGGAAAAATATTCCCTAAAGAATCATTCCGAATTATGGTATCGGGTACACAAGCTGCAATTCCCTTAATCCCAACATTCGGTATAGTGATAAACGCCATTTTATGCTTTTACTATATTATAAATATCTCTAATAGTATTAGATTTTTCAATATCCTTACTAGAGAGTTCCACTTCATACTCTTCTTCCATAACAGCTAATAAACCTAATGCTGCTAGTGAACTCCACTCGTCAAGATTTTTAAACTCCGTATCCATATTTACTTCAGAAGCATCTATATCATCAAAAATTGAAATAAAGTTTTCTATAAATAAATTTTCATCCATAACTATACTTTTCTAAATTAGAATTTTATTTTTACAGCAGGTACACCAAAATAAGTACTGCCATCTTTAATACTTCTCAATAAAATTGAACTAGTTCCAATTGTATTTCTGTTACCAATTTTTTTTCCTTGAATAACCCCACAATTGAAACCGAAAAAATTTTCATTTTCAATTTTCACACTTCCAGATATTTGTACATTTGGACTAAAGACATTAAAATCTCCAATCAAATTATCATGACCTAAGGTTGACCTTGTATTAAAAATATTAAAATTTCCAACGATACAATTACAACTAAAGATTACCCCCAAAGATAATATATTCCCTTCTCCTAACATAGTAGTATTTTCATCTAGCAATAAAGCAGAAGGGTGTATTATATTTGGAAAAATTAGATTAGGATTATTTAATTTATTTCTGACGATATTTAATATTTTAGGATTTCCAATAGCAATAGCGACTTCAATAGGATAATCAATTTTATTTAAGGAATCAACACTTCCCACAATTTCACCAAAAACATTTGCTTCTAACGCATTATTATCATCGAAAAAACCAATAAAATTATAGTCAATTTTATTGGCAACTAGCATATCTCTCCAAATACAAAAAACCTCTTGACCAAACCCTCCAGCACCAATAATTGCAATATTCTTCATCTTATTTTTCTTATAATTTAATTATTACCATTAAAAGCTTCTGATGTCACTTGTCCTTGTTGGTTTATGCCGTCTTGCTTAAATACCTTTTTGACCGTTAAGAGGAGTATTTTCAGGTCCAAGACAAAAGAAATATTATCAACATACCATACATCATACGTAAACTTTTGTTGCCAAGAGATAGCATTACGTCCATTTACTTGTGCCCATCCAGTGATCCCTGGACGAACCAAATGTCTTTTTCGTTGCTCCTGATTATACAAAGGTAAATATTGAGGCAGTAGCGGTCGGGGACCAATTAAAGACATCTCT
>NZ_JAZQRK010000033.1:0-106639 GCF_045629545.1 Chryseobacterium sp. | reverse complement strand
TGAATAAATATCCGTAATTTTATCAAAACAAATCATAAGGCAAATCTTAGTTAAATCATTAAATGTCAGAAACTTAAAGATACTAATTTTTGCCTTTTATCACAAGCTATTTATTCTAAATTTACAATCGAACTCAGGTTTGTAGTATTTTAGGCATTCTTTTATTTCGACCAAACACATGAAAAAATTACTATTCATCTTAATAAACTTAGCGACCTATCCCCTTTGTGCGCAAAATTATGTGCAATACGTCAACCCTTTTATAGGGACAGGTGGACACGGACATACGTTCCCAGGTGCCACTGTGCCTTTTGGGATGGTACAGCTTTCTCCAGACACACGCATAGACGGAAGTTGGGACGGATGCAGTGGCTATCATTATTCAGATTCTATCATCTACGGATTTTCTCATACTCATCTAAAAGGAACAGGAGTTTCAGACTATGGAGATATTATGCTGATGCCTACAATGGGAAATGTAAGCTTTAATAATAAAGATTATTCTTCTCAATTTTCTCATAAAAACGAAAAAGCAACTGCTGGATTTTATTCTGTAAAACTAGATAAATACAATATAGATGTAAAACTTACTGCTACAAAAAGAGTGGGATTTCATGAATATACCTTCAATAAAGCTGGGAATGCCAATATAATTTTAGATCTAAACCATCGTGACAAATTACTAGAAGGAGAAGTAAAAATTATCGATTCTAAAACAATAGAAGTCTTAAGAAGAAGTGAAGCATGGGCAAAAAACCAATATGTGTACGCTAGAATTGAGTTTTCTAAGCCAATGAAATTATCAAAAAAAGAGGCTAATGGAAACACACTTGCAACTCATCTTTCCGGAACCCAATTGGCGGTTGCATTCAGTTCAAATGTAAAAAAAGGTGAAACGATATCCATAAAAGTAGCACTGTCGCCAACAGGGTTCTCTGGAGCGCAAAAAAACATGATTGCGGAAGGGAGTTCTAAAGATTTTGAAACCGTAAGAAAACAAGCTGCCAATTATTGGAATAATGAACTTTCTAAAATTGAAATAAAACCAAATAACAACGATAAATTAGCTATTTTCTATACGGCTTTATATCATGTAATGACGCAACCCAATATCAATTTGGATGTTGACGGAACTTATAGAGGCAGAGACAATCAACTTCATATGGCAAGAGGCTATGATTACTATTCTGTATTCTCGCTTTGGGATACCTTCCGAGCCGCACATCCATTGATGACACTTTTGGATAAAAAAAGAACTTCAGATTTTATCAATACCTTCATTGCACAATACGAACAAGGTGGAAAATTACCTGTCTGGGAATTGGCTTCTAACGAAACTGAGTGTATGATTGGATATCATGCAGTCTCCGTAATTGCAGATGCCATGGCAAAGGGTATCAATGGTTTTGATTACGAAATAGCATATCTGGCTTCTAAAAATTCGGCAATTCTAGATATTTTCGGGCTAGATGCGTACAAAAAGAAAAATTATATAAGCATAGATGATGAGCATGAAAGTGTTTCTAAAACATTAGAATACGCCTACGACGATTGGTGTATTGCCCAAATGGCGAAAATGCTTAATAAAAAGGAGGATTACGCTTACTTTATGAATCGTTCTCAGAACTGGAAAAACCTTTACAACCCTAAAAATGGTTTTATGCAAGCCAGAAAAAATGGAAGTTGGTACCACCCTTTCGATCCAAGTGAAGTGAACAACCATTACACAGAAGGCAATTCTTGGCACTATTCTTATTTCGTACCTCAGGATATTCCAGGATTAATTTCTGCGCATGGAGGAAAGGAAAATTTCGAACAATTTTTGGATGATATATTCTTAGCTTCAGATAAAACAACGGGCAGAGAACAAGTAGACATCACAGGACTTATTGGCCAATATGCGCATGGAAACGAACCAAGTCACCATATCGCGTATTTATACAATACCGTTGGAAAACCTCAAAAAGCAGAAGAAAAAATAACTTATATTCTAGATAATTTCTACAAAAATACACCCGATGGACTGATTGGTAATGAAGATTGTGGACAAATGAGTGCGTGGTATGTACTGAGTTCTATGGGATTGTATGCCGTAACTCCAGGAAAAACTGAATGGGAAACTGTAACCCCGTATTTTGATGAGATTAAAATTAATTTTGAAGATGGTTCAAAAAAAACTATTACTAAAAACACTCCAGCTTATGAGCTGAAAAATTTAGGATTCGAAGATGCCCCTATTTTTAAAGATATAAAATATGCAGAGCAAATAGCCGCACCTATAATTGAAGCAGACCGATTATTTGAGTTTAAATCTGAAGTAACCATCACACCGCTTAACAATGGAGATAAAATATTCTACTCCACTGATGAAGAGATTGATAATAAGCCCAAAATCTTCAAGAAGTACAAAAAACCTTTTACCATCAGCAAGACAACTCACGTTTCTGCATACGCCACGCGTAAAGGAAAAAAAAGCTCAATCAACACAGCAGACTTCCATAGAAGGCCCAATCATTGGGAAATCACAGTGAAAGCAGATGCGAATGCACAATATACGGCTGGAGGAAACCTTGCCCTCATTGATGGCTTGTATGGTACAGAAAATTGGAGAAAAGGAGACTGGCAAGGTTATCAGGGACAAATTTTCGAGGCCATTGTAGATATGAAATCACCTCAAAGCATCAACCAGATATCTTCTTCCTTTCTTCAAGATTCTAGATCTTGGATTTTAATGCCCCAAAAAGTAGAATATTTTGCCTCAATTGATGGGAAAAATTATATTTTATTAAAAACCATTACCAATACATTAGATGCAAAAAACGAAACAGTACAAACTATAAAATTCGCGGCAGATCTGCTTCCCACAGAGGCTAGATTCGTAAAAGTAATTGCTTATCCTTATGGCAAATTACCACCGTGGCATCAAGGCGCAGGCGGAGATTCGTTTATTTTTATTGACGAAATACACATTCAATAGTTGAAGATTTTAAGTTAATAATTTAGCCATGAGAAAACCTCCCCTTGATGAAAAGAGAGGTTTTCTTTTTTTTATTAAATTAATAACTGTTCAGACCATTTCAAATCTTCGGGTAATTCTTTATCCGAAAATTCTATATGGATTACTCTTCTCCTTTTCCCACTCACAGATCTATTAGAGCCATGAAGCAAAAGAGGTTTCATAATCATTATTCCGCCTTTTTCTACCTTACAAAAATCTTCAGTTTCTATCCTCCAATCTATATTTTCTGGTCTATAAATTCCTTTAGCATGAGATTGAGGAACCACTTTTAACGCGCCATTTTGCTCATCAGTATCATCCAAATGAATTCTAATGGTAAAAATATTTTCCAAAACGTCCGTTGGTGGTTGTACAGCAAACTGGTTTTGCTTGTTAGTCCAAGGTCCAAAATTCGGAATTTCTTTCTTTTCGTTGACAGAAATCGTTAAATCTTGATGATAAGAAACATACCAATTTGAAGTTTCAGGCTTATCAAAATAAATGCTTTTCACCACAAAATAATCAGATCCAAAGAGGTTTTTAATAATAGATTTTAAATTTTCATTAAAAATAAAAGAATTAACCTCTGGAATTTCTTTTAAAAACTGTCTAATGGCAAATAGATCTTTCGACTTTCTAAACGTTTCTTTGGACGTATCTATAGAAGAAATAATAGCAATTAGATGATCTACTTCTTCCTTAGAAAAAACATTGCTGATAATGGTATAACCTTTATCAGCAATAGTCTTATGATGTTTGTGATAGTTCACTTTTATTCAATTATATTTTTCATTTCTTCAGTTCCATCGCCTAGATCGCCTTCCCATTTGGAAACTGCTGAGGTAGCAAGAGCGTTACCCAATACATTGGTCATACTTCTTCCCATATCGCAGAAATGGTCTATCGGCAAAATAAGAGCAATCCCTTCTGGCGGAATCCCAAACATAGAGCAGGTAGCAACTATAATTACCAAGGAAGCTCTTGGCACACCTGCAATCCCTTTGGAGGTAAGCATAAGTACCAACAACATGGTAATCTGCTGTCCGACACTCATCTCTATTCCGTAGATTTGAGCAATAAATACGGCAGCAAATGTCATATACATCATACTTCCATCAAGGTTGAAAGAATATCCTAATGGCAAAATAAATGAAACCACTCTGCTATTACATCCGAATCTTTCCAACTCTTCTACCAATTTTGGGAAAACCGCTTCTGAGCTTGTTGTAGAGAATGCAATTAGTAATGGTGCTTTTATTCTTCTTAATAACTCGAATAAACGATTCCCTAAGATAAAGTAACCTACCAATAGTAATACCAACCATAAGACAGCGAGTGCAAAGAAAAAATCTCTTAGATAAACCGCATACACTAAGAATATTTGAAAACCATTGGTTGCTACTACCGCTGCAATAGATCCCAAAACTCCAAGAGGGGCAAACCACATAATGTATCCTACCATTTTTAGGATGGCGTGCGCTATAACATCAAAAAATTTGATAACTGGTTGCGTATATTGCTCTCCCATATTGGCTAAAGCTATCCCAAACATAATGGAAAAAACTACTATTTGAAGTACTTCATTGGTAGCAAATGCCTCAAAAATACTTTTAGGAATAATATGTTTTACAAAATCCTCCATAGAAAAACCTTTGCTAGATTTCACCAAATCTTCAGCAGAAGACAAATCTTGAATAGGAAGTTTGGTAACATGACCAGGCTCTAACCAATTGACTAAGATAAGCCCTATGCAAAGAGAAACCAAGGATGCAGAGATAAACCAAAGCATGGCTTTAGAACCTACTCTACCGATCATTTTCATATCACTCATCTTGGCAATACCTACCACCAATGTGGTAAACACCAATGGCGCAATAATCATCTGTACCAATCTTATAAAAATCGTCCCTAGAAGTTTTATATTTTTAGAAAAAGGTTCAGCGCTTTCTGGGTATCGCAAATGAACGATGCCGCCAATACCTACACCAATAATAAGCGCGATAATGATGGCTAAAAATAGTTTGTTTTGTCCTTTCATATCTTAAGTTGAATATTCGCAAATATAACGGTTTTTCAATTGAGGTTAAAAATTTTGTTAATTCTCTTAAAATTTAATTAAATAAAAAAATAACTTACACACTTTTAAAGCTTTGAATAATAAATCAATTATTTTTATTTATTATTTAGATAATTGGTATAGATTTTATTATTACATTTGAGTATAATTAAAACATTAAATTAAATTGACTATGAAAAAAACAATTGCAATGTCTGCTTTAGCATTAGCAGTATCATTCGGAGCTATTTCGTGTAAAAAGAAAATATCTGACGCGGATCTGCAAAAATCTGCTACTACTATTGTTACTGCAAACCCAAGTGCTTCTGTAGAAGTAAAAGAAGGTGTAGCCCATCTTAGTGGTACTTTTGCAACACAGCAAGAAAAAGATGCAATGGTAGCCCAACTAAAAGCGATCACGGGAGTGAAAGAAGTACATGATATGGCAACTATTGCTGCTCCAATAGAAACTGCACCAGCAGTAACTACAAATTCAGCTGTAGATCCAGCTGTTCAGCAAAAAGTGAAAGATGCATTGAAGGATTTCCCTACAGTAAATGTAGAAGTAATTAACAATGAATTGACGCTTACAGGTACTGCTTCTTCTACACAAGCTAGAAAAATTAAGGAATCTGTGGATGCATTAAAAGTAGGAAAATATACTAATAATATCGCTGTAAAATAATTTAGAATACAATGAGTACATTACAAGATAAATACGCAAGCGTAGTTTCTGCAGCTCAATCTGCAGGTGTTTCTAATCTTCAAGTTCAAGAGCAAGATGGAATTTTATATGTAAAAGGTAATGCCGCTTCTACAGCAACTAAAGATGCTGTTTGGAATGCTCTAGGTGCAATAGATTCTACGTATTCTGCTACAGACATCAATATCGATGTACAAGTTTCTGGCCTTGCTGCTGGTGCTAACTTATCTGTAGCAACAGAAGATTCTAACCTAAATATCAGACAAGAGCCTTCTACAGATGCTGCTATCGTAGGAAAAGCAGCTAAAGGTTCTTCTGTAACCTTGGTAGAGCAAACCTCTGATGATTGGTGGAAAATAAAAACTGCTGACGGACAAGAAGGCTATGCTTATGCAAGATATTTGAAAGCGTAATCTTCTTCAGATAAAAAATGTGTTAAAACAAAGGACATTCTTTTTTGAATGTCCTTTGTTTTGTATTTAAATACTAGGTTTAAATTTTTATTTTATATAACTCCTACCTGTTTTCCTACAATTGTTCTAAACGTTAAATTAATTCTTGGAGCTTTACTTTTTGTTGTGGGAGGCAGCCGATGAACCCAATTTTCTTGTGTTGCTCCTTTCATTACGAGTAAACTTCCGTTTTCCAAGAGTATTTCTACTTTTTCTTTCGTTGATTTATGTTTAAATAAAAACTTCCTCTCGGCACCAAACGTTAATGATGCAATAGCCCCATATTTTTTTAAATCCTTTTCGTCGTCGCTGTGGTACGCCATTCCCTCGCTCCCATCATGATAAAGATTGAGTAAGCAAGAATTGAAGGTTTCGCCTATTTTCTCTTCGCATCTATTTTTCAATTCTAATAATCCTTGTGTCCAAGATAGTGCATATTTTGACCTTTTTGAGTAGGTATATTCAAAATTTTCGTCCCCAAACCAAGCTACTTTTCTTTTTGTAATAATTAACTTCCCAAAAATCATCGATTCATCATTTTCCCAAGGAATTTGATTCAACAGATACTGATAAAAGCTTGTAGATTCCTTCAAGGAAAAAATTTTCCCATAATAATTCACCTCACCATCTTTTGGCAAAATTTGTATTGGGAATTCTAAATTCTCATCAAATAAACTCATCTATTTAGTTTTAAGTAAAATATTTATACCCCAAGTTGAGCACTTTCCCAACTAATCATGATTTGTTTTCTATCGCTTCCCCATCTATATCCACCAATCATTCCGTTAGATTGTATTACACGATGACATGGAATAAGAAACGCTACAGGATTACCTCCAATTGCCGTGCCTACTGCTCTTGATGCTCTCGGATTTCCTATATTTTCTGCCAAAATTCCGTAAGTAGAAAGATTTCCCATCGGGATTTTCAGTAAACTTTCCCAAACTTTTAATTGAAAATTGGTTCCTTTAAGATGAAGTTTAATATTCGGAATGGTATTTTTTTCTTTATTAAAAATGGATAAAGCATCGTTTTGCATCTCCACAATTTTTTCAAAAAAAATCGCATTTGGAAATTTATTTTTAAGTTCTAATAATGTTTTTTCTTTAAAATCTTCAAAAGCTAAATAACAAATTCCTTTTTCTGTAGATGCTATCATCACATTTCCGAAAATTGTTTCAGCAAATTGATAATTTATTGTTAGGTTTTTCCCTCCATTTTTATACTCAGCAGGTGACATTCCTTCTATAGAAACAAACAAATCATGCAATCTACTTGTACTCGATAATCCAGTTTCTAAAGTTGCGTCTAATATTGTTGAATTTTTCTGATTCAGAATCTTTTTTGCGTGTTTTAAACTTAAAAATTGCAGAAATTTCTTAGGACTTGTACCTGCCCATTCTGAAAATAATTTTTGAAAATGAGCTTTACTCATGCCTACTTCCTGAGCAATATCTTCCAAATTTGGCTGATGCATAAAGTTGTCCTGAAGGTAGGCTATTGCTTTGGCAATGCGATAATAATCTATCTGATTTTGAGTAGACATAGCAATGTATTTATTCTTCAAATTTCTGAAAAAATAGGTAGTGAAAAAATCTGAATCGTGTTAAATTTCGTATTATTTAACAAAAACAAAGATTTAGTTTTCATTCAAAAGCCTTAATAATCGTGGAGCTATCTTAATTTTCTTATCTTGCAGATAGAAAAAGATCAACACAAAAAAAATCAGTATTAATGAAAAAAATTGCTGTAAAAACAGGATGGGAAATCATTTTGCCTTTTAACATCATTATGTTAGTTACTATTTTTCTATCTATTGGAGATGAGTTTCTCATGTTAGCACTCATTATAATTCCTTTTACTTTATTTTTTAATTATATTTTATTCAGTATTCGATATTATATAGAATCTCATTTTCTTGTTATAAAATCGGGTATTGCACCTACGGTAAAAATAAATATTAATAATATTACAACCGTAAAAAAGACGAACGATCCTAGTGCCTCTGCTGCTCCTACGATATTTGGACGCATAAAAATTACAGAAATTAATAATACGTTAATTATTACACCCAAAGATTTCAATGAGCTAAAGACCGAATTGCTTACCATAAACCCAACAATTTCATTTAAAGAATAAAAATATGAATTGGACTTTAATTTTCAATCCTTTCTCAAAAATTTCGTCAAAAACATTAATGCTGGTAGGAGTTGTAACGTTCTTACTGGGTTGTTTTGTTTCTTGGCATTTCAAAATGATTTATGATGGTATTTTAGATGTACATACTTACCCAAAAATTACGTATCTAAGGGCTTTTGCATCCAATGCTATGAATGTTATTGTATTATGTACATCACTATTTATACTAGCTAAAATCATCAATCCAAGTGCTAAAATGATTGACATATTGAACACTTCATTTTTGTACAGATTACCCATCTACTTCATTGCGGCTCTAAGTAACGTACCCATACTAAAAGAAGTTCAAGATAAAGTGACAGAAAATCTCTCTTCACTACCCAATCTACAACTTTCAACCACCGAGATGGTAACTACAATACTTTTTAATTTGATTTCTTTACTGTTATTAGCATACAGCATTGTAATTATCGTAAGCGGTTTCAAACAAGCTGCTCATCCAAAAAAATGGCAACATTTTTTGAGTCTTGGTGTTGCGATAGTAGTTGCAGAAGTAGTTTCTAAAATCTTTATCAGCCAAATGTAAATCTATACGCTACCCAATTTTTAGTTTTCTTACCTTTGCAAAAAATATAAATATGTCTTTAAAAGCAGTTCTTTTTGATATGGATGGTGTAATAGTAGATACAGAGCCTCTCCACAGAAAAGCCTATTTCTCTATGTTTAATGATCTAAACATCCCTGTTTCAGAAGAATTATATAGCTCTTTTACAGGATATTCTACAAAAAAAACATGCAATACATTGATAGAAAAGTATTCTTTAGAAAGTAATCACCAAGAACTTACGGATATTAAGAGAGATTATTTTAAAGATTATTTTGATAATGATACAGAGTTTGATCTAATACCAGGTGTAAGAAAATTGATTGAGCATTATCATGAAAATAATATTACGCTTATTTTGGCTTCTTCTGCAAGTATGAAAACCATTGATATGGTTTTTGAAAAATTCGGGATTGGAAATTATTTTAAAGGTAAAATAAGCGGCGCCGATCTTCAAGAATCTAAACCTCATCCAGAAATCTTCCAATTGGCTGCGAAAATGGCAAACGAATCTATAGAAAACTGTATGGTGATAGAAGATTCTACCAATGGTATTGTTGCGGCTCACAGTGCAAACATCTTCTGTGCGGCATACAAAAGCGAACATACGCACAACCAAGATTATTCTTTGGCAAATATCATTGTTTCAGATTATTCTGAATTGTATTTAGATGAAATTAAAAATCATTTTAAATAAAATAGCAAACAAAGCCTTTCTACTCGGAAGGTTTTTCTATTTGTGCCATTTATATTTAACAAAAAAATAGCTCCCAAAATTGAGAGCTAATTTGTTATATTTTTGGAGAAGAATTAATATCCTAATAATTTTAGAACATCTTCTGGTCTTTGTTCTTCTTTGAATAAAGTATACACAAAATTCCCTTCATCATCTTTATCAATTAGAATATGTTTTGGCTGCGGCATCAAACAGTGATGTACTCCGCCATATCCACTGATGGTTTCTTGGTAAGCACCTGTATTGAAGAAACCAATATACAAAGGTTTTGTATCCGTAAATACTGGAAGATAGATGGCGTTGGTATGTTGCTCAGAATTATAATAATCATCCGAATCACACGTCAGTCCACCCAAGAACACTCTCTCATACGTATCATCCCAACGGTTCAGCGGAAGCATAATAAAGTGACGAGAAATTGCCCAAGTATCTGGCAAAGTAGTCATGAATGAAGAATCTATCATATTCCATCTTTCTCTATCGTTCTGGCGTTTTTGAGAAATGATCTTATAGAGATGTCCACCGCTTTCACCTACAGTAAAACTACCAAATTCTGTATAAATGTTCGGTTCATCTACTCCTTCTTCCTCACAGAATTTTTTTATTTGCGAAACAATTTCGTTCACCATATATTGATAATCGTAATCGAAGTTTAGAGAAGTTTTGATGGGGAAACCACCACCAATGTTAAGAGAATCTACCTCTGGGGCAATTTTTTTCAATCTTGCATACACACGAAGACATTTGTACAATTCATTCCAGTAGTAAGCTGTATCCTTAATTCCAGTGTTGATGAAGAAGTGAAGCATCTTCAATCTAGCATTGGGATGCTCTGCAATTTTCTGGCTGTAGTAAGGGATAATATCTTTGTATCCTATACCCAACCTAGATGTATAAAATTCGAATTTTGGTTCCTCTTCTGAAGCAATTCTTATCCCAATATTAAAAGTAGTATCTATACTTTCTGTAAGCTTATCTAGCTCGCGATAGTTATCTAATATCGGTGTGATATTATCGAATCCACTATTGATAAGGTCTGATATTTTCATTAGATAATCATCAGTCTTGAAACCATTACAAATAACTTCAATACTTTTGTCTACTTTACCTTTATCGTATAAAGATTTAACAATATCCATATCGTAAGCAGAAGATGTTTCTAGTGAAATATCGTTCTTTAGAGCTTCTTCCAAAACGAAAGCAAAATGGCTAGATTTGGTGCAATAGCAGTATTTGTATCCTTTTTTATAATCGTGAAGTTCTATCGCTTCCTTAAACCACGCTTTTGCACGCTGAATATTGGTTGATATTTTTGGTAAATAATTAAACTTTAAGGGTGTTCCAAACTTTTCAATCACCTCCATTAATGGAATGTCATGAAAAAGCAAATTATTTTCAGAAACATTAAATTCTTCTGTAGGAAAATATAATGTTTGATCAATAAGTTCAGAATATTTTATTTTCATTTTCTGTAAATATTTTAAGAATGCAAAATTGCTAAAAAAGATTGATTTTTTGGATTTAAATCTTATTAAAATTTAAAGTTTTATCACATTATTGATTTGATACTTTTTATATAAAATCTACAAATATTTCGCGCCTACAAACACCAGAATATCACCTTTTTCGTAAAAAATAGACACCTCATCCGCCACAGCAAAGTTTCGGGTACCAATTTTTGTGGTGATGCCAAGGCTTTCATTCTTCAAACTCCAATTCAGACCACTCGTAGATACATTTTCAGCAATCGGAAACGGATACAACGAAATCATCTTCTGATTGACGTTATTCAAGACAAAATTTTTAGGAATAAAGAAATACTCAGAATGGGCATCAAAGAATCTTATTTGCAATCTATCTTTAAATGAATAAGCAACCGACAAATTTCCCAAAAAATGATCCTGCTCTCCTCCACTGGCTCCCAAAACATGAATATTCGTAAACCCTTTATCAGCAATAATCTCCAAGCTTTTACAAAAATCTGTTTTGTCCTGATCTGGTGTATGAATAAATTTCTCTTTATACAGCTCATCGTCAGAACCCGAATGAGAATCGAAATCGCCAGAGATAAAATCTAATTGATCCATCGGGAACCCATACCTTTTGAGATAATGAAAAGCGCCATCGGTACAAGCAATCAAACTATAATCTGAAAGATTAGGAAATGTTTTTGGAGGTTCTCCGTTGAGAAATAAAAGAACTTTATTTTTCATTCGGAATCCAATATTCTTCTGGCTCGTTATTTATTTTTGAGATATATCTTGCTAATACAAATAGATAATCTGAAAGTCTATTAAGGTATTTTATCAGTTCTGGGCGCACTGCTTCGGTCTCATTTAGAAAAACCATTGATCTTTCGGCTCTTCTACAAATTGTTCTTGATGCATGAAGAAAAGTTGCAGCTTGTCCACCACCAGGAAGAATAAAATATTGCAATGGAACAATTTTTTCGTCGAAGGCATCCATCCAATTTTCTAATTCCACAATTTCAGTATCAGTGATAATAAGTGGTAATCTAGATTTTCCATTCGCCAATATCAATTTATCCACTGGCGTAGCAGCTTCAGAACCAACAGTAAACAAATCGAATTGAATTTTTTTTAGCTGAGCTAAAACTTCTCCGTCTCTAATATGGCTTTTTGCAATCCCAATAAAAGAATTAAGCTCATCTATATTGCCATAGCTTTCTACTCTAGCGCTAGATTTGGAAACTCTAGTTCCGCCATACAAAGCAGTTTCCCCTTTGTCGCCTGTTTTTGTATATATTTTCATACCCCTAAATTACTGCATTTTCTTTTATCATAAAATTAAATTTTCTACTCTGCTATTTACTTATCTCCACATATTGCAAAACAGTTTTACTCACGGGATTATAGATCAAAGTGCTAGAATAAGGATATCTTTTCAATTTATAGTATTCAATACTTTTATTATTTCTAATATTATCTAAAAAGCTAGAATCAACCATGTTTTCTGGAAGAAATTTTTCTATAAAACTGATTTTATCAATTATATTTTGTCCATCAATCTTTCGAGCTACTTTATCAGATTGAGTCTCATCAGTTGTAGCTTGTCTTTCTAAAAAAGGAATGAGAACACTTTTATCTGCTTTATATTTAAAAATAAAACCTTCTGAACCATTTGGAAACTTAAACTTCTTACCTTTTTCTTCTGAAACTATAACCTCTCCAGTACTCGGAAAAACTTGATTAAACTGAACATCTTCAGTATTAGTAAGAGAATTTATAGATTCATTTACGGTCTTTTTTACGGTCTCTTCTACTGCTTTCTGAGCTCGTTGCTGAATTTTCTCTGTTGTTTCCTGAACCGTTTGATCTATTTTTTCTTCAATTTTATTACAAGATATTAATAATAAAATAGAGAAAAATGGCAAAATAATCTTCTTCATAAGTAAATTTGAGACAATTTACAATTATTAATCGGACTCCCTATCTTAATCTAATACTATAATTGGTATTTTAACTAATTTTAATATCTGCATTTTCTATCAATTTTACAAAAAGCAGATTTCTACTGACAAACTGTTGTCACAACTTTAATTTATTTTTGAATCAACAAAACAAGTTAATACAAAATATTATGAGCACAACAAGTACAAAGCAGTTTATGACGACAGAACAATTATTAGAGCACTGGCAAGGACACAGAAATCTAACGCGCAGAACCCTTGAAGCATTCCCAGAAAAGGAATTATTTGATTTTTCGATAGCTGGTATGAGATCATTCTCTAAGATGATCGTAGAACTTATTTCCATTGCTGGTCCTTCTCTGAAAAGTATTGTAGAAAACAGTATTGAAAAATATGACGAGTCTAGTTTTAATCCTACTACAAAAGTAGAAATTCTTAAAAAATGGGACGAAGAAACCTTGGTAATCAATGATTATTTTAAACAAATATCTGAAGAACGTTTTCAAGAGACATTCAATTTGTTTGGAGAGTTTGAATTTCCTATATATGAAAACATTTTATACTTCATTGATAATGAAATACATCATCGTGCTCAAGGATTTATCTACTTGAGGGCTTTAGGAATTCAGCCTCCATTCTTTTGGGAAAGGTTTTAAGAGTTTTTTTTAGTCAATTACATACAAAAACCCAACGTAAATGTTGGGTTTTATTGATGTTTTTGAATTATTTTATTCAGTAAAATTTTAAATGAAAATTTGAGTGATTCTGGTTCCAACACTGTTACATAATCTGCAAAAGTAACTAGCCAACGAGGAAAACCTTCATCAATCCATGCTGTCTCAAAAATCATTTCTACTTCATTTTCCCTATCAAATTCCTCAACCCAACCATAATATTTTTTCGAGTTTTGCATAAAGCTAACTGCCTTTTTTTCTATCAAAATTCTTACTTTAACTTTTTCTCCGTAAGAATTTTTTTTATAATCATTTATCTGCCCATATTCATTAGAAAAAGAATTTTCTGTTTTAATAATTTGGAATATTCTATCTACTCGAAATTGTCTAAAATCATTTCTTAAAATACAAAAAGCCATCATATACCAATAATTGAATTCATAGAAAACACCAACTACTTCAATAATTCTTGAAGAAATTATAGAATCTGCAGTTTTATATTCTATTTTTAACTGTTTCTTTTCTGCAATACTTTCTAAAATTATAGGTATAATATTTCTGATATTCTCAGTCTCAGAATCATTACAATCATTATAAACATCAATTTGATTTTCAATATTTTCTATTAAGCTTTTGTCTGAGTATTTCAATACTGAACGTAATTTAATCATTGCATTCTGATAATGAATGCCAAGACTTTGATGTAAAAATTTTTGCATTAATTTTTCTGCCGTAATAAAACTCAAAACCTCTTCTTTTGTAAACATGATAGGAGGAAGTTTATAACCTTCCATCAAGTAATAGCCACTACCCGCTTCACCCACAATTGGAATTCCAGCATTTTCTAAAGTTTTGACATCACGATAAATCGTTCTTATACTTACTTGAAATTTATTTGCCAAATCTTGAGCCCTCACAATGGGTTTCGATTGTAGTTGGGTGAGAATAGCTGTTACTCGGTCTAGCTTTTTTATGTGATGATCATTCATCTATAGTTAATTAATTTTGCTTTAACGCAAATCAATGTTTAAAAATTTTCCAAAACTGTTTTTATTACTCAATAAATTTTATTTATCTCTGTAAGTATTCACCAATCGATCGAGGTTTAAACTTCTCGCTGACGCATTGAAAATCTCTCTGTAAACTCCATCTTGTACATACAATTGATCGTGCGTTCCACTTTCTACAACTTGTCCTTTTTTCATCACATAGATTTTATCCGAATCTAAAATTTGAGATAAAGAGTGAGAAATTATTACCACCGTTCTTCCTTCTTTAATGGCATCCAAAGAATTTTTTATTTGTTCGGTAGCAATTGCATCCAAACTCGCAGTAGGCTCATCCAAGAAAATAATTGGAGGGTTTTTCAAGAATAATCTCGCAATCGCAATCCTTTGTTGTTGTCCACCAGAAAGCTGGGTTGCATCATGCTTATATTTTTCTGGGAGATCCACGATCTGATCATGTAAATAGGCTTTTTTTGCCGCTTCTTCTATTTCTTCGAAACTTGCATTCATATTTCCATATCTAATGTTATCTTCTATACTTCCTTGGAAAATATGGTTTTTTTGCAATACCAATCCCAAATCATGTCTTAAGAAAGAGTTATCATATTGAGATAAATTGACGTTATCCAAACTGATATCACCTGAATTTGGTAGGTAAAATTTACACAAAAGATTAATTATAGTAGACTTTCCTGCACCACTTAATCCTACAAGTGCAGTCGTTTTTCCATTTTCGATAGTCATGGAAACGTCATTCAATGCTTTTGTACCATTTGGATAAGAAAAATTAACATTTTTAAGCTCAAAATTACCCTTAATTTTTTGCTCTACAAAAGTTCCATTTTGTTCTGTTTCCTCATCTGCATTCAGAATATCAAAATAACCTTCAGCGTAGATCATCGCATCATTCATATCGTCATAAATACGGTGCAACTGCCGAATAGGTGCTGAAACATTATTAAATAATAGAATATGCAACATAATTGCTCCGATAGTCATCTGCTGATCTAGAACCAAATATACAGTTAACAGAATAATTACGACAACTCCAAATTGCTCGATAAAAGTTTTTAATCCATCATAGATGAAATTGGTTTTTCTAGTGAAAAGCTGACTTTCCATCAGTTGCATCTGAAGATCATATTGTTTTTTGCCTTCGAATTTTTCTCTCACAAAACTCTTAATCACCATGATAGAGTTAATTAAATTGAGCAAACCTGAAGTTTTTTGTTCTCTTTGGTTTCTCAAAGCTCTTCTTACACCACCCAATTTTTTAGCTTGTAAAGAACTTATATAAAAGAAGATAGGAACGATTATGGTTGATACCAATCCCACATATATGTTTTGAGTGTACATGATGACCAAAGCAATGATGGCATTAGAAAATAGGGGTAGTATATCGATGAAGAAGTTTTGCACCAACTTGGTTAAACTTTCTATTCCTCGGTCTATTCTTATTTGTAATTTTCCAGATTCGTGGTTTTCATCATTGAAATAAGCAACACGATACCTTAAAATTTTATCAATTGCAGTTTGTGCTAAAACCGAACTTACATTAATTCTGATTTTTTCGCCATAAAATTTCTGACCAAAATTAATGAAAATGTTCAACAATTCTTTACCCAAAAGTATAATAGAAATAAGCACTAGAATATGAACACCTTTTGCCATCGGATCTGGAAGATGCGTCAATTTTGTAACCTCATCTACAGTATATTTCAGTACCAACGGGTTTACCTGAGCTGCCAATGCACCTAAAAATGTAAGTAATAGTGTAACATAAATCATGACCCTATAAGGCTTGATAAATGGGACTAATTGTTTATAGATACTATATAACGTAATTGTTCTATTGAAAGGGTTTGCCATGCCTTACCTATTAACGAAAAACGTACCAAATCCTAATGAAAAGGTACGTTTAATTTATTTCTTTTAACCTAGATTAACATAGATTTTAATTTTCAAAACCGTAAGTAGTCAAATAATGCAACTCTGGACGACTTGCTTTTTGAGATTGAGATTGAGCAGTATCTAATGTATAAAGTGAATTTAATTCCTTCTTCTGAAAAACAAAAGAATTATTTGCATTTTTATCTACAATTTCATTGAAAATATATTCCACTTCAGAATTAGCTAACGACGCAAAACTAATATCCTCGAAGCCATAAAGTATCTTCAAATCATCATATCCTTTGAAGTTTTCGTCTACAAAATTTTGAAATTGAAATTTGGAATCAAAATTTCCAGCCCAAATATTATACGCATATTTTTTCTTACTTGGCTTATCAAAAATACTTTGATACACGAAATTCTCCCCAAGATACGCCTCTCTCACTTGAGGATCATTGGCCAAGTCTTCTGGTAAACCTTCTTTCAAGATTTTGCCTTCAAACATAATATAGGTCTTGTTGGTGATTGCCAAAGTTTGCTGTACATTGTGATCCGTAATTAAGATACCAATATTTTTGTCTACCAAACTTCTAACAATCTTCTGAATATCTTCCACTGCAATAGGATCTACCCCAGCGAATGGCTCGTCCAACAGGATAAAATTCGGACTTGTAGCCAAGCATCTTGCAATTTCTGTTCTACGACGTTCTCCACCGGATAATAAATCTCCACGGTTTTTTCTAACATGCTGAAGAGAAAATTCTTCTATTAACTCATCGCATTTTATTTTTTGATCTCGCTTTGATAATTTCGTAAGCTCCAGAACCCCCATAATATTGTCTTCCACAGACAACTTTCTGAATATTGAGGCTTCCTGTGCAAGATATCCAATACCTTTTTGCGCTCTACGATACATTGCATCTGATGTAATCTCTTGCTTATCTAGAAATATTTTACCTGAAGTAGGTTTAACCAGACCAACAATCATATAAAAAGAAGTTGTTTTACCAGCGCCATTGGGGCCTAGTAGTCCAACAATTTCTCCTTGTTTCACTTCTACAGAAACTCCTTTTACAACTTTTTTCGGACCGTATTCTTTGATTAAATTTTCTCCACGTAAAATCATAAAAGCAAAGATAAAGTTTTTTTTGAATTTTAAAGTTGTGATCCATTTTTATAAATGAGAATTCTTATTGCTTGATTATTAGCATTAAGGTGCTTGATTGATTGATCTTACTAAAATTTTGCTTTTTTTGTATAAAAAATCGGGCATTTTATCTGTAGAAAGATATAATTTACTTTCTCCGTCATTAGCCAATTTTTCTTCAATCCCTGGATTCCATGATAGAAGTTGAGAAAAATCCAACCCAATTTCTTCAGCGATTATTCTGAGGTTGAAGCTTGCATTAATTTCAGTTTCTGTAAGTGCGTCTTCATTTTGATTGCCCCCGTTTCCCTTTATAAAGATAGTCTTCATCCTAGAATTATTATAATCTGCTATAACACTAGGTAATTCTCCAGTTGCATAACAAGCATTTAGATATTTCTGAACATGATTAATGGTTTCATTGGGAAGATAAGGAGAATAGATATGATATTGGCTAGAGTTAGCAGCTTGCATTGCTTTTGCTATATTTCCTTCTCCACAATTGTATGCTGCCACAACAGTTACCCAATTATTATATTTTCTGTACAAATTTGACAGAGACACTGCGGCCACTTGTGTACTTTTGTAGATATCGTTTCTATCGCTTGTAGATAATCCGTACTGATTGGCATGTGCAGGCATAAATTGCCAAACCCCAACCGCTCCGGCGCTAGAAGTAGTATTTTTATTGAAATGAGATTCTATTAAAGCCAAATTTCTCATATGTCTAGGAACACCTTTTTTTGCTAAAGTATATTCTATAAACTTCACTTGCTCACGATAATTGTTGATGATATCTGTATATCTTTTCACACTGCTCTCTGAAGTGTCGGATGCAGACAGATATTGCGCCTGTGTCCATTGGCTATAAGCAAAAAATAGCAACACTATAGCCGTTTTTGTTTTCGAAATTTTCATTATTTGTGTAGTATAAAAAAGTAGGAGTTTATGTAAGACACCTACTTTTGGAGGTTGCTATTTCACAACCCAACTTATTTTGTTTTCTTCTTTGTTCCAATCTACATGTAGTGTTTGCCCAACTTTCACTTCCTCCCTTACAATCATTTTGGAGATCGGTCTTGCCAATTGAGAACGTATGACTCCAGAAATTTGTCTGGCACCGTACTTACTACTAAATCCGCCTAACGCCAATTCTCTCACCGCTTCATCCGTAATGGCAAGTGCCATCCCAAGGCGATGTAATGACTTGTGTAATGATTTTAATTGAATATTAAATATACGTTCAGCAATAGATTCTGTAATAGGTGCAAAAGGAATAATTTCTGTAATTCTTGCTAAAAATTCTGGTCGAAATCTTCCCGAATTAGACATAATCTGCATCAGCAAAGAAGATTCTGGTATTTTGCCTTCTTCAAATTGTTTTACAATCTCTTCACTTCCAATATTCGAGGTAAATAAGATAATAGCATTGCTGAAGTCTCCTTCTTTACCCAATTTATCATGAACTTTTCCTTCATCCATAATTTGTAAGAATACATCAAAAACAGAGTGATGTGCTTTTTCAATTTCATCAAATAAAACTACCGTATAGGGTTGCTGACGGATCTTATTAACCAACATTCCCCCTTCTTCATATCCTACATATCCAGGAGGCGCACCATACAATAATGCCGCAGAATGTTCTTCTTTAAATTCTGACATATCAAATCTTACCATTGCTTTTTCGTCATTGAAAAGTAATTCTGCCATCGACTTTGCCAATTCGGTTTTCCCTGTCCCTGTAGGACCTAATAAAAAGAAAGAACCAATAGGTTGCCCTGGTTTATTCAATCCACTTCGGTTTTCAACAATTGCATCAGATAAAACTTTTAACGCGTGATCTTGCCCTACTACTCTGTTCAGAAGTAAAGACTCCATATTCAGTAGTTTTTCTTTTTCTTGCGCTTGTATTTTACCAATTGGAATATTGGTTTTTGCTGCCATTACAGCTGCCAATTCTAATCGATCTACTTTCTCTCTTTTTACAGCTGCATGTTGTAGTAATTCTGTATAAGTATCTTCAATAATTTTTTGAATATGCTCTACAGGCATAGAATTGTCGATTTGTGGTTGCTCATTAAGAGAACCCCATAATATTGGACTTATTTTATCTCTAAGTAGGTTGTAATTCCAAATCAATTCATCTGCCTTATCTTTTGGATCTAAAAATTCTTCTTCCAAAATAGCTTCATAAATCAATTTCCAACTTTCTAGTTCTTTCTCAGAAAGTTCGTCTAGCATCTTTATAGCTGCCATTGTTCTATCCAACAAATCTATTGCTGCATCTGGAAGTTTTTTACCTTTAGCATATCTTTTTGCCAAACGTACACATTCTGGAAGTGCTCTTTTCTCAACCTCAATGCCGTGGTGTTTTTTATAACCATCCAAAAGGACATCTATCATCTTTACACACGTTTGCTCATCAGGTTCAAGAACCGTAAGTACTTCAAAACGTCTATTGAATGCCTGTTCTGGCTCTATTATTTTTCTGTATTCTTCTTGCGTAGTAGCACCAATTACGGTAATTTCTCCTCTTGCCAATTCTGGTTTTAATAGATTGGCTACATTTCCTATGCTTCCTTTTGGATCTAAAAGTGTATGAATTTCATCAATAAATAAAATAGCTTTCTCTATTTTTTTACATTCATTAATTACTTTTTTTAGACGATCTTCAATCTCACCTTTATAGGATGTCCCTGCCAAAAGTGCTCCAGTATCCAACTCTAATAGTGTCCCATTTTTCAACATTTCTGGTACATTTCCCTTAGTTATTTCTGTAGCAAAACCTTCTACCAATGCTGTTTTCCCAACGCCAGGCTCTCCAATAATAATCACATTAGGTTTTGTTCTTCTACAAAGAATTTCTACCAACATGCGAAGTTCTTTATCTCTACCTATGATATTTTCTATTTTGCCATCTCGTGCCTGCGCAGTTCTATCGATGCAATAGCTTTTGATGGAAGGAAATGAAGTGTCAGCATAATCTGATCCGTTAGAAAATAAAGAAGAAATTTCAGATTGTTCTGCTGCACCATAAGGTGTTTCCTTTCTATACAAATTGAAAATCTCGTGCTCACGCAAGGGCAAAGATTTCAGCTGCTGGAGTGTAAATGCTACTTGAGGTTTTACAATTGCTGTAAGAATACAGATTGGTGTAATTTCGTCTAAGCCCAATTTTAGCCTAATATCATCCGCTTCTTCCAAAATTCGATCTACAAATTCTCCTTCTCCAACCACGTCAGGAAGGTGAGTTGTTTTGGGAAAATCTTCCAAACGTACATCTGCCCATTCATAAAAATAGCCAGGATCTTTGTCTATACTTTTTAAAAATTCGGTGAGGCCAATATCTTTATGCATTAGCGCCTGAAGAATGTGCGGACCACTATACGTGGCATTATAATTTTCTCTTGCAATAGATTGTGCAATATGGAAAAGCTGTTTTACGGTTTCGTTGGTTACTAATATTCCCATTTGTGTTTTACTATAAATATGTTAATTTGGTGAATCTAAAATATAACTTTTTAACTTATTATTAAAATTTTAAACACTAAATTTGTTTAATATAATATATTTTACGCCAATTATAGTGATTAATAGGATTACTTTAAAGCAATGTGTTCGGAATTAAAAAACCTCCCCAAAATTTCTTTTGAAGAGGTTGTATTTAAATAAAGTTAAAGAAAAAGAGTTGATTTAATCCAAATTTTTCAATTCTTGAATGATGGATTTTTCTAGTAGTTTCAATTTATTTAAAACTTCTTTGTATCGCAATATCTTAAGCACTCTATTATTTTTCATCCTCCAAAAATAGCTTAGAAGTTCTTGTCTGTTTTTCTCTGTTAGATTATCCGAAGGTTTTATATCTACTATTTGACCTTGATTACTAAAGATCAAATTAGGATAAATTACATCATTTATAGGTTTAAAATAATTTTGAAAATCCTGTAATTCAGGCGCTCCATCTTCTAATTTCTCTATTATTTTGTAATTAAAATCATAAAGTTCAATAATTTTAAATCTTAAACTATCGTTTGTAATCGTTTTTAGTCCACTAGACTTCATAGATTCGTATCCTGTTTTATTAATTATGGGCGAATAATTTCTAAATAGTGCTAAATAATGTAACGCTAAAGAATCATTCCTCTTTACTGAACCTTTAGACCAATTTGCGAAGTAATTGATACTTGATACACTTATTTTATGCCCATTATAATTATTTTGCAAATCGATTAGATCAGACTTCAAACCATTATTTATTTCTCTCAATATTGTTTTCTGAGAAACTTTATCTCCTTGGTTAGAACTCCACTCTGTCAATGCAAAAGCGAGTACAACACTGATGAAAATTAAAGCAAACTCTGAAAAATATTTTTTTAAAATATCAAAGCTTATTTTTTTAAGCATCCTTTTCGAAAAATAAATACACATAAATCGCCAATCCAAAATTGGTAGAATTGGTAGTTACTAAATGATAACCGTTTTTAGAATACTCATCTAATTTGTTTTGAATATCTTCTTGAGATTTTTTTGCGATGTGATCTGGGTCTAAGGTAATTTTTGTGTAAAAAATAAGTGTTTCTACTTTGTAATCTTTCATTTGCGTTCAATTTAAATTAGTTATATTTCTCAAATATACACTTTTTAATAAAATAGTAAAATTCATTTCATTATTTTCGAACTAAACCATAAAAATAAGAATATTATAAACCGAAAAATTTATTCACCCATAATTTCAGGTAAAGCACTCCATTCGTGTTCTATATTTTGCATCAAAATAGCATTATCCAATTGTATAGATCCTTCTGGAAAAACAGATGTATTCTCAAAAAAACTAGATTTTATACGATGGATTTCCAAAGGTTGAACTTCCCAACTATAAGCGTTCAATTGTAATCCTTCAAAACAATTTCCATTTGAAGAATAGCCTACAGAACCATTTTCAAAGAAATTTGATACATTTTCTAAACTTCCAAACATTGAGTTTTTATTAAAATCTGAAGAAAGCTTCGCATCCAGTTCCAAAGTGGTAGAATCTGAACTTGTATAAGCAAGATGATAATCTGTAGAACTTTCTTCAACTTCAAATTTTGCATAATAATGCTTACCAGGAAATATCCTTCCTCCAACCAAAGAATTCAGCCAAAGATTGGTATCTCGTCTGGGGATAAAGACTCCCTCTTTTGTAATCCCATTTTCGTCCCATTCTACAGCGATTCTATGTGCTGCATTTTCCGAGTTTACGCCTACAACACTAGGAAATCCTTTAGGTTTTATATCTTTTAATCGAATCAAACAGATTCCCACAATAGATTTTCCTTTATAAATCTTTGGGCGAAAAGGAAAAGGTAATAAAGATTGAACAACGGTAGGGTCAGCGGTATAATTAACAAGAATTCTTCTCTCGATAATACCGTGCATGGTTGGGATTTTCATTGTTTATTTTTAGAGTGAAAGTTCGGGTGAAAAACATTTCAATTTTTACTACAGACGTTCCTTTATCCAATTTACTTTTTAGTAGTGAACTTTAATTTCTAGCAAGCACTTCCACCTTCAAATTCTATCGTAGTTTCTGCTTTTGTTTTTTTGTTTAAAACTTTCATTTGTCCAGTTGCTCCTGCAGAATCTGCCTCTGTACTTACTTCTCCTACTTTTGCTTTGATATTTATTTCATATTCTGCATTCTCGAGATGCATAGAAAATTCGTCATCACTCTCATATTTTGTTGCTTCATATTTTTGATAAAAAACAACCCTTTTACCGTCTATTTTAACAAAATTATTCCATCCATTGTCTTTCTTAGAGCCTGCTTGTACAAAAATAAGATCACGGCCACTACTTCCCTTTCTATAATATTCTGTGATGCAACCTACGCCGATTTCAGAAACTGCGACAGAAACATTCTGTACTACAATATTTTTTTGAGGTTCTTCTACCTTTTGAATAGTTTATTTGATTTCAGTTTTTTGTTTTTCTTGCTGACAAGAAGTAAAATTAAGCACAATACATGCTAAAAATGGGAATAAAATTATCTTTTTCATCTTGAATTTTAACCCAAAATTAAAAATTTTATACGTATTGTTCAATTATAAAATAATCGCTACTTATTATAATATTGTAAGGATAAATACGTTAAGAATAGATCACAAAAATTTAATATAAAACTCATTTTATATTCGACAAAATGTGGTAATCTTGCATAAAATTATTGTACATGAAAAAAATTATTTTCTTTTTATCCATCGCTGGTATCGCCCATGCTCAGGCGCCTGCAGGATATTACTCTTCAGCAAATGGGCTTACGGGAGCAGCCCTAAAATCAGCATTGAGCACTATTATCACCAATGGTCATCAAGACAAAGGCTATAGCGGACTTTGGACAGCTTACAAGACCACGGATATTGATAAAACATTTGAGAACGACGGATCTATCATGGACATATACTCCGAAAATCCTAGTTCTACGGATCCCTACAAATATACACTTGTAACCAATCAATGTGGAACTTATTCTGTAGAAGGTAATTGTTACAATAGAGAGCATATTGTACCACAAAGTTTATTTAGCCAATCTGCACCAATGGTTTCAGATATCCACTTCATCAGAGCGACAGACGGAAAAGTAAACGGAATGAGAAGCAATTATCCATTTGGAAAAGTTGGGACTGCTACTTTTACGTCTAAAAATGGATCTAAGTTGGGTAATTCTGCCTCTTCTGGATACGCTGGAACAGTTTTCGAACCAATAGATGAATTTAAAGGTGATGTTGCAAGAATGATTTTCTATTTCGTAACAAGATATCAGAGTAAACTTTCTACATTTTCTTCTGGAAATATGTTGGGAAGCACTGCATTTCCAGGATTACAAACTTGGGAACTCAATGTACTTTTGGCTTGGCATAAACAAGATCCAGTTTCTACAGCAGAGATCCTTCGAAATAACGCATCTTATACTTTCCAAGGCAACAGAAATCCATTTATAGATAATCCGAGCTATGTGGGTCAAATTTGGGGTGGCGACACCGCTACTACTCCTAATCCTAGTACTCCAACACCTAATCCTGGTACCAATTGTGTAACAGAAACCTTCGATTCTATCCCAGCATCTAACGCTTCTTACACAGCTAGAACTTGGTCATCTAATGGTATTTCTTGGTCTGCTACGGATGCTAGAACCGACCAAACCATCAACGGAAAGGCAATTACTCTTAGAAATGGAACTCTTTCGGCTGGAAGTACCACTAATGGAATTAGCTCTCTGACGGTAACGACACAAATGAAATTTACGGGAACAAATGGGACTTTCGCAGTAAAAGTGAATGGGACTACTGTAGGAACTATTCCGTATAGCTCAACTGCAACTACTACAACAATAGACAATATTAACGTTGCAGGAAATGTAACAGTAAGCTTAGTAAATAATTCTACTAGTAATAGAGTTGCTATTGATGACTTGAAATGGACTTGCTATTCTACTTCTGGCGCAAGAATGATTCAGCCAACAGTAAGTGCAGAATTAGCAAATAATGCTTTGAAAATCTCTCCAAACCCAATTTCTGGACAAGAAATCTTCGTAAGTGGAGATGTAAGCAAAATCAACAAAGCAGAGATCTATAACCTTAATGGAAAATTAATGCAGACCATTGATGCTCCTTTCAAACAAGGGAATTCTATTAAAACTAAAAATCTAACTCAAGGTGTTTATTTATTAATTTTAGACAAAACAAATCTAAAATTCATTGTAAAATAAATCTTGATTCAACACAAAAAGAAATCCCGTTCAAAATAATTTGAACGGGATTTCTTATGTTAAATTTATTTATTACTATAGAGCAAATTCGATTATAAAATCAACATAGCATCTCCGTAAGAGTAGAATTTATATTTTTCTTTTATCGCTTCTTCGTATGCACGCATAATGAAATCTTTACCAGCAAACGCCGCAATCATCATTAATAATGTAGATTTTGGAGTGTGGAAATTGGTAATCATCGCATTAGCAACACCAAAATCGTGAGGAGGATAAATAAATTTGTTTGTCCAACCACTGAATTCTGAAATTTTTCTGTTAGAAGAAACAGAAGTTTCTATAGCTCTCATAGTAGTAGTTCCTACTGCACAGACTCTTCTATTTTCTTGTACTGCTTTGTTGATGATTTCAGCATTGGTTTCATCAATAAAAATTTCTTCAGATTCCATTTTGTGCTTAGAAAGATCTTCTACTTCAATTGGGTTGAATGTTCCTAAACCAACATGTAGAGTTACCTCAGCAAAATCAATCCCTTTAATCTCTAGTCTCTTCATCAAGTGTCTAGAAAAGTGCAATCCTGCAGTAGGCGCAGCTACAGCTCCTTCTACCTTAGCATAGATTGTTTGGTATCTTTCTGCATCTTCTGGTTCTACTTCTCTCTTGATATATTTTGGAAGTGGAGTTTCCCCTAATTCCTTTAGTTTAGTTCTAAATTCTTCGTAAGAACCATCAAATAAAAATCTCAAAGTTCTACCTCTAGAAGTAGTATTATCAATAACCTCAGCTACCAAAGACTCATCTTCTGTGAAGAATAACTTGTTACCAATTCTTATTTTTCTTGCTGGATCTACCAATACATCCCAAACTCGAGTTTCTTTATCTAGTTCTCTTAGCAAGAAAACTTCAATTTTAGCGCCTGTTTTTTCTTTATTTCCGTAAAGACGCGCTGGGAAAACTTTAGTATTATTGAAGATGAACAAATCTTTTTCATCAAAATAGTCTACTACATCTTTAAACAATTTGTGCTCAATAGTTTCAGTTTTTCTATCCAAAACCATCAATCTTGCTTCGTCTCTATGCTCTGATGGGTGTTCTGCTAAAAGTTCCTCAGGTAGATCAAAGTTAAAATCTGATGTCTTCATTTTTTAAATTACGGTTTAAAAATTATATGAAAATATACTTAATGTAATTTTCTATTTGCAAATATACAACATTCGATACCCCTTTGTCAAGTCTTTATTTCACAACCGCCTGCCAGAAGCACTTTGCGGAGGTTATTTTTTAAATAAGTGTTTAATTTGGTCTAAATTTAAACTAAAATACTATCTTAGTGTTCACAAAAAAATCACAATTATGAGCAAATATTCACTAGATGAATTTGTAAAGCAAACCAAAGAAAATCCTCTAGAAAGAGATTACTTCGAACTTGAAAAACCTGCACTTTTGGAAATCAACCTAAACAACCAAAAAGTTTGGACAAAAACGGGAAGCATGGTTGGCTATGTAGGAAACATCAATTTCGAAAGACAAGGTATGCTATCTGGAGGTTTGGGCAACTTACTAAAAAAGACGCTTAGCGGAGAAGGTTCTAAACTGATGAAAGCAGAAGGTACCGGGAAATTATATGTTGCTGATTCGGGTAAAAAAGTAAGAATTCTTTATTTGAATAACGAAACACTTTTCGTAAACGGAAATGATGTTTTGGCTCACGAATACACCATCAATAGTGATATTAAAATGCTTAAAAGTATTGCTGGAATGATCTCAGGTGGTTTATTTCAAGTGAAACTTTCGGGAACAGGGCATATTGCAATCACTACGCATGGTGATCCTTTGACGCTAATGGTGACTCCCGACGCTCCTGTTTTCACAGATCCCAATGCTACAGTTGCTTGGTCTGGTAATCTAAGCCCAGAATTGAAAACCAATGTATCATTCAAAAGCTTGCTAGGTAGAGGAAGTGGAGAAGAATTTCAGATGAAGTTTTCTGGTAACGGTTGGGTTCTTATACAACCTTATGAGGAAGTGTATGTAACTGCACAATAAATAATCTAACAATATAAAAGCAAGGAATTATTTTTTTTTGCTTTTGTATTTTAATTCTCAAAATTGTTGTGATCTTTTGTAATTGGATTAATCCTTTTTGGATTTAAGCTGAATTGCCAATCTATATTACACTTTGAAGCTGCAAAATCGTTTTTTCACTGCTGATTTTTAATCCTAAATTTTAGGTTGAAGATTAAACAAATCTTAATTATTTCATATTGGTTTAATCTACGGAAATTTTCCCTAATTTTAAAATCTTTAATTAAAATTAATTTTAAATGAATAATTCCAGAAGAAGTTTCATAAAAACAGCAGCCTTAGCAGGTTTTGGAGCATTAGTTTTACCAAATTCATTATTTGCCTATTCAGAAGGTTTTAAAAAAGATAAAAGAATAAGAGTTGGATTTATTGGAGTTGGACTACGAGGGCAAGAACACATAAAATTGCTCGCTAAACGAGATGATGTAGAAGTAATTGCTTTTGCTGATCCCAATAAAACGATGCTTGCAGCTTCACAAAAGATATTACAAGCCAATAACAAACCTGCAGCTCAGGAATTCTCAAACGGAGAATTTGATTATAGAAATCTTTTAAAACAAAAAAATATAGATGCAGTAATTATAGCAACACCTTGGGAATGGCATCTTACACAAGGCGTAGAAGCAATGCGTGCAAAGAAAATTGTGGGTATGGAAGTTTCTGGAGCTATTAAACTAGAAGATTGTTGGGAATTTGTAAAGGTTTATGAAGAAACAAAAGTTCCAATTTTTATGATGGAAAATGTTTGTTACCGAAGAGACATCATGGCTGTTCTGAATATGGTAAGAAAAGGTATGTTTGGCGAAATTGTACACGGAAGAGGCGGTTACCAACATGATCTAAGAGGTGTTTTATTTAACGATGGTGTTACACCTTACAACTCTGGTGCAGAATTCGGCGAAAAAGGTTTCAGTGAAGCAAAATGGAGAACCGAACATTATGTAAAAAGAAATGGTGAACTCTACCCTACTCATGGTTTGGGACCAGTTGCCATGACGATGGATATCAATAGAGGAAACAGACTGACAAGGCTTTCGTCTTTCTCGTCAAAATCTTTGGGATTACACAAATATATTGTAGAACACGCAAAAGGAGGAGAAAATCATCCCAACGCAAAAGTAAAATTTAATCAAGGAGATATTGTGACAACTCAGATTGCGTGCGAAAATGGCGAAACAATACTTCTTACACACGACACAAGTCTGCAAAGACCTTATGATTTGGGTTTTAGAGTTCAAGGTACAGAAGGAATTTGGCAAGATTTCGGTTCTGGTGGTCTAGATCAGGGTCAAATTTATTTTGAAAAAATAATGAATCATACTCACAAATGGGACAATAGCGAAAAGTGGTTGAAGGATAACGACCATCCTATGTGGAAAAGATTTGAAAACAAAGCAGAAGGAGCAGGACACGGAGGAATGGATTTCTTTGTGATGAATACTTTTATAGAATGTATCAAAAAAAATATAGAATTTCCGATGGATGTTTACGATCTTGCAACATGGTATTCTATCACGCCACTCAGCGAGCAATCTATCGCAAATGGTGGACAAGTAGTAGAAATACCTGACTTTACAAAAGGAAAATGGAAAACACGCAAACCTGTATTTGGAATGACAGATGAATTATAAAAAAACGTTACTGATATTAGCTGGAGGTTTAGGAAGTAGATACAAAGGTTTAAAACAAGTTGATGGTATTATGGATAATGGTTCCCCTATCTTGGAATATTCAATCTTTGATGCTTTAGAAGCTGGTTTTACAAAAATTGTAGTAATAATTAATCGTTTTATTCCTGAAAGTTATATTACTAGATTAAAAGAAATTTCTGAAAAAAAGAATTTTGATTTGGTCTTTGTTTATCAAGATATTAAAGATTTTTTACTTAAAGATTTTGATATTTCTGAAAGGCAAAAACCATGGGGAACTGCGCATGCTATTTTGTGTGCAAAAAATACGATTCAAGAACCTTTTGTTATCATTAATGCTGATGATTTTTATGGTAAAGAAATTTATAAATTGGCCTCTGAACAAATAAATGAAGGTCAAATTTCCGAAAACCAATATGAACTCATTGCGTATCCTTTAAATACAACTTTAAGTGAAAATGGAACGGTAGCTCGTGGAATTTGCAGTTTTGATGAAGTCGATAATTTGTTGCATATTAAAGAACAAACTTCCATCAGAACCGAAGGTCAGAAAATTGTTTATTCAGAAAACGACAAAACCATTGAAGTAGATCCAGAAACGCTGGTTTCAATGAACTATTTTGTATTTCATCCAAGTATTTTCGAAAATTTGGAACTTTATTTTGAAGAATTTTTGCAATCTAAACCTGCTTCTACTCAAGAATTTTATATTCCTTCTGCAGTACAAAGAATGATTAATGAGAAAAAAGTAAACGTTTTATTGAAAAAATCGCCTTCACAATGGATGGGAATGACGTATGCTGATGATAAAAACATCATGAAAAATTATTTGGAAACACAAATTCAAGAAAAAAATTACCCCGAAGATTTATGGAAGTAGAATGCATTGTAGAGCAGTTTTTTGGCGAAGATGCGTACAAAATTTCACCGATTACCAATGGATTAATTAATTCTACATTTTGTGTAGAAAACTTAGATACACAAAAAAAATATATTCTTCAAAAAATCAATAAACAAGTTCTTAAAAACCCAAATTCTTTAATTCTAAATCATTTGCACATCAATTGTTTACTAGAATCTAGTGGATATTTGTACGAAATTGTAAACTTAATTCCATCTATTGAGAAAGAATATTTGGTATATGATGAAAATTTCAATCCCTGGAGAATGTTGAGTTATATTGAAGATAGCGTAACATTTTCTAAGGTTTCTAATGTTGCAATTGCTTACGAAGCTGCAAAAACATTTAGTCACTTTTTAGCTCAAATTAATTGTAAAGAATTGCCTTCTTTAGAAGAAATCATTCCAAATTTTATCAATTTTGAAAAAAGAATGCATGATTACAAAATTGCTTTAGAAAACACGACTGATGAATTAAAAATCAAGGCACAAAAAGAAATTCAAATTGTAAATCTATTCGAAAATCTTCCACTAAAATGGATTAAACTTGAAAATGAAAACCAACTTCCGAAAAGAGTCATCCATGCCGATCCAAAAATCAGCAACATCCTTTTTAATAAAAACAATGAAGCTTTAGCGGTGATAGATTTAGATACTCTAATGATTTCTACCATTTTGTACGATTTTGGAGATATGGTACGATCTTATTGTAATACAAAAAATGAAGACGAAGCTACGAACTCTAACAATTTTAATTCTGAAATTTATAAGGCCGTAAAAAAAGGATTTCTCTTTTACTTGCAAGACAACCTATCTACTTTGGAGCTAGACAATTTAGATTATGCAGCAAAAGTTGTGGTGTACATCCAAGCCGTTCGATTTTTGACTGATTATTTGAATGGAAGCACCTATTATTCTATTCAATATCCAGAACATAATTTAGATCGAACTCAAAATCAGTTACAATTATTACAAAGTATGTCTCAATATTTAGATTAAAGATGTTTCGAAATGATTTGCCAACTATTCAGCTTTTTTTCATAAGAAATGGTGTGTAAGGGACTTGTAGAAGGCAAAAGAAAAATGGGAATTAAATAGTTTTTACCGAGAATTTTCACCAACTCCTTGTAAGATTTGCCGCCATTACAAAAGATAGCCTTTATATTTGGATGCATTTCTAGAAGAGATTTTATATCGTTTATTTCTTCATTTTTTATTTCAGAATCTAGACTGCCCTTTCTTTCGCAAGAATCGATAACATCCCAAAGTGCAATTTTATTTTGTTTTAAAATATTTAATTTTAAATCATAGTTTAAAGTAAATTCCGCATCAAGCAACTCAAAAATAATTGTCCAAAATTTGTTTTGTGGATGCGCATAATATTCTTGTTGCTCCAAAGATTTCACACCAGGAACAGAACCCAGAATTAAAATTTTAGATTGTTCATCAATAATTGGATTGAAGGAAGAAATTCTATCATTCATAGTTTAAACAATTTCTTGAAGCTATTTTTTAATTTAAATCAAGATAAAAATTCTCAATTTGTTTTAAAATGAACATCAAAAGATCCAATTTACCATTTTAGAAGCAATTTATATTAAATTTTGGGTAATAATTTCTACTCAGCAAGTTTTCTTTTACCTTTGCAAAATGGAATTAGAATCAATTTTACAAAAACTGAAGATTCAGGAACTGAATCAGATGCAACAATCCACATATACAGCGACCAAAAATAATACCGATGTTGTTTTACTTTCTCCTACTGGATCTGGGAAAACATTGGCTTTCTTGATGCCTATCCTTAGAAATCTGAAAAAAGATGCTACAGGAATACAAGCATTAATATTAGTACCTGCAAGAGAATTAGCATTACAAATAGAGCAAGTTTTCAAAGCAATGGGGACCGATTTTAAAGTTTCTGTGTGCTATGGTGGACACGATAAAAAAGTAGAACTTAATAACTTTACGCAAGCGCCTGCTGTTCTTATTGGAACGCCTGGAAGAGTTGTTTATCACCTGAAAAATAAAAATATAGATCCTTACACGATCAAAACTTTGGTATTGGACGAATTTGATAAAGCTTTGGAATTTGGTTTCCATAAGGATATGGAATTCATTATTGGAAAAACCAATAATCTTACCCAAAGAATTCTTACTTCTGCAACAGCAATGGACGAAATCCCAGAATTTGCAGGATTGCGCAAGGAAAAAGTAATCGATTTCTTGAAATTGGCAGAAAGCAAACCAGATATCCAACTGAGAAGAGTAATGACGATTGCTGAGGAAAAATTGGAAACCTTATTTCACCTTATTTGCAAAATCGGAAACAAAAGAACACTTATTTTCTGTAATCACAGAGAAGCTGTAGACCGTATTTCTGATCTTTTGAGAGACAAAGGAATAGACAGAGAAACCTTCCACGGTGGTATGGAACAAGATGAGAGAGAAAGAGCTTTGCAAAAATTCAGAAATGATAGTGCAAGAATTTTAATTACTACAGATTTGGCAGCTAGAGGTCTAGATGTGCCTGAAGTAGAATCTATTGTACATTATCAATTGCCTTACAAAGAAGACGCATTCATCCACAGAAACGGAAGAACAGCAAGAATGAACGCTAAAGGATTTGTTTATCTTGTGATGACGGAGGAAGAAGATTTCCCATTCATCAGCAAAGAAACGCCAACAGAGGAAGTGAAAGAATTCTCTACAGTACCAGAAAATTCTCCATGGCAGACCGTTTACATTAGTGCAGGTAAAAAAGATAAAGTAAACAAAGTAGATATTGTAGGATACTTGATAAAGAAAGGCGAACTTGAAAAAGAAGATATTGGTTTGATTGAAGTAAAAGATACAACTTCGTATGTGGCAATTTCTAGAAAAAAGGTTGAAAAACTTCTTCAGAAATTAAGCACTGAAAAACTAAAAGGCAAAAAAGTAAAAATGGAAGTAGCTTACTAATTTCCAAGATTACACATGAATACAAAAGGTCACAAAATTGAATTTGTGACCTTTTTTTATATTTAAAACAAACTATTTTATCCCTTTTGTTTGAGTTTTCAAGGTATAAACAGATTTTGAAGCTGTGATAAATAATATATCGTTATTCTTCCCTCCGAAAGTAACATTGCTCGTCCAAGCTTCTGGAATTGCAATGTGCTTTATTTTTTCTCCTTTTGAATTAAAAACCGTAACGCCTTCTCCAGTAAGGTACAAATTACCACTAGCGTCTAACGTCATACCATCAGAACCCATTTCGCAAAATAATTTCTTATCAGATAGTTTTCCTTCACCCAAAATATCATAAACATATGTTTTTTTCGCATCAATATCAGACACGTACAACTTATTTAGTTTTATACTTCCAATAATCCCATTGGGCTGCACAAAGGTTTCCAATTTGGTAATGCTTCCTGAATTATTTCTGTAGTACAAATTCTTTTCGGGTATTTCTTGTTTAAAATTTTTCCAATAGTCTCTTT
This sequence comes from Chryseobacterium sp., assembly GCF_045629545.1. Lineage (GTDB taxonomy): Bacteria > Bacteroidota > Bacteroidia > Flavobacteriales > Weeksellaceae > Chryseobacterium. Next base: position 72,943 of record NZ_JAZQRK010000033.1, on the reverse strand, counting down.
CGTATAAAGGATCTGTAAAATAGATTCCGCCTTTTGCATCTATCCAAAGATCATTTGGTCCGTTCAATCTTTTTCCTTCGAATCCTTTAGATAAAATTTGTATTTTTTTATCTTTTCCTATTTTCCAAATTTCTCCAATTTCATCAGAGCAAGTAATTAGGTTGTCATCAGCATCAAAAAAAGTTCCATTGGCTCTTCCAGTTTTACCTAGGAATTCGGTTATTTTATTGGAATTCCAATTCCAAATATAAATTTTATCATTGGGTTGGTCTGTGAAATACACATTCCCAGATTTATCAGCAGACGGACCTTCTGTAAAAGTAAATTCATCAGAAACTAATTTGGGATTTTCGTTGGCATAAAAAACAGAAGCATTTTTTACAGATTTGCAGCCTACAAACAGCATTAATATTGCCCAAAAAGCTAGTTTTGTTTTCTTATTCATTATTCATTATATATAATCTGCAATTTACGAGTTGCTATTTAGCCTAAAAAATAATTATCTTTGAATTTTCCCTTATTATTAAAATGAAGACAAACTTACCCGACAAACTGTATTATTCTATAGGAGAAGTCGCAAAGGCTTTCGATGTAAATGCTTCTTTAATAAGATATTGGGAGCAAGAATTCCCCATTATTAAACCAAAAAAAAATAAGAAGGGCAACCGATATTTCACTCCCGAAGATATAGAAAACCTAAAAATGATCTATCATCTCGTGAAGGAAAAAGGATATACCTTGGATGGTGCACGCATTGCGCTAACTACCAATAGTAAAATCTCTGAAACCATTTCGCTAATCGATCGTTTGGAATTTGTGAAGGCTGAATTACTAAAACTAAAAGATTCTTTGGTAGAAAAGGATTATTCTTAAAATCATTGCTTTATTCGTTTTAAAATTACATAAACCTTAAAATATTCATTAAAAGCATTATTAAAGTTAAATTTAATTATTAATTTTACTTTAAGATGAGAAAGAATTATTACCAAAAATTGGCATTTTTAGGATTGCTCTTGGTTGTATTGTATGGTTTTCAGAAGTACACCAGTTCCTCTGACGATCAAATACCAAACGTAAAGTTTGTTTCTGAAAATAAAGAGTTAATACCACTTTATGAGTTTAATCCTAATGATCTTGATGAGAATCAATGGTCGAAATTGGGATTTACTGAAAAGGAAATCGCTACAATCCTCAATTATAAAAAAGTAGTTGGTGGCAATTTTGTTTCTAAAAAACAATTGAAAAAATGCTATGCAATCACCCCAGAAAAATTCGCTCAATTAGAATCCTATATTCTTCTTCCAGAAGACAATAAAGACGCGAAAAGCAACACCAATTCTTTCTCCAAATTTGCTAAAAAAGAGCTGAAGATTAACGGAAAATTTAATCCTGATGTTTTATCAGAATCAGATTGGCAAGCGATGGGATTTAGCGACAAACAAGCCGCAGCTATTATTAAATATAGAAACTATTTGGGTGGAAGTTTTGTAAGCAAAGAAAAATTTAAAGAATGCTTCATTATCAATGATGAAAACTATAGAAAACTAGCTCCTTATCTCCAATTACCAGAAAAAAAACCTAGCAATTTTAATTCTTATCAAGCTCAAAACAAAACAGTTAAAACAGGAATTCAACACAGCAATTTCGATCCTAATATCTATCAATTACAAGATTGGATGAAGTTGGGATTTTCTGAAAAACAAGCGCAAGCCATCGTAAATTATAGAGATAGAAATCTTAAAGGTAGTTTTAAGACGTTAGATGATATAAAAAAGTGTTTCGTGATTTCTGAGCAAAAATTTGAGGAAATAAAACCTTACATTCAGCTCAATCCAGCTACCATGATTCAGACTAATACTCCAAATAAAACAATTGCAAAACAAGAACAAACCGACTTTTCAAAAACAGATCTTAATACCATTACCTTCAAACAATTGATAGAATTTGGCTTTGATGAAAGAGCTGCTGGTTCTATGGTTGGTTTTAGGAAAAAATTGGGTGGATTTGCCACAAGAAATCAAATTCTAGATACCTATAATATCGATAAAGAATTGATGCAAAAGTTGCTTGCTATCGCACCATTAGACGCATCCAAAGTTGAAAAATACACCTTGGTAGATGCACCAGAAGAATGGCTAAAAAACCATCCTTATTTTAAATATTCTGCGGATAAAATCATTTATTTAAGAGTAAGTTATCCCAACGATCAAAAAATTTGGAAAAACCTAAAAGTAAAGCCAGACTATGAAGCGAAAATGCGTTTGTACCTTAAATAATATTAAGCCAATGCGATGGTAAATTCTGGAGAGAGAGTTACTACACCTTCTGTAAGATTTTCGGGATGTGTGGTAAAGCCTTTAAGTTTGGAAGTTTTATTTTTCACAACCAAATCCATCAATTGTTTTTCTGATAACTTTTTACCAAAAATTTCAAACGTAATTTTGAAGTTACAGTTTTTATAATCCGAGCATCCAATCGCCGTCTTCCCTTTAATAAGGTTTTGGCTTTTGCATTTCGGGCATTTAATGTCTTCCCACGCTGCCAATTCTTTCTTCGGCGCAGGTTCAGATTTTTTCTTCTCCTTCAACTCTACTTCTTCTTGAATGGTAAACACTTTAGCCTTACCTTCTATCACTTTTTTGGTAAGATCGGTCACCATTTTTATCAGTTCTTCTTTAAAAAGATTGGCTTCATATTCTCCACTTTCAATTTTCCTCAGTTTCAGTTCCCATTCACCTGTAAGTTCGGGACTTTTCAGCACTTCATCTTCAATGGTATCGATCAGTTGAATTCCTGTTTGTGTGGCGATAAGGTTTTTTCTTTTTCTCTCTATATATTTTCTTTTGAAAAGTGTTTCTATAATATTAGCTCTCGTAGAAGGTCTTCCAATCCCGTTATTTTTTAGCATTTCTCTTAGTTCTTCATCATCCACCTGCTTTCCTGCGGTTTCCATTGCACGTAACAAAGTAGCCTCTGTGTATGGTTTTGGAGGAGAAGTTTTACCTTGATGGATCATGGGATCGTGCGGACCTGTCTCTCCCACTGTAAATTCCGGAATTGTCTGTTCTTCTTCCTTTTCTTTTTCGGTAGTTTCTTCTGTGTTATCTTTAGCATAAACTGCTCTCCAACCTGCTTCTAAAATTTGTTTTCCACTTGTTTTAAAAGGAATTGTACCTACCTTAGCTTCAACCAAAGTGTTCGAGATTTTACATTCTGGGTAGAAAACAGCTATAAAACGTTTTGCAATAAGGTCATAAATTGTTTTTTCCTCATAAGGCAACCCTTGTGTAGGTATAATTTCCGTAGGAATTATGGCATGGTGATCGGTCACTTTTGCATCATCAAAAACAGCTTTAGATTTAGGAATTGGTTCTCCTAACAAAGGCTCTATCAGATCATGATAAGGAGTCATTTTTCTAAGAATTCCTTCTATTTTTGGATATAAACTTTCAGATAAGTAGGTAGTATCAACGCGAGGATAAGTCACATGCTTTTTCTCGTACAAATTCTGAATATACTTTAAAGTATTTTCTGCAGAATAACCGAATTTCTTATTCGCTTCTACTTGCAAACCGGTAAGATCAAATAATCTTGGATTCTTCTCTTTTCCTTCTTTTTTTTCAAATGAAACAATCTCGAATGGATTAACCTTCAGATATTCTAAACCTTTTTCGGCTCTATCCAATGTTTTTAAACGATCTATTGCTGCATTGAAAATTACATCACGGTATTTCGTTTTTAGTTCCCAATAATCTTCCGTACTAAAGGCATCGATCTCTTTCTGGCGTTGTACCAACATCGCTAAAGTAGGTGTTTGCACTCTGCCAATGGATAACACAGCTTTGTTACCACCAAACTTCTTAGTAAAAAGTCGAGTTGCATTAATACCCAACAGCCAATCTCCTATCGCTCTGGCATTTCCTGCTAAATATAGATTTTTGTAATCTTCAGCAGGTTTTAGAGAATTAAATCCTTCCTTTATGGCTTCTTCAGTAAGGGATGAAATCCATAATCTTTGCACGGGTTTATCGCATTTTGCTTTTTGTAAAACCCAACGTTGTATCAACTCTCCTTCTTGTCCAGCATCCCCACAATTGATTACTTCATCACATTCTGCAACCAGCTTTTCAATTACTCTAAACTGATTTTCAACTCCAGGATTAGTAATCAGTTTTATGCCAAAATTCTTCGGTATAATGGGAAGAAAAATAAGGTTCCAAGATTTGAGTTCTGGAGCATAGTCGTGTGGTTCTTTTAGAGTACAAAGGTGTCCAAAAGTCCATGTCACGCAATATCCATTGCCTTCCATATAGCCTTGTTTAGGGGTAGTTGCGCCTAATACTTTGGCAATATCTCTAGCAACACTAGGTTTTTCGGCAATACAAAGTTTCATGAGTATTCGGGATTATTAAAGGGGGCACAAATTTCCGTTTTTTTTTCCACTTTACACGAGCAGATTCAGAAAAATATTTGGCAAATGTTGTAATTCGATCTCCTTCTGAGGAGTTTTTTAAACCTAAAAATTGCAATTTGATTATACTTAAATTTATAAAATTAAAAATCATTTATTTAAAATTTATTTTAAAGATAAAATTCCTATCTTCGTTTGGTGATTACAAATAACGCAACATATTATAGAATTTTGATTTCCAGTTTGGGATAGAGATTCTTGTGAAATAACTTCAAAAAACCTCGCCCATCGGCGAGGTTTTTTTGTTTAATAAAAATTAAAGAAATGAATATAGGTATTATAGGGGTAGGACTTATCGGTGGATCGATAGCCCTGAAATTAAAACAAAAACAAATTGTAAATAAAGTAGTCGGAATAGATCTAAATGAGCAAAATCTAGCTGATGCACTATCTTTAAAAATCATTGATGAAAAATCTACTTTGGATAAAGGCTTTAAAAATTTAGATTTTATTATTATTGCTATACCAGTGGATGCTACAAGGAAAATATTGCCTCAAATTTTAGATAAAATATCAAATACTCAAACTGTAATGGACGTGGGTTCTACCAAATCTGGCATTGTAGAAATTGTAGAAAATCATCCTAAGAGAAACCGTTTTGTGGCTTTTCATCCCATGTGGGGAACCGAAAACAATGGTCCTAAATCTGCAATAGCAGAAAGTTTCAAAGGGAAAGCCGCGGTAATATGCGATGCTGAGGATTCTGCAAAAGATGCATTAGAACTAGTTAAAAACCTTGCTGAATCATTAGATATGCACCTTATTTATATGGATGCACAAGCCCACGATCTGCATACAGCCTATATTTCTCATATCTCACATATTACTTCGTATGCACTTGCCAATACAGTTTTGGAAAAGGAAAAAGAAGAAGAAACCATTTTTCAATTGGCGAGTACGGGTTTTTCTAGTACGGTAAGATTGGCTAAATCACATCCCGAAATGTGGGTTCCTATTTTTCAACAAAACAAAGACAATGTTTTGGATGTTCTGAACGAACATATTTCTCAGTTGTCTAAATTTAAAACGGCTTTAGAACAAAATGATTTTCAGTACTTGGAAGAATTGATCAGCAATGCCAATAAAATCCGAGCAATCCTTGATAAATAAACACTTTTAACAAAAAAAGAAAGCATCCTTACCATCCTAACGCAGTATTAGATTTGTAAGGATGCCTTCTTATCTATTGATGAGAAGCTTGTTGTTGGGTAACGAGAGGCTTCTCGTTGAGTAACTTCAAGGCAGAAGTTTTTAAGCTCTGCGCATTTTATTTATTTTAAACTAAAAAAAAATTAACATTCGGGGACGTTTACGGCAATTGCCAATCCACCTTCTGAGGTTTCTTTGAAACGATCGTTCATAGATAATGCAGTTTCCCACATCGTTTGTATCACTTCGTCCAGACTCACTTTTGCTTTAGAAGGATCACTTTCCAATGCAATATTGGCTGCGGTAATGGCTTTCATCGCTCCCATTGTATTTCTTTCGATACATGGAATTTGAACCAAACCTTTTATCGGATCACAGGTTAGTCCTAGATGATGCTCCATCGCAATTTCAGCAGCCATCAGAACCTGACCAATACTTCCACCCAAGATTTCGGTAAGACCTGCCGCCGCCATTGCAGAAGATACGCCAATTTCAGCCTGACAACCACCCATTGCGGCAGAAATAGTAGCATTCTTTTTAAACAAAGTTCCAATTTCACCAGCCACCAACAAGAATCTTACAATATCATCCTCACTAGTGTGTGATGTAAAAGCCTGAGAATACATTAGAACTGCAGGTATTACCCCACTCGCACCATTAGTTGGCGCCGTTATAATTCTTCCGAAACTCGCATTTTCCTCATTCACTGCAAGTGCAAAACAGGCAATCCATTTGTTGATATTGGTAAAGTTTTCTTCGGCATCCGCTACTTGCTGAAACCATTCTTCCTTGTTTTTATAAATCTTGTCGCCAAGCAATTTTCTATTGATACCAGCCGCTCTTCGCGTTACATTCAGTCCACCAGGTAAAATACCTTCCTTATTAACGCCTTTGTAGATACACTCCTTTATGTGATGCCAAATATTAAGCGCTTCGGCTCGCGTTTCTTCCTGTGTTCTCCAACTTTCTTCGTTAACTAATATTAAATCTGAAAATTTTTGGAAACCAAATTTCTCGCAGTATTTGGTAATATCAGAACCATGATGACATGGGTACAAAGTACGAACACAGTCTTTCTCAATAGAGTTTTTTTCTTGTGTAGCAATGAAGCCTCCCCCCACAGAATAGTAATCTTGCGAAATCTCTGTTCCGTCTGCAAATACAGCTCTAAAAATCATACCATTGGGATGGAAATCCAAAGAACGCGAAGTGTTAAGTATCAGGTGATGCCCATATATAAAAGGAATTTCTTTTTCTCCACCAAAATTGATGATTTCAGTTTGCTTAATCTTCAGTACCTTTTCATCAATTGTAGAAGTATTAATAGTTTTAAAATTTTCACCATTTAGCCCGAGCATACTTGCAATATCAGTTCCGTGCCCTATACCAGTCTTTGCAAGAGAACCAAAAAACTCTACAAAAACTTCCTGCACATCGACTATAGATTTTTCTCTTTTTACTAAATTAATAAATGAGGTTGCAGCATTCCACGGGCCCATTGTGTGAGAACTAGAAGGACCAATGCCTATTTTTATAATCTCAAAAACTGATATAGATTCCATAATAAATTTTCCTTTTCATGAATAGCAAATATACACGTTAAATGATTAGAAAATCAAATGATGATAAAGGTTTACCCGATTATCTAAAATTATATTATAGATAAATTCTCTATTATTTGTTTTTTTAAGCTAATGGTTAAGATGATGTTGATAAAAGAAAGCGTAATTATTTTAAACAAAAATCTCATGCAATAATTCTGAAACTTCCTTGTGTTTGGTAGCAGGGAAAAGATGGCTTCCATCTTTGATAACGTAATTGGGTTTTGAATTCTTGATAGGAAAAACAATATCTCTATCTGCCAAAATCTGTATTACATCAGGGTTTTCTTGAAATTTCCATTCTGTAATTCTCTCCATAGACCATTTCAAATAATAAGGATCTCTTACTCTAAAAAAGGAATTGATCCTAGGATTTTTAGGGTCGAAAAACTTCCTAACCACCGAATAGTAAGCTGTAGTTTTATCGCTAAAAAATGCCAATGGCAAGATCTTCGGAATTCTTGTGAGTCTACCCGCTTTTATCAATCGAGACTTCTCTGCGTCAGATTTTATACTTCCCAAGATTACTATTTTCTGTGCTCGTTTGATAGCATTGATCTCTTGTACAACAATTCCACCGAAAGAATATCCAAGCAGATAAAAAGGTTCTTTATCATCTATTTTCTCAGCCATTCTGCCAATATATGCCGAAAATATTTCATCCTTTTTGGGAATCAGCCAATCGATAAAAACAACTTGATGTTGTGGTGGAAATTTTAGCTTTTCTAAGACTTTGAAATCTGCACCCAATCCACTTACTACATATATTTTCATAAGACTAATTTATAAAAAAAGGACAACTTAATGAAAAGTTGACCTCTATTATTTATATAAACTTCAAAACCTACAATGGTCTCTCGTTGTCTATTTTTTGAGTAGAAAGCTTAAACTGAATTTCCATTTCGTCTTTGATGAAGTAATCCTTTAAAGAATTTTGGTATACGATTTTGAAATCTTTTCTATTAATAGAGAATTTAGAAGATTCTATTTCTACGGTAAACTGCGTGATGTGCGCATTCGCAGGGAAAGAAATTGTTTTTCTAAAACCTTTTATTGTGATATCACCAATAATGGTAGAATTGTATTCGCTATTAGCAAGGGGAATAATTTTCTTTAAATGAAATTTTGCAGTAGGAAATTTTTTTACTTCAAAAAAGTTGGTTCCTTTTAGCTCATTTGTAAGTTTCACTTGGTCGTCACCTGATAGATCATCCACTGTAAGGCTTCTCATATCTAGTACAAATTCACCATCCACCAAAACTGTTTTATCAAAAGTGAATTTACCACTTTTCAATTTTAAGGTTCCATAGTGTGATGATGCTTTGGTTTTTACTACTTTGTGCCCCCACCATTTGATCTCTGAAGTAACCACTTTTGAAATCTTATCGCCTTTTTTTTGAGCAAAAGCAAATGATATGCTTGCACACATCATCACAAATAATAATAGTCTTTTCATTCTTTTTTATTTACAATGTAACAAAAGTAAAAAAAAGTGCAGAATTTCTGCACTTTTTATACTTTTTTTTGATTAAATTATTTAGCTGATACTTTAACGGTCATATCTATATCATCTTTCACAAAAACATCCTTCATTGAAGATTTGTAGGCTACATTAAATTTTTGTCTATCAAATGAAAATTTATTAGATTCCATAGTTACTACACCATTGTTGTAAGTCACCTTCGCTGGGAAAGAAACAACATCTGTTTTGCCTTTTACTGTAAGGTTTCCTGTAATTGTACGGCTGTATACTTTATCGTTATTTTTCTTTACCGAAGTTATTTTAAAGGTTGCCGTAGGAAATTTTTCAACCTCGAAAAAATCTCCATTTTTAAGATGTCCATTTAGTTTCCCTTGCCCTTCTCCCGAAATATCAGTAGCGTTGATGGATGTCATATCCAAAATGAAGGATCCTCCTACCAGTTCATTCCCTTTCATTATCATATCTCCCGACTTTACGTTTACTGTACCATTATGAGAGCTTGCTTCAGATTTAGCCACTTTGTATCCCCACCAATGTACATCTGATGAATGTACTTTTTTGGACTGCCCGAACGCCAATCCACTTGCTAACAACGCTACTAAAACCAACTTTTTCATGTTTGAAATTTTTAATATATAATTTTTAATAATACAAATATAATTATCTTATATTGAAGGATAATCACATTTTCTATTAAAAAAAATTTTTTAGATGTGTTAAATATAAAAAAGCTCCAAATCAATTTTGGAGCTTTTCACTAATCTTTAAAATAAGCCGTGTAGAGTGCTACTCCATTTACGCTAGATGTTTCTGAATTGATAACGTAGATTGGAATATTTTTTAACATATCCTCCATTTTATCGCTAATTTTAAACTTTTCGTAAAACTTATCTTTATCTATATATTTTCTTATGGTGTTTGCTATTTCTCCACCAATTAGTAGTCCTCCAGTAGCTTTTAGTTTAAGAGTAAGATTATTAGATTCTCTAGCCAAAAATTCTATAAATGTATCTAAAGTAATTTTACATATAAGAACATCTCTATCCATTGCTGCACGGAAAATCTCCTCAGTGAAATTACCATTTGCCAAACGATTTGCTAACCATTCTGGTTCAGGATGTCTTTTTACATCCCTCAAAAAACGATAAATGTTGAATAATCCCGTTTTAGATATCACATTTTCCCAACTTACTATCCCATAAATGTTATTTAGGAATTGATAAAATTCTACTTCTACCATTGTTCTTGGTGAAAATTCAGAATGGCCTCCTTCTGTTGCAAATGGCCTCAAATATTCTCCATCATAGAAATATCCTGCCTCACCTAATCCCGTACCGGGAGCTATGAAAGCTACATTCCCTTTTTCTAAATGGCCGCTTGTATGAATGGCCTCGATATCAGAATCTTGCAATAAGGCAATACCATATGCAGAGGCTTCTTGGTCATTTAAAAGATCCACTTGCTCAAAACCAAAATCCCTCTTGAAATCCTGTACATCCAATGCCCATTTTAGTCTTATAGGATTGCTTTTACCATTAAGTACTGGACCTGGAACAGAAATCCCTAATCTTTTTACATTCTCTAGATTTTCTTCTTTTATAAATTGTGTTAGAATTTCAGAGAAATCTGCATAATCAGAAGTATTATACCTTTTATGAATTCTAGTTTCAATGCTTCCATTATTTGAAATATAGTATCCCAATAAGGTTGTATCTTCACTAATGTCTGCTCCAATAATGGAGATATTATTATTGCTACTATTTTTTACCCCTGGTAAATAAAGTGGGAATTTAGGATTTAGATTCATAATCACAAATTTTATCAAATATAATAATTGTTTCGGTAAAATAGACAAGATAAAAAAAAACCTTTTCAAAAAATTGAAAAGGTTTAATTAATAACTGTTTATACTTTTAAAGATTATTTACCTAATGGGATATTGTAAGAAAATCCTGCTCCGATGCTTCCCACATTGTAGTCTTGGTTAACCATATCTCCAGTACTTCCTGTAAATACTTTCTGATATTGTAAGAAGAAATTCCAATCTCTGTTATGGTATCCAACTTCTGGTTTGATGTAGAAACCTCCATCTGGTCTCTCTACATTAGCATTAGCTGCTACTTTATTATCACCTACTAAAAATCCATAACCTAAGTCAGTTCCAATATAGAAACCTGTTTTTTTAGGATAAAATCTTAATACAGCAGCTACGGGTACTACTCCAACACTATTATTGTCGTAACCATTATTATCCTTTTCAAAATAATGTGTGTATCCTGTTGCAACTCCTAATCCAAAGCCCGGTGTCACAAGATATTGGTACGCTACATCTACACCTATTGCTGCTGATACATTATCTGAAGGCACTGCTACGCCTACTGTAGCACCTACTTTAAGCATATTAGTCATCTGAGTACTCTGCGCACTAACTAAACCTGCTGCTAAAATACCAGCTCCCAAAAGGACTTGTTTAAACATTTTCATAACTCTGATTTTATATATTTTTCAAGACTATAATGCATCAAAACCATGCCAAAGACCTATGTTTGGCATATGTTTTTTGACATATTAAATCATTAAATACTATTAATCAGTATTTTACAAACAAAAAAAATTAAATAATTGTTTAATTACTCTAAGTATTTGTTAAAATAAATGTCTGGCATAAAAAAACCTTACATAATGTAAGGTTGCCATTTTTTAGTTAGTAAGTTTCTTTGTGGGCTGAGTGGGATTAGCCTGCGTTTTATTTGTCAGTTTTTTGATGATATATTCAATCACAACTGGAGCTAAAAGTGTCAATACGGTTTTTAATAATCTTGATTTCATTGTTTAAAATTTTATTTGAATTTACAATTTTTAAGCCAATCTATGATGAGAAGAGTACTCATTACCAATATTATTATAATTTTCATGAGCTATCCTTATACTTCGAGCAATTCTCCTCACCAAAATATTGGGTTTTAGAACCGTTACAAATTCTCCCATCCCTAAAATCATCCTTTCCAATTCAAAATTTAACTGTACACATATTTTAAATGTCGTTCCCTCTTCCTCTTCTTTTACAACAACTTGAGAATGATGAAAAGGCTTTGTTGCTACATAAGGAGCATGACGTTTAGTTACAAAAAATACAACATTTTGAGGTCTCTGATTTTCAGAAACGGTCGCCCCGACTACCTCCCCAAAATACCGATCTGCATCAAACTCTTTATCATAATACACTCCATTATCATCTATTTCTATCCCCTCTATCCTATCCAAAGCAAGATTGTACATTTTCTTTTTGTGCCAGCAGATCAAAAACCAACGGTTGTTATACTCTTTCAGCAATTGCGGATGCACTAGCATTACATTGGCTTCACGAGCCGTAAAACTCTTATACAAAATCTTCAGAACCTTTTTATTCATGATAGCTTGATACAGCACATCAATATACTCCAACCCTTTCAAACGTTCATTTTTATCCAAATGAATTATCGATTTTTGGTGCGTAGAATGAATAGAATCTTCCAATTTTTGAATTACACCATTAAGCTCTTTAAACATTGAAAAATCTTTAAATTGTTTAAGAATCTGCACTGCATTGGTCATGGCTTTCAGATCATTTTCTGTTACCTGAATGTTATGTATACTATATTCGGGATCGCTATAACGATAATATTTCCTCTCGAAAACCTCAATAGGCGCCTCATACCCAAATTTTTCGCTTCGCATATTTTGCAAATCCAATTGTATGGTACGCTTACTTACAAAAGATTCTTTTCCTTCATACTCGAAAAGCGCTTCCGAACATTCGTCCATCAGATCTTCCAAAGTATATTTTTTATACTTATTTTTCAGACATTTATCTAGTGTTTTATAACGTATTAAAGCATTTTTATTGGACGACATACTTGTTTTTTTTGATCTAAATAATAATGTGTGTGTTTTTTGGGGCGTGCCCTTTCTCTTTGCCTGCGCTTGTTTCCTTGCTCAAAGATAAAGGTCGGCCTCCATGCAGTCGCTGTTTTTCTTTGCTTCTACACAAAGAAAAACGAGCTCCAACAATGCATTCCGTCCTCACGCAGCAGAATTATTAGAAAGACTCAATAGATGACGAGTTATATATTATCTTGAAAAAAATGTCCATATCCCTCTTCTACGGTACTCCAATTTCTAATACCAATTCCCAAGAACTAATTTACTTTTTCTTCAACGCATCGCCTTCGAAAGCAATGCCTTCCCAACCTGTTTTCATAAAGTTTCTGATGTTTTGATGATCATTTCCATCAGGGTTTATCAAAACGTCATCTCTGTAAAATTCACCAAAAAGATGCAACACTTCCTCTTCAGACATGCCTTGATGCTTCCCGAAACTAAAAACTTTGCAAGAACCATTATTTTGATTAGCTTCATTTATAATGTCTCCATTCTTGAATCGTGTAGGCGTAAAGTCATAATGCTCGTCTATAAATGCAATTACATTTTTAAATTCTATTTCTTCTGGGTTGTTTTTTACTTGTTCTATCATTGTTTCTATTATTTATTATTAGGTTCTACCACCAAGTTTTTACCTTTTAATATCGTCCTTATTTAAATCCAACGTTCAATTAAGAATAGTTCTTACATCCATTGCAATACCATTAATATTACGAAAAATTGGAAATTTTTAATTCTTCTTTATTGGAAACCACAGAATTTCGAAAGCTCTGCGACCACGAAATATCTTTAAATTATTTTGGTGTTAAAAAATGTAAATACCAATTTCCCTTAAAAATAAAAAATATTTTTTTACTACGCAAAAAGATTGCGCAATAAGGCGATTACTTTGCATTATCAAACTGACAAAAAGGAGTTTGAAACTGAAAAATTGCAGCCCGACTGGAGCGGAACTCCTTTTTTCGGAAGCAGAGCGGAGCCGAAGCTTCGGCTCCGCTCTGCTTCCGAAAAAAGAGTGAGAGCAGAAGGCGGAAAAGCTGCCCAAAAAAAGCAGCAAAAAAAACAAACGATATGAAAATTACAGGAAATGAATTGATTGCTTTAGGATACGCCCCGAAAAAATGGTTTGCCGAAGCTTTAGAGTACATCAACGAAAACGACTTATCCCAAGAAGAAATGGAAAATTATTTGGAGCAATATAGAAGTCCAGATCCAATTCCTTTGCATGAAAATCCGATAGATTTTGTAGTTAACCTCCGTGCAGAACACGAAGCTGAGATTGATAATGTAGATAAAGTATTAAAAACTATGAAAAAGTTGATGAAAACGCCTACTCTAGTTTCTGGTGCTGTGATGCCCGATGCCTGTCCTACAGGCCCAGAAGGTCATATTCCGGTCGGTGGATTGGTGGTAGCAAAAAATGCCATACATCCAGGATTTCATTCTGCAGATATTTGTTGTTCGGTGATGTTGACGGATTTCGGAAAGGTGGATCCTAAAGATGTTTTGGATGCTGCCCATTCGATTACGCATTTCGGGTATGGTGGAAGAGAAAGAGGAGAACAAATCCCGATGTCTCAAGAATTAATGGATGCTTTTAGAGAAAATTTTTTCTTGAATGACGAGCGATTAATAAGCATTGCTCGTTCGCATATGGGAACTCAGGGAGATGGAAATCATTTCTTATTTGTTGGGATTTCTAAAAATACAGGAAATACAATGATGGTTACTCACCATGGTTCTAGAGCACCTGGAGCGGCTTTATACGATAAAGGAATGAAAGTAGCCAACCGTTTCCGACAAGAGTTATCGCCAGATACATTGAAAGAAAACGCGTGGATTCCTTTCGAAACCGAAGAAGGACAGCAATATTGGGAAGCTTTGCAATTGATAAGAGCTTGGACGAAAGAAAACCATGAAGCGATTCATAATGCGACTTTAGAAAAAATGAATGTCGAAAAACTAGACCGATATTGGAACGAACATAATTTCGTATTCAGAGATGGAGATTTATTCTACCATGCGAAAGGAGCGACGCCTCTAGACGACAAATTTCTTCCGGACATCACAGGTCCACGACTCATCCCTCTGAATATGGCAGAACCTGTATTGATTGTAAGTGGTGCTACAAACGAAAGAAATTTAGGTTTCGCTCCTCACGGTGCAGGGAGAAATTTCTCTAGATCACAGCATAAGAGATCTTTAGCACATAAAACAACAGAAGAAGTTTTTGCCGAAGAAACAGCAGGATTAGATATCAGGTTTTACTCTAATGAAATTGATATTTCTGAATTGCCTACCGCTTATAAAAATGCAAAAAATGTACGCGCTCAAATTGAAGAATTTGGATTGTGCGAAGTGATAGACGAAGTGCTTCCTCACGGTTGTATTATGGCAGGAGATGTGCAAAAAAATGCGCCTTGGAAGAAAAAGAAAAAATTTAGAAAATAGAAGATAATCAAGATATTATTATCAGATAATAAAATGATATCGCTATACCTCAATACTGTAAAAAGCAATAAGAATCTCCCTGAAATTAGGGAGATTTTCTTTTATTAATGCAAGCTGAGAATTCTTTTTTATAACTTGCTTTCTTTAAAACGCATAGGATGTCAAAAAAAATCATTTTTAAAGCTTTTTTAGTTTTCACCTTTTTACTTTTGTTGGATATTCTACTCTATTCTTTTTTTGAATTAAGTTTTAAAGGATACTTCTCCGACATCTCTATATTTTGGGGTTGGTTTATCCTCAGTATTATTGTTATTATTTTATATTGGAAGAAAAAAGCCGCGAAAATATATCTTGGAGGACTTGCTACGGCTATTTTAGTAAGCATTCTTCCCATGCTGATTCCCTTTATTGCCATAATTCTTTCCATGACGCCTCATGGATTGTATTATTCGCAACCTTTACCCAATGATTACCGTGTTCAAATTGTAAATTATACTCCTCTAGGAAAACCTCAGCTCGAACTTATTGAAAACAAAGGTCTTTTTGAAAAGCACTTGAATGTTATTAAAGATTTCGATTTAGATCTTGGCGGACGATATATTTCGCAGATTGAAAAAATAAGTTTGCTGAAAGAAGATGAGAAATCGGTAAGTTTACTTCTTCACTTGGATCAAGATACTAGAGAAATTAAATTCCAGAAAAGCACAGGAAACCTTTATCCAGCACCTGAAATAGTTTGATAGCTAAATTATTAAATAAATTTTTCATTTTTTTTACTTAAAATCCTACTGCGCAAAAAGATTGCGCACAAGAGCAATTACTTTGTAATATCAAAATGAGCGAGGTCAAATAAAAGTTACTTCCACAACCCTTTAAGTTTTCACTTTTACCCTTATCTCGCTTTTTTAATTTTGGGGTAGTAGCTCAGTTGGTAGAGCTTAGATTTTATTTACAAAATTTCCTTATGGTCTAATTGTAAATTACTTCTTTAGGGATTCTACGGTCGCAGGTTCGAATCCTGCCTACTCCACTTTTTGGTCAAGAGAAACTTACTTCAAACATTGGTTAATGCGGTTCAATTCCGTGCAAGTTTCTCAATTATCAAACCCAATTAAGGTCAAGTACATCTTACTTCAAAACCCTTCCTGTCACGAAAACACAGATGTACAATTACCTTTTTTAAATTTAAAAACAAACAAAATGAAAAACAAAAATCTTCTACAAGTAGCCCTTAGAAACAAAGCCATCTATATCCCAGAAACACAAAATACGGTAGATAAATACCTGAATAAAGATACTGCTGAATTGGTAAACAATTTGAAAAAATTGGGTTTCGGATTGGCAGAAAATCTTCTGTTGGCTTTATCTACCACAACCGAATTTTACAAAAGAGAAATCTACGATACCTTACAATATACTTTAGGAACAAAGCACAACTGGACGCCTTTGGTGAAAAATTGGGAAATCCCAACTGGCGAAAATAGATATGATCATTTCATGACCAAAATTTGGAACGTCTTTCAAGTAAAAGAAGGTGCAAAACTAGCATGTGGACATATTATTCCACCCAATACATTCCCTTTAGAGCGTTATAATGGTTGTCCATTTTGCGGTACTCCTTTCCAGTTTGGGGAGGTTGAATCTTTCGGTAAAGGAAGTAAAATCAAAGTGCTAGAACTTTGGACGACTAAAGACGCAGAAAATTATTTGCATTCTCTTTTATCATCCAAAACAGCATTAGACGCTACCCAAATAGATTCTCTAAAATTATTGCTTGAAGTTTCCGAACTGCCCAATGTAGAAATACAAATGAAGGAAACCATTATGGTGATGATAGAAATCCTTGTGTCTCAAAACAAATTTAGCGAAGCCGGAAAACTAATGAAAACACCTACCGATATCCTGCGATATCTATGGTATATGCATACAGGATATTTGCAAATTGTAGAGCCAAAAGTAATTATCAAGAGGTTGGCAAAAAACCACCAACATCATAATACACCTTTGGATACAAGCGCTATTGTAAAGATTACTAGCAAGAAAGATTTAGAATTAAAATATTCTAGAGCAGAGTGTAAAATGGTTGCCGAATGGTTGAATAATTTACAACAAAAAACAGAAGCTATTTGCGAAAATATGCATCCCAAAAGAGGAATGTGGATTCGTTTTATCAGAGCTTTGCGTTTGTCTGAATACAGCAAGAAAAAAGGCTTCGAAAAGCTACAGCAGATAGTGGATGTATTCTATCGTCAAGATTATACAGTTTTGGAAGGAAGACTGCAATATTTCAAATTGAAATCTGATGAAGCCAATACTTTTGCTCTGCTAAAACAACGTCCAGGATTATTCGCGAGGTCACTTTTTGCCAATATGCTTTGGTTTGGGGAAGATCTTACGTTGCAACATTTTGAAGAAGTGGTAGATCAGATTCCGATGAGGTTGCTGGTAACTCTTAATAGCTATGCCGATCTTTATTTTAGTAAAAACAATATCCGAAATGTAAAAACTTTGGGAGGAACCAACAAATCGTTACCTCCCAACCAATGGATTGCTGCCTATGAAGACGACCAACTGAATGAAATGAAACAAAAGGTAGAAGCACTTACCCTAAAGGCATTTCGACTAAGGTTTGCTAAAATAAAAACAGAAAACAAAACAATGTATATAGATCCTACATTGTTCCAAATACCATTAGCCATTGGGAATAGAAGCGAGAATACGCAAGACCTTCCGGCGGCGCTTATGGGTACCCGTTTTCCAATGGAAGGCGATACCATTAGGTTGTTTATGCAATGGGGAAAAGATATGCCTGCGCAACATCTGGATATGGATCTTAGCTGTCATATCGCCTACGAAGGTTCTTATGAAGTTTGCAGTTATTATCAACTAAAAGCGGTTGGGTGTAAACACAGTGGAGATATCCGAAGTATTCCGAATAAAATAGGAACTGCCGAGTATATCAACATCAATCTTACAGAATTGAGAAGAGCGAAAGCCCAATACGTCACCTTCACTTGTAATGCCTACAGCAATGGAAGCATTAGCCCAAACTTGGTTGTGGGTTGGATGGATTCTAAAAATCCAATGAAGATCTCCGAACGTACAGGCGTAGCCTACGATCCCTCTTGCGTTATCCACCAGGTGAGAATTACCAATTCGGTTTCCAAAGGGATGGTTTTTGGAGTACTGGATGTTGCCCAAGGAGAAATCATTTGGTTAGAGATGGCTTTTGGTGGACAAAACATTCAGACGTTGGATAACAAAGGAGTCTATGCAATGATAAAACAATTGGATGCAAAAATGAAAATTGGCGATATCCTAAAAATCAAAGCCGCGGCACAAAACCTTACCCTTGTTTCATCCCCAGAAGTAGCAGACGAAATCTATACTTCCCAATGGGCAATAGATTCGGCGAAGGTAACCCAACTTTTAATAGATTAAACGAAATAGATTACAGTTCGCTGTAGTCTATTTTTTGTTAAAGGATTATTAACTGCTCATCAAGCATTCACTTACTACTCGCTGTCTTTCCGACAAAGGAGGAATCTAAAAAACATTCTTCGCTCCATTGCATTCCGCTCTGAATGACAAAAAAATATAAGCGCTCACAAAATGACTTAGGATGCGAAGGCGTTAAGAAAATGAGTTTCATTTTTAGCCTGAGTTTACAGTCTTGAAATCGAAGATTCGCCGATTCAAAATTTTAAAACAAAAAAAAGCTGAGGCAATTTTTGGTTCTTTTGTTTCAAGACAAAAGAATAATTATTTTTAAAAAAGATTCTTCGCTCCACTCCGTTTCGCTCTGAATGACAAGAAAATATAAGCGCTCACAAAATGACTTAGGATGCGAAAATGAATTTAATTTTTAGCCTGAGTTTCCAGTCTTGAAATCGAAGATTCGCCGATTCAAAATTTTAAAACAAAAAAAAGCTGAGGCAATTTTGGTTCTTTTATTTCAAGACAAAAGAATAATTATTTAAAAAAAATAGATTCTTCGCTACATTGCATTGCGCTCTGAATGACAAAAAAATAAAACGTCATGCTGTCATTCCGACGAAGGAGGAATCTCAAAAAGATTCTTCACTACATTGCATTGCGCTCTGAATGACAAAAAATATAAACGCTCACAAAAAGACTTAGCATGCGAAGGCGTTAAGAAAATGAATTTCATTTTTAGCCTGAGTTTCCAGTCTTGAAATCGAAGATTCGCCGATTCAAAATTTTAAAACAAAAAAAAGCTGAGGCAATTTTGGTTCTTTTATTTCAATACAAAAGAATAATTATTTAAAAAAAAGATTCTACGCTCCACTACATTGCGCTCTGAATGACAAAAAAATATAAGCGCGCACAAAAAGACTTAGGATGTGAAGGCATTAAGAAAATGTGTTTCATTTTTAGCCTGAGTTTCGAGTCTTGAAATCGAAGATTCGCCGATTCAAAATTTTAAAACAAAAAGAAGCTGAGGTAATTTTGGTTCTTTTATTTCAAGACAAAAGAATAATTATTTAAAAAAAATAGATTCTTCGCTACATTGCATTTCGCTCTGGATGACAAAATAAACATCATTCATTAAACCCTTTCAAAGAAAAAATCCCATTATTGAAAGTAATTACTACCCTTTTACCATAATCAATTTGAAGGCGAAACATATTCTCTAATGGAAATTCCAAAACCTGCTGAATAATTAATCTTATGACACCAAGATGCGTGATGAGAAGTACTTTTTCATCCTTAGAATTATTTAATAAATCCTTCCAAAATTCAGATACACGAGATTGCATTTCTACCAAGCTTTCTCCATTTTTGGCAGGCACATTTACGAAATCTTTATACCACGGATCTATTTCTACAGACGGAATATCGTTCCATTTTTTCAGTTCCCAATCGCCGAAATTCATTTCTCTAAGTCTTTCATCTGATTTAAATTTAAACTTAAAAAAATGAGCTAAACGCTGACAACGCTCTGATGGACTTACAAAAATTGAATCGTAATCTTGATCTGCTTTTACCATTTTAAAATCTTCAAGAAAACGATCTCGAAGTGGAATATCAGAAAATCCGTAACACAATTGCTCAGGATTTTCTACTGCGGTATGCCTTATGATATGAATTTCCATACGAGAATTGTTCCTAGATAAAACAGAATTTCGCATACTTGTTGCACCGTTCCCAAACAATCGCCTGTGTATCCACCAATATGTTTTTTGAAATACCAACCGAGATATATTTTACCAATATAAGCTAAGACTAAGGCGAGAATCAGTCTCCAATCTTGTAATAGAAGAAGAGAAATAACTACAGCCAAAGCACTTACCAATAAAGCTTTCGCATCCAAGGGTTTGTTAGCAAGAGGTTTAGACTTGCTGGCATCGATATCTGTAACGTAATCGTGGGTATAGATCATCGTTCCAGAAATAAATCGGCTAGAAGTATGCGCCATAATAATGATGCATAAAGTTTGAAACAAATTTACATTTGCTAATGCCTGAATACTAAAAAACTTCAGCGCAAACAGCAAAACAATACCTACCGCACCATAAGCTCCTACTCTACTATCCTTCATAATGGTAAGGATTTTCTCCTTTCCGTATCCGCCACCAAAACTATCGCAAACATCGGTAAAACCATCTTCATGAAATGCGCCAGTAATCAAAACACTAGAAATCATCATCAATATAATTGCTATTTCGATATTGAATAATTGGAAAGATAGATACAAAATCACAGCATTCATCAAGCCGACTAATAATCCGACCCAAGAAAAATATTTCTGAGATTTATTCATAATATCTGATGAATATGGAATCGAAAACGGAATGGGAATTCTGGTAAAAAACATCAATGCGGTAGCAAAGTAGATGAGCTCATTTTTGATAATTTTCATTTAATCTTTATTTGAAATTTGGGCATCTTCAAAGCTCGACATTTCATTTAGAAAATTCACGGCGCTTTGGATAAGCGGATATGCCAACGCACAACCAGTTCCTTCTCCTACTCTTAGGTTGAGGTTGATCACCGCCTTTTTACCCAAAATAGAAAGTAAAGTTTGGTGCGCTTGTTCATCACTTACATGGCAGAAAATACACGAATTTAAGATCTCAGGATTTTGTTTCCAAAGTGCGGTAATGGCTACTGTAGCAATAAAACCGTCTATTAGAATAATCATTTTTTGTTCGAATGCTTCTTGCATTGCCCCAATCATCTGCGTAATTTCTAGTCCACCAAAAGTTTGAATAATTTCGTCTGCTGTTTTTACTTCAGGATAAAGCGAAATTGCACGAGAAAGAATCTCTACTTTATTTTTCAATTGTTCGTCGTTGAGTCCAGTTCCTCTTCCTACGCATTCTTCAATCGGAATATGTAGCAATTGGCTCATTATCATAGAAGACGCCGAAGTATTGCCAATTCCCATTTCGCCAAAACCGATAATATTACAACCCGTAATTGCAATTTCGGCAACTACAGATTTACCATTTTCTTTTGCCAATTGGTATTCTTCTACCGTCATAGCAGGTTCTTCCAAGATATTCCGGCTGGATTTTCTTACTTTTTTATGAATTAAATTTAGCTCTTCGGGGAAATCGAAATTCACGCCAGCATCTACAATTTTAAGTTCTATATTATTTTGTTTACAAAAAACATTCATCGCTGCGCCACCATGTACAAAATTCATCACCATTTGGTACGTTACTTCTTGTGGATATGCGCTAACACCAGCTTTTGCTATACCATGATCCGCCGCGAAAACAACCATATGAGGATGTAATAACTTCGGAGAAGTGGTATTTTGTATCATTCCAATTTGAAGCGCCAATGTTTCCAAATAGCCTAACGCTCCTAATGGTTTTGTTTTGAAATCTATCTTGTGTTGTAATTCTTGTGATAACATTTTTATCAATTTTTTCTAGTATTTATCGAGTATTAGAACCAATATCCTAGCCACAAAAATAATCAATTTGAAAGATGAGAAAGAATTTTAAAACAAATATGTTTTCAAAAAAAAGAGAATGCTATAGTAATATTTGCTGTAGAATATTTTATCATTACTAAACCTTCAATCTAAGAATTTTCGATGTACATGATATAAAAAAAATTTAAATACAGTTTCATTTAAATTAAAATTGGGTAAAAAAAATCCCCACTATATTTCTATAATGGGGATTGATAAAAAATTTAATTTATTATTCCTCCTAAAGCTTTAAACAGTATCACATTATTCTGAGAATTTTCTTCTTGAAATTGGAGGAAATCTAGGTCAGCTTGCAATTTATTTTTCTGAGAATTTATTAATTCTAAATAGTTTGCATACCCTGTAATGTACAATTCATTAGAGACTTCTACCGCTAAATCCAAATGCTCAACTTCTTCATTTTTCAATTTCAAAGCACTTTCGTAAATATCCATTTGTTTTAGAATCGCATACAATTCGTTATAAGCAGAAGTGACGGATTTTTGATAATTTAAGAAAGCAATTTCCTGTTCTGCATTAGCAACATTAAAATTATGTTTCAGCTGACCTTGGTTGAAAATAGGAACCATTAAACCACCCAAAATTTGCGCTGCCATAGAACCTACATTAAAGAAAGTTCCACTAGAAAAAGAATTAAGGCCTACTTTAGCATCTATATTTAATCTAGGGTAGAAAGCTGCCTTTGCGGCTTTAGCATTAGCTTGAGAAGCTTCCAGCTCATAATATTTAGACAATACATCGTGTCTAGAATGGATGATGGTTTCCACATCATAAGACTGATTCAGTAAGTCGATATTACTTTTCAAAAGCTGATCTCCTCTTTTTATTTCGCCTTCATAAGTTCCGGTTAAGGTTCTTAAAGCTTGCTCTACAGAAACAATTTCTATTTTTAAATGCTCTATTTGGGCTTTAATATTTTTATTTTGAGCTTTAAATTGTTGTACCGCTAATTCTGTAGCCTTTCCAACTACTCTTTGGGCAGAGATAATCTCGAAAGCGCGTTGCTGAAGCTGATAGTTTTCTTCGTAAATCTTCAATCGATTATCCAACGCAATAAGCTGATAGTATAATTTTGTAATATCTGTAAAAAGCTCAATTTTAAGAAGCTTTAAACCCTCCTCAGATGCTAAAAATTGCTTTAAAGAAGATTGATTTTGGCTTTTCAGTCTTCCCCACAAATCTACCTCCCAATTAGAACGTCCACCCAACCAATAATTGGGTGTGAAATCTCGGTTGATCTTTTGTTTTTCTGTAATATTAGCAGAGAGATTGGTATCATAATTTCCAACACCTTCCATCGTATAGTCACCGTAACGATCACCAGAAGCTATAGCTCCAATTTCTAAAGATGGCAAAAGCTCTTTTTTTGAACGTTGTAAATAACTATTTGCAATTTGAATACGTTGTTGGGCAATTCCAAAATCTGGATTTGCTGCCACCGATTTATCAAATAACTGAATTAAATAGGGATCATTAAAATAGGATTTTAAAGTCACATTCTTAAAACCAGATATCGGCTGAATTGTGGATTCAACTAAAGTTTCAGGGAGCTGTTCTGCTTTCTTTAGTTCCGCAACTTGAGGCGTGGCACAAGAAACTAATAGGAATGCTAGAGCGCCTAAGCTTATGTATTTTGATTTAAAGTTCATTTTTTTTCTTATTTTCAAGTTTAGCAAAGAAAATGTACAGTCCTGGGATAATTACTAATCCGAAAATAGTTCCGATAAGCATTCCCCCTGCTGCAGCCATCCCAATAGATTTGTTACCAACAGCACCTGCACCAGAAGCCATACACAATGGAATCAGACCCGCAATGAATGCAAAAGAGGTCATCAAAATTGGACGCAAACGCTGTTTTGCTCCTTCAATAGCCGCTGGGACGATACCATAGCCTTCTTTATTTCTTGCAATTGCAAATTCTACAATTAAGATGGCATTTTTGGCGAGCAAACCAATCAACATAACCAAAGCAACTTGAGCATAGATATTATTTTCTAACCCGGCTAATACTAAAGCGATATAGGAACCAAAGATACCCGTTGGTAGACTTAGAATTACAGGCATTGGAAGCAAGAAACTTTCGTATTGTGCCGCCAATAGTAGGTATACAAATAATAAACACACCCCGAAGATGGCGATTGTTTGGTTCCCAGAAAGAATTTCTTCCCTTGTCATTCCGGACCATTCTACATTAAATCCTTTTGGTAGAGATTCTTTGGCAACGCGTTCTACTGCTGCAATCGCATCTCCTGAGCTATAACCTGCTTTGGGTTCTCCATTGATCATGGCAGACATATACATATTGTAACGTGTAAGAACTTCTGGTCCGTATACTCTTTCTATTTTTGTAAATGATGAAAAAGGAACCATCTCACCATTGTCGCTCTTAACATATAGATTCATGATACTTTCTGGAGTATCACGATGTTCTGGGCTTGCCTGAACCATCACTTTATACATTTGGCTAAATCTAATAAAGTTGGTAGCATAATACGATCCTAGTAATGTTTGTAAAGTTGACATCGCATTATCCACAGAAACTCCTTTTTTGGAAGCCAGATCGTAATCCATATGAATCATATATTGAGGGAAAGTAGCGTCGAAACTCGTAAAGTTATTCTGAATTTCTGGTGCTTCATTCAGCTTCTTCACAAATTCTTTGGTAACCTTATCCGTATTTTCTATGGATCCTCCAGTTTTATCTAGCAAACGGAGCTCGAAGCCACTTGTGTTTCCAAATCCAGGAACCGTAGGTGGGGCAAAAACTTCAATCTGAGCATCTGCAATTCCTTTTGTTTTTTCTGATAATTCTGCAATAAGATCATCCACAGATTTACTCCTTTCTGACCAGTCTTTCATGTTGATCATTGCCATACCATAAGAAGAACCCGCAATTTCTGTGACAATACTATATCCTGCTAATGTAGTCACATTCTCTACCCCATCAATCTTTTTAGCAATCTTTGTCACCTCATCAAGTACTTTTTCTGTACGCTCTACGGTAGCTCCTTGAGGAGTAGTTACGTTTACATAAACCATTCCTTGGTCTTCCATGGGTATAAATCCACTAGGTAAAATTTTAGACGTGGCAAATGTGAGCCCAACAAATAAGAATAAAACACCAAAAGTTACAGACGATTTTGTTGCATATTTGCTTAAAACTGATGTGTAACCATTCGTTAATTTATCGAAACCATTATTAAACTTGTTAAAGAAATTACCCAACAATCCTTTTTTATCACCATGTCCGTTATTTTTAAGAATAATAGCACATAAAGCAGGTGTGAGCGTTAATGCATTGACTCCAGAGATTACAATAGATATGGCTAAAGTGAGAGAAAACTGACGATAGAAAACTCCCACAGGTCCCTCTAAGAATGCCACCGGAATAAATACAGCTGACATTACAATCGTAATAGCCACCACTGCACCTGCAATTTCTTTCGTAGCTTCTATGGTAGCTTGTAAGGGTTGCATTCCTTCCTCCATTTTTACATGGACGGCTTCCACCACAACAATGGCATTATCTACCACAATACCAATGGCTAGCACCAAAGCGAATAACGTTAATAAGTTGATTGAGAATCCCAACATTTGCATAAATGCAAATGTTCCTATGAGCGCAACTGGTACGGCTAAAACAGGAATTAAGGTAGAACGCCAATCTTGTAAAAATAAAAATACAACGATAGCTACTAATATGAATGCTTCAATTAAAGTTTTGAGAACCGAACTAATAGAAGCATCTAAAAAGCGGGATACGTCATAAGCCAAATTAAACTCCATCCCTGGAGGGAAAGAAGTTCCTTGCAATTCTTCCATCTTAGCTTTTACGTTAGCAATTACTTCAGAGGCATTAGATCCGGGTCTTTGCTTCATCATAATGGATGCTGATGGACGACCATCTGTCTTAGATACCATTCCATAGTTCATTGCACCAAATTCTACTTTGGCAATATCTTTTAGTTTAAGCATTGTTCCTTCACCATTAGATCGAATGGCAATTTCCTCATACTGCTTAGGCTCGAAAAACTTACCTGTATATTTAATTACGTACTGTAGTTGACTTGTTGTCTTCCCAGAGGATTCTCCTACTTTACCAGGAGCTGCAGATATATTTTGCTTTTGTAGGGCGGCAATCACTTCGTCGGCAGAAATATTATATGATAACATCTTCTGTGGATCTAGCCAAACACGCATTGAATATTCCTTTTGTCCCATAATTTCGGCACGCCCAACTCCATCAATACGTTTGAGTTCTTGTAGAATATTAATATCTGTAAAGTTGTAGATAAACTGCTCATCTTGACTGTCGTCCGTACTCGTAATATTTAAATACATCAACATTGAGTTTACCTCTTTTTCGGTGGTAACACCTGCTCGGATTACCTCCTCTGGAAGCTCATCCAAGATAGTGGTTACTCTATTTTGTACGTTTACTGCCGCAACATCAGGATCAGTTCCTACTTCAAAAAATACTTGTATCAACGTTAAACCATCATTAGAGGTTACTGTAGACATATAAGTCATCCCAGGAACCCCATTGATGGCACGTTCTAAAGGTAAAGCTACTGCGTTGGCAGATACCTCAGCATTGGCGCCAGTATATTTTGCTGTCACGGTAACTGATGGAGGGACAATGTCCGGAAACTGAGTAATGGGCAACTTCATAATTGCCATTACTCCTAGTATAATAAATATAATAGAGATTACCAGCGAAAGAACCTTTCGCCTAATAAACATTTCTACCATGATAAAAATTTTTAAATTAGAATTACCGAAAGATTACATTTTCGCTTTTACTTTGATCATATCACCATCTCTTAAAGACTGTGTTCCTTCTAGAACGATAATGTCGTTCCTATTCAAGCCAGACTCTATCAAATAAGAATCATTAAGTGGAGAAGCAACAACAATATTTTTTTGCTTCACTTTATTATTCTTATCAACAACAAAAACATACGTTTTGTCTTGAATTGAAAAAGTAGATTTTTGTGGTATAAGTATAGATTTCGGTTGATGTTCAGAAATCACCAGTTTACCAGATGTTCCATGTTTTATTAACCGATCAGGATTCGGGAAAGCTACTTTGTAACGAATAGAGCCAGTATTTCGATCAATTTCACTTTCTGCTGTTTTTAAAGTACCACCAAATTCATAATTCTTTCCATTAGGAAGCGTTAATTCTATTTTCTGATGTTTATGTAATTTATCTTCAGAAGTTAGCTCAAAGTATAATTTTTCTGGTATTGAAAAATAAGCAAAAACCTCATCTAGCTGAGATAATGTTGTAAGCAAAGCACCATCCTCTATCAAGCTTCCCTCCTTAAAAGGTATTACATCTATCACACCATCAAAAGGAGCCGTAATTTTAGTAAAGCTAATTTTTTGAAGAATAGCATCTTTCTCAGCTACAGTATAAGCCTTTTTTGCTTTGGCAGACTCTAGTTTTGCTTTGGCTAAATCTAATTCGTTAGAAGCTACGTATTTCTTATTATATAGAGATTGTAACTGGCTCACTTCTATAGATGCAATACGAATATCTGCCTCTGCTTGACGTACATTTGCATTTATTTTAGCCAATTCCATTTGATATTCAGAATCGTTTATCTTAAATAAAATCTGTCCCTTTCTGACAGATTGCCCCTCGTTTACATAAATGTGCTGCAAAAGACCCATCATACGACAACGAATTTCAATATTCTTTTTTGCTTGAATATCAGTTACAAAAGAGTTCGATACAATTGTGTCTTTCTCCACAATCCTTAATATAGGAACTTCTGAATTCTCTTCTTTATTTACTTTCTTATTTTTGCTACAAGAAAGCATAACCAATGCGAGAGCACTAGCTGCTAAAATTTTTTTTGAGTACATTTTATTAATTATAGAATATTAATCAATTTTTTATAAAATCGTTGAAATAATCTATATTTTAATATAGCTGAAGAAGGTGCAGAAATGACTTTACTGCACACCGAACATCAATATAAGCGTTCTTTTTGAAATATGTAGAAAAGGTTTTTGGGGTACTACTTTTATCATAGAAAATATTTCCCCATCTACTAGATTTAGATATTTTAATCTTAAAATGTTTAAATGTAGGATGAGATATTTTAAGATTATGATCCTCATAAGCCTCCATTAACATGGTAGCTTGCACATTCTTGGAACTAGATTCAAATGGGAAACCATTCCAATCTATTACCACAGAGGAACTTACAAATAGTATAACAAAAATGTGTAAATAAAATCTGAGACTCTTCATCAATAAAGCACTTTGTCAATTAAGACTCTAAATAATTTCAGCAAAATTACATCTTTTAAAATTGAAATATGATATATTAAATGAAAAATTAATAGATTTTAACTATAATAAAGGTTTTAAATTCACTGATTATTTACTATCTATAATCATTCTTTTTTGGGAAAAGTGTTTTAATAAGAAGCCTCAAAACTTCTGGGTTATAAAAACGATACATCTATATTATTTTCTATATTTTTTTTATATCAGCTTAATAATCTAGTATTTCTACATACTTTTTTACAGAAAAACAATAATTTTTTTTTACTCGCC
Source organism: Chryseobacterium sp. (assembly GCF_045629545.1). Taxonomy (GTDB): domain Bacteria; phylum Bacteroidota; class Bacteroidia; order Flavobacteriales; family Weeksellaceae; genus Chryseobacterium. Next base: position 44,323 of record NZ_JAZQRK010000033.1, on the reverse strand, counting down.
TATCTTAACGTTTCTTGCTTCCCATTTAAACTAGTTCACTTTAGAAATACAATGGTATCTTGTTAATTTCAATAATTACTTTAAAGAATTTTACTATTAATTTTAATGAGAAAATCAGGTTTATGCATTGAATGGGTATATGAAATCTTTCTACACAAATCTAATTCTCTCCTCCTCTAGGTCTACCTGATGAATCTGCGCTCTAATGATTTCCTCGTTGATGTTCGGATCTTTATTCAGCTCGTGCAGATAGGCTCTCTGTACCGCAAACATCTCTAGCAATACCTCTTTTATATTATCATCTATCCAACGGATATCCTCTGTGTTGGTTTGGTTTTCCCAATGTTTTAATACTTTTTCCATACCTACATGCCCGATCCATTTTTCATCGTTATCATATTTATTTTTAATATGAACATAAACGTGCTGCTTTAGGCCTTTTTTAATCTCAGTTCGGGTATGGAAATCATCGCACTCTTCATTCTCTAGACCACGAAAGGGATTAAGTTTTTTAATCATATAAGGTAAAGTAAGCCCTTGCACTACCAATGTTAGCAAGATGGCAACGAAAGTAATAAATAGAATAAGATTTCTGTGCGGAAATGGCTCATTACCCAATTGTAGAGGGATGGATAATGCGGCCGCCAAGGACACCACACCTCTCATCCCAGTCCAGCCTAAGACCAAAGGTGATAGCCAACTTCTTTTGGTCATGATTCTTGCGTTCACTACAGTAGGTCTGAAGATTACAGTAGATAATAGCGCAATATAAGAACTAATAATTCTCGCCAATACCAACACTATAGTGACAATGATCCCATATCCAATGGCTGTTCTAATAGGAATTCCTTCTCCTTTTATACCCTCTACAATCTCTGGGAGTTCTAGCCCTATCAGTAAGAAAACCGAACCATTAAGGATAAATACAAAACTTTCCCAAACATTATATCCTTTTATTCGGCTACTGCTTGGTAAAAAAACCAATCGCTGAGCCGACATCCAAATTCCACCACTTACCACAGCCAATACTCCAGAACAATGTGCCTGCTCTGCAAGCCAATACATAAAATAGGGAGCAATAAGCGTTAATGCAATATCAGATGGTCCGTCCGTAGACCACTTTTTATGTATTTGCATAAATAAGAATGCAACAATAAGTCCTATGCCCACACCTCCAATAAGCATCCATGTAAATTGACTCGCTACATCCATCCACACCAAATGCCCAGTACTTACAGCAATTAGTGCAAACCTAAGAATGATCAGTGAAGAAGCATCATTTAGTAAGCTTTCACCCTCAAGTATCGCAGCAGTAGATTTGGGTATTTTCACAAATTTTGTAATGGCTCCAGTACTTACTGCATCGGGCGGTGATACAATTCCACCCAACACAAACCCGAGTGCAATACCGAAACCTGGAATAAAATAATTGGAAACAATAGCCACCAAAAATGCCGTAAAAAGCACTACCAAAAATGCAAAACTCCCAATAATACGCCACCATTTTTTCATTTCTTTAAATGATATATGCCATGAAGCTTCGAATAATAAGGGCGGTAAAAAAATAAAGAATATAAGATCTGGATCTATTTTTATTATGGGTAAACTCGGTATAAAACTAATGCCCAATCCTGCTAAGACAAGCAAAATAGGATAAGCAATCTTGAGTTTGTTTGCCCAAATATTGAGAAGTACAATGACGAAAATCATCACGAGTACGAAAGGCAAAAATGTATGCATCATAGTAATTTTGTGTTTTGGTAGAGAAGGAAATTTTGGAGAGCCGAATGTACAAAAGTTTTATGAATCCTTGTGATTATTTTTTAGCGGTAAATAGCACGCTCTACATATCTATCTTTTGATGATACATTGGCTAGTATTATAGAATATTAGGCACAAAAAAAAGCTTCGAATTGAAGCTTTTAATTTATAGAATAAAATAAAATTATTTGATAATTTTAATATTGATCGCTGAGAAACCTTTTGGCGACCTTTCTTTTTCGAAAGACACTTTGTTTCCTTTTTTGACCATTTCTAAACAGTTGTTACTGTGGAAGAAAACGTTTTCTTTTGAGCTATCTTCTGTGATAAATCCGTATCCTTTATCACTAAAGAAGGTTACGATACCTGATTTAATAGGATCTTCTGCAATAATTGGTGCAGCACCCAATTGAATCTCGTCTGGGTTGATTTCGTTTTTCAAACTTCCATCTGGAGGAGTACTTGTTAATTGACCGTTTGCATCTACATACATAATCATGTCATCAAGACTTTTTCCTTTGTCGTTATTAGACTTGCGGTCTTCACGACGCATCACCTTTTCCTTTTGTTTTTGAATTTTTTTCTTAAAGTTTTCTTTTTTTGAGAAAGAATCCGCCATATATTTATTTGATATTAAATTACTAATTCGTGTTCATATTTGATAATTTCACCATGTAAAATCGTCAAAAGAGTGTTCTAAGAACTGGTTTTAAGAAAGCATCAGATGATTTTTAGAATCCAAAATAACTTTCTAAATGAATTAAAAAGATTTTTGTTTATTATCTGTATAAATCATATAAAGTGGCAGCACAGATATTCAAATTGAAAAATTGGCAGTCAGAATAGTGAAAACAGAGAAATAAGTAAGTGTTCTTAGCTATTATGATTATAGAAAACAAGAAACCTTTTTATTAATTATGATGCAAAGATACAACAAATGAATTGAAATATATCGATGTTTTATTTAAATAATTGAATTTCAGATTATTTTACCTCGTATTATGCTCACAATAGCTTTGGTAGTGATACTATAGAAATTACCGAATTCTATGATAGCGTATGATCATACGTATGGAAATACGCAATACAATAAACTTTCTTCCGATTTCATAACAAAAAATTCCTCACCGAAATGGAGAGGAACCATAGTTTTTCACTGTTACTTTTTTATTTGTGAGTTGCCTTTTTCAGATCAGATTCTGGTTTCAAAATTCTATATCTTACTTCCAAATCTTTAGGGATATAGAATACCAATGGTAACCGGCTATTGTAACGAGTAATTTCTGGTTGTAAGGTGACAAACTTTTTGGTCTTTTTTTGGTCTGGACAACCCATCAGTGTCGTCATAGATTCTCCTTTAGAATCCACATCAAAATAAGAATATCCCCAACCTTCTACATCTTTTTTCTTTATACTTCCCATTATAGATTGCTGGTTGCAATCTACCATTCTATCGGCACCAACGAAATATTCTACTTTCAGATCATTTTCATTCTTTGCAATGGGAAGCTGTATGTATACTTGTTTGTAACCTTCTTTTGCCTTAGGAAACATTTCTATCTCCAGTTTTTCGAACTTCTCTATTTTCTTTTGAGCAGAAAGGCTAACCCCTGTCATTATTACTAAACTTGTAAGGGCAATTTTAATAAACTTCATATTGTACTATTTTTAAGATTTGCTAACAAGCACCCAAATATCATTCCATTATCTGCACAGTCGTCCCTTTTGTATGCGCATTCATCTGTGGAACGTAGTAGTTTTGCAATGTTGTAATCCCATTAGAAAACGTCCCTGAGGCATTTGCTACAAAATCGTACTCAAAAACATATTTCCCTTTTGGCATGTATTGAATATAAAAATTAGTAGAAGCATCTTTGGTAGATTGATAGTAACCCAAGTTATTTTTCCATTGATATCCTGAAATCACATCCAATGGCTCAAAACCTGCGGCTCTCATATCTTTTAGATGTACAAATTCCATCGCACGATCTGTATTTAGGAGCATTCTCACCGTTACTTTATCGCCAACCCTTACTGGAGTTTCTGCAGAAATTTTTTGCAATTCTTCACCATTTGTTGTTTTTACTTTTTTGTATAACTCTTTACTGATAGAGATATAGTTTTCAGCTGATCTTATTTTGTTTAAATCTTCATAATATTGCCAAAACAATCCTCCTTGTACGATACCTGCACCTTGCTTGGAAACGGTAACTGATGCTAAATTCTTGTCTATAACATCCGTTTTTACAGCAGATTTCAGATATCCAGTTGCTTCAGTTTGTGGATTTACCACTTTCCCACCCCAAGTGATATTGGTTTTGTCACTTTCTGGTGTTGTCCAAGATTTTCCAGAATTTAAAATGGTAAATATAACCTCAGCAGTACTTCTAGAACTTCCCCAAGAGTTGACTTCTTTTTGGGTAATCAACCAAATCTTCATTTCTTCAATGAACTTTTCATCTGTAGGTTTTAGAATATTAAAGGCTTCCAACGCGCCAGCATGGTTCACAACATTAGAACCAAACCAACCCCAATCATTTAAGTTTTGCTTCCAATAAACACCTTGCGTTTTGGTATCTGTAGAAGTTTCTTTTAGGTAATTGAGCAATTTATTAGACAAATCTTTTAGACCATAATTATTCGTTAATAAAGCCATACGATGCAAGCCAAAGAAAGTAAAATCTTTCAGTTTTGTTGTTGCTACTTTTTCTTTTACTGCGTTTTTCAAAGTGAGTCCTTTACCTTTTAGAGGAAACTCTTTTTCCCAATAATTTCGAGTATCAAGATAATCTAACGTCCAATTATTAATAGCATTTTTTGGTTGATCCCCGTGGTAATAGTTGGTTATTTCGGCATCAATGTATTTTATCAATTTACTCACCAATTCTTTTCGTTCTGAATATTGAAACTCTTTGGTATTTCCTTTTAACCAAACATTAATTTTGCCTAAGTTTTTTAAAATAGATAATGATGTTCCATAAGAACTAGGATACCCTGAATACCAAGAAAATCCACCATCGGCATTCTGCAACTTTTTGAAATCGTCCCAATCTTGATTAATCGAGTTTTTCATGGTATTGGCATCAAACAATAGCGCCAATTTTGCCATTTGTTCTTCTTCATTTTTACTATCCAAAACCCAAGGCGTTTCTTCCAAAAGCAATTGTTTCAGCTCCTGATTTTTCTCGAGATTAGATGGTAGCAAACCTTTATTTTGGTATTCCTCGAAAACTGTTTTTAGCTTAGGATTTGATTTAAAAATTTCTGAAGCCAATACGTCTGCAAACCATTTGTTAAAAATCACGTCAGCAGAATTATCCTGATCATTTTTAAGACTCGGCAATGAAAACAAAATTTCCCAAATAGGATTTGTAGTCAATTCCAAAGTATTAGAAACATTAGAAATTGTTGAATAATTGGCATTTTGTAGGTTTTCTAAAACAAATGTCTTTGTTTCGCCTTCCTTCACAAAAATAGGTAAGGCATCCGTCACCAACATTCTGTTTGGTAATATTGGAATTGCTTTTTGCTCACCATCAGAATATGCACCAGCCTTTGCTACTACTTTCAAGATAATAGAAGATACATTATTTGGCACTTTTACCTTCCAAGTAAGCGCTGTATTTCCGTTTTCATTTAGATTAAAATTTTGCGAATTTGCATTTAATCCAAATTGAGAAGTAATATCGTTATTGGTAAAAGCATCCAAAATTTGCAATTGTGCACTACCACTCAATTTTTTGTCAGTAAGATTTGATAATTTAGATTGCAGATTCAACTCATCTCCTTCTCTTAAAAACCTTGGATAATTCGGCGTTACCGAAAATTCTTTCTGCGTAACTACTTCTTTTTCCAAGGTAGCAGATTTTGCATTTTTGGTATGTGCCAAAAACATCAATTTCCACTTTGTTAACGCTTCAGGAGAAGTGAATTCGAAATTTACATTTCCTTCTGCATCCGTTTTTAAATCGGGATAGAAAAATGCAGTTTCGTTTAAGTTTTTTCTAACTTTAATTTTCTCCATTTGATGCTCTCCATCATCTTTATCAAGAACTCCATCGGCATCAACGTCTGTATATTGTACTTTTTCTGCTTCTGTAAGTTGTCTACCAGAATTTACAATATCTACTGTATCGTCACTTAACCTCGTTGAACTAAGTTTCATGCTAGGAGAATATTGTACTTCCATTGCAGTCATTTCTTTTGGTTTTGGACAACCACTATATTCCTTCAAACCTGGAATTGTAGGACAAGAGTCTAAATAATCTAGAATTCCATCATTATCTAAGTCTTGAGAATAAAGAATACCTATATCTCCATCAAACCAATTAAATTGTGGAACATTAATCTCTTTATTTTCAAAATAAGGATAACGCTTCTGAAATGATTTCTGTTCCAAATTTTGTCTAATTTGGTAGGAAGTGATGTATGAAGTATTTTGAAATAAATTTATGAAACTAAAATTATTAGTAGCAAACTGATCCAACGACATATCATACATATTTGCCAAAACTTCAGCATTTATCTTTTCTTTCTCGTTCCCTGTAACTTTTACCGTCCATTTTTCCTTAGAATTCGGTTGTAACTTATCTCGAAATGTTACAGTTTCTATCTTTAAAGGCTTATCTGTATTTTTTATTTTAAGATAAACAGTTTCGGTCTGTATATCATTGTACGCAACCACTTGAAATTGGATATTCAAATCGGTGACTTTTTTATCTTGTGAAATATTTACCTCATACGCTAAAACTCCATTTTTAAAAGATTGAGTTTCATACGCTGTTTTACCAGAACCATCTTGTACAAAAATATGTAGCAAAGCATTTGGAATAGCAGAATAAGCATATATCGTAGCTTTTTCTCCTCTTTCAAATTCATTTTTCGGTTGCAGAACAGTTAAAAATGTTTTCTGATTGGGTTTTAACGATTTTTTATCCCAAACACTAAAATTATGAATGGTTTTGATGGTATCTTTCCCTTCAATATTATAAAGTTCTAGAGAATAATCTCCAGCTTCCAATGTACCCAAATCAAGATTAGTTGTCAATTGATTATTATCGGATGAAGGCTGTTGAATTTTATTTACCAGTGTTTTTTCTACTTTCCAATTTGTCAGTTTGTCATTTTTATCAAACAAATCGTAAGGAAATTTAGTGATGAATTCTTCTTTAGAAAATTGAGGTAAATTCTGAACTTCAGATTCAAAATTTTGTCTAAAAATTCTATTTGGAGTTTCTAGTTTGGATAATTTTACTTGGTAAGATTTTTTAAGATTTTGCTCGTTATAATTTTTGGTAGAGACTTTTACAATTACATTTTCATCTGTCATTGCATTTTTCACCTCATCCGCTTTTATATAATGAGAAACCGAAGCAATTTTAAGCTGAGTATCACCAAATTGTGTTTCACCATTACTATCTGTAATAGAAGCATTAATTTCGTAATTATTGATCTGAATTCCTTCTAATTGATCGTCTTTTTTAAGATCCAACGGAATCGTAAATTCTCCTTTTTCGTTGGTAGTTACTTCACCCAAAATAGAATTTTCGTTATCATTAGAACCTCCATACCAAGAAAAATATCTCCAACGGATGTCATTCTTTTTAATCTCATATTTTACGGTAGTATTGCTAAGAGCAACTCCAGAAAACATCATTGCTTTCCCCTTCAATTCTATCTTTTCGCCAAATTTATATTCATCTTTAATAGCATCAAAAGTAACTTCAAATTTCGGACGTTTGTATTCTTCTACGTCAATCCATTTTATTCCATTGCTTGTGCCTACCGCATTAATCATAAATCTGCCGTTCAGTTTTCCTTTAGGCAAAATAAAACTTCCATGATAAGACCCAAACTCGTTGGTAGTAAATTCTTGGTTTCCAACTTCCTGATCATTGGCATCTTTCAAGATAATTTTTTGCTTGTAATTGGGAACAACTGCTTCTACTCCATTTTCAATTTTCGTATTGATGACTTTAAAGTAAACCGTTTGTCCAGGACGATAGATTGCTCTATCAGTAAAGATTTGTGAAGTAGATTTGCTTTTATCATTATTTCCGTATTCTACAAATCTATCGTTACCATACGATGTAAGCCACTGATAATCGTTGGTTTTTGGCTGATGTACTAATATATTTCTATAATAAATATCGCTAGAAGATTTTGGAAGTATAAAAACTCCATCTTTATCGGTTTTAGCTTCAGTTCTTATTAAATTTTGACGATCTGAAAATTCATAAAATACAATATTTTCATTGTTGATGGATTTTCCATTTTCAGCATTCACCAACTTTTTTTCATTGTCTGGCTTATCTTTTTGAGCCTTTGCTTGATCAATTATTTTATGATTGGAAACTATAAAATAAAATTTCTTTGGCTCGTATTCCTCCTCACTATCCATATCATTCATCAGATATTCTGCAAGATAAATCCCAGAAGGCAACGCTTTTATTTCTAAAGATGATTGATGATTTTGATAATCTTTCGGACTAGTTAGTTGAAATTGGTCTTCTCTTACCAAAGATTTTTCAATGTTTTTAAAATTATCGTTGTACAAATTGTCTTTGAACTTAATAAAAGAAAGAAGATCGCTCTTCACTTCATATATTTTAAGAGAAAATTGATTTACGTTTTTATAATTGGCAACGATATGAATTGGCAAATTTGCTTGAGTTTGCAGTTCATAATTTAAGATAAGCGTAGAAACCAAAATTTCGTTCTCTTTGCTTTTAATATTCACTAAAAAAGGAGATTTAGGATATTTTAGCTTTATTTGTTTACCCAACTCCAAAGCTTCTCCTGCTTTTTTATTTGCCGACAAATTTGCCATTAGATCTTCTGCAATCAGAACTTTATAATCTCCATCTTCTGCAGCATTCATTAAGTTTTGAAGTTGTTCTATCTTGTCTTTGCAAGAATTAAACTCACAGTTTTTAATTATTTTTTGATGTTTAAAATATAATCTAGCGTTTCCAGAGTTGCTATTAATCAAATCGTCCAGCAAAGTATTAATAGCAGTTTGGTTTTCTGCTAATTCATTTTTGGTGAATAATTCGGAATCTGATAAGTAATTTATTTTCTGAAACAAATACCAATCAGATAATGTAGAGAAATAATTAATATTCTGAGCTGCAGTAAACAGAGATTTGTATTTTGCTAAAGGTACATCCTTGAAATTTTGTTTAAGCAGTTCTACATTAAGATCACTTTTATGGATGTAATTCTTAAAATCTAGTTTACTCCATGTTTCAATCTGAGAAAGATCTTGAGAATCATTAAGGGTTCTCCTGTTGATTTCCCATGCATTTTGGTGATAATAGTCTAGTACAAAATTTGAAGCTAAAACCTTAAAAATAAGCAGATCATTACCTTTCAAACTTTTCTCAGCATTCTGGATTTTTTTGAAAAACTGTGAAGCTGCATCATTTTTTTCATCATCCTGAGTTTGGTTTATCATACTAAATTCGCCCTTCAAAGAGCGAATGATCTGTAGGGCGTTATTCTCTTTCATAGCTTTAGCTTGAATGTCTAAAATGATGGGTAAATTGCTTTTGTAAGTTCCGTCTTTGCTATTTTCAGCTACTTTTTGCCATAGCGCATCGTAATTGGTTTGAGAAAAACCCCACGAAAAACTAATTGTGAAAACGAGAAGCAACAAAACTTTGGAGAATATTTTCATAAATGGTATTTTTACTTAATGAATTGCTTAAAAGTACTAAAAAAATACATCATCGATAGCCAAGTCTATGTGGCAGCTATGGGTACTCTATTTGCCGTATTTTTTATGCTAGAACAAAACACGTTCCGATTGCCGAGTGTACTTCTACTTTTCATTACTTATTTTAGTGGTTATCTCTACACCAAATACCAAGGAAGCAAACATATTTACAGAATATTGGTACTCAATTGTATTGCAGGCATAGCTTGTGTTGTGCTCATCATTCTAAATCATAATCAAGTCCGACTTATCAAGTGGTTTGTGATTGTAGTGCTAGGATTATTATACAACAGCTTTTTTCTAGAAACTTACATTAGAAAGATACCTTTGTTGAAGATTTTCTATGTTGGATTGATTTGGGGATTGATGAATTGCTGGCTCACAATTCCCGAATTTAATTTCGCCATTTTTTTTATAAGTTTTTTCTTTACTACAGCACTTGTTTTGCCTTTTGATATCCGAGATATGAAAACTGATACCATTGCAACTTTCCCCAAGTTAATAGGCAAACAAAACACGAAGTATTTAGCTTATTTCCTGATTTTTATAGCCATGATGATTGCTATATTTTATTTAAAATTATTATTTGCATCTGCTTTCTTTATAGCTTCTATCATCACATTTGTTTTCACCTATTATGCCGACACCAAGCGCAATGACCTCTATTTTTCTTTCGGAATAGAAACATGTTCTGTACTTCCTTTTTTATTTTCAGTAATAATGAAGTATTTTTGACGAATGATTATCAAAACGCTTTCACTTTACAATTTTAAAAATCACGCTGTTCAAAAATTCGAGTTTTCGCCTCAGATTAACTGTTTTGTTGGGAACAATGGAGCAGGGAAAACCAATATTCTGGATGCTTTACATTATTTATCTGTAGGAAAAAGCTTTTTAGGAAATTCTGACCAAAATAATATTAAAAAGGAGGAAGATTTCTTCACTATAAATGCCACAATAGGAACGGAAGACAGTGAAGATTATATAAAAATTACGCAACCACGTGACGGAAAAAAGGTAATAAAAAAAAATGATAAAAGCTATGATAGAATGGCAGATCATGTAGGATATTTACCTAGTGTAATGATATCACCTTATGATTCTAATCTGATTTCTGATGCAGGTGAAAGCAGAAGAAAATTTTTGGATTCTATGATTTGTCAGACCAATTCTGAGTATTTGTATGATCTTATTCAGTACCAAAAAACAATTCAGCAAAGAAATGCTTTGTTGAAATATTTTGCTAAAAATAGAACTTGGGATAGAGACTCTTTAGAAATTTATGATGAACCAGTAACCAAATACGGAACAAGAATTTTTGAAAAAAGAAAAGATTTTATAGAAAAACTAAATCCTATTGTGAAAGGTTTTTATAAAATAATTTCTGGCGGAATGGAATCTGTTTCTGTAAACTACGAATCTCATCTTTTGGAAAATTTTGATGAAAACAATCCAGAAAACACCTTGCGCAATCTCCTTTCTCAAAGTATAGAAAAAGATAGAATGCTTACTTATACTTCTAAAGGAACTCATAAAGATGATTTACTTTTCGAGATGGATTCTGTTTTAATAAAAAAGATAGGATCACAAGGGCAACAGAAATCTTTTTTGATTTCATTAAAATTAGCTCAGATGAATTTGATAAAAGAACTTACTGGTAAAGCTCCAATTTTACTTCTAGATGATATATTTGATAAATTGGATGACAACCGAGTTTCTCAATTGATAAAATTGGTGAACCAAGAAACTTTTGGCCAAATTTTTATCACAGACACCCACAAAGGAAGAACGGAAGAAGTGGTAAAAAACATCAATGAGGAAAGTATTATTTTTGAAATTTAATAAACATGAAAAGGAAAAAACGCGAGTTTCAATCTTCAGAATTGGTACAGTCTTTTGCCAGAATATACGGTTTTGAGGATAAGCTTTTAGCCTTTGAAATAAAAGATTTTTTGCAAGAATATCTAGATGATAGTCTTTTTGCAGAAGTCCAAAGTGTGAATATACAAGACAAAACTATCTTGATAAAAATAAATTCTGCTATGCTAAAAAATGATTTTAGACTCAGGAGAAGTTTTTATCTGAAAAAATTTCAAACTCAATTTGGAGAAGAAAAAATTAATGATCTTCTGATTTTGTAGACATCGATTGATGCATCATATCAGTAATTTTATGATCATATCTGGATCTTAATGGGATAAAAAACTTTAGTGGATATCTTAAAAAATATCTAAATATTTCTTTATAAATATCTCCTACTTCTCCAAAATCCATCTTTCGAGATCTAAATGCAAGAAACATGGATAAACTGAAACTTACCACAAAGTTGAAAAATCCAATTAAAAAAACAGTTAACAAAGCAATCCAAAAAGTATATGAGTCAACAGAAAAATCATTCCCGTATAAGCCCAATGCAAAATTACCTGCAGCAAACGTAATATGACGTATATCCAAGTCAAGACCAAAAAATAAACCAATAGGCGCCGTAGCTCCAAGAAAAACTCCAAACCAGAAGTTCGAAATAATGCCAGCCCAATTTCTCGCATAATACTTAGACAATCTATTGGCAAATTTTGCACCTAAGACTCTTTTTATTAATTGGTTTTTTGCAATGCGGTCTGGAATCTGAAAAAATCTAGAGTTGTTCCCAATATTCCCCGAAATAATACCTGAAATAAATAGATAAAAACCTGCAATACATGCGTGCAATATTGCTTTGGAGTGAATAGGATCTAAATCCTTGAGCAACTTATCTGATTTTTCAACCGCTAGATTTTGAGAGAAAAATACATCTAATCCATAGATAATTGCTAAGGCGATAGGAAAAGATAGCAGTACATTACCAACAAAGGCTATAAACTGGCTTCTAAAAAGTTTGGAAACCAAATCAGCAAATTCGGTATAGTTTCTTGTATTATTACCCTGCTCAGAAAGCACTTTTGTCATAGTAGCTGCCGTCATAGCAGGTTGTTTGGTAGCCAACGTGAAGCCCATGAGGTAAATCATCACAAAGCCCATGGCGTAGTTTAGAGAATATAAAAAAGCATGGAAAAAATCACTACCAGGCATAAAACCATACATCATCTTTAAGACACATAATGCTCCTACAATAATACCACCACCGCTGGCTTTATAGAACATATCCATGTACTCTTTTCGGTTGGAGGTAATGTAGTGCGTTCCGGTTTCGGCGGTATGATTGGTAATAAGATGAGAAATCATCCTAGTACTATCATTGAAAAGCTCTGAGATATTATTTTTATGTGATTTGTATCCTAGGATATTGAATATCAATTTTTTAGAATTATTCACCACATCTTCATCAGAGTCTATTACTAATAGTTGCACGATGTCAAATATTCTTTTGGTTTGCTGACGAATCTTCAGTAGAGATTGATTGATCTTACCTGATATGCCGTACTTAGAAGAATTCTTGAAAGCTATACTTACAAAATAAAGACACTGTTCTATGTATATTTTTATCTGTTTGTATTGGCTATCTTTGGAATGGAGATTGATTTCAGTGTTGTTTTTAAAATCTTCAGCCAATGATTCTAGCTCATTTTGAAGCGCTAAAAAAGGGTTATCGAAATTTCTATATTCGGGAGCCATTCTCACTACTTCTACATCCAAAGCCATCCCTGTTACGCGCCATGATAGGATGTTCATAGAAAAGATAAGTTCTCTTTTAACATTGGTATTTTGTATAAAATTGGATACCTCTAGAATTTCTAAAAATTCATTAAACTCATTTTCGGGGATATTATGGAGAAATTCTAAATCTTTTTTTGGTCTAAAACTTATGTTATCAATAAGATACCACACCGTTTTTTCATTTTCTACGGGTGGTAATATTTTGTTTAGAATTCTTTTTTTCAGTTCAGGAAAAAATGCATTTTCTGATAGAATATTAGCTTCAGTAAGTGATAAATTGAAAGGTCTACCTTTAAATATTTTGTGAACGTAATATTTAAAGTTTTCAGCTATATCTTTATTAGCCTTTAAATAATTAAGGACAGCTGTAAAATCTGACTTTTTAATACTTTCCAGAAATTCTGCAAAGGGTTCCAAAGAAAGTGTTTCATTCTTATAAGAGAAATACCTTTTAAGAACGGTTTCAAAATTTTTTGTGCTTGAGCTGAGAAATTTCATTACTACAAAGATACTATTTCAAACTTACATTTTTCATTTGTCTCATAATCCAATTGTGTTTCTTTTTTAGATATGCAGAAGGATTTTTGGGATCATATTTTTTGGGGTTTGGTAATACGGCCGCTATCCATGCCGCTTCAGAAGAAGAAAGATCTTTAGATGACTTAGAAAAATAGTAGTTCGCAGCAGCTTCTACACCGAAAACACCCTGTCCCATTTCGATAGAATTAAGATATCTCTCTAAGATAATATCCTTACTCCAAGCTTTTTCTATGATAAAAGTATATCCAGCTTCTAGCCCTTTTCTCAGCCAACTTCTACCTTGCCACAGAAAAACATTTTTCGCAGTTTGCTGAGAAATTGTACTTCCACCACGCAATGATTTTCCTTTTTCATTGTTTTTCATGGCTTTTTCAATTTCATTAAAATCGAAGCCATTATGGTTAAAAAACTTTTGATCTTCTGAAGCGATGATTGCTTTCTTTACATTATTTCCCATTTCGTCATAAGAAATATAGTCGCGTTGCAATTTTCCGTATTCAAAAAGTCCACCTATCTGTGTAAGAGTAATGGGAGGATTGAAAAATCTTCCCCAAATTATAAATACTACATTGATCACTAAAATGATAAACATCAGTTGCTTTATTTTTTTCCACATACGTTAAAAACCTTGTGCAAAAGTAAAGAAAATTGTGGCAATTATAGTAACTCTTTCATGTAAGTAAGCGTGTAATTGGGCAGAAGTTCTGGGTGAAAAATTTTCACATAATCTTTCAGTACTAAATCCGCTCTTACCACTCCGCTGCAGAAAAAATCATTTGCTTTATCTTTTTCTTTAGCCGAAATACTGTATATTTTTCCAGATTTGAATACGGATAATTTATTATAAAAAGGATTAATGGCTAATAGATCATTCTTACTCTTGTGATTTCCCGCATTAACCCAAAAATTCACATCATAAGAAGTAGCAAAAACCTGTTCGAAACTCATTGTTACACTCTTACTATTTTGGTTATTTTGCAATACATATTGTGCATTGGCATCTGAAATAAAATGAGCTACAGAAGTTGCACCACCAGGCAGATACCAAATATCGCCGTACATTTCGTTAGCCAATACTTTAGGTTTTGAAGAAGATCGAGAAGCTAGGATTTTTATTTGTTGATAGTTTTTTGCAATCTCTTCATACTTTGAATTTGCTATTTCGTCCAATCCTAGCAAATTTCCAAATAGTTTCAGATATGCCGTTTTTTCTAAAGGCAATTGCTCTGTATATTCGTCTAGAAATAGTACATCTATTCCATTATTCTTTAGTACTTGATACGTATTATCAAAACTTGCTATATAATTAGATAACACAGCATCGGGTTTCAAAGAAATAATTTTTTCAACATCAAATTTCTGTTCATTACCCACATTCTGTATTTTACCTTTCGCAATAAGTGCATTTATTTTTTCAGAATAGATATACTCCGGGCTAGATACCCCTACTATTCTATCTTCTGCATTTAGCTCCTCAATATAGCCAAGTAAACTTGCATTAAGAACTACTATTTTTTCGAATGGAATTTTGTTTTTATTCAATTGATATTGAAATTTCCCCGAACTTATCTTAATAATATTCTGCTGTTCTTCAAATTTTAAATTTTGGGACAAAGAGACTTCATTCGTAGACGAAATTTTAGTCTCTTGTTTACAGCCAATTACGGCTAAAAGTAAAAATATTACTATTTTTTTTGCTTTCATATTTCAAAGAACGGAAAAAAGTGCTATATTTGCAAACCGATAAACAAGGCCTCGTGGCGCAACTGAATAGCGCATCTGATTACGGCTCAGAAGGTTACAGGTTTGAATCCTGTCGAGGTCACTAAGCGAAATTATTAGAAATAGTAAAAATCGCATAAACATAGGAGTAATAAACATTTACGGCTTTTAAGGAGTAATCCAACATCGCATCAAAATGTCTATTATTCCTTTTTTTGTCACTAATTTTGTCACCAACAATTTTTTTAGTGACAGTTTTTGCCCAATTATAATTTAATCATTAAATTATGCTTGGACAACTACCCTACACAACGCACTTTCGTAGCTCTAAATCTATTATCAAAGCTATGAAGTATTCTTTTTTTTCAAAATAGACTACAAAAATAAGGATGGGAAATTTCCATTGGACATTATTCTATGGATACACTGACAGCGAAAAAGAATTCCAGTGGAGACTTTTCTTAAAAAAACAGATAGGGACCGGAAAAAGCAAGTTGTAAAATCTGTGGAGCTCTCAGATTTCAATCTTCTCATTAATGAGATCATAACGTAGATAAACAAAGTAGAGATACAATTTCACCTAAACAACCAAACTTTGACCGTTGAAAAATGTGTTGAAATGATAACGCGACCTGATTTGTCCGTAAATTTTGTTGCATTTATGGAGTACGAGATGAATTTGAAATCTATGGAATCTGGTACTGTTCGAAATCACAAAGCAATTCTCTCCAAACTTAAAAAGTATCAATCTGTAATATTGTTTGCCAAAATTAATGATCTATTTATTCAGAATTACAGAAAATATCTCTTCTTCAAAGAATCCAATGCAGAAGTGACGGTTTATAGCAATATAAAAGTGGTGAAGCATTATATCAAATTGGCTAAAAACACGTGGCTATATTGTCTATATATATATAGAAGATATTAAAATCAGACAGCATAGATCGCACAGGACCAATTTATCATTAGAAGAAGTTTCCAAAATGAGCCAATATTATTTTCTGAGTTTATTTCTGAGTCTCACAAAAAAACATTAGGCAATTTTCTATTTGATTGCGTGACTGGACAAAGAATTGAAGATCTTCTAAAAATGAAAAGAGAGCAATTGACTGATGAATTATACAATTTTTGGAATCAAAAATCCAAAAAGCAACAATTTCTAATGACCAATGAAACCTAATTGAATGTACAAACAATATTGGAAGCTTAAGGTCCTTTGATTGCCAATTTGAATAAATTTGTAGCGCTAGAATATCTCATTCACTCTGGTAGTTGTAATAAAAATGTAAGAAATAATTTTAATTTTTTTTATTAGTACATGACAAAAAATACAACCTGTTAAAAATCAGGTAATTAAGTATTATGGAATTTTAGATAAACGAATGATATTCAGCAACTTAGCAGATGTTTTCTAGGCAATCAACTAAGCACATGAATACCAGTCAAGAATATAAAAGTAAAGATTGCAGTTCAGCTTTAGGACAAAATTTTGAACAAAAAATTAATAAAGCCAGATTGAATCTCATTTCTATGATGATTTTGGCTTTGTATAAAGTGAGAATGGTAAATTACATGGATTTGGCCAATGTTTTTGACAGCAGTGCCAATGCAGAAAGTTCGATGCGAAGAATACAGTGTTATATGGCAGATTTTGACTTGCCTATGATACTTGTTTCTAGCTTCATATTTGAGATTTTGCCCGAGAAAAAGAACCTTGTATTTGTCTTGGATAGGACGAATTTGAAGTTTGGAGAAGCAAACATCAACATTCTGATGCTTAGGATTTGCTATAAAAATAATGCCATCCCGATCATGTTTACAATGCTGGATAAAAGAGGAAATTCTGATACGGTTGAAAGAATTGAATTTATACGGCAGTTTATAAACTGGTTTGGAAATGACTGCATCGATTGTTTGCTCGCAGACAGGGAGCTTGTGGGACCTATTTGGTTGGAATATCTGACCCAAAACAAAATTAAATATCACATTCGGCTTAGGGATATCTTTAAAGTTTCTTGTTTTGATAAGAATGAAGAAAAACCTGTTTTTCGGCTATTTAATAAGTTACAATAAGGAGAATTTTATCATCATCCTAATATCGTAAGAATCAATGGTATAAAGTGTTATGTTTTCGGAATTAAAAATTATGACCGACAGGGAAAATTAGATTTTCTGATTTTAGTTTCCTTTAATAAGCCTGAGAAATCTTTGGAATATTACAAGAAAAGATGGCAGATTGAGATATCATTGAAGGCTTTTAAGAGTGGTGGATTCAATATCGAAAACAATCACGTTACAGACCAAAAGAGACTGGTAAAGTTGTTTTTGATTGTAATGATCGCCTTAGTTTGGTGTTATAAAACTGGAGATTATGTGGAGGAATAATGCCTTTCGGCTTCAAAAAATCCTTGTCCTTTCTATTTTTAATGTTGAGGGTTTTGGATAATCTCTGCGCTTCTCTTACGGTCAAAGGATGTGCATTTATTGGATTTCCGTTTTTATCCATATCAAAATATTCCACATAAGCATCGGTATTCCCGCTTTCATTTTGATAAAAAACCAAAACTCCTTTCATAAAAATTGTAGTAGTAAAAATCTAAATTCAGATAGAAGTTTGACAGTACTTAAAAAAAAAAATTGAAGAACAATAGATCATCGAATCATTGATTTATCACTCTGACCTAGAATTGTAATAGTATTATAACAAATGTTACAGAATCTTAGATAAACATCAGTTGAAATGCAATATGATACAGAATTCAGACCCTCGTGAATTAAGCAATCTCGAATTTATAAAAAAACCATATACAGAAGCGGATGATATTTTTAATCAAGAATTTGAAATTGAAACCTCATTTAGAAGAATAATCGTGGGTGAATCCATAGAGATTTATAACGAACTGGAGAAACACTTTTCCAATAGCTCCCTTTTATCCCAAAGTAAATTCATTATAAATCGCCAATCAAAATGAAAACCTATAAAAACGAAAACCAAAGCAAAAACGATTTTGCTTTGGTTTAATTATTTATTTCTGTTCAATAATAATTAAATTCTTATTGAATTTCTTGGACAAGTCAAGCACTTCAATTTATTTTTTCACAATCATTTTAAAGTTTTTGACGTCTTTGTATTTCTGCCCATTGATTTGCAGAAAATAGACTCCTGGTGTCAGCTGATCCTGAAGTCTTATTTCTACAGTTTCTTGTTTAGGCAAGTTTTGTTTATAAATGAGTCTGCCCGATGCGTCAGAAATACTTAATTGAGTGTCTTCCTTACCCAATTTTTTTCCTTTTAAGCTGAAGTTGCCGTTATTTGGGTTGTCAAGTAGAACTAAATCTATTAATTGAAGTGGTTCAGTTGTAGAAAGTTCACCTTTATAACTAAAACGCGCAAGAAATCCTGTACTACGTCCTCCTAAATCTGCTGGTAATTGGGGCTGCCAAGCTCCTGTAGAAGCAATTCCAGTGGCTGCACCAGTGCCACCAAATAAATAAAATGTTGAATGATCAGGAGCAATTATATTAATGCTTCGATATTGCTGACCAAGCTGGTATTGAGATCCACCATAATAGGAGCTCCATTTTAGGTTTCCTAAAAAATCAAACTGCGCAAAGAAAAAATTCACACTGTTGCCACCATTTGCTGGAGGGGTTTCCAAGAACGCCCCAGGAGTTACTATGTTAGATCCTGTACCAAGTATGCTACCCGCTATAAAAACACCATGAGCGGTTAAAGCAATTGGGTTCGTCGTATTAAGCTCTTCTCATATCCATCACTTCCAAAATACGTTCCCCAAACCCGATTTCCTGTGAAATTTAATTTCGTAAGGAAATAATCACTGCCACCAGTTACCTGAGTTTTATACGCACCAGGCGTAGCGAAATATGATGCACCGGGATCAAAATCCATACCTGATATGTAAATTCCTGTTGCGTTCACTTTTACACCAATACCTACCCCGTATGACTGACCGGAGCCATTGTAAGTGCCCCACGCTCGACTTCCTGTTTGAGTATTAAGAACCGTTACAGAACTACCTCCAGTATTTGTTTGCCAGGTATTAGAAGTAGCAAGTTGAGGAATGTTTATATCCAAGTCCGGTCCCCCAATAATAAATAATTGCTGGTTGTAATAGTCTATTGCAAAATTGCTGCTGCCAACAGTGGGAATGTATGTCCCCCAAAGCAATTGCCCCTGTAATCCCAGTTTCACCACATAAGCATTGGGTTGAATAACTCCACTAACGTATTTTGTTTGATAATTTTGCATAAAACTACCTAGTGTACCTATTCCTTGTTGCAAAAATGTATTACTGTACACGAATACGTTTCCATTCTCATCAGAAGCTACAGAATTTAATTTACTGGCAATATTGGGCAAAAAGGTCTTCCAAACAATATTACCACTGTTGTTTTTTTTAATGAGCAGTTGGTGAGATATATTATTTCCTGTAGAAATAATAGGATCAGTTGAAAACCATGTGTTGGGAGTAGCTGGATCAGTAATGGCATCAAGCTTTTCTTTAATATAATAATAATTTCCAATTACATCAATATGTACCAAATGTTCTTCAGTACTACTGACAGAAGAATGACCAGTGTATTCTGATGTTAGCAAACTGCCATTACTATCAAACTTCGTCTGAATAAGGTTTCCAATAACATTCATTACTACACCTTGCCCACCGGGTGTGTAAGATATTGATTATAGTAGCTTGCACTCACACCGTTATTCATATCTATCTGTCCAAGTAAGTGAAGATTGTTTTGAGGGTCAACTATGAAACCACCATTTGCTGTATGAACATCAAAAATATTTCCTGCAGGTCCGTAATAAGTTCCCCAAGTTCTTTCGTAATCAAAAGCTTGAGAAAATATTGGATGAAGAGATAGATAGAAAAGTAGAATAAAAGCTAATTTTTTCAACATAACGTAGATTTTATTTATTTAAATAATTGTAAAAAGAAAATTATTATCGATATAAAAAGATTCTGCCTCGATATTTATATCACTATCATATAAAGGATATTGCTCACAGTTTCCCACTGCAGTATTAACAGCGAAACCAGCGTTAACACTGATATTATCCCAATATTCAACAATCATTCCTGTCCATATTGTTTGTGTTGCATAGATACCATTTAATACGGTGTTAGTTGAGGCGATTGGAAATGGTGCTGTAGTAGCAGAACCTGTTACATACCAAGTACTAATCGGGATGGTGGTTAAGTGAGAATTGTACATACCCGCTTCTAATATTATTGTTTTAGCGCCAGGGAATAAAAGGTCAATTCCCTCATCGCTTAATTGTTTATTAACGTCAACGAATTTCCCTTTGCTTTTGGCAATACTTTTCAATACACTATCAAATCTCTGCATCCCGTCACTATTTGAAGATTCAACGGTTTGAATAGATTCCGTACTATGC
Source organism: Chryseobacterium sp. (assembly GCF_045629545.1). Classification (GTDB taxonomy): domain Bacteria; phylum Bacteroidota; class Bacteroidia; order Flavobacteriales; family Weeksellaceae; genus Chryseobacterium. Next base: position 23,501 of record NZ_JAZQRK010000033.1, on the reverse strand, counting down.
CTCTGCTCATTTTGGCAACCGATTGTCAAAAAGCTGAATAAAGCTATACAAATAATTTTCTCATATTTTTCTAATTTTGTTTAATAATTTAGTCATGGTGTAAATAATTTAGGTATCAATTTAGAAAAAAAAACCACATATCATTGAAAAAATTATAAAAAATTAACACAATGTTTATAATTTCAATTACAAAATGCTTTTAATAATAGTAATATTGACGTTAGATTAGTAGCAAGGCATTTTGAAAATACTTTCAATGTTAACCTCGGCGATTTTTATCACATTTATGTAGAGCTACAAAATAGTAAGGTAAACAGAATAGAATTCCTTGAATTTCTATGAGAAGGGCTTATTAAGATAATGGACGAACAGGATGATAAATAATAATCACATAGCCTTTAATTTTTTTACCTCCGTCAAAGCCATTGAGTGAACGGTTGTTTCCGTAACGAACATTTTGACGGTCCATAGTTCGCAAACTTGCCTCGGATTTCTGATCTCTGTTTCTTCATACTTTCTCTCTTAATTTTGATAATAACAAATTGAAAATCTCCAGATTTGACCAATTAGAATAATAGTAATAAACCAATTGCCACTTTGGAAAATCATGAGGTAAAAATAATTATTGACAGACTGTTTTCACGAAATAACTAATAGCATTTCAAATCACAATCAAATCATATTTTCTTTTTCTGTCATCAAAATCTAATGTTTTTTACATTTAGTTAGGGTTAAGTCCGTTGGATACAATGACGTTTTTTGTTTTGCAACTCTACAATGACATTTTTTTTCGGAATTAAAGCCAAGATTTGTTTGATAAAACATAAAAGGACAAAGCACCTATGATTGATTTCTCATTTTCGCCTACTAAAAATGGAATTTTAGTAAAAAAGCATAATACAAATTCTATGGAACAAAGTATTATCGCAACAAGAACTCGTTCAGAGTTGGAGAATTTCTATATAAAAAATAGTAATATCTCTGAAAAATTAGTTCTAAAGAATAAAAAATGGTTTACAAAATTATTGTGCATTATTGCTATTTCTCAAAATCAATATAAACGTATATTTATTAATTATCAGCTATTACTTGTGTAAAAAAAATAACAATAACACACTTAAACCTATTAAATTATTTCTAATAATTTTATTGTTGTTTACAATTTTCTTTTTACATTTTACAAAATTTTTCATACAAAAAAAGTTGCGACACAGTAATATTCCGGCGGAATCTGATTGTAATTTCGCTTTTTCTCAAGGTAGATTTTGGGTAGATAATCATGATAATTTGCATATCCGTACTTCGGTAATTATTAATACTGATTTAAGTTCTGCTTATTATAATCAATATGTAATTTCTTTAGGACAAAACATGAACACATGTATGCCTTCTGCAACTCACTCTTGAAAATTTTCTGAAATTGGAAATTTATTTTCTACTGATCTCCTAGAGGGAACAAGTTTTAACAATTTACAATACATTCTAATCCATAATGATCGTAACGGAAAAGTTATCATCTTAAAGTTGCACGACATATTCTTTCAGATGCTACCACACAAAATATATAGATTTACTGGAAGAGATGTTATCGAAAAAGGTCTTAAGATTTATCAACAGTCTTTTTTTTTATTATATACAACAGTTCGAACTACTTTAATAAATTTTTAACACACAATACAAATCCTCGTATGAAAAAACTCATTTTTGTTTTCATTATGTCGGGCACTATGGTTGCCTGTCAAAATGATGAAAAAGTTTCTTCTCTACAAGAAGAATCTATTAGGACAACCTCTTTAAAATATTGAATCATTATGAAAAATTTATTGTTTTTCTTTTTAGCCTTTTCATCTCTTTACCCATCGCAAAGTTTTGATTATGAAAGAACCTATGGCACCTACTATAGGCCTGCAGTCACGGAGCTTAGAGGCCCTGATAATATGGGATATGTATATTTTAATCCTTCGCTCCCTAATAATATCTACGTTAATGGGAATGTTGTTTTTGGATACGCTAGCTTAACGGATGCTCAGTATAATCAATATGTAGTCAACAGTACCAATTATGTAGAAAGTAGTAATTTATTCAACACACTACACGGAGTTTTCAACAGTACCGGCAACGCAGTACTTAGCGAATACTTGTCTCCTAATGATATCAACGATGAGTATCAGTGGGCGTTTGACGGAATTGGTAATGGAATTTATACCAAAAAATATAATGCAACAGCAGATGCCGCAAGCAGTAATGTGTGGTTTACTTCTAACCCCAACAATACCTCTTCTACAGAAACGAAAATGCTGTTAAAGTTACAGGCATAGGTTTACCAAATGGTGGATTTTCAATAGGTGGCATAGGATGTGGTACTTCCAATGTATTTGTTCCTACTGTTGGAGATACAGCTCCTTATCCTATCTATGGTGAATGGTTTACAGTCGGCGGTGCAACATACTTTATAATTCAATAAAGATGAGGAATTCTTTTTACTACATTCTAGTATTTTGTGCAGGATTATATTCTGCACAAGTTTCTCAGGTCTATGAAAGAAGCTGGGGAACTTATTATGGGGGAGTTCATACCAACGGAATTACGGGATCCACCAATTATAAAGCAATAGAAGATAATGACGGTAATCTTATTATTGACAAAGAATATAATAGTAGCACGAATACCAGTTATTACAATCAATTTATCACTTCAGGCATGCAGGGATTCACTCCCGGCATAAGCAATCGCCTGGAAGGGAAGTTGAATAATAATGGTTCTTTGCTCTATTCAAAATATACAATTCCCAGTACTACATTAGGCACATCCGAAAGTGAAAAAATAATGTATCGTGATCAGGATGGAAGTTATTATGTAAACGAATATAAAAATATACTCAATGCTTCCGCAAGTGCGGGAGTTTGGTTTACCAATCCGATAGTAGAAGATCTACAGAACAACAGAACATCACTTTTAGCAAAGTATGACGCTAACGGTGTTTTTCTATGGAGAACCTTTATTCCTGCAGGCATTTCAGATCTAAGCTTTACAACAGACGATGCCGGAAATATATACTTCTCCGGACTTACCCATAAACTAGACTTAGCTGATACGGGAAGTTACCAAAGCAATTTTGTACTAGATTACATAAATGGAAACCCTAGACCAAACGCCTATCTCGTAAAACTAAATTCTTCGGGACAAAAAATATGGTCAACCTATTATCCCGCTGAACGAATATTATCACTTGATGAATATAATGGTGATCTGTACCTCGTTACCACTTCAGATTTTTTAGGTACCAATATGCAACTTGCCACCAATGGTACATTTCAGCAAACAAAAGCGCTCAGTGCTATTTCGAGATTTAATGCCAATACTGGCGAAAGAATCTGGGGTACTTATTATGGAACCTCTGATAATTATGGTAGCATCAGCGAGATAAAAGTAACAGAAACCGGGATTTACACATTAGGTTTGTCATTTGAAATTTATTCACCTAATAATACCAACTATTTTGCAACCCCAGGAGCGTATCAGGCGCAGCCAATGGGGAGTGAGGATATTGTAATAAGTAAATTTAATTTTTCTGGACAGCGAGTTTGGAGTACCTACTTTGGAGGTACAGAATCAGACGCATTCTCTGGTCTGGATGTAAAAGGCAGCAAAATATTGATTTCAGGGGGAACATCCAGTCAGAATATTGCCAGCGCAAATGCTTTTGTCAACGTAAAGCCCAACCTGAGTATACCTGACCTATTTTTTGCAATGTTTAATACATCTGGAGAATTGGTTGTCTCTTCTTATTATGGAGCTACTACGTTTCTTTAGGTGTATTCTTGGGTGGGTCTGTTACATCCTTTTTCTCAAAAAATTCAGACTCATTCTACCTGGCTGGAGTTACTGCAAACCACAACGGGTTCTCTACAGAAGGAGCACTTCAACCCGCAATCATACCAATAGCAGGACCAAGCAGTTCAGACTATACTTTTTTTATTGCTAAGTTTACCTCCGCAAACCTTTCAACCTCAGAAAGTACAAAGGCTGATCAAATTAAGCTTTTTAATAACCCGAATAACGGGAATTTCTATATCACTGGAGATGTATTAAGCACCGCAAATTACGAAATCCATCTTTTTGACATTTCCGGAAAACTAATCTATAAAGAAGACTTACATAAAGGTAAAATTCACCAATTCTTATTAGAAAATCTGCTTGTATCCGGAGCTTATGTTCTCAACTTATCTTCAGGTACTGGGGAAGCATTAAAAACATTTAAACTCATTGTAAAGAAATAAAAATTTCTCCAAACATCTATTACTAACCTAAACCAAATCTAGAATCATCTAAATATAATAGAAAACTGTGCTAAAATAGCAGAAAAAGAAGGTGTAGCGCAAAGACAAGCTCACAAAAAGTAAGCAAACAATTATTGAGAAATCCCTGTTTTGGATACCATCCAAAAAGGCAAAAGGAAGCGAAAATCGCGAGGAAAAACTCAGGACAATTGTAAAGAAAATTACTTTAAACTATTTTGAAATACAATGAATAAGTTTTTAAAAATTGAGCATGAAATATTTCGATATTCTTGGATAATGGATTTAAGACAAACAGAGCTAAAGAGATACTTACCATTTCAATAAAAAATTGTGATCGATTTTTACAGTTATATTGTAAATAGATAGACTAAAATTAATTACTTGATGAAAAACAGTTTTTGTCATTCATGCTTCATTCGGCTCAATCCAACCAAATCATTTATAAAAGTGTTTGAAGATAAGCTCGTCTTGGTCACAAAACCGGATTTTTAAGCTGTTTTTTTGTTTTATAAATTTATTATTCTAATTTTGCGCAGATATTAGATTTACGATGGTATTGTTTTTGCTTCCGCCATTGTTAATATTAAATTTAAACCAAATACATGAAAAAAATAATTCTACTATTTACATGCATGTTTAGTTTGTCTGTTTTTTCCCAAATTAAAGTTTTGAAAAACGAAACTTTAGTTGAAATAGGTAAAGAAAACGCTGTAGGTCTATATAAAAAAGACAATAAGTATACCTTCAACTATCAAGATCTTAATACAGCCAATCTTAACACATTCAGATCATTTTCTTTTTTAGATATGAATGGTGATGTATTAGATTTATATAAATTAATTACTGATGGTTTTATCGATCAGCCATCTGGTAATATTACTCTGGAACTCCCTAATGATATTATAGAACTTCATTTTGAGAAAAATTATGGACAACCCACAGTACAATTTATCCAATTTATTAATAAAAATAAAAAATACGTTGGTAAATCTCAATTTCTTAATAAGAAGCAAGTTGATAAAATATTTGGGATAGGCACAGGTAAAGCGACACTTTACACCCAGCCAAAATACAGGTCTACTCCTACCGCAAATACGACTACAGTTCGAAATACTGTGCTCGAAACACCAACACAGCCTGCTGTGCAACCAGTGAAAACTGTAAAGAAAAAATACAAAAGAAAATAATACATTTATTTTTAATAATATATAACTCATTCTTCCTGAATGAGTTTTTTTATTTTATTTTTGTATAACGATACTTTATACATTATGTCTCTTGAAATAACTCATCTAACTAAGAAATTTGCAGACCAAACTGCACTCAATAATATTTCAATTTCAATTAATTCAAATGAAATAATAGGACTGCTTGGTCCAAATGGTGCAGGAAAATCCACCTTAATGAAATCGATAGTAGGATCTATAAAAATAGATGAAGGTAGCATATTCTTTAATGGAAAAGATATTACTGTTGATGAAATAGAAAGCAGGAAAAAAATAGGTTTTCTCCCAGAAAACAATCCTTTGTATCTAGAAATGTATGTAAAAGAATATCTACAGTTTGTAGCTAACATTCATAAAATATCAGAATCAAGAGTAAGCGATGTAATAGAACTTGTAGGTATAACACCAGAAAAATCTAAAAAAATAGGACAATTATCCAAAGGCTACAAACAAAGAATCGGTCTTGCCCAAGCCATCCTACATCAGCCTGACTTGCTAATTCTAGATGAACCGACAAATGGTTTGGATCCTAACCAAATTATTGAAATAAGGAACGTTATTAAAGAAATTGGTAAAGAAAAAACTATCTTACTTTCTACTCACATTATGCAAGAGGTAGAAGCTTTGTGTACGAGAGTGATTCTTATCCATAAAGGAAATATTCTACAAGATTGTAAAATTGAAGAGTTCAAAGGAAAATTCGGAAGTTTGGAAGAAGCCTTTACACATTATACTCAATCTGAAGTTGTAAAATCTTAAATTCTATTATTAAACGTCTTGATTATATTTAAATGATTTATTTTAAATTTCCCTTCAACAACACACTTTTCACAGTAGAAAAAAATGGATTAACAAAAGAAAATCTAGTTGTTTTTCATTCATTCGACAACCAAAAGAGTATAGAATTTAATGGTAAAATAGCTGAAGTTGATGAATCAAATATCGCCTTGAATTTGGAAAATACTCGTCAGTTTTCTGATGACAGAACAGGATATATTCCAGAAACCAAGCAAGAATATCTTCAAAGTTTATCTCATGTTATTTCTATTATTAAAGAAAAAAAACTTCCAAAATTGGTTCTTTCCAGAAGAAAAATAATAGACTATGATGGGGTAATAGACCTTAACGAAAGCTTCAATAATCTTTGCAAAACGTATCCTAATGCTTTTAAATATGTATTTAAAAAAGATGAGGTTTCTTGGATAGGTGCTTTTTCTGAAGTTTTAGGAAAATACAATAAAAAAACTTCAGAGTTTGAAACCATGAGCCTTGCCGGAACTTTGCCTGTGGAAGAAGCATGGAGCACAAAAGAGATTGAAGAACAAAAGCCAGTTTCCACCTACATTAGAAATATTTTAACTCAATATAATACTGCAGAAAAATTATATGAATCTGAAACGTATGATCATATTTCGGGAAATATTAAACATTTAAAAACCGATTTTAAAGCAAAGATTAATGCAGAAGATTTAGAAACAGTAATTCAGGCATTGCATCCTACACCTGCCGTTTGTGGAATTCCAAAAGATTTTTGTTTTAATGAAATTCAAAAAGTTGAAAAGTTTCCTAGAGAATTGTACGCTGGTTACATTAAGATAGAAACCGAAGACATGGTTTATTACTTCGTGAATCTACGATGTGCAAGATTATATAGAAATAAAGTGCATCTGTTTGTTGGCGGAGGAATAACTGCGGAAAGCAATATTGAAAAAGAATGGCAAGAAACAGAGTTAAAATCTGAAGCAATACTGCAAAATCTTTCATTCGCGTAAAGTGCATTAAAAAAGCCGTTCAAACTAAATTGAACGGCTTTATAATTTTTCAACTCAAATTATTTAGTTTTCACTCCTATTTTACTCCACGTATTTAATACAAAAAGTAAGGCCACCCCAATTACACCAAAAGCAATTGAGAATATGAATTTTTGGTTATCTTCTGACAAGAAATCACCATTCCAGTCGAATGCATATAGATTAATAGCGATAATAACTATAAACAAGATTAAAAATACTTTATAAAACTTCTTCATGATCTAAAAATTAATATAGTTTTGCACCAATTGTGCAAAGTTGGCTGTAAACAATTTAATTGAAATTGCGAGTAGGATAATCCCGAAAACTTTTTGCAGAACAGATAGCGTTGCCTCTCCCATTTTTTTCTCCAACCATGGCGCAGATTTCAACACCAAATATACGAAAATTGTATTGAGAACAATCCCCAAAATAATATTGATGTCATGAAATTCTGCCCTCAAGGATAATGTTGTAGTAAGAGTTCCGGCACCAGCAATTAGTGGAAAAGCAATAGGGACAATGGATGCAGACTTCGCCTCCGTAGTTTTATTGATCTCAATCCCCAAAATCATCTCCAGGGCTATGATAAAAATCACAAAAGCACCTGCGATTGCAAAGGAATTTACATCAACTCCTATAAAACTCAAAATTTGTTTCCCTACAAAGAGAAAAACAATCATTATAAGACCTGCTGTGATGGACGCTCTTTTTGCTTCAATTTGACCGAACTTCTGCTTTAAACTCACAATAATAGGGATGGATCCTATAATGTCTATTACAGCAAACAGCACCATAAAACAAGTTACCGTTTCTTTCCACGAAAATTCTTGCAGGGTTTCTATCATTTCTAAAAAAATTATTAATTTCGCAAAAATATAAATAATTAATGACTATTTATTAATTTCTCCATATAATTTAACAACCTTTTTTAAGAGTTCGTTAATATTCCCCTCTTCTTTCATAGGTGTATATTTTTCTATCTGAATATTGTGAGATAAAACTCTATACTCTTCCGCAATTGCATTCCCATAATTCCTTTCTAAAATAGCAATAAAATCATTAGCAGCAGAAGAATGAAAATTGCTTCTTACCTCAGCATCTAGTTCTTCTAATGTTTTGAAAAATTGATCATAATTTTTATCCTGAGCCAAGATACTAAGGTAACTGAAATAAACAGTATGGTCTGTTTTCAGTTTTTCTCTTATTTCTTTCTCTGTTTCTGCTACAGATCCAATATTTGAAGAAGTTTGAACGAGTTTTTTTGCATTCTTTTTTCTCTTTTTCCAACTTCTGATGAGCATATAAAAAATAAAAAGAGCAAACAAAATTCCCAAATTAATGAAAAGAACTTTCCAATTGAATTGCTTTTTTTCTTTTACCTTAAATACTGTTGTCTTCAAAACTGGGCTATCCACCGTTTCCAAAAACGTATTGGTGTATTCATTTACCTTTTCAACGGCAGTTCTCGCTTGTAAAACCTCGTCGTGTGAAAATGTAACTATACTCAAATTTTCGGGACTAGTATTTACATACTCTTTCTTTATTGGATTAAAAAAAGCAAAGTCTTCTGTTGTAATATTGATTGTACCAGCTTTTTTCGGAATCAAAATATAATCTGCATGGATATATCCGTTCATTCCATCTTTAGCCGTTGTAATATGATTGGTAATTTTAGGTTCGAAAATCTTATAATCGTCAGAATTTTGAATTTTAGGGATAATCATATCCGCAAGATTTCCATCACCAGAAATTCTCAACCTCACATTGATAGGCTTCTCTACCTCTATTTTTTCTTTAGTATCTGCAAATAAATCCAATTTAAAATTACCTACTGCATTTTTGAAATAGGTGGGAGCCCCTTCTGGCAATTTCTTTACAGACAATTTTACCTTATTGGACACAATCTTTGCCTTATGAGAATAGCTGCTTACCGATGCGGAAACTGAAGGTACCTCTACGATTCCAGATTCATTAGGAAAAATCATAAACATACCTAGGATCTGCGAAGGCATATTGCCAATTCCAGAAGGATCAATTTCAGATTTTTGAAAATCTATAGGATGTACATTGATATTATCGGATTCTGGAAGATGTATTTTTTTAATTTTTCGGAGGTTATCAATATTTTTAGAATAAACTCTAAGTACTGCCATTGTAGGCTGATCTTGGTAGACTTCTCTATCTTCAATTTCCATATTGAGGTAGACATCATTGTCCACATTCCCACCTAAAGATTTGCGCTCTACATCCTTCACAAAAATATTGAAGGGCTCGGTTTTATAACGCTTATTACTTACCGTTACCAAAACAGATCCTATTTTTATCTTTCCTTTTTGTTTGGGTTCTAGGGCAATTCTCGTGATTTTTTGGATAATTACTGTATTGGTTTCAGGATCCACCAAAGTGTTGGTAACCGATCCGCTGCCAATCATGGTAAATTTTGATAAATCTGGCAATTGGAAACCTGTTTGCTGCTGAAGTTCACTTCCATCTAATTCCAAAACTAATATTAACGTTACTACTTCTTTGCTATTATAGTCGGTTTTATCGGGTCTCATAGATAACTCAACCTGTCCGTAAGCAAATACGGAAAAGAGAATAAGCAGTATGTAGATTAACTTAGTTTTCATCACCAATCTTTTTCATTGCTCTGAGGCATAGAATAAGAATCTTTGTTTAATATTCTTTTAGCGGTTTCTTTTTCCTTATCAGCAATTTTGTTGAGGATGGCATTCTCTAGCTCTTTAGGCATCCTACCATCATTTTGCTTATTGGGATCTGGTTTGCCATTTTGGCTCTCTCCTTCTTGTTTTTGTCCGTTTCCTTGGTCTTTATTTTGATCTTTGGGATCTCCATTTTGGTCTTTATTATCCTGCTGATCTTTCCCATCACCTCCTTTACCAGGATTATTATCTTGTTTGTTCTTTTGTTGTTGATTTTGCTTTTCCTTCAGCTTAGCAATTTCAAAATTTTTTCTTGTTGCCTCACTATAAGGATCGTGCTTCAAAGCTTGTTTATAAAAATCGGCAGCTTTCTCGGGCTGATTCATTTGCATATAAGTGTTGCCCAAATTGTGAAGAGCCGCTGCTTTGTCCGGAATAGTTTCTGATAGTTTTTGAGCCTTTTCAAATTCTGTTTTTGCCTCCTCATATTTTTTGCCTTTATACAAAGCATTACCCAAATTATAATGAGCCGTAAAATCTTTTCCCTTAGATTTAATAGCTTCCAAATAGCGAGACGAGGCAGCATCATAGTTGCTTGCCTTAAATTTTTCATTTCCTTCGTAGACTAAAGTTTTATAACTTTTTTGTCCAAATAAAGAATTTGAAAACATAGAAATACCTAATAACGTAAAAATTATAAATTTAGTATACATCTTATGCAAAATTATTCCTTTATATGTTAATAAACTGTCTATTGATTGTTAAAGTTGGGTTAAAGTATTTTTCAATTTATTTTTTATGAAATTTAGATCAAATATTTAAGTCTCTTTTAGGATTAAACATATATATAATCATAAAAAACAAAATAGAAATAGCCAAAATATATTGGTAATAATGGCTTGCATTTTGAGATTTCACCATTGTTTCAGAAGATGAGGCGTTTTTACTCAAAGCTTCAACAATTTGGTCTGGTGCATCATTGATATTATTGCCATCTATATAAGTTCCACCTGTGGATTGTGCGATTTTTGAAAGCGCTTCTGTTTGCCTTTTGGTAAGCACAGTCTGCCCATTAGCATCGTTTTTATACCCCATCAATTGTCCATATACATATTCGGGCACTGGAGCACCTTCTTCAGAACCTATACCAACTGATGTTACAATAAGACCTTCTTTATTTGCCAATTTTATGGCTTCATCTTCATGTCCTTCATTATCTTCGCCATCACTTAGTAATACTATTTTCCTTCCATTTCTATTAGTATTTTTAAATTTATCTACAGCCACTTCCATGGCTTTTAGAAAATCTGTCCCTTGAATTTTGATGGTGTTTGTTTCTATAGCACTCACAAAATTTTCAGCCGAACTGTAATCTGTTGTCAAAGGCATAATAGAGGTCGCTTGTCCTGCAAAAATAACCACGCCTACTTTATCATTTTTCAGTTTCTTCATAGTTTGTATCATCACATTTTTTGCTTCTTGAAGTCTATTTGTAGATACATCCTCCGCATTCATAGAATTGGAAACATCAATCATAAAAATTACATTATTAAGCTTTTGACGAGTAGATACTTCTTCCGAACCTTCCAAAATATCGACAATAGATAGCACCAAGAATAAAATAGCGATGCTGTAGAAGATGGAGAAATAACGTGCAAACTTAGATTTTCTTTCAAACAAAGAATCATGAAAACGACTATTCGCAAATAATGCTCGTTTTTTTATTTTCCATTTTAAATATCTTGAAATGATAAATACTAAAACTGGTATCAGTAAGAGTAATAATAAGTACCAATAATTTCCTAAATAAAATTCCATTAGCTTAAAAATTTATATAATACCCATCTTAATAGTGCATCTATTAATAATACTCCTAGTGCAATCCACAGAAAAATATGGAAATATTCTTGGAAATTGTACAATTTTGATATTTTTAGATCTGTTTTCTCCAATTTATTGATTTCATTATACACTTCTTCCAAACTTGCATTAGAAGTTGCTCTGAAATATTTCCCTCCAGTATAGTCAGCAATTTCTTGCAATGCAGGTTCATCAATCTGCACTTCTGTTTCTGTAAAAACTAGATCACCAAAAATATCAACCTGAGTAGGCATTAGTGCATATCCATTGGAACCAATCCCGATTGAATACACTTTTATATTATTATTTTTCGCCAATTCGGCAGCCAACTGGGGTGGAATTGCATTTTCCACATTACTTACTCCATCTGTCATCAAGAGGATTATCTTGCTTTTCGCTTTGCTGTCTTTCAAGTGATTTACTGCTACCGACAAACCTTCACCAATAGCAGTACCAGGATACAATTCTTGGGTGTTGAGATGATTGAGCTCATCAATTACCACTTGATGATCCGATGTTACAGGAACTTTGGCAAAAGCTTCGGAAGCATACGTAACTACGCCAATTCTATCATTCGGACGCTTTTTCACAAACTCTACGGCAATATCTTTAAGCGCAGTTAGACGATCTGGTGAAAGATCTTTGGACAACATACTCAGAGAAACATCTACCGCAAACATAATGTCGACGCCTTTTGTATCGTCTCTATCTTGGGAAATGGTAAAACTTCTAGGTCTCGCCATCGCAATAATTAAACAAGAAAGAAGGATATATTTTGATATCCTTAAAAAAAATAAAACAGGAAAAATGGTACCACTACTTTCCATATGATGAGTGGTAGGAACCTTTATGCCTTTCTTTTTTGTCTTATTTAAATCTCTAAATAATAAGGGTATGAAAAGCAGGAACAAAAGAAAAAACCACGGACTGTGAAATTGAAAATCAGGCATCTTTTCTTAGTTTTTCAAATTCTAAATCCTTTGATGATCTCTTCACAAAGTCTTTGATATCCGCAAAATCTTTCTCCATTGTTTTTTCGTCAGGAAACGTTTTTGCAAACTTTACCCTATCACCACGCATGAATACATTCTCAATTATTTTTTCATTTTCCTGAGAAATAGTATTATTTCTCTTCATGAGATCTATCAAATCGTCTGTTAATAAAACGTCTGCAGGAATATGATATTGCTTGGTCATAAAATTTCTAGAAATATCGATTAATTCAACATAAAAAGATCTAAAATCACCTTTTTCAACATACATTTTCTTTCTCAAGGATTCCAATTCCTTCAAAGTTTGGTTGGTAGCAACTACTGGGGAATCTTTTGTTTTTTTTCCATATTTCACAATTATTACAATGGCAATTAGGGTTGCAATAACTGCCAATGCTGCCAAAACATACCATTTGTACAACTGCCAGTAATCTTGCATATCCAGTTCCACATCTTTGTTATTCATAATATCATTGATGGCATCTGTCTTTTGTGCGGTATTTACCACTTCTACTTCGTAAGATATGGTTTTTAAAACTCTATCTCCAACTTTAAATTCAAGCTCTGGAATTGTAAATTTTCCTTCATCATACACAGAAAACTCTACTTTTCGGTAATAAGAATTGGGTCGAGCATTTACGCTGTCTTTTATTTCTTCAAAATGAAAGGGCAACAACTCGTTTTTTGGTGCAGCACTTACTTTTTGATTGTTGAGATTGTCAATTTTTATTACAAAACTATCCACTTCACCCAATGCCAAAGTTTTCTTTTCTAACGTAGAAGATAAAATCTGTGAAAAAGTATTAGCACAGAGTAAAAGACAAAAGGTAAATAGTATTTTTTTCAATTTTATCATTAAAGGAAAATGAATATTTTAAATTTAAAAATAATTATCGTTTCTGAAAATAATTATACAGCATTCGAGAGTAATCATCACCTGTATTAATATTAAGGAAACTAGCAGAACTATTGGCAAAATCTTCTTCTAGATTTCTTATTTTTTGTTTCTGACCTTCAGCAAAAGTGTATCTCCATCTTGCATCCGAAGTATTTGCCCAAATTTCTCTTCCCGTTTCTACATCATACAAAAGCGCGTATCCAACATCCGGAATTTCATTGTCTTTCTCGTCAAAAACTCTCATTCCTAAAAGCTGATGCTTTTTCGAAGCTACTTTTAGCATTTTGGAGTCATAAGAATCCTCGAAATCTGATAACAAAAACACCAAAGATTTCTTTTTGAAAACACCCATCATGTATTCTAGCGCTTTGTCTATTTTGGATGGCGTTGGTATATAATCTGCTGTAATAATAGAGCTTATGATAGACAAAATATGTTTCTTCCCTTTCTGTGGTGGTACGACTTTATATACTTTATCAGCAAACAAAATAAGACCTACTTTATCATTATTTCCAGCAGCCGAAAAACCTAAACTCGCTGCAATTTCTGCCACATATTCTTTTTTCAGCTGCGTCTTTGTCCCATAGTCCATAGAAGCCGAAATATCTACCAAAATCATCATGGTAAGCTCGCGTTCTTCCTCCATTACCTTCACAAAAGGCTCTCGAAAACGTGCTGTTTTATTCCAGTCTATCCTACGGATTTCGTCCCCGAATTGATAAGGTCGCACTTCAGAAAACGTCATTCCTTGTCCTTTAAAAGCACTGTGATACTGCCCCATCAAAGAAGCTTCCGTTTTCTTTCGAGTTCGGATTTCTATCTGTTTTACTTTCTTTACAATATCTTTTATTTCCATAGTTTAATAGGCAACAATATTTTAGAATTTCAATTTAACAATAAATAAATTGATCATTCAAACATTGCTATTTTTCAACAATCGTTTATGGTGCTTGAATTTTTGCTAAAATTCTATTCACAATTTCTTCCGTTGTGATATCTTCTGCTTCCGCTTCAAACGTAAGTCCAATTCTATGTCTCAGTACATCTTTCGCCAATTCTTTCACATCTTCTGGGATTACAAATGCTCTTCCACGCAAGAAAGCGTAGGCTCTAGAAGCAATTGCCAAGTTGATAGACGCTCTTGGAGAAGCACCAAAACTGATGTAATTTTTCAATTCAGACAAACCATAATTTTCAGGATAACGAGTTGCAAAAACCATGTCTAGAATATATTTTTCTATTTTTTCGTCTAAATAAATTTGGTTAACGATCGCTTTTGCTTCTACAATATTAGAGAGCGAAATTACGGGTTTTACTTCTGGCTGATGCGCCGTAGAAACCATTCTCATAATTGCGCGTTCGTCTTCCAATTTTGGATAATCTATCGTACATTTCAGCATAAAACGGTCACTTTGTGCTTCTGGCAACAGATAAGTTCCTTCTTGATCTATCGGGTTTTGAGTAGCCAATACCAAAAATGGTTTAGGCAATGCCATCGTATCGTCACCAATAGTCACTTGCTTTTCTTGCATCACTTCTAGAAGTGCAGATTGTACCTTTGCAGGCGCTCTATTGATCTCATCTGCCAAAACAAAATTTGCGAAAACAGGACCTCTTTTTATAGTAAAATCGTTCTCTTTGATGTTGTAAATCATAGTTCCTACCACATCTGCAGGAAGCAAATCTGGCGTAAACTGAATTCTAGAGAAGTCTCCATCTACAGCATCTGCCAAAGTCTTTATCGCAAGTGTTTTTGCCAAGCCTGGAACACCTTCTAGCAAGACATGTCCGTTACCCAAAAGACCCACCAAAAGGCGATCTATCATGTATTCTTGCCCGATGATAACTTTATTTATCTCTTGCCTTAAAAGCGTAAAAAAATAATTCTGTTCTCTTACTTTTTCTGTAAGCTGACGGATGTCTTCTGCTTGGTATGAATCTGACATAGTTATAATTAAAATAATTGGTAAATTTCTGATAAATACTTGCACAAATCAACCCAAAAAAGTGAGTTTTTGAGTTAAAATTTGTTAAATATTGCAAGGATGATAATGGACGTATTTTCACAATGCTCGCTGTTTATCTATAGTTTTCTTTAAAAACTCATAAATTTATATAAATTTTACTTTAAACGGCCCTTCAAAAATTGTAATTATCAGTTTATTAAACTATTTTTGATGATTAAAAATTTCGCAAAATGAATTATCATTTTCAAGCACATCGTCAGGTAAGAAAAAACCTACTTGATATCTTACAAAATACTTCGCATGAGGATCTTATGTTGATACCCGATGGTTTTAATAATAATTTGTATTGGAATATTGCACATACCGTTGCAACTCAGCAACTTTTGCATTATTATCTGAGCGGAAATCCTTTCAGAATAGATAAATATTGGATAGAAACTTACAAAAAGGGGACGCTTCCGAATATGAATGTAGACCGTTCTGAGGTAGAAGATTTGGAGTTTTTGCTTACCGAAACTTCAAAGATTTTGATGAAAGATTATGATAACGATTTCTTTTTAGACTACACACCTTACACCACCAGTTTTGGGATGGATCTGAAAAGTATACAGGATGCGATAATTTTTAATAATATGCACGAATGCCTGCATTATGGATATGCACTGGCACAAAAGAGAGCAATTTTAGGAGAAAAAAATTAAGATGACAGACAACAAGAAAGATGATTTTATTTTTGGGCTACGTCCCGTTTTAGAAGCTATAGAAGCAGGAAAAACTATTGATAAAATCTTTATACAAAATGCATTGCAAGGGGAAATTTATGCAGAATTGAAAGCAATTTTAGCTAAAAATAAAATCCGTCCCAACTATGTGCCTATTGAAAAACTAAACCGTTTTACAAGAAAAAACCACCAAGGCGTTGTGGCATTTATTTCTGATGTGCCTTTTCACAGAATAGAAAATATTATTCCCGAATTATTCGAAGAAGGAAAAACGCCTTTTATCTTAATTTTGGACAGACTTACCGATGTAAGAAATTTTGGTTCTATTTGTAGAACTGCAGAATGCGTTGGTATCCACGCAGTCGTAATCCCAGAAAAAGGGGGCGCACCTATCAATTCGGATGCAATAAAAACTTCTGCTGGAGCAATGTACAATATCAAAATCTGTAAAGAGCCCAATCTTGCACACACAGTAGATTTCTTACAACAAAGTGGAATTTCTGTATTTGCAGCAACAGAAAAAGCTCAAAAAATGATCTACGATGTAGATTTTACAGCACCGTGTGCCATCGTAATGGGTAATGAGGAAACTGGTATTTCTAAGGAAGTATTACACCATTCTGATGAGAAAATAAAATTACCTATTGAAGGAAAAACTCAATCTCTAAACGTATCTGTAGCTTGTGGAGCAATTATGTACGAAGCGGTGAGACAAAAATTGGTAAAGATCAATTAACAACAATTCAACACTATTTAATGAACAATATAGCTGCATTAGCATTTATTTCACTGGCTTTATTTTCTTGTAAGAAAGAAACTGCAACGGTGACAAAACTAGATCCAAAAACAGGAAAAACAATAACTGTAGAAGTTCCAGCAGATTCTGTTGCTGAAGTGAAAGAAAACCCTGCAATCAAAGATTCATTAGGTCTTTACACTCAATCTTTTAAGCTAGAAAAAGGAAAAACATATCCTTTGACGACTTACCAAAGAGATGTGAAAACAATGACGGATCCTCAAGGTAAAACCATAACTGGCACTAGCGAATCTACTGACGAGATGAGCTTTACCGTGAATGATGTAAAAGGTAATGTATACGATATCACAATTAATCTTATTAGCAAAAGAAACTCTCAGACTGCTGATGGAAAAACAGTGATTGTAGATACAAAACAAGCTTTACCTAAAGATGACAACTTGAAAATGCTTTGGAATGTAAACACAGCATTGACGGGTAATAAGCTAAATATGAAAATGGATACCAAAGGTAACGTAATCTCTATCACTGGATTTGAACCAGTATACACAAAGATTGCCACCGCATTGGGAACAATGATCAAAGATGCTAACCAAAAAGCAAGCGTTGTTGCTAGCCTTAAGGAGAGTTTTAATGAGAAAGTGTTGAAAGATCAGTTTACAAAAAACCTTTCTATTTTACCAAAAAAAGGTGCTAAAATTGGCGATAAATGGACCACTAGCGAAAATGCTGATCCTGAAGGAAAAATGAAAGTAACTTCTAATTATGTGCTCAAAAGTGTAGGTAATGGAGTTGCAGAAATTGGTATCAGTGGTGGAATTCCTAAGAAATCTGACAAGAAAACTCAAGGGCCAATGACGCACAGTATGAGTAGCGAATTGGTACAGAATGGTACAATTAAATTTGATCAGAATACAGGTTGGATTACCAACCAAAATATTACGGTAAATACTACACAGATAGAAACTATATCAGACGGAAAACAATCTCAATCTATGAAGAGCGAGTCGAAATCTTCTGTAATGGTGAATCCTTCTGGTAAATAATTGAAGTTTAATTAATTTTAAAGAATATGAAATTCCTTTTTGAGTTTGTACTCGCTACGATAATTTGCTTTTTTGTGTGGAATATTTTAAAAAGAATCTTCTTTAAAGCTTTTTACAAATACACAGGCTTTAATCCTCAAAATAATAGTAAGCAAGAAACCAAAAACTCAAACACGAATATTGAAAAAAAAGTAAAGTGGGACGCTGAAACTGTGGACTACGAGGAAGTGAAAGAATATAAAAAATAACTTCTGAGCAATCAAAAGACGATAACCAATATGACCAAAAACAAAAACTTAATTTTTATAGCAATTTCTATAATCGCTTTTTTAGTTTTAGCATTTTTATACTCTACACCTGTTTTTACAGGCAAGCAACTCTTCCAGCACGATATCGTACAATACCGTGGTGGAGCCAAAGAACTTCTAGATTACCGTGCCGCTCATGATAAAGAGACGTATTGGAGTAATTCTATGTTTGGAGGTATGCCTACTTACCAGATGGGAAGTAGATTTGAAGGAGATTTTATAAAAAAGATAGATGGTTATCTCAACTTTTTGCCCAGACCTGTAAACTATATTTTCTTACTTTTCTCAGGATTTTTTCTACTTGGGATGGTTGCTGTAAGAAATTGGAAGTACGCTTTATTGGGTGCTACCTTCTTTGGACTTTCTACTTATTTCTACATTATTATTGCTGCAGGACACAATGGAAAAGTGAATACAATTGAATATTTTGCTCCATTACTTGCCGGGATATTATTAGTTTATATCAGAAAAAAATACGTTCTCGGGTTTATTATTACTACCCTATTCTTTGGTTTACAAGTTGCTGCAAACCACCCACAGATGACGTATTATCTGTTTCTAGGTTTAGGATTTTTATTCTTATCAGAATTAATAAGAGCGATACAGAAAAAAATCCTGATGAAACATTTCCTTATTTCTTCTGGAATTATTGCTTTTGCATTGACATTGGGTGTTGGGATGAACTCTCAGAGAATTATGGCCAATTCAGAATACATTAAGGAAACCGTAAGAGGAAAACAAATCCTTAGCAATAACGAGCATACTGCTGGAAACTCCGGAATGGATAAAGAAAGCATCCTCATGTGGAGTTATGGTAAATTGGAAACCTTTAACCTTTTTATCCCTAGATTGATGGGCGGAGGAAGCCAAGAACCTGAAGGTGAAGCAATCATGTCTAAAGTTTCAGAATTAGTGCAAGAGAATGTTTCTTCGCAAGAAGAGATGGACAATGTATCGCAAAATATTTCTAAAGGCTTTAGTGGCGCTACCTATTGGGGAGATCAACCCGGAACTTCTGGCCCAGCTTACCAGGGAGCAATTGTATGTTTCTTAGCTCTTCTAGGCTTTTTCTTTGCTTGGAAAAAATACAGAATGTGGATTTTGGGAGCAAGTATTCTTACCATTCTATTGGCTTGGGGCAGTAATTTTATGTTCCTTTCAGATTTCTTTATCGATTATATTCCGTTTTATAGTAAATTTCGTGCTCCATCTTCAATATTAGTTGTTGTAGAACTATTATTTCCTCTGATTGCGATTGTTGGATTGTACAGATTCTTCACAGATTCTACCCTAAAAGAAAATTACAAAAAGAAAATACTTACCTACACAAGTGGTGGTGTATTGGGAATTACATTATTAATGATTGTTTTCGGCAAATCTATTTTAGGCTTCCATACAGACAATGAGAAAACTTATTTCCCACCATATTTATTAGATTATTTAAGCGAAGAAAGATTTAAATTATTTAGAATTGATGCTACTAAAGCATTTCTATATGTAACCATTGCTGCAGGAGTTTTATTTTTAAGTTTAAAACAAAAAATAGGTCAAAATATTGCTTTAGTCATTATTGGTGTCGTAAGTTTATTTGATCTTTGGACTGTAAACAAGCGTTATTTAAATGATGACAATTATGTTGATAAAATCTTCGCAGAGAACCCTTTCCAAACAGAAGGCTCAGATTATTTAGCTGAAAAAGTAGGCGATAATGCCAATTTGCAATCCATTTTGGCAAGTATTCCGGTAAACAAAACATTGGAAACTATTGCTGAAAAAGATAAGAATCATTACAGAATTTACAACCAAATTTTGGGCGTTACAAGCGAAACTAATACTTCTTATTTTAAATCTTCCATAGGTGGTTATCATGCCGTAAGACTAAGACGTTATGATGATGTGCTGAATGCATACATTACACAGCCTGATAGCGCAAAAACACCAAGAATCCTTAATATGCTAAATACAAAGTATATGATTTTTGGAGATCCTCAGCAGCCACAAGTGGTAACGAACCCGAATAACAACGGAAATGCTTGGTTTGTGCAAGAGGTAAAAGTAGGAAACACACCAGATGAAGAGCTAAAACTTATTGGTGATGTTGATACAAAAAAGGTTGCCATTATTGGAAAAGAAGACGCGGATAAAATCATCAATATAGATAAAAATTTAGGCACAGATTCTACTGCAACTATTCAGCTGACAAAATACGAAGCGAATGCTTTAGAGTTTAAAGCTCAAACCAAAACTTCTCAGTTGGCTGTATTTTCAGAAATCTACTATCCACACGGTTGGAAGGTTATGATAGACGAGAAAGAAGTCCCATACATCAAAGCAAATTATATGTTGAGAGCGGTAGAGATTCCTGCAGGAACTCATACTGTAAAAATGGTTTTTGAACCAGAAGTTATTGAAAAAGGAAAATGGATTTCTATGATTTGTTTCTTCCTATTTTTAGGTTTGAGTGGATTTGGGATATTTTACTTAAATAAAAATAAGAAAACAGCTTTACCTGTAGCGTAGTCTTATAATGAATCGGAAAAAAGTACTCATTATCACCTATTATTGGCCTCCAGCAGGTGGTCCGGGTGTACAACGATGGTTAAAGTTTGCAAAATATCTTCCCGACTTTGGATATCAACCTGTTATCTATACTCCAGAAAATCCAAGCTACCCATTGTTGGATGAAACCTTAGTAAATGACGTTCCTGAGAATATTGAAATTGTGAAAACAAAAATCTGGGAACCTTATCAATTGGCTGAAAAACTTAATAAAAGTAACAAAAAATTCAAGGCTGGTCAGTTTGATGTAGGAACTAATCAATCTTGGAAATCTAAACTTTCAATTTGGGTTCGAGGTAATTTTTTTATTCCCGATGCGCGAGTTTTTTGGGTGAATCCATCGGTGAAATTTTTAGAGAAATATTTAAAAGAAAATCAAATAGATACCATAGTTACTTCGGGGCCACCCCATTCTATGCATTTGATTGGTTTGAATTTAAAAAATAAATTACCCAATATAAAATGGATTGCCGATTTTAGAGATCCGTGGACAGAAATATCCTACTACCAACATCTAAAACTCACGAAGGGCTCTGACAAAAAACATCGTTTGCTCGAGAGCCAGGTTTTCAAAACGGCAGATTTTACATTAGCGACAAGCTATACCGATGCAGAAAACTTTAGAAAAAATGGAGCAAATGCCATCTGTATTACCAATGGATTTGATGAGCAAGATGCTAAAAACAACCCAATTGCCAAC
Organism: Chryseobacterium sp.; assembly: GCF_045629545.1. GTDB lineage: Bacteria > Bacteroidota > Bacteroidia > Flavobacteriales > Weeksellaceae > Chryseobacterium. The sequence goes on along the minus strand of NZ_JAZQRK010000033.1, from coordinate 1,709 downwards.
TCCTCAACTTATTTTACCCTAAGTTATATTGGCGTACTAGAGCAGCTGAGAAATCCTGAATATCTATGGAAATCTTTGCAAAACTTAGTCGCTGTGAATTCTCAATTTGCCAAAGATTTTAAGTTGAAATTTGTTGGAAGAGTGGATGATAAAATCCTTCAAAATTTAGAAAATTCAAGCCTAAAAAATCATCTTCAGAATTTAGGTTATCTATCTCATGATAAAGCCATCTTGGAGATGGAAAACTCTACTCTATTGCTAATGACCAATTTCCCGAACGATAGTTCTAAAGGAATAATTCCAGGAAAAATCTTTGAATATTTGGCGACAGGGAAACAAATTATTTCATTTGGTCCTGATGAAGCAGATGTAGCAACGATTTTAAATAAAACGGATGCTGGACATCATTTTGGATATAGTGATGAGTCAAAAATTACGGAATTTATATTAGAAAAATATCAACTTTGGAAACATGGGAAACTTTCTGAGCGCAAGGGAAATATTGAAGAATTCTCAAGAAGAAATTTAACAAAAAACTTATCCGAAATTTTAGATCAATTGGCTTCTTAGGCTGATAATTGAGTAAATTTATAAGATGGAAATTTTAGATATTCTAATTGTAGGTGCCGGACCTATTGGCCTGAATTGCGCACTTGAAGCAAAGAAAAACAACCTCTCTTATCTGATTGTAGAAAAAGGTACTATTGCCAATTCTTTGTACAATTATCCTTTGTACATGAGGTTTTTTTCTACAGCTGATAAACTAGAAATTGACGGAATTCCGTTTATTACAACGTCTCCAAAACCGGGAAGACAAGATGCTCTAGAATACTACCAAGGTATTGCAAGACAAAAAAAATTGGAACTTCATCTTTATGAAAAAGTTATAAAAGTCACCAAAAATGGTAGTATTTTCGAGATTACTACCTGCAAATCTACGTATTATGCCAAAAACGTAATAGTTTCTACTGGATTCTATGATATCCCTGCACTGATCGGCGTTCCTGGGGAAGAACTTCCGAAAGTACATCATTACTATACCGAGCCATATCCGTATGCTCAACAAAAAGTGGTGGTCGTTGGATCGAGTAATTCTGCTGTTGATGCTGCTTTGGAAACTTATAGAAAAGGTGCCGAAGTAACGATGATCATGAGAAGAGCCGAATTTTCTAAGAATGTAAAATATTGGGTAAAACCTGATGTTGAAAATAGGATTGCTGAAGGCGAAATTAGGGCCCACTTTCAATCTGAATTAATAGAAATTAAAGAAAATTCTGTTGTTTTTAAAGATAAAAATGGAAAGACTCAAGAAATTGAAAACGATTTTGTTTTGGCAATGACAGGTTATATCCCAGATTTTGAATTTTTAAAAAACTGTGGTATAGATCTGCAAGGAGATCTGTTGATACCTCGTCATAATGCAGAAACTATGGAAACCAATATTCCCAATTTGTATCTTGCAGGCGTAGTTTGTGGCGGTAAGGATACGCATCTTTGGTTTATAGAAAATTCTAGAATCCATGCAAAATCTATTATCGAAAATATTTTATCTAAGTTAGTGTAATTCTTTAATGAATATCCGTAAAATTGCCTAAAAATCATTATCTTTGTGTTTATCAAAAGATTGACGATGAATTTATTTAGTTTCACAGCACATTTTGGCACCGAAGAAGATTGTAGAAATCATTTCAAAGAACAACGAGATTTGC
>NZ_JAZQRK010000032.1:0-4733 GCF_045629545.1 Chryseobacterium sp. | reverse complement strand
AGAGGACCGAATTGAACAAACCTCTGGTGTATCAGTTGTTCCGCCAGGAGCACCGCTGAGTAGCTACGTTTGGAAGAGATAAGCACTGAAAGCATATAAGTGCGAAACTCGCCTCAAGATGAGACATCTTTTAAGGGTCGTGGGAGATGACCACGTTGATAGGCTATAGGTGTAAAGTTGGTAACAGCATAGCCGAGTAGTACTAATTACCCGTAGATTTATAGCCTAATAAGGCGCACTTCGAAAGTGCATAAAGGTTAGCTCTTTGTGATTGTTTTTATCGATAATTATTAGACTAAAAGATAATAGACTGATGATCAATAGACTGTAATAGTCTCTAATCTCCTATCTATAGATCTAAATGTCTAGTAATATACATATACTGTACATCCTTTTGTACAAAACAACCTTTAGGGTGGTTTTAGCAGAGGGGCTCACCTGTTCCCATTCCGAACACAGAAGTTAAGCCCTCTAGCGCCGATGGTACTGCGAAAGCGGGAGAGTAGGTCGTCGCCAGTTTTTTAAAAAAGCTCATTCATTAATTTGAATGAGCTTTTTTTTTGCCCCAAACTTAAAATTGATTGTTCGTTGAAGGTAGAGATATTTACCTTCCATTTTTGTGGCAAAATCATCCAGAGCAGCCTTTGCAGAGTCTTTGTTGGGTGCTGTATAGATATTTTTCATATCAGCAGAAAACTCTTTTCTATCATTCCAAACCATATATTTACAGGCATTTCTTATTTGATGAACCACGCATATTTGGGTTTGAGATTGTGGAAAAATTGAACGAATAGTTTGAGTAAATCCGTTCAAATTATCAGTCGCTGTGATAAGTATATCTTCTACACCACGTGCTTTTAAATCGGTTAAAACGCTCATCCAAAAACTGGAATTTTCATTCCTCCCAAGCCACATTCCAAGAACTTCTTTTTTACCTTCACGATTTAATCCTACGGCTAAATAGATGGTCTTATTGATAACTTTAAAATTTTACTCATTTTATTGTTTATTTGTTTTTGTATTCGTGATGTGCTTCGCAGTTCACGGACTTTAAAAACAATCCCATCCATCTAAACGATGATATATAAATCGTCTAATGGTCTGTTTTGCCAGGCAACGATTTCACCAGAAATTGCATTGGTAATGCGGGAAATGTTTGAAGTAGAAACATCAAAATCATACATTTCCCGAATTTGTTCCTCAATATCGCTTACGCTCAAACCTTTGGCATAGAATGAAATAATTATATTCTCCAAACCATCAATAATATTGTGTCTTTTGGGGACTAATGCAGGTTCAAAACTTCCAGATCTATCTCTAGGAACCTTAATCTCCGTTTCTCCAAAAGAGGGTTTTATTTTCTTGGCTCCATGCCCATTACGATAGTTTCCTTCTTTGGTTTTTTCGTGCTTTTCGTTGTCTAGATGAGCATCTAGTTCCGCTTCCAGCATATGTTCTACAGCTCGTTTGTGCATCTGCATGAAGAAAGAGGTTAAATTTTCTCCACTCTTGAAGGATTTATAGAAATCCTTATTGTTTAATAAATCTTCCTTGTCGATCATAACTATGTAAAGTTTAAAATTAGTAAAAGATTTATTACCGAAAATTTTTTGAGCTTTGAGGGCCCAAAATTTTCAGAATAATTTTCAACTTACGCAGTTCGTGAAATACTAACACTTTGAGGTTTGCTGAGATATTTTGTCTACATAAAATATACTCGCTATTTTGTTTACTTGCTTCTTTCATAAACCCTTTGTGGAATTTTTAAAAGACTTTATTTTGTGATTTTATTAAAGAAATATATTTTTGATAAGCATCTTTTGATTTAGCTTTTTCATCAAGTTCCCAATAAGTATCTGCTAGGTTTAACCATGCTACAATACGTGAAGGATATTTATTGATTATTTTAACTAAAATATAATTTGATTCATTATAATCCTTATCTTGTTCGAGATAATAAGCTATATTATTATATTCATTTAAGTTTTTTTCATTTAAGGGTTCATTAGTAATAAGAATTTGAGTTCATTTAATTGAATATTATTTGCACATTGATATTTTTTATTTGTATTTAATATAAGCTCTTTTAATTCTTGTAGATTAAATTTTCTATTTAATTCATTAAGATAATTTGTATTATAAAGACTTACCTCTGAAATAAATGTTTTATTAATTGGTATGTATGTATAATTTACATTACATAAATCTGTATTTTCAACATAGACATCTCTATTAAATTCTATTTTATTTAGTAATATACCTGTTGTAGAATCTTGAAAGTAATATTTATAATGCTGTATATCGTGTGGCGTTTTTTCTTCAATTTTTTTTTAATAATAAAATAAGAGCCTTCAAATCCTAGTTCATCATAAACCGTACTAGTTCCAATAACCTTTTTCTTATTAAAATCAACCTCGAAAACTTCATTTTTTCCATCTGAATTTATGTCTACTGATATACTTTTACTACGCTTTTCATTATTTAAATTTTGAATAAGTTGTTTTTCATTTTCTGATAAAGATGTGCTATTTGATGTACTATTTGAGGAATGAGAAAACCTTATCTTGTCATTTTTTAATATTGCAAATATTGTTGGAAAATTCTTATAATTTTCAATTATGAATTTTATTTTTGTATTTGGATCTTTTTTAATTTTTCCAAATTCTTCATATCCATAAGTCTTAAATCCTAAATTCTTAATTTCATTTTCAGAAAACTCTACCATTTGGAATGCGTGGAATTCTTGTGTAAATGTTGGAATTAAGATTATATATTTTGATTGGTTTTTATAAAGTAAAATTTCACTTGTGTTAATCGATTCATCTTCATTATATGAATAATCAAAATCAATAGCTATTAATTTGGATGACACTTGAAGATAGCTTTTTTCACTTTCTTTAAATACAATAATAGAGAATGGTAATGATGAATTATCAAAATTAGTAATGACAAGATTTTTATCTTGTATAAAATTTGTTGTATAAGCTACAGGATTATATTCAGATTTTGTCTGTTGTAGACTATGAATATCTGTTTGCTCTTTTTTTTCTTTACCTGTACAACTATTAAATAATAATAGTAATACTAATGAAATTATCTTGTACATAATTATTTATTTAGAAAATATTTTGCGCAGGTAATTTTCCTGAACCATTTAATTGACTTATCTTATCTCTATTCTTTTCATGTTCTTGCTTGTTTCTTTACTTTTGGTTACTTTCAATAAAAACTAATCCTTTACCTTTTTAATCTCATATATTTCCTTTTCTCCTACAATTGATTCCATGAGATTTCCTTGCATAAAAATTTTACCAGCTTCTTTATTTAATTTCAAGAATTTATTGGTTGCTTTATCTTCCAATTTTAATTCATTTGCAGATATATCTAAAACTAATAATTTTTTTTCAACAATTTCATTATAAGTATCTAAATTAAAATTTGCATTTTTATCTTTTATTTCCAATGATATTTTTCCCCAAGCCCTTGGGTCGGCGGATTCTCCTTTAAGACGAAGAAATGTACACTCATATTTGCCATTCCAAACCAAAATAGATTTGTTTTCAGTCGCCGTATTTGATTTGGTTTCATTATTAATATTTGTTGATATTAACGGATTAAAATAATTTGAAAAATTATTGGAAAAATAATTGGCTTCAATTATTCTGGGTAAATATTGTGATTTTTCATTTTTAATAAATTGCCAGTTTTTACTTTGAGAATTATAATAGTAAATATTTGCTACTGTTTTTTCATTCAAATACGCACTTTCTATCGTACATCCATTATTAGACTCAATATACTTTGCGGGAATATAATAGCAAAAAACAGCATAACCACTTATATTAGCTTTTATTTTTGCTTCAATTTCTTTACTCTCTTTTTCAGAATCTATATTATCCATATTGTGATTTTGAAAATACTCATGATTCCAATAATCTTTTAATTCTTGATTTTTTGGTATATAATGAATTGTAAAATAACTGCCTTTACAATCTAAAAAAGTTTGTATGGGATGGTCCGCAAGTGTTGATTCATCAACTATCATTGTGTAATCTGAAGCATATTTTTTATCAAAAAAATTAACAATTTGTATTGATTGCTGTTTTGATTTTTGTTGAATAGTATTATTTTTTTGCGCATCACCTTTGCAAGAAAAAATTAAGAATAGAATAAAAATGAGTGACTTATTTAATTGCATTTCCATTGTTGTCAAATTTTGTTTTCATATAATTTTCAGGTTGTAATCTACTCTTTCCAAAAAAAGTAACTGCACTAGAGCCATCACTACATGCTTCAATATGGCAATGCCAATTTTTTCTCCAAATACCATGTAATAAATTTCCATTTCGATCTGATATCTCTGCCGCATTGCCTGTAGATCCCGAAAGAGCTATTTTTTTGAACATGTTTAATCACATTTTTCAAGGATTAGAGGGAGTTTTCCTCCGTTTTCGCTTATGAGTAAGAAATCTTTCCCGACAAATTCTAATTTTTGTTTTTTAATATTATACAAACCAACCCATTCTAGTTTTGCTTTCCCATCTTCTAAGAGTATTAATTTACCAATTGGTTTATTTTTATCTATGTCTTCATCTACAATTTTTAATTTATCTGCATAATAATCTTGTTGAGAAGAAACACTTGCATACTTCAAAAGGTATTCATTTTTGTTTGAAATTTTTTCTACTTTAAGATTAATATAGATTGCATTTATACTGTATAAAGATAAAAAG
>NZ_JAZQRK010000031.1:0-2708 GCF_045629545.1 Chryseobacterium sp. | reverse complement strand
ATTTCTATATTGATTGGGTAAAGAATTTACTGCTTTATCAACGTTTTCATAAGGTGCGTCCTGTATGGTTTCCCATTCCTGATCGCAACTAAAATGATAAACACTATTGCTCTTTTCGTATTGACAAATAGCCAATCCATAAATTTCCTCAAATTCTGTTCCGTCTTCTCTATAAATTCTATAAAAAGGTTTTTGTCCAGACCAGGCCCATTTAATCACCTTTGCTCCATCAATATAGTCTGGCGGTTCAATAAGTTTATTATTATTCATCACTGTTGCATTTTATTTCAAATTTTCTTCGCTTAATCTTTCCACCTTTCAATTAAATAGTCAAATGCTAATAAATCATATTCATCCCAATCATTTTTAGGTGATTTTTGTTTTTGATAATTAAGAAAATTTTGAATTGTGTTTTTTTGTTTATCATTAAAAAGATGTTGTTGCTTTCTTTGGCAAATACCCTCTAAAATATATTGCCAATCCGGGATTTGGTCTTCATTTTCCTCTTCGAGCATTAATGCTAATTGTAAAACTTTGGGTAAAATGAATGTAGTTCCTTTTGCATCCCAAAAAGCAAATGTCATTTCGAATTGATTGGTATAATCGAAGGTTATGTTGTTCCAATCTACTCTTTCGTCTTTACATTTCAGTAATTCATATTCGTTTCCTACTAAATAGTTGTCTATCGCTTCAGCTTCCCAAATACCTATACCATCTTCTAAAGCGACATCTCTAAAACTATTTTGGATATCATTCATTAATTCATTTTTATCCATTAATTATTGCCCTTATAGTTTTCCAAATCATTTTCTGCGGTATAGGTATCAAAAGCCAAAACCGCATCTCCTATTTCTACTACACGATCTTTATAAGTAATAAAGCCAAGATCGTGCTCAGAATCCCATGAACATCCAAAGCTAAATCCAAAATAAGGGAAATCATTTTTGTAAACATTCATTACATAGCATTGTGATTGTGTTAGTAAGTTACAAAACCCCTCTATGCTAGTAATATTTGGCATGAAAAAAGGCTTGTCTTCTTCATTGTATTCATATTGATCTTGCAATTCCGGGTATTTCTCGAGCAAGGCAGTTAACATGCTTTTCAGCATCATTTCCTGATTTTCTAAAAAATAATTCAATGCCGCTCGCTGTAATTCATTTACGGGTTCGTACAGAATTTCTTCATCATCATCAATAAAATTAAACTCCAATTGATCCTCATCTTCTTTAAAAAACTTCTGCCAATAGGGTAGAGCCATTTGGAAATAAGTCTCTTCATTTTTTTTAATTATTTCTGGAAGAATTCTAGGTTCATCTAGATATTGGTTGAAAAACTGGGAATAGCTGGAATTGGTTTTAAAAATATGATCTGGATTTTCATTATAAGAAAGTTGAAAATACTGTAATGCTTTTTCTTCATTACCAGCATCAAAAAATTTAGTTCCTTTATACCAATTTCTAAAATAATTAGGATGTTGAGCAGATTTATAATGCAAATCATCCATTTCCATCCAGCGCGCTAAGTTTTTAGAATCTTTTAATTGCACATATTCATTTATCATTCTACCTATGATAATACTGCTGAAGTACAAATTGTATTTTTCATCATCTGCCATTGCCCAATGCGTTTCTATAAAATTTAATAACTCTTCCTGTGAAGGGTTAAAAGTTTTTGGAGATGATTTTGATAAATAAGTGTCTATTTTATCAATGATTTCTTCTGCGTTGCTCATAATGTGTTTTATTTAAAATGACGACTTCAATTTCTTTTTAGAAACTTATTTCTTTTTGTTATTAATGTGTGTTTTACCTTATTTTTTTAATATTAAGTATGAATCATTATCAATAAAATAAATAAAAGCTTCCAATAATTCCTCTGTTGTTACCTTTTCTTTTTGTTCTTTCGCATGATAAATAACATCTTCAATCATTACAGAATCTAAAGTTTCTACCCAACCATTGGCTAATAGTTGTTCTGTTTTTTCTTCTTCTTCACCAAATTCATCATCTACAAATATTCCTATGGTTTCAAGATTCCAATCTTTACTTGAGTTGGTTAAGTAAAAACCACCCTTCGGGATTGTTTTCAGTGTCAACTAAAACATCGTAAATTTTTCTATTTATTTGCATCATTATTATGATCAGATTCGTGGTAAATTCCTTTATGATTGATTCTGCAATTCCATTTAGCTATTGTTCCCCAACCTTCGTTAATCGTATTTCGTTCTACTATACCTTCTGCAAGAAGGTTATCTATTTTGTTTGCTTCATCTACGTCATCCATATAAATTTTGATAAACATATTTTCGGATAGATGTACAAGATTTCCAGCTGAGTCTAGTTCTGTATCATTTTTCGATAGTAATACTAAATCTTCTTCTACCATTTCATTGAAATCGACATATATGCGAGGTTCTTTCATAAGCTATACTATAAATGTCGTATTTTCTACTTTGAAATATAGATATTTTGCAATGTCATCGGGTTTTTCCTTACCAGATTCATCTTCTTGATCTACAAAATCAAGACTAAACTTAAACTCTATTTTTTCATCATTATTCAATGTTATTTTTAAAGAATGTTGACTCAATTGAAAATCGATGATCGTGCTACCAATTATCTTGCCTTCATTGAATTGAATGTATTTCTTAGAATTCCAAAGCGTGTAGACCAAATACTCTTCATCCTCCAACAATAGCCCAAAAT
>NZ_JAZQRK010000030.1:0-46509 GCF_045629545.1 Chryseobacterium sp. | reverse complement strand
AATAAAACAATGGCTAGAAAAATATCATTATCGAAAGCATCAAGGAATTAAAAATAAACCCCAAAATAAATACACCAAAGCAGCTTAAAATCCAACTAAGAAATACTAATTTTTGGTCCAGTGAAACGAGGGTAACTTAATATTATCTGCACTATTTTAGAAAATTGAAGTTGATCTTCTGAAGCATCAATATTTGCGTTAATACTTTCTTCTAAAATTAACTTTAGGACCGCCTTGTTATTTTTATATTTGATAATGGCGTGAGCAAAGTCGATATATAATTGTGCAGCCGCCTTATCTTGAGCTATACACTTAATTAGACCCATGTCCATATAAAAAATTCCTTCAGTGAAACTTTTTGTCGATGTCATATATTTTACTTTGAGTGTAGATTAGATTAACTTCTTTATCATTGCTATCTAGTTTTTTTATTAGTTTTTGAAATATTCCCACTCATCATCAGATTCTATAATAAGACCAGCTCTTCGATAAGACATGATAAGAGCATTCTGTATAGTCAATCTCTGCTGGTATTCTATCACTGTTTCCAATAAGCTCTTTAGATTTCTTACCTTTAACTATGGCATCTAGATAATCTCTTCTATCATAAGAAGCTTCAGATTTTATAAGGTAACATATCGCTTTTTCATAGTTATTTTGTGCTACTGCAAGCAAATCATTAGCAGCAGAGGGTAAAGTCTGCGCAAATTTTTTCTCCAGAGAGAATCTCATTGAATTTCTTGGTTGTAGTTGGATCCAAGGTTAGTTGTGCATTTAACTTTACAATTGGAATTAAATAAAATGCAATGCATAGTATTGATTTAAGTTTAATTCTCATTTCAATCACGATATTTATTTTTGAACAATTAGAAGGTTTGAACTTCAGGATCAAAATAATTTCCACGTTATGTTAAGCTCTCAATCTACTATCTAATAATATTCGAAATAATAAAGGTAAATATAGTAAAATTTATTGCCAAAATAAGAGATGATCGTGTTATTTATGTAATAATAAATGTGCATTTATAGGGATTTGAACAGAATTAAGTATATTGTTTTATTTTTCAGAATTTATACATTTATTATCTTTACCGATCATCATTATTTTTTTCTTTTTTGAAGTTATGAATGTGATATATTTCTTGTTTTTGAAACCACGACTATTAAAAAAAAGTCTTAAATTAGCCTCATTAATATATAATAAAATAATATACAATGTCTCAATTCGATGTTACCGTAATAGGTTCTGGTCCTGGGGGTTATGTTGCTGCCATTAGAGCTGCGCAATTAGGCTTCAAAACAGCAATTATTGAAAAATATTCTACCTTAGGAGGAACTTGTCTTAACGTAGGTTGTATTCCGTCTAAAGCACTTTTGGATAGTTCTGAACATTTCGAAAACGCAAAACACACTTTTGCGAACCACGGAATTATTATAAACGAGCCTCAAGCGGATATCGCAAGAATGGTTGCTAGAAAAAATGAAGTAGTAGAGCAAACAACGAAAGGGATTAACTTCTTGATGGACAAAAACAAAATTACTGTTTTTGAAGGTCTTGGAAGTTTTGAATCTGCAACTCAGATCAAAGTAACAAAAAATGATGGTTCTACAGAAACTATAGAATCTAAATATACTATTATCGCTACAGGTTCTAAGCCTTCTTCTTTACCTTTCATTACATTGGATAAAGAAAGAGTGATTACTTCTACTGAAGCATTAAACCTAAAAGAAATCCCTAAACATTTAGTGGTTATTGGTGGTGGTGTTATCGGTCTAGAATTAGGTTCTGTATACCTAAGACTTGGTGCTCAGGTAACAGTAGTAGAATTTATGGACAAAATTATTCCTGGTATGGATGGTGCTCTAAGCAAAGAATTGCTAAAAGTATTGAAAAAACAAGGAATGAAATTCATGCTATCTACAGCAGTTTCTGCAGTAGAAAGAAATGGAGATACTGTGAAAATTTCTGCTAAAGATAAAAAAGGAGAAGAAGTAGTAGTAGAAGGAGACTACTGTTTGGTATCTGTAGGAAGAAAACCTTACACTACAGGTCTTGGACTAGAAAACGCAGGTGTAGAGCTTGACGAAAGAGGAAGAGTAAAAACTAACGATCACCTACAAACTAATGTAGCAAACATTTTCGCTATCGGAGATGTTGTTGCAGGAGCAATGTTGGCTCACAAAGCTGAAGAAGAAGGAACTTTTGTTGCTGAATATTTAGCTGGACAGAAACCTCATATTAACTATAACCTAATTCCTGGTGTAGTATATACTTGGCCAGAAGTTGCAGGAGTTGGTAAAACAGAAGAGCAACTGAAAGAAGAAGGTGTTGCTTATAAAGTAGGATCTTTCCCAATGAGAGCATTAGGTAGAAGCCGTGCATCGGGTGATGTAGATGGATTAGTCAAAATTATCGCTGATGAGAAAACTGACGAAGTTTTAGGTTTCCATATTATTGGAGCTAGAGCAGCGGACCTTATCGCAGAAGGTGTAATTGCTATGGAATTCCGTGCTAGTGCAGAAGATATCGCAAGAAGTTCTCATGCTCACCCAACGTATGCAGAAGCTATCAAAGAAGCTGCATTGGATGCTACAGGAAAAAGACCAATTCATATGTAAATTTTTTAATACAGAAATTATAAAGTAAATAATAGGGGACAACTTTCGTAAGTTGTCCTTTTTATTTTAGAGATTTTTCAGCATCCAAATTGTACAACTCGTATGCCCAGAATCTCCTAAGGGTTGATCTAACATCCAGAACCCTTGCTTTTCGTACATTAATACTGCACTAGCAAACTGTGGTAAGCTTTCCAAATACAATTGTTTATAACCTAACTCTTTTGCTGATTCTATAGTTTTACACATCAGTTCTTTACCAATTCCTTTACCTCTGGATTGAGCAAGTAGATAAAATTTTACGAGTTCTGCACAATTTTCTGGTAAACCTTCTGTTGGATACACTCCACAACAACCTACAATCTCATTATTTTCCTCAGCAATCCACAACACAGCTTTTGGTTCTTGAAAATTTTCAAATAATGTATCAGTTTTGGGATCAGAATAAACTGTACCACATTTTGGAGCATCTAGCTCATCAAAAATAGCTCTTATAAGTTGTGCAAGAATTTCATTATCACTTTTTTCTACTTTTCTTAATCTCATTTTTTTAGTAAATTTATTTAAAATTAATATAGAAAAAAATTCTACTTATAATTTTAAAATATTCATTTTGATAAAAAACCAAACTTTTCATGGATTTTGAAATAGAAGACAGGGAATTTAATTTTCATTTTAGTTGATAAATGTCATTTATAGATTTTTTAAATCTTCAATTAAGTTTATTTAGAAAAAATATAAATAACTTTGCCTAAAATTGATAAATTGAAATCAGGAAAGCTATTTATAGTAATGTTTGGTCTTATAAGCGCTTCAGCTTTTACGCAAAATATTACTGGTAAAGTAATCGATGCAGAAAACAAAAAACCATTATCTGGTGTTTTGGTAAGAATAGAAAATTCAGGAATTTGGACGCTGACTTCTTCTAATGGAGATTTTAACATTAAAGTAAACAAAGGAGAAACGCTAGAATTTAGAAGAGCTGGTTTGCTAGAAGAAAAGAGAACTTTTGAGTATGTACCCGAAAATTCTATCACTGTTCTCATGGAAATTGTATCTACGAGAATAAAAGAAATATCTCTTACCGCAAAAAAGAAAAAATATTCTGAAATTGAAATTAAAGAAGAAGCACTGAAAAGTATTCAGGCATTTTCTTTAAACGAAGTTTTGGAGCAAATTCCTGGTCAAAAACTTCAAAATCTTAATTTTAACGAGTTCAAACCTATCGTTTTTAGAAGTACACAACCAACCAGAGTTAGCAACGATGGTTTTGGTAACAAGTCTTTCGGAACTTCTTTGGTTGTAGATGGTGTACCCATTTCTAACAACGAAAATATGCAAAGCTATTTGGGGAATTATTCTACAAATGGTGCTGTATTTTCAGAGGGTTCCTTATTTCGACCTAATGATATAGGTTTTGGAACGAGTGGAACAGGAGATTTTAATGGTTATTTTTCTAACACCAATTACGGAGCAGATTTGAGAGATGTTGCGGTAGAAAGTATAGAAAGTGTGGAAGTTGTGCAAGGAATTCCTTCTGCAAAATATGGTGATCTTACTTCAGGTTTGGTAAATGTACTGAGAAAAAACGGCGAATCGCCTTACAGAGTTTATTTGGCTTTAAGAGAAGGTACGCAAGAATATAATCTTAACAAAGGTTTTAAACTTTCGGACGGATTGGGTTATTTAAACGCAAATGTTAATTATCTAAAATCGAATTCAGATCCTCGAACAAAATTTAACGTATACGAAAGAGTTTCTGGAAGTCTAATGTGGACGGTTTATAATAAAAACAAAAATATTAGTAACATGATCTCTGTAGATTATACGAATAATTTGGATAATGCCAACTTCGAAGAAGAAGATATCGAAGGAAGAATTATAAAAAATAAAACGAGAAACCTTAGAATATCTAATAATTTCAATTGGAGATTTAAAGAATCCTTTTTTGATAATCTAAATATTATTGCAAGTTATACCAACGGTTACCAAAACTCTTACGATTCTAAATTACTCAATAGTGGAGGAGATATAGTAGGAACAAGCACTACTGAAGGTGTTTTTACCGGTATTTATACGCCAATAAACTACAGAATGGAGAAAGAGATCGAAGGGAAACCTTTGGCTTTATTCGTTTCTGCAGATTTAAAGAAAAAAATTAAAACTAAATCTAATTGGATACACAATTTCCTTATCGGAACTTCGATGAGAAGTAGTGATAACAAAGGTGCAGGAAGATTAGGAAATCCAGAAACATTAGAAAACAATTTTGCGGGTACTGGAACTGCTTTTAGACCGTATAATTTTGGTCAAAATGTACGTGCAGAATATCAATATTCTGTTTATTTAGAAGATAATATTAACAAAGCATTTGGCGTTAATATTTTCAATCTGAATGCGGGTTTGCGTGTTGACAACCAATTTGGAAGCACTGTTTTCCAACCAAGAATTAATACGTTTTTAATTCATAAAAATTTCAAATTTAGAGGAGGTTTTGGTATTGCATCAAAAGCGCCATCTATTAATATGATTTATACGGGTCCTCGTTATTACGACGCTGTTTTGGCAGATCTTAGACTTCCAGGCTATTATAATTTGGGAGTTTTGCAAACATTTATCGATTCTTCTGATAATTTCAATCTAAAACCTTCAAAAAGTATTCGTACAGAAGTAGGTATCGATTATAAATTCGGTATTGGTAATGTAGGAATTACTGCTTATCATAACAAGTTGTACGATGGTTTCACTACCGAAGAATTTGCGGTAAAAAGAGGTTTGGCAGAGCTAGATGTTCAGTATAATGGTAACAATCTTCCAACATACACCGTTTCTGGTTACAAAGATTATTACTACTTACAAAATAGAAATATCAATTCTCTAGAATCTAAAGATACTGGTTTAGAATTAATGGCTAGTTTTTGGAAATTACCCATTCGTAACCTTAGTTTAGATATTAATGGTTCTTATATTAAAACCACAAATAACGCAAGCAAAGAAAAGCTAAATCGTTCTAAAGTAGCTACAGCAAACGAAGTTTATGGAGTTTACAAATGGTACGATACGCATTACGAACAATTGATGTTGGGTGGTGTTCTCAATTATCATTTGCCAAAAGCAGGTTTGGTGGTTTCTTTAAGAACGCAACATTTTATTATCGATAACAAATCTTATAACAACCCAAGATTGCCTTATGCTTATTTGGATAGAGATCTAAACAAAGTTTTGCTTACCGAAGAACAAATAAACGATCCCAATCAGTTTGCAAATATTAAACTGAATGGTGCAGATGTAAACGATGAAAAAGCACAAAGAGTTTTCCATAATTTCAACTTAAGAATTACCAAAGATTTTCTTAATGGGTTTAAATTTTCTTTTTATGCAAATAATTTTTTAGACCTAAAACAAACTTATTTTATCATGGAAAATGGTAAAAATGTACAAAAAGTAAAACCAGATTTGTTAACGCTTTCTTTTGGAGCCAAAATAGAATATCAATTTTAAATTATCATAATGAAACACATTTTATACTTATTTTCTTTACTTTTCATTATTTCTTCTTGTAGAGACGATGATTTCGGAAACAATGGGTCGGGAAGTATGCTGCAACCCGTTTCTTTTAAGGTTTATGTAAAATACGACAACAATTACGGTCAAAAATTAGCCAAAAATGCAACTGTAATCCTTACAAATAGCAATTCTGGAGATGCTTTTACAATACTTTCAGATGATAATGGTGTTGCAACTTTTCCTAATGTAATCCCAGGAAGTTATAAGCTAAATGTATCTAAAAAAATGGTGGCTGCAGAATATCTTTCAACTTTTGGATATGCGCTTCAAAGTGACGAAATAAATTTTAATGGCTCTCAAGAAGGAGTACAAGTGAATCTGAATGTTCCGAGTACTTCTGTAGAATTGAAAGCTGCGAAAGTGGGAGATTTAGTGATTAAACAAGTGTATTACGCAGGTTCTAGTAACTCTCAAGGTGCTGGTTTAAGAGATCAATTTATAGAAATATATAACAATTCTACTGAAGTTATTTATGCAGATGGGCTATATATTGCACAGTTATCTGGTAAATTGAATAATACGCCTTCTAATTTTACATTACCAAATGGACAATTCGATTGGAGCCAATCTCTTGGAATGACGATGGGTAATGCAGCAAATTCCGATTTTGTATATTCTGATTTTGTTTTCAGAATCCCTGGTTCTGGGACTCAATATCCAATTCAGCCAGGTGCTTCAATTGTAATTGCGAGTAACGCAGTAAATCATAAAGCTCCTTTAATTGGAAACAATGGTAATCCCGTTATGGTGCAAAACCCAGAATTAACAGTAGATTTAAGCAATGCCGATTTCGAAGCTTATTTAGGAGATTTTAGGATTTCTATTGGTTCAACAGTTTTCAATACAGATATTCAAAATCCTGCGGTGCCCGATTTACAAATTGCTTATTGGGGAAGGCCTGGATATTATAGTGGAGTTGCAGACATGATTTTGGATACTCTGGGTAGAGATAGTTTTGTGATTTTCAGATCGGATGATTTTAATACTTATAAAGATTACTCTGACCCATCTGTTTCTAATATAGTTACCAATACAAAGTTTTTCCTTCAAATTCCTACAGAAGTTATAATAGATGGTTTAGATACTCAACACTACAATCCGTCTTCACAAAGACCAAAAATGTTGCCTTCGTCTATTGATGCATCTTTTATTAATGTAGATAATATGTACAACTCACAATCGGTAATGCGTAAAACGAAACAAAAGATTAACAATAGAGTAGTATTGGAAGATACAAATAACTCTGCGAACGATTTTGTAAAAATTAAAGCCAACCCAAAAGGGTTTCAATAAAATAATATGAAATTTAATTGCCTTCATATATTTGCAGTATTATCATTTGTTGGGGTTTCGGCTCAAACAAATGATAGTATTCATATCCCAACCAATTCTTTGTACAATGCTCAGTACGAAAAAATTTGGGAAAATCCGATTCAGTATTCTCAATTTAAAGTTAGAGATTTTACAGAAACAGAACTCAGTGCAACAATAAAAGAGCTTAATCTTAAAAGAGCTCAAACAGCCGAAAAAAGCAACATTTTTGCCTTCAAAACGCAGGGGATTTTCAATATTTCAGAAAATTTGCGTGTGTTGGGAGGTTTTGATTATCAGTTTGTGTCGGAAAAAGATTTGGGATATAATTTAACGTCCGAGAGAACCGAAGATCAGTTTGTAATGAATCCTCATTATATTTTTGCGCCAAAAAAAGCCAATTGGGAAAGCCAGAAATACAGAGTTATGGGAGGCTTATCTTACAATTATTCTAATTTCGATTTTGGACTAACCGTGGATTATAGAAACAATAATTCTTTTAGAAAATCAGATCCGAGACCAGCTATTAATACAGCAGATTATTCTGGGAAAGCGTTTGTGGGTTATCATCTAAAAAAACATCAAATATCAATTTTTGGAGGTCTTGGTAGAAAAACCGATTCTTATGATTTGGATTTTGTAAACGACCAAAACAATTCGCCAGCAAACGAAGATTATTTTGTGAGATTTTCTGATGGTTATGGTAGATTATTGCATTTCGTTTCTTATTCTAATTTTGGCTACAAAACGATAAGTGGAAACGCAGGAGCAGGTTATGCTTATCGAGGAGAAAAAAATCTTTTTACCATAAATTACTCTTACAGTAAGTCTATGGAAACTCTTTTTGGAAAATCGGCAAATGGTTATACTTTTTTCGATGAAAGTTTAGAGCAATTGAAATACCGTGTAAAAAATTACCAAACAGATGCAAATTATTGGTACAAAGGTAATTCTATACAATATTTCGGGAATTTAAATTTTCAGAGTATTACAGGAGATAATTATAGCCTAACAGAATTGGGGCAAAATTATCGTATGACATTAGATCGTTTGTCACTCAACCAATCTTTGTTGTGGAAAGATCAAGACAAAACTATTTTGGGATTAGGTTTGCAAACAATTTTTAGTGATTTCTCGGCAAGAGATTTATTAGGAGTTACTAGTAAATATGTAAAAAGTTTAGATATTAATCTTTCTGCAAACAAAGATATTCTGAAAAATGATAAGCAACGTGTAAATATTTTAGTAGGAGCGAAATCGTACTTTCCGATTTCCGAAAGTCTAGAGTATCAAGCTGCTTCATCTACAAATTTGTTTTATGATAACGTTATAAAAAATGATTATTACTATGACAAAACTTCACAATTGGGACCTCAAATTGGGTTACAATTTTTTCAGAGAATAAGTAATAAGACAGACTTAAAAATATTTACTAATTTTGCGACACTTTTCCCACTCAACTCGGTGATGGAAGAAAATGTAAATTATAACGGTAATCCTAATATGATTTTTAATACAGGGATTTCTCTGTATTACTAAAATACAAGATTTAATGAAGTATTTTTTAACGATTGCAGCGGCACTCTTCACAGTGTATTCTTTTACAGAATTTGATGATGGTATTCAAGATGGTTACACCATCCAAGAATTAAGAGATTTGTATAGTAGTGGCAATCATAGCTTATGGCCAAAGCCTCATTTGTTTGATGATGCTAAAGTGGGATTTGAAGATATTGGTTCTTTGGGAAAACCTGTTTTTCCTAAAGAGAATCCTTATTCTAAAGAGAAAGAAGAATTGGGGAAATTATTATTTTTCGACCCTAGACTTTCTAAGTCTGGCCAAATATCTTGTGCAAACTGCCATGATCCTGAGACGGGATGGTCTGATGCTAAAAGAGTAGCCTACGGACATGATAGACAATTGGGGACAAGAAATACACCTACGGTATTAAATATTGCTTTTGCTAAAGAGTTTTTTTGGGACGGTAGAGCTGCAACTTTAGAAGAACAAGTGAAAGCTCCTATAGAAAACCCTGTAGAAATGAATTTTCATACACGATTGGCGGTAAAAACGATTGGTAAAATAAAAGGTTACAAAGAGCATTTTAAGAAAGCTTACGGTGACGAAAAAGTAACGGAAGAGCGTATTACAAAATCTATTGCTACTTTTGAAAGAACATTGGTAAGCCCGAAATCTAAGTTTGATAAATTCATAGCGGGTAAAAAAGACGAATTATCAGATTCTGAAATTAATGGTTTGCATCTTTTTAGAACCAAAGCAAATTGTATTAATTGCCATAACACCGCTTATTTTTCTGATCAAAAATTTCATAATATTGGTCTTACGTATTTTGGTAGAAAATATGAAGATTTGGGACTTTATGCTATTTCTAAAAAAAATGAAGATGTTGGAAAATTTAAAACAGCAACTTTAAGAGAAGTTTCTCAAACTGCACCTTATATGCACAATGGATTGTTTCCAAATATAAGAGGAGTTCTGAATATGTATAATGCCGGAATGCCCGATGAGAAAGGCAACAAAGAAAACCCACTTTTCCCAAAGAAATCTACATTGTTGCAAAAATTAAATCTTACCGACAGTGAATTGGTAGATCTTGAAAATTTCCTAAAAACACTTCATAGCTATAGATACAAAATGCGTCCTCCAGAGCCTGTGAAATAGTATTATCATTTTAAATGACGATAGATATAAAATCTTCACTTGTACTTTTAATAGAGTATAAATGAAGATTTTTTTTTGTTAAAATACTCAACAACAAAGCAATAGTTGGTAGAATAATAGGAATAGATGATAAAAATCTTTAATATCAACTAATATTTTTGTACTTTTGCATCCACTTTTTGTGGGAAAGGTTTGAAAGGGTAACCTATTTATTGATAATAACTTCCGTATTTTTTAAGTCCACATTTATTCAAATCATTAAAAAAGAAGGAATACAAATTTATTTAGAAAATGTCAAAAGAGACAAATTCAGCAGAGGTTTTATTAAACCAAAACGTAGCACCAGAACAATTTGATTGGGATTCTTTCGAATCAGGTCTTGATGCAGATGCTAGAAAAGAAAAAAGCGATTTAGAAGAAATCTACAACGGATCTCTTAGCAGTCTAAACGATAACGACGTTATCACTGGTAAAGTTGTAAGATTAACTGATAAAGAAGCTATCGTAGACATCGATTTCAAATCTGAAGGTGTTATTTCTCTTAACGAATTCCGTTACAACCCAGGCCTAAAAGTAGGTGACGAGGTTGAAGTAATGGTAGACAGAAGAGAAGACAAAACAGGTCAGTTACAATTATCTCACAGAAAAGCGAGAACGCTTAAAGCTTGGGATAGAGTAAACGAACTTCACGAAACTGGAGAAATCGTTAACGGATTTGTGAAGTCTAGAACTAAAGGAGGTATGATCGTTGATATCCACGGTATCGAAGCATTCTTACCAGGTTCTCAGATTGACGTTAAGCCAATTAAAGATTACGATCAGTTTGTAGGAAAAACTATGGAATTCAAAGTTGTGAAAATCAACCCTGAGTTTAAAAACGTAGTAGTTTCTCACAAAGCATTGATTGAAGCAGATATCGAAGGTCAGAAAAAAGAGATCATCGCTCAGTTAGAAAAAGGTCAAGTATTAGAAGGTACTGTTAAGAATATTACTTCTTACGGTGTATTTATTGACTTGGGAGGTGTTGACGGATTGATTCACATTACAGATCTTTCTTGGTCTAGAGTGAACCACCCATCTGAAATCTTAGAAGACGGACAAACTGTGAAAGTAGTTATCCTTGACTTTGATGACGAGAAAACAAGAATCCAATTGGGTATGAAGCAATTAGAAGCTCACCCATGGGATGCTCTTTCTGCTGATATGAAAGTAGGTGACAAAGTAAAAGGAAAAGTAGTAGTTCTTGCTGACTATGGTGCGTTTGTAGAAATCGCTCCAGGTGTAGAAGGATTGATCCACGTTTCTGAAATGTCTTGGTCTACTCACTTAAGATCTGCAGGTGATTTCGTAAAAGTAGGTGATGAAGTAGAAGCTGAAGTACTTACTCTAGATAGAGAAGACAGAAAAATCTCTCTAGGTATGAAACAATTATCTAAAGATCCTTGGGAAAACATCGAAGCTAAATATCCAGTAGGTTCTCAGCACGTAGGTACTGTAAGAAACTTTACTAACTTTGGTGTATTCGTAGAATTAGAAGAAGGTATCGATGGATTAATCTATATCTCTGATCTTTCTTGGACTAAGAAAATCAAGCACCCATCAGAATTCTGTGCAGTTGGTGATAAATTAGATGTAACAGTTCTAGAACTAGACATCCAAGCTAGAAGATTATCTCTAGGTCACAAACAATTGACTGAAAACCCATGGGATAAATTCGAAACTAAATATGCTGAAGGAACTGTACACGCTGGTAAAGCTGTAGAAGTACACGATAAAGGTGCTTCTGTACAATTCGAAGATGCTGAAGTTGAAGCTTTCTGTCCTTCAAGATTATTAGAGAAAGAAGATGGATCTAAAATCAAAAAAGGTGACGATGCTCAATTCAAAGTTATCGAATTCAACAAAGAATTCAAAAGAGTAGTGGTATCTCACACAGGTATCTTCAGAGACGAAGAGAAGAAAAACGTAAAAGAATCTAACAACAATAGATCTAATACTTCTTCATCTTCTTCTAACAACGAAGAAAAATCAACTTTAGGTGATATCGATGTATTAGCTGAATTGAAAAGAAAAATGGAAGGAGGTAAATAATCTCTAGAAATTTATCAATATAAATATGGAGCCAATCTTAGGATTGGCTTTTTTTGTTCCATTTTTTGTAAATTCAAAAATAAGTACATTAAAGATATTACTTTAATATTTTGAGTCACATTTTCCTCCTCAAACAGATTTGATAAATGCTTGAAGTTATTCTTCTATTTTGAACGTCTTTTTTATAATAACATCACTACTTATAACCGGTTTTTAAATTGTAACTTTGCCGGCTCGAAAAAAAAATTATGGAGAAGAAAAATATTTTAAAAGGTGTACTTTTTGTAGGGATTGGCGCAAGTATATATGGGATGTTGGCAACTTTTGTAAAGATGGCTTACAAAGACGGTTTCACTACTTCTGAAGTTACCACATCGCAATTTGTATTAGGCTTTATAGGATTACTTGTTTTAAATCTAATTCAGACTTTTACGTCAAAAAAACCTTTAGCTTCACCCTCAAAAAAGGAATTCAAATTACTCTTGTTAGCAGGGACGTCATTGGGATGTACTAGTTTATTCTATTATATTGCCGTACAATATATCAATGTTTCTATCGCTATTGTGCTTCTTATGCAGTCGGTTTGGTTTAGTGTAGTCGTAGAAAGTTTCATCAAAAAGAAATTTCCAAATCTGAAGAAAATTATCGCAACGGTAATTGTGTTGTTCGGGAGTGTTTTGGCTACCAATGTGATCAATATGGATGTGCAATTGGATTGGCATGGTGTATTTTGGGGCGTTTTGGCAGCAGCATCTTTCACAATCACGATGTTTACTTCTAACACTTTAGCCACACAACTTCCAGTACTTAGAAAAAGCATTATTATGCTTACTGGTGGTGCCGTAATCGTATTTTTATTTCTATTTTTTGCGCAGATTGGTCCTTTACATTTCGAGGGTTTAAAATCATTTTATCTTACCTTTACGCAGAATACAGAACACATTAGACCATTCGATTATTCTATACTTTGGACGTATGGGTTTATTTTAGCTCTTTTCGGAACTATTATTCCTCCAGTTTTATTTAATCTAGGTTTCCCAAATACGGGTCTTGGATTAGGAAGTATTGTTTCTTCCCTAGAACTTCCAGTATCAGTAACAATGGCGTTTGTACTTTTGGGAGAAAAAGTAATTCTCATACAATGGGTAGGAATCGTATTGATCTTATTTGCTATTGTATTGATGAATTTACCTTCAAAACAAGAACTTCCCGAAGGTCAAACTTCTTAATTTTAATTAAATTTATTATAAATAAATCTACTAAAACTGTTTCGCTTGAGGCCGTTTTTTTTAATTTTATACTGAAAATTATGACGATGAAATATATCAAATTATCAATTACTGCGATGATGATTTTAAGTGCTTCTGGCTTATTTCAATCTCAGGTAAAACCAATGGATGCTACACTTTCTACCTACCAATATCCATTTGAAGTGAAGTATAAGGAATTGTATAGCCAGAATCAAAAGTTAAAGATGGCTTATATGCGCCTACAACCTAAAGTATATAATGGAAAAACAATTGTTTTGCTTCATGGTAAAAACTTCAACGGTGCCTATTGGGAGAGAACGGCAAAGGATTTATCGGATAAAGGATTTCAAGTGATTATTCCGGATCAGATAGGATTTGGGAAATCATCAAAACCTCAATCTTATCAATATTCATTTGCACAATTGGCAACGAATACGAAATCTATTTTAAACGAGCTTAAAATTGATAAAGCAATACTATTAGGACACTCGATGGGTGGAATGTTGGCGACAAGATTTTCTTTGATGTTCCCTGAAACTGTGGAGAAACTGATCCTAGAAAATCCGATTGGTTTGGAAGATTACAAATCTTTGGCTAGATATCAAACCATTGATGAAGCATATCAATCTGAATTAAAAAATACAATAGAAACCTATAAAAATTATCAGCTTAAATTTTATTATGATAATAAATGGAAATCCGAATACCAACCTTGGCTAGACCTTATTGCAGGGTGGACATTGCACTCAGATTATCCTAAAGTGGCTTGGAATGCGGCATTAACCAGTGATATGATTTTTAATCAGCCTGTGGTTTATGAATTTAAAAATATAAAAATGCCTACTTTATTAATTATAGGAACGCGAGATAGGACGGCTATTGCTAAAGATAGAGCGCCAAGAGAAATACAAGCTTTGATGGGGCAATATCAAGATTTGGGGAAGATAACTCAGCAGAAAATAGAAGGATCGAAATTGGTAGAACTTCAGAACGTTGGACACTTGCCGCATATTGAAGTGTACGATCAGTTTTTTGATGCTTTATACCCATTTATCAAGTAAATAGAAGGCAAAAAAAATAGGCTTTATCAGATGATAAAGCCTATTTCGTATAATTGGATAATTATTTCTTTTTGTAAGCAGCGTCTTTAATTCTCGCTTTTTTACCTCTAAGATCTCTGAAGTAGTAGATTCTAGATCTTCTAACTCTACCTCTTCTGTCGATTTCAATCTTTTGAAGAGCTGGCATGTTGATAGGGAATACTCTTTCTACACCTACATCACCAGACATTTTTCTGATTGTGAAAGTTTTTGTAGAACCTGTTCCTCTAATTTGGATAACTGTCCCTTTGAAGAACTGAGTTCTTGTTTTAGCACCTTCCTTAATTTCGTAGTAAACAGTGATTGTGTCACCCGCGCTAAAAGCTGGGAATTCTTTTTTTGTAATGTACTTGTCTTGTACGTACTTTAATAAATCCATTATTAATAAAAATAAATTGTTAAGGCTAAGCAACTTACGCGTCTATCGCTAGAGGTTGAATAACAGGTTGCAAAAATAATACTTTTTTATGTAATTACCAACACTTTACCATTTATTTACTACTTATTCTCAAAAAATGCAGATTCGCTCACTTTATAGTTTTCTCATCTCATAAAAATGTCTATTTTTAGATCTAGAAAAATTCTAATATTTCATGATAGACAAAAGAGTAAAAAATGCACAGGAAGCCATTGATGGCATTACAGATGGTATGACCTTGATGCTAGGTGGTTTCGGACTTTGCGGAATTCCAGAAAATTCTATAAAGGCATTGGTAGATAGCGATGTAAAGGAGCTAACTTGTATTTCTAATAACGCGGGTGTAGACGATTTTGGTTTGGGATTATTACTTCATAAAAGACAAATCAAGAAAATGATTTCTTCATATGTAGGCGAAAATGCAGAGTTCGAAAGACAAATGCTTTCTGGCGAATTAGACGTAGAGCTAACTCCACAAGGTACTTTAGCAGAAAAATGCAGAGCTGCACAAGCGGGCATTCCTGCTTTTTATACGCCTGCAGGTTTCGGAACAGAAGTAGCAGAAGGTAAAGACGTAAAAGAATTCAAAGGAAAACCACATATTTTGGAACATGCTTACGAAGCAGATTTTGCTATTGTAAAAGCTTGGAAAGGAGATCACGCAGGTAATCTTATTTTCAAAGGATCTGCTAGAAACTTTAATCATCCAATGGCTGGCGCAGGGAAAATTACCATTGCAGAAGTTGAAGAGTTGGTAGCTCCAGGAGAACTAGATCCTAATGAAATTCATATTCCAGGGATTATGGTACAAAGAATTTTTCAAGGTGAAAATTTTGAAAAAAGAATAGAACAAAGAACGGTAAGACAGAAATAATCTTTATCGGTTTTAATAATTATAAAAGAGATAATTTAAAAATAGTAGATTTCTATTTTTAAATTATCTCTTTTTTTTTAAAATTGACATTTAAGCTAAACATTTAAAACATAAAATATACAAAGCAATCTGACAAATAAAATTCTAACATCGGTATATTTCCAAATTTTCAAATTACCGCATTCTCAAACTCCACAATTAAACCCTTTACTTTCTCTCACCAATCTGCTGTCTCCACATTGCAAAGTACAATCCTTTCAGATCTAGAAGGTCATCGTGAGAGCCCATTTCAATTACTTTTCCACGCTCCAATACGAAAATTCTGTCTGCGTGCATAATGGTACTTAGACGGTGTGCAATAAGAACAGTTATTTGTGCTTTTTCCTTAGAAATATCTCTTATGGTAGACGTTATTTCTTCCTCAGTAATACTGTCTAAGGCAGAAGTAGCTTCATCAAATATTAACAAATGAGGTTTTCTAAGTAATGCTCTTGCAATGGCAATTCTTTGTTTTTCGCCGCCACTTAGTTTCAGTCCACCTTCTCCAATTACAGTTTCAATTCCGTTTTCGGCTCTTTCTAGAAGTGCGGTACAACTAGATTTATCCAAAGCTGCTTTCAAATCTTCTTCAGTCGCATTTGGATTTACAAATAGTAAGTTTTCCCTTATTGTTCCTGCAAAAAGCTGTGTATCTTGCGTTACAAATCCAATTTGATTTCTCAATTCATCAAAATCAAACTCTTTTCCATCTATTTTATTATAAAATATTTGTCCTTCTTTCGGTCTGTATAATCCTACAAGAAGTTTTACCAAAGTACTTTTTCCAGATCCGCTTGGTCCCACAAATGCAATAGTTTCGCCGTTTTTCACTTCAAATGATATACTATTTAGAGCTCTATAATGAGCCGACTGGTGCTGAAAAGAAACATTTTTAAACGCCAGGTTTTCTATTGCACCAATCTTCTTTGGATGCAGAGGTTTTTCTTCTACTTCTTTTTGCATTAAATTTTTAAAATTATTTAGAGAGGCTTCAGCTTCGCGATAAGAGATGATAATGTTACCAATTTCTTGCATGGGTCCGAAGATGAAAAACCCATAAAACATCAAGGAAAGATATTGTCCTGGAGTTACGATATTTTGAAAAATAAGGAAAAGCAAAGTCATGGTAATCATCTGCTGTAGAAAATTGACCATTGTACCTTGAATAAAGCTTAAAGAACGGATACTTTTCACTTTTCTCAGTTCTAAGCCAAGAATTTTATAGGTGTTATTATTCAGTCTGTTCACTTCTTGATTGGTCAGTCCCAAACTCTTTACAATTTCGATATTTCTCAGACTTTCTGTTGTACTCCCTGCTAATGTAGTGGTTTCTGAAACTATTTTTTTCTGAATATTTTTAATTCTTTTGCTTAACAAATTCGTGATAAATGCAATCAAGAATATACCACAAATATAAACGGGCATAATAGACCAATGCAGACGAATTGCATAAATAGAAACGAAAATGATACTTACCAAAATACCGAAAAACACATTCACAAAACTGGTGATGAATTTTACAGAGTCTTCTCTTACTTTAGTCAATATAGATAAAGTTTCACCACTTCTTTGGTCTTCAAATTCTTGAAAGGGTAGGGCCATAGAGTGTTTCAAACCATCTGTAAAAATTTTGGCACCGAATTTTTGCGTAATCACATTCACTACATAATCTTGAAAAGCTTTTGCAATTCTACTAATCATTGCAGTACCTATCAGCAATCCGATGAAATAGAAAACACCATGATAAATTCCGCTTCCATACAAATATTCATTCAAATTTCTTGGAAGTAGTTTTTCTTCATCAAAAAAGTGGGGATTATTGACCAATTTGTCCAAAATATTCCCTGTAATTGCAGGAGCAAAGAGAGAGAAAACTTGATTAATGGTGGCTAATAATAAAGATATAAAAATGAGTAATTTATAGGGCTTAAGATAATTGAGAAGTGTTTTCATAGCATCAAAAATAATGTTGCAAAACTAGAGATATATTTTCAATTCTCATCACTTATATAATTATAGCAGAAATTAGACTTTATACTTCACATTACCATGTTTTTTATTAAATTGCGATATAAGTTTTAACTATGTTGACAAAAGAACAAATTGCACAAAGAATTTCAAAAGAATTAAAAGATAGGTATTATGTAAACCTTGGTATTGGGATCCCTACATTGGTTGCTAACTACGTTCCAGAAGGGATTTCGGTTGAATTTCAAAGTGAAAATGGAGTTTTGGGTATGGGACCATTTCCTTACCAAGGGGAAGAAGATGCAGACGTTATCAATGCCGGAAAACAAACCATCACTATTCTAAAAGGAGGTTCGTTCTTCGATTCTGCTTTTAGTTTTGGGATGATCCGTGGTCAGAAGGTAGATCTTACCATACTTGGAGCGATGGAAGTTTCGGAAAATGGGGATATTGCCAACTGGAAAATCCCAGGGAAGATGGTAAAAGGAATGGGTGGAGCGATGGATCTTGTGGCTTCTGCAGAAAATATTATCGTTGCCATGATGCACGTAAATAAAGCTGGAGAAAGCAAAATCCTGAAAAAATGTTCACTTCCACTTACCGGTGTAAATTGCGTTAAAAGAGTAGTTACAGAATTAGCAGTTTTGGATGTGACGCCACAAGGTTTCAAATTGGTAGAAAGGGCGCCAGGAATCTCTGTAGAGCACATCATTAAATCTACCGAAGCCGACTTAATTATAGAAGGCGAAATCCCAGAAATGGTTTTTTAATTATAAAAGTAAATTAGATTGATAATGGATCTATTATATTCTGGAACGTGCTTACTTTGTATAATCGGGATATTTTTTTATATAAAAAGTAAAAATAAATATAGAGAAAGTAATACTGAGATAGTAAGTCCATTAGATACAGCTATGATAATAAAATATTATGTAGTAATGACATTTCTTGGTTTAATGGTTTTTTATTTTCTACTGAGAGAATAGCGACTATTAAATATTGATAACAATCTGTTTTATAATACTTTCGAACAGTTACATTCAAAATACGAAAACCTTGTCAGCGACAAGGTTTTTACTTTATATTATAAACTTATTAATGGATTACTTCGCACCAAATACTTGTTGTAAAATATTTGTTGTACGCATAGCTGGAGTATTTCTAATACCGCTTTCTTTTTCAGCAACCATTTTGAAAACACCGTTGATGGTTTCATTGGTTACATACTCATTAAGATCCGTAGAAATAGCTTGCCCAGTAAAGGTATTGTATTTTGAAATAAGATTAGACCATACTTTATCTGCACCTACTTTTCCAAGCGAAGCTTTTACTTTAGGTTGAAAAGCATTGAAGAGTTGCGTTTGCGTTTTAGTTTGAAGATAACTTGTTGCAGCATTATTTTTACCTAGCAAAATATCTTTCGCATCGGTAATCGTCATAGAAGTAATTGCTGTGGTGAAAATTGGAGCAGCTTCTGTTACCGCATCTTCTGCAGCACGATTCAGTAATTTCACGCCCTGATCGGCTAAACTTCCCAATCCAATAGTTCGTAATTTTGTGTCTACAGCACGTAGTTTTTCTGGCATTAAAATTTTTACCGCTTCATTTTTTAAGAATCCATCAGAAACACCTAATTTTTTTACACCTTCTGTTACGCCTAAACTTAAAGCCTCTTTCAAACCTGAAGAAATGGTGGACGAGCTTAGTCCACTAAGTAAAGTAGATGACGAATTTTGTGATGAAGTAGCAGTAGTGGTAGTAGTTGTCGTCGTCGTCGTTGTCGATGTACTACTAGGTGTTGTTGTATTTGTTTTTATCGAGTTTAGATCTACACCTGTTTTATCTTTAACCTTATTTTTTAGAATATCTAAAAGTTGCGCTTGCGTAGAGATAGAAAATAAAACTACTGCTACTAGTAAAAATGTCTTTTTCATTGCTTATTTTATGCAAATTTAGATGTTTTTCTTTGGCAAAAGTTAAATGAATAAAAGAATTTTTGTAGATATTTATCTAGATTTCAAAGGAATTACAAGTAATTATCACGATTTTGTAAATTTCCCTATATCCAAAATGTGCTGAACATCAAATCAAGTTAGAGAGTGAACTCCGAAAAGCGATCTTATTAGAAGAAATAATTACCTTAAATTTGCAATTCTTACAATGAAAATGAGTACAAAAATGAAGGTTTTATGATAGATAATAAAGACAAAGACTATTGGGAAAATAGGTGGCAGAATGCTGATACCTCTTGGGATATTGGTTTCGCATCACCCGCAATTGTCAAATACATGGAAACATATTCCAACAAGGATGCCACAATTCTTATCGCAGGTTGTGGAAATGCGTATGAAGCGGAATTTTTACTAAATAAAGGATTTACCAACATCACATTGATTGATATTGCACCCAATGCTGTGAAAATCCTCACCAAAAAATTTAATCAAAATAATGAAATTAATGTTTTATGCGGAGATTTCTTTTCTCATCAAGGGAAATATGATCTGATGATTGAGCAGACTTTTTTTTGTGCAATCAATCCTAATCTAAGACCTGAATATGTATCAAAATCTCATGAACTTCTTTCCGAAAATGGAAAAATTATAGGATTAATGTTCAATACTCATTTTAACCATGACGGTCCGCCTTTTGGAGGCAGTGTCAATGAATATGAAGCCCTTTTCCAAGACTTTTTTATCATCGAGAAAATGGTGGCTTGCTACAATAGTATTCCACCAAGACAAGGACGTGAAGTGTTTGTTGAACTCATCAAAAAATAAGCTATAAAATTCAAATTTTAATTTTTAATAAATAATGCTAGATATATTACAAAATTCTTGGCCTTGGTATGTTGCTGGGCCGCTTATTGGGCTTACGGTACCGTTGTTACTTATATTAGGAAACAAATCTTTCGGAATTAGTTCTTCTCTAAGACACATTTGTGCTTCTTGTTTCCCTGCTAATATTTCTTTTTTTAAATACAATTGGAGACAAGAATTTTGGAATCTTATTTTCGTACTCGGAATTTTCATTGGAGGATTTTTGGCTGCTCAATTTTTATCAGATCCAAATCCTGTAGTCGTAAATGAAAATTTAAAGTCTGAATTGGTTCAATATTCAATTTCAGATTATTCAAATTTAGTTCCTCAAGATCTTTTTAGTTGGGAAAGTTTATTCACACTAAGAGGATTTTTGCTAATGGTTGTTGGCGGTTTTTTGGTAGGTTTTGGAACTCGTTATGCGGGCGGATGCACCAGTGGACATTCTATCATGGGATTATCCAATCTTCAGTGGCCATCTTTGGTTGCAACAATCTGTTTTATGATTGGAGGATTTATAATGGCAAATTACATATTACCCATTATCCTTTCTCTTTAATTTAATTAAAAAAAAAGCATGCTAAAAGATACAGATTTCGAAGTGAAATCCTTAGAAAATACAGAATTAAGAATTGTAAAAGACGTAAAACCCATCAGTTACCTGAAATTTTTGTTGGTTGGGATTTTATTCGGAATAATTATGGTTAAAGGTGAAATGCTGAGTTGGTTTAGGATTCAGGAAATGTTTCGTTTTCAGTCTTTCCATATGTATGGCATCATTGGAAGTGCCGTTGCTGTAGGTTTGATATCGGTTTTCATCATCAAAAAATTTAATATAAAAACTATATCTGGCGAGAAAATAACGTTCACTAATAAAACATTCAACAAAGGACAAATTTTTGGAGGTCTTTGCTTCGGATTGGGTTGGGCAATGACGGGCGCTTGTCCTGGACCCTTGTTTGCGCAAATTGGTTCTGGCGCTACTGCAATCGTTGTAACATTACTAAGTGCTATTTTGGGAACTTGGGTTTACGGAAAATTTAGAGAAAAACTACCTCATTAAAATTGGAATTAATGTAAATTTAAACCCATAAAAATACCCATGATAAAAATAATTCTTCCTTTACTATTATTGATGATTTCTTGTGAAAAAGGAAAAGTAACAGAACCATCAAAGGTAGTAAATTCAATAGCAGAAGAAGTTTCTTCAAAAACTAGAGACAATAGG
Organism: Chryseobacterium sp.; assembly: GCF_045629545.1. Classification (GTDB taxonomy): domain Bacteria; phylum Bacteroidota; class Bacteroidia; order Flavobacteriales; family Weeksellaceae; genus Chryseobacterium. Next base: position 24,548 of record NZ_JAZQRK010000030.1, on the reverse strand, counting down.
GATGCTGAATCTGCAAAAGATTGGCTTACAAAGGCAATTTTTAATCAATATAATTCTCCCAATAATTTGGGTGAGGAAAATTGGAAAAAAATAACGACACCAGAGTATTACTCTTACAAAATTGATGCAATGAATGTGGATATGGATGTTGAAGGAAGTCTATCTGAAAAGGAGTTTGAGGGTAAATGGAAAAATAAATTTAATCCCAAAAAAGCAGGCGTAGGTTTGGGATTTCTAATAGATGCACAAGATTGGGATAAAATAGAAATGACAAAATGTGATCTTTTATCTGAGGGAAATAATTCTTTTCTGTTCGATGTTAATTTACTGGATACAGGTTTTAAAGCCAATTATCCTATACAAATAAAAGTTTCGAAAAAAGATTTTCAGTTTCTGATAGCAGATGTTTTGCAAGAACAACCTAACAATTAAAATTAAAAAATGTCAAAAATAGAAATTGCTTGTTTCAACCATGTTTCTGCAATCGTGGCCTTCGAGAATGGTGCAGATCGTATAGAGTTGTGTGATGGTTTTGAGAAGGGAGGAACTACGCCAGAATTTGAGCTTACAAAAGGCGTAAGAAAACTGATTACCATCCCAATTTATGTGATGATAAGACCTCGTGGTGGCGATTTTTTGTATACAAATGCTGAATTTCAACAAATGAAAATGGATATTATTAAATTCAAAACTTTAAATGTCGACGGTTTCGTGTTTGGAATTTTAGATGAAAATCATCAAGTAAATGTGGCTCAAAATAAAGAATTGGTAGAATTGGCTCAACCATTTCCTTGTACATTTCATAGAGCTTTTGACAGAGCAATAGGGTTGAAAGAAACTCTTGAAAATGTCATCGAGTGTGGTTTTTCAACAATTCTTACATCTGGACAAAAGCCAAATGTTGTAGAGGGGAAAGAATATTTAAAGAAATTAGTAGAATGGTCTGATAACCGAATTGAAATACTGGTAGGAGGCGGACTGCGTTCTGGAAATTGTAAAGACATCAGAGAGTACACAAACGCGAATTTCTTCCACTCTTCAGCGATTATCGATAACGGCAATTTTGCCAATCCTTCAGAGATTAAAGCCTTAAAGAAAGCTTTGCAGTAGAATGATGGATGTAAAAATAGATACCTATTTATAAAAAAATATGGTCAATTTTGTTTTAATAGCCGTGTGTATTCTGGCAGGGATGATTTTTAGAGCTACAAAAACAATCCATCCAGATGCGCACAAGGGCATCAATACTTGGATTTTATTTCTTGCTTTACCCGCCGTATCGTTCAATTATCTACCGAAAGTAGTATGGTCTACAGAGATGCTTTTCCCCATACTTTCTACTTTTTTAGTCGCTATTGGAAGTTGGCTTTTTATGATGTTTTATAGCAAGCAAAAAGGGTATTCTTCGAGGTCTAGAAGTACATTAGAAATTATCAGTGGGTATAGCAACACTTCATTTATTGGATTTCCATTGATTTCTGCTTTTTTTGGCGAAAAACTGTTGAGTATTGCCATTATTTGCGATCAAACCATGTTTTTGGCTTTGTCCACATTAGGAATTATTGCTGCTGTAAAAGGAGGTAGCAAATCGGGAAAAGTAAGTGCTCAATTTATTATAAAAAGATTATTCACTTTTCCACCATTTTTAGGTTGTATTTCAGCAATTGTACTTTCACAGTTTTTCAATCTGGATTTTGCAGAACCCTTATTTGATAAATTAGCCTCAACGGTTGCACCTTTAGCCTTATTTTCTGTGGGATTACAATTGAAATTCAACGGTTGGAAAAAATTACTTCCGCAGATGTCGGTTTCCATGTTGTACAAACTTATTTTAGCTCCTGCTATGGTTTTGGGCTTAGCTTTAATTATGGGAATAAAAGGAGACATTGCCAAAATAAGTGTTTTCGAAGCGGCGATGCCAACCGTAGTAACTTCCAGTATAATTGCAGAGCAATACCGTCTGAATACCAAGTTGACGAATCTTACAATAGGTTTCAGTATCGTTATAGGATTTGCTACCACTGCCATATTCTATCATATTCTGCAGGTTTTATTTTAGATAAAATTGTTATTTTATTTTTAAACCTTTATTTTTACGTCATAATCATTCTGTTTTGAAATACGCTCAAATAATTCTTCCCCTCAATCTAAAAGGAACTTACACTTACAAAATTCCAGAAAATCTTGCTAATTCTATTTTAGCAGGAATGAGGGTTTTGGTTCCATTCGGAGGAAAAAAAATTTATACTGGTATTGTTTTAGAATTTCATAACCTAGCGCCAGAAGAATTTGTAGCGAAGGAAGTGATAAGCTTGCTAGATGATACGCCTATTTTACCACCAGAACAACTTAAATTTTGGCAATGGTTATCAGATTATTACCTGTGTAATTTGGGAGAGATCTATCGTTTTGCATTTCCTTCTTCATTGAAACTTCAAAGCGAAACGTATCTCAAACTAAAATCGAATATCGTAATAGAATTCGAGAACTTGGATGTGAATGAGATGTATCTTATTCAGGCTTTGGAAGTGAGGCAATTGATTAATCTTACAGATATAGAAGCTTTTATTCCAAAAAAAGAAATAATAAAAACCATCAATTCCCTGATTGACCTTCAGTATATTGAGATTGATGAAAAAGTAGCTGAAAAATATAAAGCCAAGGAAGTAGCTTATGTAAAGGTAAAAGATGAATTGCTGGATAACCATAACCTATCTCAACTTTTATCTTTATTGAATAAAGCACCGAAGCAAAAAGATTTATTTCTGGCGATTTTATCAAAACAAACCGAAAATCCCAACGGTTTCATTAAGAAATCTGAACTATTTGAAGATAATTATTTCGGGAATGCTCATCTAAAACCATTGGTTGATAAAAATTTTGTAGAAGAATATTATCTTCAAACCGATAGATTAGCAACTTATGAAGGGGAGATAGAATTGGTAGAAGAGCTTTCGGAAGCGCAAAATTTAGCTAAAATTGAAATTGATAAAGCATTTGAAGTTAAAAAAAACGTGCTCCTACATGGCGTTACTTCTTCTGGGAAAACGCACCTTTACCTTCAAAAGATAGAAGATTGCATCAATGATGGTAAAAATGTACTTTTCCTTTTACCAGAAATATCTTTAACCAAGCAGATAACCCAAAGGTTAGAAAAAAAATACGGAAGAGATCTTGGTTTTTACCATCAAAAGCTTACGGATTTCGAAAAGGTAGAAGTGTGGCGAAGGATTAAAAATAATGATGTGAAAATATTAGTGGCAACAAGAAATTCACTGCTTTTGCCTTACCAAAATTTGGGTTTGATTGTAGTAGATGAAGAGCATGATTCTGCCTACAAACCAAGAGAAGTTTCTCCGTTTTTCAATGCTAAAGATGCTGCTTTGGTGTTAGCAAGTTTGTATGATGCACGTGTTATTTTGGGTTCTGCAACGCCTTCAGTAGAAAGTTATTATTTAGCAAAAAAAGAAAAATTAAAGTATGTCTTTCTTAGTGAGAGATTTGGCAATGTAAAACTCCCAGAATTTGAATTAATTAATTTTAAAGAAGCTCAAGAATCCAAAAAAGTAACAGGTAATTTCACACTTCAACTGATTGATGAAATGAAAAATACGTTGGAGGATAAAAACCAGATTATGATTCTCCACAACAGAAGAGGGTATTCTAGTGTCGTGGAGTGCGAGGCTTGTGGATATGTAAACTATTGTTCCAATTGCGATGTGGTACTTACTTATCACAAAGCTGCCAACGAAATGAAGTGTCATTATTGCGGGCAAAAAGCTTCAAAACCTAAAACTTGTCCGAAATGTTTTTCTGAAAAACTCAATGACAAAGGGGTCGGTGTAGAACAAATACATGAGGAAATATCGAAAGTTTTCCCGGATAGTGAAGTGGACAGAATGGATGTAGATTCTATGAGAAAGAAATTTGCTTACGAAAAATTATATGAGAAAATAGAAGATCGAGAAACGGATATTATCGTTGGAACACAAATGATTTCCAAAGGATTGGATTTTGATCATATAGAATTGGTAGCGATCCCAAAGGCAGATTCCATGCTTTATGTACAAGATTTTAGGGCAGAAGAACGTGCTTATCAATTGATTACTCAGGTTTCTGGAAGGGCTGGAAGAGTCTCTGGTAATGGTAAAATTTTAATTCAGACGTATAATCCAGAACATTCTGTTTTTCAATTGATAAAAATGAATAATATCGCAAAAATCTACAAGTATTTTCTTTTAGAAAGGCAAAAATTTCATTATCCACCTTTTACAAAATTGGTCATGATAGAATTAAAACATATAAAAGAAGACAAAGTTAATAGAGCGTCGCAGTTTTTAGGGTCAATACTAAGAAAATATCTGCCCGAAGAATGCGTTTTGGGACCAGAGAAAGCGCCAATTGCTAGACTGAATAACCTTTATCAGTTTCAGATTTTGCTTAAATTACCTCGTGGTAAAAACTATGAGTCTTTTAAGAAAATGATCTTAGTGAGCCTAAAAGAGTTTGACGAAATCACAGCCTACCAGAGCATCAAGAAAGATGTTTTTGTAGACTTTTAACAAACTTTAACTTTATTTTTGAGCTTTTATTATACATTTAGAACGCTGTTCTCACAATAATTTCTACATTTGATTGTTAATTAAAAGAGTGATTTATATTAATTTGACTTTAACTTCTCAAATTTTTATCTATCAAAAGTATAACAAAAAGTAAAATTGATGGTCAACTTTAGAAAATATATTTCAAGTGTTGCGGTTTTAGCTTCTGGGTTTTTCCTTTCGCAATCTACCGTATCCACCGTACTTTATTCTTCCAATGTAGATGCTCCAAAAGTGGTTTCCAATTTACCGTCACCTGCTTCGGCTATAGAAAAAGTATTTCTCTCTCCGAAAGAATTGGTGGATGTGAATGTAAATACGATGCTGAGCGATGTCGTATTGAAAAATGCAAATTGGGGGTTTGTAATCTATGATCCAAAAACTAAAAAAATCATTTCTTCTTATAACGAAAATACACCTCTTGTACCTGCTTCTACAACCAAACTACTTACCACTGAAACAGCGCTCAACCTTTTGGGAGAAAATTACCGGTGGATGACTCAGTTAGAATATTCTGGGGAAATAGATGAAACTGGCACTCTGAATGGTAATTTGTACATCGTAGGAAGTGGTGACCCTTCATTAGGAACAAATAAAGCTGGTGCTTGGAGTTATAAAGAAATAATTTCAGATTTCACTTCTGGATTAACTACGGAAGGTATAAAGAAAGTAAATGGAGATATAATTATTCAGACTGCATTATATAAAAGTAATACCACCAAACTCCCTGAAAGTATAGTTTGGTTAGAAAAAAATAATTATTATTTGCCAGTAGGAACTACAAAAGATATTAATCCCGCTAATGAAAAACTGATTGTAAAAAAGGGAAATATGTCATCTAATGACAAAAGATATTTCTACGTTTCTCCTTACGCCCATCAAATGGTATATGCTGATAAATATGATGGTGAGGGAATTCTGACGACTAAATTACCAGATGCACCCGCATTTTTAGCTAATAGTTTTAAGTCTAATTTGTCCAAGAGTGGCATTGCGATCACTGGTAAAGTTATACCCAAAATGACTGATAACAATCCAGAAAATAGAAAAATGATAGCTGTATACAAATCCCCAACTTTGGCGGATATTGTATATTATACCAATCAGCGTAGTGATAATGGTTTGTCTGAAGCGTTGCTAAAGACGGTTGGTTTTCAAAAAATAGGCGATCAAACTTCAGAATCTGGTAGAGCGGTAGTGAATAATCATCTTAGAGATATATCCTTTGACACAGAAGGTTTATCATACATAGATGGAAGTGGACTTTCTAGAAGCAATAAAGTGACTCCGATTGCACAAGTGAAATATTTAACTTCACTAATGAATCAAAAATATTACAAAACATATTTTGATTCTTTACCTATTGGTGGACAATCTGGAACTTTGAAACGAATGTTCATCAATGAAGGTAATGGGCAAATTTTCGCAAAAACAGGTACTTTAAATAAAGTAAAAACTTTGGCAGGATACATGAAAACAAACTCGGGTAGAACTTTGGTGTTTTCATTATTGGTAAATAACTATGCAGGATCTGTAGACCAAGTAAAAAACAGAATGGAAAAAATATTGCATCCCGCATTGGATTTGTAATCAGTTAACAACCAAAATATATATAAACCTTTTAATCTCAGATTGAAAGGTTTTTTTTATCTTTAAAATCTATATAGATCATAATGACAAAATTTCAACTTCTTACTGCATGCTTATTAACTATTACTACTGTTTCTGCTCAGGAAAGTGTTGAAATGAAAGGATTGAGGACTAAGGAAATGCAATCATTTGAAAAAAAAATGACTTCATTTAACAATAATCCCAACACTCAAAATTATGATTTACAATACCAAAGGATGGATGTTACATTGAATCCTATGGTATACCAGATTTCGGGATCTGTTACTTCTCATTTTAAGCCTAATCAAAGTATTTCAAGTATTTATTTTGATTTATCCGATGAATTGTCAGTTTCTCAAGTTACTTATCACGGAACTAGCATTCCCTATCAACAATTGGGTACTAAGGAAGTGAAAATAGATTTCCCCGCGGCTTTACCGTCACAAGTTTTGGATTCATTAACGATCCATTATTCAGGAGCTCCAGCTACTAATAACAACGCTTTCTCTACGGGATCACAAGGCGGAATACCTTTATTAGCAACTCTTAATGAACCTTACGGAGCTCAAGATTGGTTTCCTACGAAGCAGAGTTTAAATGATAAGATAGATCGGTTTGACCTGAAAATAACAACTCCTTCACAATATAATGTTGCAGCTAACGGGAAATTAATGTCCGAAACAGCGCTAGCAAACGGACAAAAACTCACTTTTTGGCGAACACAATATCCTATTGCTGCCTATCTTATTGCTTTAGGGATCACCAATTATGTGAAAATAAATGATACGATGGGAAACCCACCTTTTCCGTTCATCAATTACTTATATCCATCTACCGTTTCTAATACCGCAAATATGAATAACATTGCTTGGACAAAAACGGTAATGAATACTTTTGAAAATTATTTCGGAGCTTACCCCTTTAGAAATGAAAAATATGGGCATATGGAATTCCAGTTTGGTGGTGGTATGGAACATCAGACGATGTCTTCAATGGGGGCATGGAGTAATCAGCTTATTGCTCATGAGTTGGCACATCAATGGTTTGGTGATAAAGTGACTTGTGGACAATGGAATGATATTTGGCTCAATGAAGGATTTGCTACCTTTGGTGAGCATTTAGCGAATGAAAAATTACTGATGAGTTCTGCAGACTTCCTCACTTATTTGCAAGGAGAAAAAGACTATATTACAAGTAGTCCATCGGGGAGTGTGTATGTAGCGGATGCCAATTTGGGTAATATTAATGCTATATTCAACTCTAGATTATCTTACGCTAAAGGTGGATATGTAGTAAGAATGCTAAAATGGGTTTTGGGTGAGACAGCTTTTTATCAGGCGATCAAAGAATATCATGCAAGACCAAATTTGGCTTATAATTACGCAAAAACATCAGACCTTACCAACTCACTGTTTCAATCCACAGGAACAGATTTTACAGAATTCTTTAATGATTGGATTTATGGTCAAGGATATCCAACTTATGATATTAGGTGGAAGCAAGTAGGGAGCTTTGTAACGTTTAAAGCTAAGCAAACACAAAGTCATTCTTCAGTTAGCTTTTTTGAAATGCCATTGCCTATTAAGGTGATTGGCACCAGTGGTCAAATCGCCCATCTAGTTTTAAACCATACAAGCAATGACCAATATTTTACTGAAGCATTAAGTTTTCCAGTTGCAAGTGTTCAGTTTAATGAAGAATATCAGATTCTTGAAAAAAATTCTACCGTGATTCTAGATGCTGCTCTGTCAACGATGGAAGTAAGCAAAGAAGAAATTTCACTCTATCCGAATCCTGCAAAAAATGAAGTTAATCTGAAAGGTATTGATAAAAGTTTAGAGTATAATATCTATTCAGCGGATGGAAAATTGGTGAGAAAGAATAGGTACACTCCGAAAAAATCTATAGATATATCAGATCTAGTACCAGGAATTTACTTCATTACTATTAATGAAAATACTTTGAAGTTTATGAAGAAATAGGGTTAATCATAATATGGATGATTCTTGAAGAACTAGTGAATACCTCATCAAATACGAACTATAGATTAATTTTTTAATTTACCTCTTGTTTAAAGGGTTTTTATTAAATTAGCAAATCTAAAAATTTAATAAAAATGATCTCAGAAAAATATCTTAAAAATCTGCAAGATGAACTTGCAAATATCGAGAAAGAAGGACTCTTCAAAAAGGAAAGAATCATTACTTCTCAGCAAAGTGCAGAGATAGAAGCTAATGGCAAAAAATTATTAAACTTCTGTGCGAATAATTATTTAGGGTTATCCAACAATTCTGAAGTAATGAAAGCGTCTCAAGATATGATTGCTTCTCATGGTTATGGGATGTCATCAGTTCGTTTCATCTGTGGGACACAGGACATTCACAAAGAACTAGAACAAAAAATTGCAGATTTCTTAGGATTAGAAGATACTATTCTGTATGCAGCAGCTTTTGATGCTAATGGTGGAGTTTTCGAACCTTTATTTACAGAAGAAGATGCTATTATTTCAGATGAACTAAATCATGCATCTATCATCGATGGAGTAAGACTTTGTAAAGCGGCTAGATACCGTTACAAAAATAATAATATGGCAGATCTAGAAGCTCAACTTATTGCAGCTTCAGAGAAAAATCACCGTTTCAAAATTATCGTTACCGATGGAGTATTCTCTATGGATGGTATTGTAGCAGATTTGAAAGGTGTTTGCGACCTTGCGGAAAAGTATGATGCTTTGGTTATGGTAGACGATTCTCACGCTACAGGTTTTATCGGGAAATCTGGTCGTGGTACCCACGAGGCAAACGAGGTAATGGGCAGAGTAGATATTATTACTTCTACTTTAGGAAAAGCTTTAGGAGGCGCATTGGGTGGATTCACGTCTGGTAAAAAGGAGATTATCGATATGCTAAGACAGCGTTCTCGTCCTTATTTATTCTCCAATTCTTTAGCTCCAGGTATTGTAGGTGCTGCACTAAAAGTTTTGGATATGATTTCTGACGATACAACCTTGAGAGATCAGGTAATGGAAAATGCAGACTATTTCAGAACAGAAATGAAAGCTAAAGGTTTTGATATTCCAGATGGAGATGCTGCAATTGTTCCAGTAATGCTTTATGATGCACCGTTGGCTCAAAAAATGGCAGAAAAACTAATGGACGAAGGGATTTATGTCATCGGATTCTTCTATCCAGTAGTTCCGAAGGGAAAAGCAAGAATTAGAGTTCAATTATCTGCTGCACACACAAAAGCACATTTAGATAAAGCGATTGCTGGGTTTACAAAAGTAGGAAAGGAATTGGGAGTAATCTCATAATATTTTCTAAAAATTTAGCTTAAATTATAAAACTCTCAGCAGAATTTCTTTCATTAGAGATTCTGCTTTTTTTTGCAGTAGAAGATAAAAATATGCATTTTCAGAAAAATTAAATGGAATAATATTTGGACAAAAGAGGAGCAATACAATTATTACTCCTAAATAAATTCACAATGTAATTTGAAAAGTATACAGTTTACTCACTTACAATTATTTTTTCTTTATAGCTTTTGTCTTTCGTTTGTATGTCTAAAAAGTAGATTCCTTTTGGTAAATTTGAAATATTTATTCTTTCGAAATTCTCATATAGAATGTTTGCTAAACTTCCATCAGCTCTAATTATCTTCACAGATACGATATCTGTAATTCCTGTGATAACAAAATAATCTTTAGAAGGATTAGGATAGATCTTGGGTCTTTCAGGTGAAGATAACGAAACATTGGTAGAAAGGTTTTGTCCACAATTTGAGGTAAGTAGTCCGTAGTTTGTATTGTATAAAACATCATTACCAAAAGCTGTAAGATTATTGACATTACTTGTTGGACTAATTTTTCTTTCCGAATGCCAATCATGATTAAAGGTCCATACAAGCCAGCTTATTTCTTTTTCGCAAGATTGTGATAATATAGTTTGGTAGGTATAGTCTATATTATATACTCCATCGGCAGGAGCGCCAGTAACATCCTGTCTATTGGAAACTTCTCCGAAAACAAAACATACATTAGAGGTGTTCGCCTCGTTGATTTTGGCGGTTACATCGGACACTGTTGGAGCGTATGCGTACCAATAGGAATGACCAGAAAATATGATCTTGTGCTGAGTATCATGGTTATTGATCTCAGGTGCTATGGATAATAGTTCGCTAGAAGATTGTCCGCAATCGGGTGCATCTATCATGATAGGGACATCTATCCCAGCACTTCTAAGATTGGTGATGAGTTGTTTGTAATTATTCTTAAAAATGTTAAGTGAGGCAGGCTGATTATTAGTCCATCGTACTTTACCAAACTCATTAGCAATATTGATGATTAAATATTCTTTATGTTGCTGGATGAGATTTTTTACATTGGGTTGTAGCCACCAATTTTGAGCTTTGGTCATAAAATTAGTCCAGTTGTTATCACAAGTGAAATCATGAAGTTCTAATATCGGCACCAACCCTTTTTGGTGACAATATCCTATCAGATTGCTCAATTGTCCGTTGTCTACTGCGGCTTGAGGAGTTCCTGTGTTGGGGTAGTTTTTTCGCCAGTGGGCATACTCGTCTGTAAACCATGGGATCCTTATACTATTGGCACCCGTAAGAGCTATTTGATCTATAAAGGCCTTATAAGATTGAGAATTATTAGCCATGATAATATTCCCATTGTCTAGCAAATTGTAGTTCATTCCACGAAGCACAATTTTTTGTCCATTTTTCTTGTATAATTTTCCAGATTGCACATACATGGTAGTGGCTTGTTGTGCTAAAAGTAGAGTAGTATTGGCAAAGAGTGATGCTACTATTAATATTCTTTTCATGCGATTATAATTGGATTGAATTGGTGAATAGTTTTTTCCATTTGCTTACTGTATTTCTGCTCAGTTTGAAATGCAATGCGAGTTGGGTATTATTGAGCTGATTTTTTTCTTGAAATTGAAGTATTTTTTTTATTGTACTTTCATCATAAGATTTGTATCGCTGGTCTGAGATAGAATCTTCTCTTGTAAAATTGAATGCCAATTTTTTTTGTAACATCAGGATATCAAATCCAATTATATTGTCCTTTTCTAAAATAGATCTACACTCCTCAATTTTGTTTGGATATTTGTATGAGATAAGATCTCTATACAATCTTCTGTAGTCTATTCCTTTTTGTATTTGCTTAGCCATTTGTATAGTGTAGTTTTGGGTATTCTGTATTCTTCTATAATCTGTTGTTTGGTCTTTGTATCGGTAGTAATGAGTTCAATAATAAAATCTATTACTTCCTTGGTGTATATGTTTTTTCTGAAAACGGGTAGTGCCTTGGTGGTTTTATTTTTTCCATCCTCTATTGCCGCTGAGGGTGGAGAGTAGAATATAAGATGCTGAGAGTAAAGTCTGAAAAAATCGTACTCCAATATTTTTGAAAATTTTAATAGTAATTCTACATCAATAGTTGAAGAATTGAAGATCTCATTCATTTCATCAACAGTCTTCTTCAGATAATTGCTTAGTCTTTGTTCAGAAATTTCTAATTCCTCTATCCTCTGTTTTATCAATTTGCCAATGAAGATCTCCTTTAGAAAATTGTGCGTTGATGTACTTTTCATAATTAAATTTTTCTATTCAAATCGGTACTTTCTATTTCCAATATTGTGATCTGTGATTTTGTACATGATGAGATGTCAAAATACTTTTTCATACAAATGCCTTTAGAATTTTCAAATCCTATCACAAGATATTTATGAAATAAGTCATCTTGAATTTTGAATGAAATAATATTGGACTTTGGAAGTTCAAATGCATGGTTGGGTTTAGAGATATCTCGATCTGTGGGTAAGTAATATTTTATGCTTAAAACTTCACTTGTACTATCGTAATCTATAACCCTTGAATTGTACAAGCTGTATATGCTATATAGAAAAAAGGCAAGTGAAAGAATAACGATAAGGTAGTCTAATGTTTTGATAGGGAAAATATTAATAAAAGAATAATAAAATCCAAATGTGAGTAGGACACTCAAAATTAGCATTGAGACCATCATTAGCGTTAATCTATATTTTACTCTTTTTTTGCTATTAAATTTTGTTGCCATTGGTGTTAATTTAGCATCTGATAATAAATTTTTTATAAAGCTCCCCAATTCCTTGAGGAGCAATTATAAAAATAAAATTAAGGTTTCCAGAACGTCCACACTGTACCATTGTACACCGCAACTTGTCTTGCTGTTGTATCATAAACCAACATACCAGAGGCGGGATTAATGATATTTAGGTGCGGGCTAGCTACTTTTGGAAGTATCATTGCTTTGTTTTTATCCGACAGAACCAAAATTCCTGGCGTTGTATCGGAAGCTGCATTTTGGCCTATTACTACTTTTGCATCTTGTTTTTCGGATTTGCTATTTTGGATGGTTGCATCTACTTTGCCTGTAGTATCCACAGAAAGATCTTTCCATGCATTATTTACTCTTACTTTTACTTTTTTATCAGAAGTATCATATATAAAAGTTCCATCTACTGCACCTTTCGCTTCCACATCTACGGTAGAATTTACATAGGGTAAAACAAGTCCCTTGTTAGCAGTGCCAAACTCTAGAGATACCGAAGAATTACTTACGGCTGTTTTTCCAATTGCTACTTGAGAATAGAATGAACCTGAGAATACGAATGCTGATAGGTAAATAAGTTTTTTCATAATTTAAATTTTTATAATAAACAATGGCAAATGCTGCCATTGTTTATTTTGTGTAATTATTGTGTTTATGGGCAAGTTTGTGTTGTAAGACAGTTCCAACCGAATGTTGATCCGTTATCTGTGCTTGTATACACTTTAAGGCAATCTGCTTGTTCGTCATACACCATCATCCCTTCTATTGGGTTTGCAATAGCATTTACTTGTGTCGTTGTTGCAATTCTATTGATGGCAAATCCTTTGGTCTTTGCTTCTAACACCGTCCAAGCGCCTTTTCTTACCATCGGCCAATTATCGTCTGCTTGTCCTGCTCTACCAAGCGCAGTGATACCATGCTTAGTATCAAGAGTAGTTCCTGTAGTTACCCCTGGTTTATAGCAAGCACATAGTGGACTGTTTCCGTTTACAATTACAGTACTGCATCCGGCTGGATCTGCAAAGGTTACATTGTAAGGAGTACCTACGGCAATGGGATTAGATGTCCAAGTATTTCCATTCCATGTACCGTTAGCTCCTGTACCAGAAACAGTATAAGATGAAGCTCCCGACATTTCTACAGTCACAGTATAAGTATTATCAGATGTGTTACACACTACATTTCTACTTACCTCTTGTATTGGTAGAACAACAACTACATCCACCGTGTCTTGTCCTGTATAAGGATTAGCACAGCCGTAAGAAGACTTCAATTTGTACTTTACGGTATACGTTGCATTTTGGTTTGCAACCACTACTACACTATTGCCAGTTCCAATAGAAGTTCCACCAGCAGTGAACCATTCTATATCGAATAAACTATTAGGTATTGCAATAGCTAAGGTAGCATCAGAACCTTGGCAGACAGTTCCTGGTACACTTACTGGCTGAGGGAAAACGGTAGTACCTTGTACAATAGTAATGCTCTGTTCTGTAAATCCGCATGCGGTACTCACTCTTACTTTGTAATTACCAGCACTCAGGTTGGTAAATACGTGTGACATTTCACTTAAATTTGTTGTAGTATAAGTTTGTAACGGTGTAGCAGTAGCAGGATCTGCAGTTGAAGGCCATACACCATAAGTTATACTGCCTACTGGTATTCCTGTTGCAGTAACTGCTAATATCCCTGAGTTCGCATCAGTAGGATCACAGAATAAAGAAACTGTAGTGAAGGTAACTTGTTCATAAGGATCTACTTTGAAACTTATAAAATATTCTTGATTCGACCCTGATGTATTTCTTGCAACTGATACATTTGAATCACTAGAATCATAAGGAAGCGCAGTAGTAAGTCTTGGATAATAATTAATATTATCAAATACTAAGAAATAATTACCTGGAGCAATACTAGGGAAAGTACCACTCAATATCTGATTAGCATTGTATCCTGCTACTAAAGATCCTCTTACACCATTATTGTTTTGATATATATAGACTCTACCAATGTTTTGAGTATCTGTATTTACGCCCATATTATAGACTACATCTGAAGCAGCACAACCTACATTGTAAGTAATTGTTGGGTTATATCCCGCTGGTTTTGTAAGATTGATTTCTCTTGTTACAGAATATCCACAACCATCAGTAATAGTAACCACATATTCTCCTAAAGGTAAATCACCAAAAATCGGTCTATCTGAACTCCAATAATCCGTTGGAGCAGTAGTAACAGTTTTTGTATATGGAAATGTAATATTATATGCGCCAGCCAAATTGTAGGGTTGGGAAGCATTAACAGTCATATTTGTTTGACCATCTTTTCTAGCAATATTAAATGTTATAGGATAAGAGAAAGAATCCGTACCAGACCAATTGTAAGCATTGTTTTTATTTACAGATATTGTAGAAGTACCTTCTAAGACACCTGAAATTTCACCTAATACTACTTTGTTAAGACTGTTATCATTAGCAGCATTTCTACCATCAACAATTTTTTCATAAGTATTACAACCATTAAGATCGGTGAATACTACTTTAATTCTAGTATTAGTGTAAGTAGTTTGATATTCTAGCCATCCAGCAACTCCATAATAATTACCGTTACTAAAGTTATCTTCTATCAAAACCCAGTTATCAGACATAGCTGGTACTTCAGCATAGAAAGCAGCTCTTGCACCATTAGAGAATTGCCAGTAATAGGCACCGGTTGTAGAATCTTGTTCCCAAGTCCTATAGGTAAAACTAAATACAGTTTCACAATTTTGATTTGAAGTTGTTTTTAATTGTTGTACTCCCCAAACTTCTGATACAGCTCTTGTGTTTATAACCTTTGTTACGGTTCTACATCCATCTGTAATTGTAATGTTAATATCCTCATTGGCTGGTAAGCCATATGCTGTTCTAAACGCATATCTTCCCGTTGCTGGTATTCCACCTACTTGCGTTAAGTTGTAAACTGTAGGATTGTTACCTATGGTATAGGTTGCATTCCCTGGTAATATGGTTGCTTGTTTATTACCATCTGTCATTTCTATACGCAAATATAGTTGACAAGCATCTGTTAATTGACGTCTAATCGTAGAGTAGGTTAATGGTAACCAATTAGTGTCTGTAATCGTAGCACTCCTAGCTTCTGCACTAGTACAAGTTGTAGAATTATCAGTTACCGTAGCCGTATAGTTTCCTGGTGCCAAATTGGTAAAAGTATGACTTGTAGCTGTTGGTGTATTGAAAGTGTAAGGACCTCCAGGACCAGCTAATGAGATTATAAATGGACCTGTTCCACCAGTAAATGTTACTTTTATTTCACCATTATTAGCGTACAAAGGATCAGTGGTTCCACAAGTGGTATTTCTTGGCACTGCAGTTACTGTTAGTGGTGTATATGTAGATGTTACAGTTACATTTTTGTAACTTGTAGTAGTAGCATTCTGCTGTACCTGAACTTGATAATTACCAGGTGCAAGATTATTGAATTGAGCTGCCCCAGACGCTGAAAGGGATACAAATGCAAGATCTACAGTTTCTCCTTGTTTTCTAATGGTAGCTGTCGCGGTTCCACAGGTAGTTCCACCAGGTATTGCTACTTGTACGGCACCATCTTGTGCGCATACCCCGTTAACAGGAGTAAGATTGAAATTATTAATATTACATTGTGCGCTTAGAGTAGAGCAGAATGAGAGTAATATAGTAATGACAAATACTATTTGATAATAAAATTTATTCATTTTTTAAAAATTGTGTTGTGTTATTTTGTGCTTTGAAACAGCATTTTGGCTTACGCCCAATCTATACTTATACAGTAAGCTTGATGTTTTTTTTTGAGACAAGAGGAGGGGTGGAGGTGGTCTTGAAAATGAAGCTTTTAGAAGAAAGCATTTAAAATAGGGATTATTATAAATCATTCGATCTGATTCCTGATTTCTATTTTTTACAAGATGTAATTTTTGAAAATAAGGAACGAGAAAATGATTATCTTGTTGGTTGGGATAGAAAGAATAAGATTTACTAAGAGTAACAGTTTTTATACTATCAGTGCCTGTAGTTCTAGCAGAGTATAATAAAGTATTAGGATTTTTTTGTATAATCCTACCGATATTTACTTTATTGCGCTCTACATTTTGTAGAGATGAGGTGAAATTAGGAGAAGAATCTTTTTCTGTGAATTCACCAATTTTTATTTCCTCCAGATCATCATATATTTCAACTTCCGAACTGATATATATGGTACTATCATGAATAGATAAAGAGGACATTTTATCAATGCAAAATGCAAGATTTGGAATTAAAGCCAACAATAAAAGGAAGTACATAGTCAATCTCTGACATGTCCTTTTGCATGTTGGCTTATTGATATCCCATTTAATCATTCGTGTGTTTTTGTGAGTACAAAAGTACAAGGGTCAGTACACACAAAAAACAAGATAGCTTTCAGAATTGATAATTCTAAAAGCTATAAAATAATTTTAAAGTGCTGATTAATAAGATTTTATATGATAAATTAAGGAGGCGTCAATGATTTATTTGTCATATCAATTTTTTATAAATAATAAACCTAAGTTCAGTGTTTTGTTGTTTATAATGAACCTATGTTCATTATTTTTTAATTAATTCGGTAAAATTTGACTGCAAATTTTACCAAATTCTAATTTCCACTTCTTTCATTTTTCAAATTCTGAATAAATACGGATGGAGAAATCCCCAAAATGTTTTTAAATATTGTTGCAAAAGAAGAGTGAGATACAAAGCCACAATCTTCTGCCAAATAACTTATTTTGTAATTGAGATATTGCGGATCAGTATATAACTTATTGACGATATAATTGATGCGTAATTCATTAATATAAGCATTGTAATTTTTTCCTTTCTGTTTATTTATGATTTCAGAGAGATAAGTTGTATTTGTTTTTAGTAGTGCTGCCAAACTTGGAAGCGATAGATTTTGATCTTTATATTTTTCTAATGTCTCAAACTTCTGAAGTCCAGCCAAAATATTGTTCTCTAGGTTTTCATTGATATTGTGAGGTGCATTTTTAACGACAGCTACTTTCTCGATTTTTAAATTTTCATCTGCTGGAATCTCTTGCGTTTTTTGAGCCTCATTTTTTATTCGCTCAATAATTTGAAGATATTTTGTCTGATCATTTTTTTTCTTCTTTATATAATAGAGCATCAGAGCAAAGGCAATGATACCTAACGGCAAAATAATCCAAATGATTTTATTTTTTTCATTTATATCTTTCTCATACTCGCTTTCTGTGTACAATTGTGCTTCCTCTACTGCCTTCATCTCAACAGCCTTGTAGGATTTGTCTAAGCTATCTCTTTTGTTGGAATAAAAATTGAAACGGTCTTTATCACCAGTTTGTGCATATATTTTGGATAACAGCAGGTATCTTTCACTATATTCTTCAGGAAAAGTGCTTGTTTCTGGAATTCCTGCATTCTGCAGCTTAGATAAAGCGTCCTTATATTTTCTTTTTTCTATTAGTAGGCGAGCAAGATTATTATTAATACTTATTGTAAGATCTGGTAATATCCCAACATCTAGCTTTTCTGCATTTACTAAGTGTCGTTCAGATATAGAGTATTGCTTTTTTTCAAGATAGCATTTACCTAAGAAATAATTTGCGGTCATCTCTGCAAATTGCGAATATTCAGGTTTTTGCAATTCTCGTTTGTGTTGCAGTATATATTGTGATTTGCTAATACAATCATCGAATTGATTCAAATGAAAGAGTACATCCAACTCTATAAAATATCCAGTATAGTTCAATGCATCATTAATTTTGTTTTTTGGTAGTTTTTTATGAATTGAAAATGCTATCTCCAAATTATTTTTAGACAATTCATACATTTTCAGGTATTTGTAGGTTTCTGCAATACCAAGGTGAATCATAACTTTTTGCAAATCGCTATTTTTCAAAGAATAGATAATTTTCTTAGCAGCTAAATGGTTTTTTAGCAAAAGGGGTTGATCTTTCAAATTGGTCCCGTAGAAAAAAGATTTCTTTGTCAATAACACCAGTTTTGCAGAATCTGCGCTTATTTTTGGCAGTATCTCATCTATTTCATTTACATATTTTTGCTGATTAGTACCTGTTATAGGTATTTGCGTATAGTAATTGAGAATAGAATCTACTTGTTTAGCATTAAATTTCTTTTGTGGTAATATCTTGATCGGTAGTAACAATAGAGAGATAATGAGAAGTATTATTGTTTTATTCCTTTCTGTACTAAATATTCTTTTCATTTTCGATTGTTTTCAGTTATATTTTTTTGCTCATGACTAATTTATTAAATTTATAATTATATTAGTCAATAATTGAAATAAATTTATTTGCAATAGAGTGCTAATCCCTACTTAGGTACATCTATTAATAGGGATTGGAACTAAATTTTAATAGTATTTAAAGTTTGTAAATATAATAAAATTAGTTAATAAAGGTTTATTATTTATGAATTCCTTATACAATGGATTTTAAGAATTAGTATAGTTATGTATAATTTTCAAAAATTAATTAAAGAATAATTAAAATTCAAACGAACGTTTGTTAGTCGTAAAACTACTACACTTTTTCAAATAATTGGGTTTATATTTTTCTGATTTGTGAGTCTGTTTTATATTTGTGTTATACAAATCACAAAATATTAATTTATAAAATCAATCATTATGGCAGACACAAGAGGAATTTTAAAATTCAACGGTAGCGAAGGACAAAAATTATTAAAGCTTAATTACAGCGTTTCTAGAGCAACAGACGTTTCTGGACGTGTAGCTTCGGATCCTTCTAACGCAATTATTAAATTAACAATCGAGGCTACAGAGAAATCTGAAATCCTAGAAAGTTTACTAAATGGTAAATACAAGCCAACAAGCGGAGAAATTACTTTCAACAAATCTCACGAAGAAGGAACATTGATTACCCTAAACTGGGAAAATGGATACGTTATCCAGCATGAAGTAGACTTCGATGCAGTGGACCAAAACTCTATGTTGATCAGCTTTATTGTAAGTGCTGAGAAAATCAACTACGGAAACGCAGCGTATGAAGGTCTTTGGCCATCCGCTTAATTTTCAGCAATTATTTGTTAAAAGTATTATAGAAAAAAGACCGTTCCTCAAAAAGGCGGTCTTTTTTCGCCTTTTTACGTTTCTTTTTGGGTTATTTATTTTGATTAAATGTTTTTTTAAATAGAAAATTAGGCTTTATTTTTATTATTAAAATCATTTTAGAAGTTAAAATAATCAACCATTATGGATTGTATTGCTAATTTGATTAACTTTAAAACTCACAAACACAAAATATTATGTCGACTCCTCATACTTCATCTTTTCGTCCTACCCAAAATGCGGAAGGCATTTCAGAGAATCACCACAATGGCATCAATCGTTTGGTGAAACTGTCTTTGGTGATTGAAGGTAAAATCATTAAATATTACAAACATTTTCAGCTTTCACAAAGCTCGCAAGGTCATCACCAATTCGAAGTGACGCTGGCGCACGATACCTTGGGTGAGCGCCAAACGCATACGTTGGAGGAGGCAAATCAGTTTTTAGGCAAAAGATTTACTGCTGTAATTTCTTACAAAGATGTAGACAAAAGCCCCGAAAGAACCTTTGTAGGCGTGATTACGGGCGTAGGATTTAGTCAGGAAAAAATGAGTTTAGGAAATATTGTTTTAAAAGGTTACAGTCCAACCATTTTGTTGGATGGTGCGCCTCATATTCAAAGTTTTGGTGGAACTCAATCTGTAAATATGGGGATTATCGCTGAAGAAGTGATAAAACAAGGTTTAGATAAAAGCCGATTTGATATCCGAATTGATGCCAACAATTATTCTCAAATCATCTACAGCAGTCAGTATGACGAGACCCACTACAATTATTTAGCGAGAATGGCAGAAGCTTATGGTGAACAGTTTTATTACGATGGTGAAGTCTTGCATTTTGGGAAACTTCCACCACAAAATAAACCCATAACACTGACTTACGGAAGTAATGCGAATGATATTGAGGTTGAACTAAAAGCGGTTCATACCAAGCCTCAATTTTATGGGTACAACAGCGGAAAAAACGAAAAACTTACTTCTGGGCAAACGCCGATACGTCATGTTGGAGATTTGGCCAAAACAGCCTATGCGCATAATGATAGAATTTACAAAACACCTTCTCTAAGAGTTGCTCCGATAAGAGCCAATACGCATTTGGATGTAGAAAATGCACAAAAAAGCAGTTCGGGAAGTGGTGCTGTAGAAGTTTTTACGGTATCAGGATCAACAACAGTTCCATACTTACATCCAGGTTGTGTGGTGGATTTGGAAATGAGAAAACCCGATAGTAACCAAAGTTCTTATTTCACAAGAATTATGATTACCGAAACCACACATGAAATAGATACTATTGGGCATTACAAAGGAACTTTTAAAGGCATTGCATCGGATACAGGATTTTTACCCAAATCAGATTTTACGATACCTAAAGCTGAACCACAAGTAGCCACCGTAATTTCTAACACCGATCCAGAAGGACAAGGAAGAGTTCAAGTAAGATTCGATTGGCAGTTGCATGATACCACACCATTCATCAGAATGATGAGTCCTGATGCAGGAGGAACCGACCAAGTGAGCCAAAACCGAGGCTACGTCGCCATCCCCGAAGTAGGCGACCAAGTAATGGTAGGCTTCGTCCACAACCATCCCGACAGACCTTTCGTAATGGGAGGAATGTTCCATGGACAAGTGGGATTGGGTGGTGGAGTCGACAATAGAGTAAAATCTATCCAAACAAGAAGCGGTCATAAAGTTATTTTCACTGAAGATGAAAGCATTATCATCACTGATAAATCTGGCAATGAAATTCATTTAGATACTACAGGAAGTAATATCAATATCACAGCTCCGGAAACCATGACCCTGAATTGTAAAAACATGAATATTAATGTGAGTGACTCTATGACTTCAACAATAGGCAATAATCAGAGTACATCAGTTGGACAAAATCAAAGCAACACAGTAGGAATGAGTCAAACTGAGGTGATAGGAGCTATTAAAAGTGTAACGGTAGGAGGGAACTTTATGACAAATGTGATTGGAAAAATGATGGAATTTATTAAAGGAAATAAAGAATCTCATACAGAAAGTGATAGATTGAAGATTACAAATGGGAAAATTACAATACAAAGTACAGGAATACACGAGCAACATTCTGAAGACTCGATAGCCAACCGAGCAGCTGAAAAATCTAAAAATCACTAATTATGAGTAAAGAAAGTTACATTGGTGGAGATTATATAGAAACTACAGGAGGTAGTAATAGAACGTTTGCTAAAGGAATTATTGAAAATATTTCTTTGGAAAGCTTTTTTATTCAAAATGCAAGAGGAGAAATATTCTTTACGACAAATGGGCAGGCTCCAACAATTATAGCCGCTGCACATCTTAAAAAATTTTTAATTCATTTTCGACGACCAGCAACATATAATGGAGAATTTGGGTTCGACTGGATGAGAGACGAATATATTTATCCTTTGACAAGTATTAGTGGTACAAATAAAGAATTGAGTTTGGATATTCCGAAACTAAATACAGAATATAAAACTACAGATATTTCTAACCCTGTTTCACCTTATGGTAAAGATTATTATTGCAGTTTTCTCAATCTATTGTTAAATCAAGAAGTAACATTGGATATTGAAGTTGAGGAATTAGAGGCATTGTCTTCTGATGCCACAGAAATTATTTTTGAGAGTAGTAATCTAGATTTAACTATCACTCCCACAAGTATCCCATTGAGTAACTTAATTGCTGGAGGAAAGAAAAATAAATCTTTGGGAGGAACAAACTCAAGAGATTATTATTTGGCAACAAACCAAGTGAAGGTTACATGTAATAAAGTATTTACAAGAAATGAACAGATAAAAATATTTGGCATACTGAAAGACCCAACATCAGGAATGGAAGACAAAATAGAAGTTGGGAAAATGATGGTGATGAAAAACAGTGATCAAGCTAAATATACAATTAATGTGTATGTGATTAAAGCATTTATAAGTGATAATTCTGCTTTTGGAGAAAGTTTTATTGATGCAAAATTTTCAAAAATTGGAGGTTTGGCAGGTTTAGAAAAATATTTAAACGAAAATAGTTTAAACCAAGGATTAATTCAAGTGAAGCTTATTGATACAAAGAATTCAAAGAACTTAAAAATTGAGTTAAGTACAAATACCTTCAATCTTGCTAATAAAGGTTTTAACACAATGACTGGTAAAGCTGATGATGAATATGAAAATTTAAAGGGAATAATTACAGATCCCAACCCTTCAAAATTTGAGGTTGATTCGGGTAAATGTGTAGATTTATTTAATAAACAATCTAATAAGTTATATGGGTTTGATAAAGAAAAATGTATCTTATTATATCTTTGTCCATTAACTACGAAAGATGCTGGTGGCTCTGCATATACAGTCCCTTTAGATAATAAACATTGTATAATTTTTGGAACTAATTTAGATCATACGCAATCATACGCACACGAAATAGCTCACACTTTGGGATTAGAACATATTTTTTTGGATAAAGATACTTCTTGTAATCTGATTAGTTTAGCAGATGAAAAAGCCAGTATAAATAAAGAAACTAATGATTACAAAAGCAAGATTGAAAAAGCTAAACAAAACGTTGACAATAGATGGTTAAAATTTAAGCAGGAAAATAATGCTTATTTTACTCAGAATCCGAATAAAATTCCTGAATATAAAAAGCCATACGATGACAATAAACTAAATTTGGATAAACAATTTAGAAATTATGAAAAAAAACAAAATGATCGTATAAAAGTAATAAATCAGAATGAGCATAGATTTATAAAAGCTACTACTGATAACATTATGGATTATTCATATGAAACTGATTGTTCAACCCCAACCCCTAATATTATTTATAGAGATACTAATAAATTAATTTCATTTTACAAAAATCAATGGAAAATAATACAAAACGAAGCAAAAACATATTATCATTAAGTTGCTCAATATTTTTAATAATATTTTTTTTAATTGGATGTAAAAGTAATGCACAGATTATTCCACCAGTTCCTGAAAAAATAAATGTAAAAGTATCTAATCCACAGATTAAATATGACACTACATTATTTTGGAGCACAGATGCTTATTACTCAAAGCTAAAATACAATGAAAAAACTCAGATTGAAAATGTTTCAACTATTTTAAAAAATTATTCTTTAAAAAAAGGAAAGTTATTTCATAAAGAAAAAGTAGTAGACAGAGCCTATATTAATTTCAATATCGAAAATGATTTTAGTAAAAGTATAATAATCAATAATGGTGTACCTCATTCAGAATATTTATACCACATTAGCTATGTGCCTTCTTATATATTTTCTGACAATGGCGGAATTATTCCAATGAACAAACATTTAGACATTTTTAAAACAGGAAATGGGTACTGGAAAGAATATTATATTTATGAATATTATAAAAATAAAGATTATAAAAATTTAGCAAAAAAAGCAATAATCAAAGAAGAAGGCGAAGTAAAACACAATTTCAAATTTGGCGAATGGAAATATTATAATAAAGAGGGCAAACTAGAAAAAATTAAAATCTACACTTTAAAAGATTCAGTGGATGTTCGTTTTCCACATTGTATTTTTAATCAAAATGAACCTTGTTATTAGGTTCTTTTTTTTTAATTTTATTTTTAAGGTATTCTATATTATGGACATTAAAAAACCGTTAACGCTGCAAATTAATCTTTCTTAAAGATGAAAGCATCATCATCACTGATAAATCTGGAAATGAAATTCATCTAGATACGACGGGAAGCAATATTAATATTACAGCGCCAGAAACGATGACGTTAACTGCAAAAAATCTAAATATCATCATTGGTGAAAATATTAATACAACAGCAGGCATGAATATTTCTGAAAGTGCGGGAATGAACAGAAGTCAATATGTAGGATTAAATACCATACAAACTGTTGGAGGTATGAAAATGACTTCTATTGCGGGTGATGCAAGTATGTTTATTACAGGGAAATTGATGGAGATTATTGATGGGGATGTGCATAGTGAGACGAAACAGGGAAAAACCGTTGTTAATAGTGAAGGAGGAATAGAAAATTCAACTTCTGGTCAAATAAAAAAAGATGCACAAGGAAATATAGATAACCGAAGTGGTGAAAAAGGAAAGTCTCACTAA
>NZ_JAZQRK010000029.1:0-124794 GCF_045629545.1 Chryseobacterium sp. | reverse complement strand
TTCTTTTAATGATTCAAGAGCTACTTTAGCCTTAAAGACTGAATCGAATTTACGTCTTCCTGTTTTCATAATTTTGGACTTGTTTAAAGTTAATATTTTTCAACTTAACTACTGGTCCAGTTTTGTAGGGGTATTATAGTTAACACCGAAAAAATCCCACATTGCTGCAGGATTTTATATAGATAATAGGTTAAAAGTCTATTTAATTTTTCTTTCTCACTCTAGCTTTTGCTTTCTTCACTTCCTCTTTAATGTATGGATATTTTTTTTGCATATCCGTCATCATAGATGCATCTCTTTCTAAAGCATTTTCTAGCATTTCTCCGCCTTTTTCTAGGTTATCTAGATTAAAGTAGCAATTGCTCAATTGATAGTATAATTCGGCTCTATCATGGCTTTTTAATGCCGCATAAAGGACTGTAATAGCATCTTCATATTGGCTAACCAACATCAATACTTCTGTGTAGGCATACCAATTGTAAAATCTAGAAGGTTCTTCTACTACTAATTTCTTTAGACACGCTAAACTTTCTTCGAATTTACCAGCATCTATATACAAAAATGCCAATCTCTTATGATAATCTAGATTGCTATCATTAAGTAAAGTAGCTTCTTGTGCAAAGTGCAAAGCCTCTGGCATACCTCCCATTTCTTCATAAAGATAAGATTGCTCCATCATGGCAAGATAAAACTGAGGATCTTCTCTGAGTGCTTTCTGAAAAGAGTTTAAAGCAATAATAGGCTGTTTCAAAGCTTTATAGCATAAGCCTATTTTGTAATAGGTAAATGCCTTTGTATACTCTAGCTCTAGCATTTCTTCGTACACTTCTACTGCTTTTTGGTACTGTAATAATGCCTCATAACATGCTGCTTTGCTTGCATAAACACCCACTGCACTAGAGTTGATGGCCAGCATATAATCGAACCCTTTTATGGCTTCTTCGTAGTTTTTTCTATTGAAGTAAAACTGTCCGTATTCGCTCCAAGCTACCTCAGAGAACGGAAAATCATCTAAATATTCATTCAGAAAAGCTATTGCTTCATCGCTCTTATTCAGCTCATTAAAGCAGATCATGGTATTTTCCAAAGAATATTCATCTGAAGGATCGTCTTTCAGTGCTTGCTGATAATATTTCAGCGCGCTAAATGGATCTCCTAAATTTACGTATTCATCTGCAATAAAATTGTTGAGGAAATTTTCCTCCTCGTTTAAATCTAAAGCGAGTTTACAGATTTCTATAGATTTTTTAGGGTTTCCAAGATTAGAATAATACTTTGCATAACATACCAAAAAGTCTGTGTTTTCCATAGAAGTACCCTTCAGCTCATCGATAAGCACTTTTGCAGTATTATAATCTTCCCATTCTAAAAGAACTTCAAGTTTTTTGATCTTGATTTCTAAAGAATTAGGATGAAGTTTAAGGCCATAAGTTACCGCCATATCAGCATAATTAAAATCGCCCAACTCCAAATAATAAACAATAATATCCTCTAACTCTTCTGTATCAAAGTAGAGTTCGTCATTATTTTCCATCATTTCTTCGAACTTCTTTACAAGTTCATTTCCAAAATATTCTTCCAATATAAAAAAAGTTTAAGATGTAAGATGAGAGACTTGAGATGTACAAATACTCGTTTCTGAAAATCTTATTACTATAAAGTTAATAAATAATTGATAGGATTGATGAAATTTGTTTGACAAAATATTAAATCAAACTTTTGATTTTTGCAATCATATCATCACCCAATTTGTCGGCTTCCTCTTGGGATTTTGCCTCGGTATAAATTCTGATAATAGGTTCTGTATTGGATTTTCTAAGATGAACCCAATTGTTTTCAAAATCTATTTTCACTCCGTCTACCGTAGAAACATCTTCATTTTGATATTCTTTTTCCATTTTAGTTAAAAGATCATCAACATTTATTTCCGGAGTTAGTTCAATTTTCTTTTTCCCCATAAAATAGCTTGGGTAGCCTGCTCGCAACTCGGAGACTGTTTTGTTTTCTTTTGCAAGATGCGTCAAAAATAATGCAACACCCACCAAAGAATCTCTTCCGTAATGAAGTTCTGGATAGATAATACCTCCATTACCTTCACCACCAATTACCGCATTTTTCTCTTTCATTAGATTCACCACGTTTACCTCTCCTACTGCGCTGGCGAAGTATTCTGAAGAATGTGTCTGTGCTACATCTCTAAGGGCTCTACTAGAGGATAGATTGGAAATTGCTACACCATTTTTATTTTTCAATAGATAATCTGCAACAGCAACCAATGTATATTCTTCTCCGAACATTTCTCCTTTTTCGTCTACCAAAGCTAGCCTATCTACATCTGGATCTACCACAACGCCGAAATCTGCTTTTTCTGTTTTTACTAAGGCACAGATATCTCCTAAATGCTCTTTTAAAGGCTCTGGGTTGTGAGGAAATTCTCCATTCGGTTCACAATAAAGTTTTACCGTTTCGCAACCTAATTTATCCAAAAGCATTGGGATCGCGATACCACCTGTAGAGTTTACCGCATCTAATACAATTTTGTATTTTTTAGCTTTAATCGCTTCTACGTCTACCATTGGTAAATCTAAGATTTGCTGAATATGAATATCGAAAGCATCATCTCTAGTTTCGTATTTTCCTAAGTCGTCTACTTCAGCGTAGTTGAAATCTTCATTTTCTGCCAAAGCTAAAACCTCAGCTCCATTTTCACCACTGATGAATTCGCCTTTATCATTTAATAATTTCAGCGCATTCCATTGTTTTGGGTTGTGAGAAGCCGTAAGAATAATACCACCATCAGCTTTAAGCTCAGGTACCATAATTTCTACGGTAGGCGTTGTAGAAAGACCTAGATCTACTACATGAATACCCAATCCTTGCAGCGTTGCAGTGACCAAAGAGTTAACCATAGCGCCAGAAATACGTGCATCTCGCCCGATTACTAATGTTAAATCTTTCTTATTTTTATTGTTCTGAAGCCAAGACCCGAAAGCCGAAGCAAATTTTACGATATCTAAAGGCGTTAAGTTATCATTTACTCTTCCACCAATAGTTCCTCTGATTCCAGAGATACTTTTAATTAATGACATAAAGTGTGTTTTTAGTTATTTTGTGAATTTGTGCTTTCAAAAAGCAAAATTAAAGATTATTTAAATATAAGCCTCAGAAAGTTATGAACAACCACAATCTTTATCGCAGTTGGATCTTTTTGAACTAAATTTTTTAGGTCTAAAATTCTTTATAATTGTTCTGTATAATGAATAGATAGCAAATGCGACTGCTAGAAAAACAATGATGTATTGAAATAATAATGAAGTTTCCATCTTATTTTAAAATTTGATAAACAATCAATGACACAAAGTAGGCCAATCCTGTCATCATCACTACCTGAAAGCCGGTCCATTTCCAACTTTTAGTTTCTTTATAAACTACAGCAATGGTAGAAATACATTGCATTGCGAATGCATAGAATAAAAGTACGGATATCCCCGTAGCGAAACTAAAAACTTTGTCGCCGTTAGGTTTTATATCATGTCGCATTTTATCTATTACTTTACCTTCTGGAGCATCATCATCTAAGCTATATAAGGTAGACATTGTACCTACAAATACTTCTCTAGCTACAAAGCTGGTAAGAATTCCTACTCCCATTTTCCAGTCGTAGCCTAAAGGTTCTATCACTGGTTCTATTACTTTCCCCATCTTTGCCAAATAAGAATGATCTAGATGCACATCTGCAGCTACTACCTCATCTTGCTTTTGGCTTGGACCGAAATAACTTAGGAACCAAATGAGAATACTAACAATAAATATAATTTTTCCTGCTCCTGTAATAAAGTCCCAAACTTTACCCAAAACCATTTTAAAATCATAATAAAAAAGAGGTTTTTTGTAAGTAGGCAAATCCATTACCAAATAGGTCTTATCGTCACTTTTGATAAACTTTTTAAGAATCGCAGCAGATAATAAAGCTACGAAAAAACCTAGTAAATACATCCCCAAAAGTACTAATGCTTTGTACTGAATACCTAAAAATGCACCATCTGAAATAATAAGCCCAATGATAATACTATATACGGGAAGTCTTGCAGCACATGTCATAAAAGGAGTTACCAAAATGGTTAGCAGTCTTTCCTTCAGATTTTCTATATTTCTTGTAGAAATAACAGCAGGTATGGCACATGCTGTACCTGATACCAGCGGAACGATACTTTTACCATTTAATCCAAAAGGTCGCAAAAAACGATCCATCAAAAAAACAACTCTAGACATATATCCCGAATCTTCTAATAGATATAGAAAATAAAGCAAAATACCAATCTGTGGTGCAAAAATAATAATCCCCCCCAATCCAGGAATAATTCCATCGGATATTAACGAATTTATTGGACCTTCAGGCAAATGAGTTGCTGAAATTTCTGACATCCATCCGAAAAAACCGTCTATCAGATTCATTGGATATTCTGCCAAAAAGAATACACTATTAAATATAGCTAATAAAATAACGATAAAGATAATATAACCCCAAAATTGATGCACTAGAATTTTATCTAATTTTTCTGTTAAAAGCTCTTTGAATTGTGCTTTTTTGGTGATGACATCGAAGAGTATTTCATCTATTTTTTTGTATCTCCTTACCGTTTCTTGTACTTGTAGTCTCTTGGGTACAATACTTTTATTAGAATTTGCGGTATCAATTTGAGATCCATAAGATAATTGCATCCATGCTTTATACAAATTTCCTGATTTCTTTTCATCTAATAACTGCTCTACCGTAGATTGATATTCGGTAGGAATTTCAAATGAAGACTTTTCTTTTTTTGTGAAATTATCGATATATATGGCTTCTTTTATATCATCAATTCCTATTTGCTGTTTGGCATTAGTTTGAATAATATTGATGCCTAATCCATTGGAGAGTTTTTCCAAATCAATAGAAATTCCTCTACGATGTGCCTGATCTATTTGGTTCACTACCAAAATCATGGGAATTCCTAAATCCTGAATTTGCTGAAACAACAAAAGTCCTCTTTTCAGACTTAGGGCTTCTAAGATATAGATTACTCCAGCAAAATTGTATTTTTCTTTCAAAAGAAATTCAGAAAAAATAGCTTCATCTTCCGAATTGGGGTAAATACTGTAGGATCCAGGAAGATCTACTACCTCTACTTCTTGATTTTTGTAAGTGTAATTACCAGAATGACTAGATACGGTAACACCCGCATAGTTACCTGTTTTCTGCTTTTTGTTACACAAACCATTAAAAACGGTTGATTTACCTACATTGGGATTCCCTACTAAAAGTACTTGTTTTTTGTTGTTTTCCTGCATTACTCCAAATCTTCTACAATAATATATTCTCCTTCTTCTTTACGAAGTGCTATACGGCTCTTTTCTTGCCCAAATTCTATATACAAAGGACCATTGAAAGGTGCTTGGTATAAAATTTTGAAAATTGTATCTGGCAAGAGTCCCATCTCTATGATTTTGTTGGGCATTTCTAGATGATCATCTTTATACCCCAAAATTTTACCCAATTTATTTTTAGGAAAATTACTTAGCTTATATAAATGGTTATTTGTCAATACCTATAATTTTTGTGACTGCAAAGATACGCTATTTAAATTAAATCTAAATAACTAACTAATAGGAAATAACAAGCCCAAATGCAATAGTACATTTGGGCTCATTCAATATAAAATAGTTAATATGATGTTCTTACTTTTTTTCTTTCTCTTTACCTACTTTTTCAAGTTGTCCAACCGTTACTTTTTTCTCTAATTCTATAGGATTATCATTAGAGTTGTAAAAGTCTTTGTACATCTTTTCTTGTTTTTTCATCAATTCACCGATAGTCATATCACTTCCTGGCATTTTTTGACTCATCATTTCTGGTTTTAAGTGAGGTCTTGCTGTCGCTAGAGGATCCTTTTTAAATTCACTAAAAGTGTTATTAAATTTTTCTTTAGAAACTTCCGTTACTTTAGATGAACCACCAGAAATTTTTTCTGCGTAAGATAATTCTTCAAAGTTATTTACCTTTTTATTTCCTTGTAAAACCCAAGAGTAGTTTTTATTTTCATCTTCTATTTTTACAATTAAACCAGGTAAACCACTGAATTTATATGGCCCATCTTGAAATGGTATATCTGAAGAGAACCAAGCTGTCCATTTTCTTCCACCAAACTCTGTAGTTGCCTTCTGGGTGTTATAAGATCCTACTTTTTCTTTATCATTTAAAATTTTCCAATCGAATTTTAAATTTTCGCTGTAACCAATGTTTAGAGGAGTAAAACCGTTTGCTACTTTCTCAACATACATTACTTTCATATCAGGGTAAAATTTATCTATTTTTTCAGAGAATTTTGGCATTCTTATCGTTTTAGACAAATCTTTATAAACTCCTGCTTTCTGCATTTCTTCAACAGCAATTTTTATAATTGAATCTTGCGCTATCACAGTATAATCTCTGTATATTGACTTGGTTTTGGTAATATCCAAAATAGTCATCACCTTGTCTATTTTGGTTGAATCTTTTTTAGGCTTAAAATTCAATTCATAGAAAAAACGATTTGCCGTTTCATTAGATTCTTGTGCATTGGCACAGGCAAATATTGCAATAAAAAAAATTGAAAAGAAGTTTTTCATATCCGATGTTGTTTTACAATTAGTGTAGATAATCTGTATATTGTTACACTATATTTTATTTTTTTTAATAAAAAAACTAACCTGCTAGAGATTGGTTTATATTGTACTATTTAAAATTAAATTTCACTGATAGCATTACTTGGCTAGGACGAAGTTTCATTGTAGTTTGATTTATTGTAGCGTCACCTAGGTTTATTCTTTCGAATACCGTTCTATTAGCAATATTCATCCATTTCAATTCGAAATCTACTTTTTTACTAGCCCAAGTATATTGGTATGAAACATCAAAAAATCCATTTTTATAAGAATTATCTAGCAACTTAGAGTTTATCTGATCCCAATAAAATCCTATGGTATGATTTTCTACAGGATAGAAGAATGCACTTAGGTTATGCGTATATCCTTCAGTTTTATTGTTTGCAATAGAGTTCTTTTGGTTGTTCCAAGTTTTATTAAAATTAAAATCTAGACTCATCCAAGAGAAATAAGTATTATTGAATTTGAAACCCAATGTATTTCCAATGTTATTCGTTGTTATATCAATATTATTTCTTTGAGATTGAGATTGAGATTCTGTATTATTAAAAGTGACAGAAGCATTGGTTTTGAATTTCGGAAAATACTTTCCAATCTCAGCAGAATAAGTATTATTTGTTCTGTTGTTTTCGCTTTCTATATATTCTATAACACTAAATCCTGAAGTATTAACAGAACTAGAAGCCAATAAATTGTTTTTGGAATCACTAACTCTATATCCCACATTGAAGAATAAATTATTCAATGGATTTCTGTATTCTAATCTAGCGCTTAGACTTTTTGATGTAGTTTGTGGAATTGGATTATTAGGGTTCATTACATTGAAACCTGTAGGTCCAGATAAGATATAACCTGCATAAGCTGTTTGGATATCACCAAAATTATTACTTAAGTTACCATTTACACTCGCTTTAAAGAAAGAAGCAAAGGAATACTGAGCAAATACATTTGGCGTAAATGTAGTTTTATCTAATGTTTTTGAAACTCCTCTTATTGGATCTTCTGCTTTTATACTATTCAGATTAATTGGGAAATTGGCAAAAACATTCCATGCATCCGATTTGTAATTAATACCTACCGAAGCTGATGGTGTAATTTCTGTAAATTTCAAGCTATTTTCATACTGAGAAGAAGAAAAATCTGGTTGCTGCGAGCCAGCTACTGTCATTCCATTGAAATTCGTATCTAGTTTGTCCGTAGAGAAATCTATTCCAACTTGTGGAGTAAACGTCCAACCTTTTGTAGAAAAACTAATGTTTGCAGAGTGTGAAGTATCCAAAGTTTTCATTCTGTAAGTCTGCAATGCTACACTTCCTGGTACAAAATCTATTACTGAAAGTACAGTATCATTTGGTTTTTTAAAAGGCAATTGCAAATAATTGGCAGGAGTAATTTCTAAAGTTTGCTGATCATCTTGATAATTGATATAAGATTTCAAATTTACCATTTTTTCCTTCCAAGGAATAATAGTACTCAATGAGTTTTGAAATGATGAAGTAGGAGATTCTATGGCTTGGTTTCCTATTCTATTTCCTGAAGCATCCCATCTATTCGCGATTGCACGATCTGCGTTCCAAAATTGAGAGAAAGTGGTGGTATTTTTAAAGAATCCTTTTTTAGCATTCTTAGTAAATATCAATTCGCCTTTTGCTTTATCTGTATAAAAGTTATTTAGGAAGGTGTACCCGTATTGAGTTTTTTGCTGAATATCTGTAATCGTACTTGTAGACTCTCTTTCTATAGAATTGTTGGTATAATTGGCATTGGCCTTTAGTTCCCATTCTTTTTTGCTATCAATATTGGTAAGATAGTTTGCAGATAGATAATGTACATTGTTCATCAGATATCTTTTTACGGGCAAGTTGGGTACGCTGGCATTTTCTACATTCAGCCAACTGTTTTGCGAAGCATTTCCTCTTCTTCCTTCCCAACTGCTCCCGAATCCGATAATATTACCTTCGTTTTCTACTTGCTCTCCCATATTATTGGTTTTGTAGTTAACCACCCATTGGCTTTTTTGTCCGAAAAACATTGGTGTTAATTTTACATTCCAAAGCCAAGGATCTCCAAAACCAGTTCCTACTTCTCCTCTACCCGTCATGGTAACAGAATTTTTCAACTTGATGTTGATCGCAGCGGCATCAGAAGGTATTTTCCCGTTCAGCATTTTTATGGGTTGGTGATTTTCTAACACTTCAATCTTTTGTACGGCATCTTTGGGTAAGGAGTTGCTTATCGTACCATATCCTCCTTCCATAAGGTCTTTACCATTCACATAAAATTTATTAATGGCATTACCTTGGTAAAGAATTGTCCCATCGGTATTGACTTCAATTCCAGGAATTTTTTTCATTACATCTGCTAGAGAACGGTCGTTTTTACTATCGAATGCTTTTAGATCATAAGAAATAGTATCACCTTTTGCAGTAATCATTTTCGTTTTCAGCTGAACCTCTTTTATTTCTGTAGCTTCAGATTGTAGCTTAAAAGTAAGTGTTTGGTCGCTATTAGAAATTTGTTTTGTAAGTGGTTTTTGGTTGAAAGCCTTCACCTTAAGGTCTACATTAGCATCTGAAGTTGTAAATGTAACTTTATATTCACCTTTAGAATTGGTGATTCCGTACGCTAATATGGCGTCTTTACCAGACTCTTCTATCGTTACACTAGCACTTGGTATGGCGATTCCGTCTTCATCAGTTACTTTACCAGACACAGTTTTTTGTGCCATGGTAAGTATTGAAAAGAAAAGGAGGAAAAATAAGGAGATTTTTATTTTCATAATTTGTTATTTGATGAATTAGTGATAAAAAAAGTAGTTTTGTTACAATGGATACTGATGATTTTTTAGGAGTAGGTTAAATAGTGCTTCCAAATATTAAAATAACAATATTTGATTTAATATAATAATCATAACCCTTTCTTTACATTTAAAAATTAACATCATAGATTAAAAAAATCTAAAAATGGAAATACTCATTTTTAATTTAATAATTTTGCATTATAAAACTTAAAATAATGGGTGTTATCTTAAAGCCGATAGATATTGTAGATGATATTAGTAAAGAAGAATTTCTAGAAAAGTATCTAAAACCAAGGATACCTGTAGTGATAAAAAATATGGCCAAAAAATGGCCTGCTTATCAGAAATGGACCATGGATTATGTAAAAGAGGTAGTAGGAGATGTGGTAGTCCCTTTATACGATAGTGCAAAGGCAGATCCCTCTGCGCCTATTAATGCCCCAACCACTGAGATGAAGTTTGCAGATTATATCGATCTTATTCAAAGAGAACCTACTGATCTTAGAATTTTCTTTTTTGATCCTATAAAGAGTGCCAACAAATTGTTGGATGATTATATTTCGCCTAAAGATTTAATGGGTGGTTTTCTAGACAAATATCCTTCTATGTTTTTTGGTGGTAAAGGCTCGGTGACTTTCTTACATTATGATATCGATCTTGCCCATATATTCCATACTCATTTCAATGGGAGAAAGCATATTCTGCTATTCGATTACAAATGGAAAGATCGTTTGTACAAGATTCCTTATGCTACCTACGCATTAGAAGATTTTGACATTTCTAATCCTGATTTAGAAAAATTTCCTGCTTTGGATGGTGTGGAAGGGATAGAATGTTTCCTAGAACATGGAGATACTCTATTTATGCCTACAGGATGGTGGCATTGGATGAAATATCTAGATGGTAGTTTTTCTATCTCGCTAAGGGCTTGGGATAAATCTTGGGGCGTAAAAGCGCATTCTCTATGGAATCTTACGGTACAAAGAAATTTTGATAACTTTATGAAAGCTCGTTTCAAAAATACCTATATGGATTGGAAAGAGCGAAAAGCGGTAAGCATCGCCAATCATGCCTTAAAAAAAGGACTTCCTAAATAAATCATAAACGACGTTTCAAAAATTTGAGACGTCGTTATTATTTTGAAATATATTTTGGATCTACGAAATCCGTAAGCCAAACTCCGTTTTCAGAAAGGTAAAATAGAATTCCATCTTCATGCATTTTTCCAGTTCTAATCGTTAGAATAATCGGTTTTCCGTGTCGCCTTCCCACTTTGGTTGCTGTTTCTTTATCTTGACTTAAATGTACATGTTGACGACTTCTTTTTTCAATTCCTTTTTCTAAAATAGAAGCAACATGTACATCAGCCGTTCCATGATACAAATATTCTGGTGGTTGTTGTGGTTTTAATGCCAAGTCGATATCAATAGAATGACCTTGGTTGGCTCTAATCTTTGTTTTATCTTTATTAAAAATAAAACGTTTTTTATCATTGGTTTCCACTACTTCTTCCAATTCTTTTAAAGTAAAATAGATTCTTTTTTTAGAAGATTTAGTTCTTAATTCTTCAACGTTTGCCCAACCATGTTCATCTAAATTTAAATGAATGGTTTCTGGTTGATGTCTTAATATTAAGCTTAAAAATTTGCTCACTTTTTTCTTTTCTATCTCGTTCATTGTTTGTGTTTTTACATTAATTTTTTTTCCAATTTTTCACAAAGTTTTTCAATATCCTTTTTTCTCACCAATTCATTAATCCATTCTTGAGGTATATTTTTAAAACCATAATAAATCCCTGCAATTCCACCAGTAATTGCTCCTGTTGTATCGGTATCTTCTCCTAAATTAACAGCTTTTAAAACAGCTTCAGAATAATTTTCAGAATTTAAAAAACACCAAAAAGATGCTTCTAAACTATGAAGAACATATCCGCTACTTTTTATTTCATCTTCTGGATATTCTGAAATTTCATTTTTTAAAATTCTATCGAAAAGCTCAATTTCTTTTAAATTAAAACCTTGTTTTTCAGCATATTCCAAAGCTATTTTTTGAGTATTAAAATAAGCTTCTTTTTTGGATTTATCTTTTAACAATTCAATTGCAAAAATGATATAAATAAGGCAAGCAAATACAGAACGAAAATGTCCATGAGTAATGCTAGAAACTTCTTTTATCGTTTGATAAATAGTATCTATATTTTCTTCATTGCTAAGGTAAAAAGCTAATGGTAAAATCCTCATTAAAGAACCATTACCGTTATCTTCTTCAAAAATATTTCCAGAAAATTTAGCACTCTCCCCTTTTATTAATCTTGCGATAGAATGTCTTGTTGTTCCACCAATATCAAATAGTTTTCCATGTGCTGTCCAATGTCCATATTTCACCCATTTTACAAAACTTTCTCCTATTTTTTCTAGATGATATCCCTTCGTTAATTCTTCTGCTAAACAAAGTGTTAAAGAACTATCATCACTCCATGTTCCTTTTGGCTGGTTCCAAGACCTATATTCTAAATATCCTGTAACAGGAGATAATTTTAAATTTTCTCTTTTCTTAAACTCCACAGGAACTCCCAAAGCATCACCAATACACAGTCCAAAAATTCCAGACTTTACCTTGTTTTTCATTACGCAAGATTTACCAATTTATCAAAAAGTAGTTTCATACCTTCGGTTGCTGTTTCTTTCATTACAATTGCTTTTTGCCCGTATCCAAAACCTATTTCATTAGGATTGATAACGAATAACAAACAATCTTCTTTTATATCGTGTAGCAATCCTGCAGCTGGATAAACTTGCAAAGAAGTTCCGATCACTAAAAAAATATCTGCTTCTTTTGCCAATTGGGTTGCTTCTGACATAAGTGGAACGTCTTCCCCAAACCAAACAATGAAAGGACGCAGTTGCGCTCCATCTTCAGCTTTATCTCCAATATTGATATCCTCTTTTTGGTCGTAAATCAGGTTTTTATTGTTGCAAGAACAAGATTTGAACAATTCTCCGTGCAAATGAAGAATTTTGGAAGAACCGGCACGTTCATGCAAATCGTCTACATTTTGAGTAATTATTTGAACATCAAAATATTTTTCCAATTCTGCTATTAATTGATGAGCTTCATTGGGTTCAACTTCATGAAGTTGGCGGCGTCTTTGGTTGTAAAATTCTAAAACCAATGTTTTGTCTTTTTTCCATCCTTCTGGACTAGCCACATCGGTAATACTATGTTTTTCCCAAAGACCATCTCCGTCTCTGAAGGTTTTTATTCCGCTTTCGGCACTGATTCCTGCGCCACTAAGTATAACTAATTTTTTCATGAATTCTGATTGATTAATTTCTGATAAATTTGCTCATTTTCATCATCAAAACAAACAAAAATTATTTTTTCTAACGTTGAAGATTCCCACTGAGTCGTAATTTCTAAAGCGATTTTGGCAGCCAATTCTTTAGGAAATCTATAAACGCCTGTGCTAATATTGGGAAATGAAATACTTTTTGCACCCAAACTTTCAGCTAAAGCCAATGAATTTTTATAACAATTAGATAACGCTTGCGTGCATTTTTCCACATCGCCATTCCAAATTGGTCCTACTGTATGAATTATATATTTTGAGGGCAAATTTCCTGCTGTTGTATAAACTGCATTTCCGGTTTTGCAACCACCTTGTCGGTTTCTAATGAGAATACATTCTTCCAAAATTTGCTTTCCGCCTACTTTGTGGATGACACCGTCTACTCCACCGCCACCTAGCAATGAAGAGTTGGCTGCGTTTACAATTGCATCAACTTCTATTTTGGTACTATCACCTTTTGTAATCTGTATTTTTGGTTTCATTCTATTTACCTAATTTCTTAATTTTAAAATATCTGCAGCCCGACTTGAGCGGAATTCCTTTTTTTGTTGGCTGAGCGGAGCCTTCGGCTCCGCTCAGCCAACAAAAAAAGAATGGGAGCGGAAGACGGAAATTGCTGCCCTAAGATAGTTTTTTGAAATCTTTGGAAAAGGGCGAATAAGATCCGTAGAGCGCATCGAATTGAATCGTTAATTTTTCTACTTCAAATTTTTCTAAATACTGATCCAAACAAGTGATGACGATATTTTTTTGACTAGATTTTCCATAAGCTCCATCCAAAATTAAAGCATAATTGAGCAATTTATAATCTAACCTTCCAAATCTCAGTTCCTTCTGATAATCGTTGTAGACGCAGGTTTCGTGCTCGTTGTTTTGGAGTTTTAGTTCTTGCTCATCGCTCATCCAACCATTGCCGTGTCTTGTGGCATAATTTCTAGTAATGTAGTACATTTCTCGATCCTCGATTTCTAGAAAATCACAAATCTCGTGTGCATTTTTTGAAGTGGTATGCGCAAAAGTGA
Organism: Chryseobacterium sp.; assembly: GCF_045629545.1. Lineage (GTDB taxonomy): Bacteria > Bacteroidota > Bacteroidia > Flavobacteriales > Weeksellaceae > Chryseobacterium. The sequence goes on along the minus strand of NZ_JAZQRK010000029.1, from coordinate 110,939 downwards.
CATTCGGAAAAACGCCATGATCCATATCCAACAATATACCTTGGCTGCCTTCGAAAATAAGATGATTAAAGCTTTTCAGATAATCGTAACCGCAAATTTTCCAATCTAAAGTTTCTACCGAGTACAAAAAATGATCGACAAGCTGATTGAGCTCTTCTGAAGCTTCAAAACCGTAATAACTGGCTATTGATTTTAACTTTTCAAGCAGCATTTCTTTGGGAGATATAAGATCGATTGCAAACAATTTGTAAGCACTTTCGTGTCTTTTCATAGTTGCGCCTACTCCTTTACCACAAGTTCCGTGTTCTAGATTTTTCATGTTTTTCCGATTCGAAATTACATCAAAAGGCGTCGTCACTTTCGCTAGTGGATGGATATAAATTGTGATATTACCATTCAGTTTTTCTAACTCCTCTTTTTCGTTTAATAATAATGAAGGATGAATGGTACAATGCTCACTAAAATAAGAAGGTAAACCTCGCAAAGCACCGCTGCAAAAGCTAGAATGAATATGCTTTTTATCGTCAATCAACACCGTATGAGCAGCTTGTTGACCTCCAGAATACCGAATAACGATAGAATCTAGATTTTGAGAGGCTAAAAAGTCTGTGGTAATACCTTTACCTTCGTCACCGAAACCCAGACCTATAATTATTTGTGCAGTTTTCATGATTATAACATATTTAATTGATCTAAATTATGATTTGTTGTATTTGAATGTGTGCCAGTAGTGGCATTTTTAAATCGGTTACAAACGATGTTTTGAATAACGCTTGGAATTTCTTTATGATTAGCAATGGATAAACAATTTTGTCCTAAAAGATCCTTCCAACCGACTTCTGCTCTTTCGGCTTGTTCTGAATGTACCACGTTGATATGAAATACTTCGTATCTTTTTTTAGCTTCTTCCAAAAGTTCTACCGCAGAAAAAGTTTGTTGTCCGTTCCCCACAATTTCTCTAATCGCTGAAGCAGGTAGCGTTCTTAGACAAGGTTCGTCACCGATGGTAAATAACATTCCTTTTTGTCCTCTTTTTTCATAAGCATCAGTGCGGGTATGGAAAGCTGCAAAATACCAAGCCAAAAGATAACTTTCTCCTGCGTTTCCGCCGCCGCCAGATTCTATATAGGTTCGGGTAAGCCACATATCGAGCTCCTCATCTCCTGATTCGAACTGTCCAACTTGCAATGGATAATTATCACATTCGTGATCACCAATTCCTAAAAATAAAAGAGCAGGATCTGGAACTCCATTTTGGATAATGCCACCCATTAATTTTGGAAGATCTTCTTTAATGAGTTCGTGAGGAATATGTCCCATGCTTCCAGTAACATCTAATCCCAAAATAATAGGGACAGAATGAGGATGAACGGAAGAATCTCTTGCTTCTCTAAAGGTGATTCCGTGAGGATTCATAGACTCGTGTGCTCTTCTTTCCGCATTTTGTGTAAAAATTTCGTTCGCAGATTTAGATGCGTATCCTACTCTTATTGCTCTGTCTTCGCGAGCGTTTATATCATATCTTGTACTTCCCATAACTATAATTTTTTTCCAAATAAATATTCAAATCTTTTTTCTGCAATTTCCAATTGTATGTTGAGATTTCGGAGTATTAATGAGAGTTCCAAATCTTTTTCTACAAACTGTTCTGGCTGAAAATCGGCAAATGTTAAACTGTTTTTATCCAAAGGGCTTACATCGATAAGACCTTCTTGCTCGCGTTCAATCTTTTTAATTTTTAGAGCGATATCTTCTACCCTTCTTCTGTAGATCAGTTGAGAATCTTCCCCAATTGCTACTGCCCTATCCTCTCTTATCTGCTCGTTATTTCTTTTCAGCGACTCTATAAATCTTGGTTTTAAATCGGCATTCATACTTTTGTTATTTTTTGGTGAATGATGTTTTATTGTAGGCTATCTCTTACTTCCATCAGGGCAAAACCAAGGAGATTTTCGCCGTTCCAAAGTAAAGGATTTTCGGATTTTGGATTACTTTCTAGCATTCCTATTCCCCAAATTTTGTCGTTAGGACTTGCTTCCACAAGAATTTTTTGATTGGTAGAGCAAAGAAAGTTTTTGAATTCTTCGTTTTGAGAAAATTTTAAATAATTGGCTTGTACTACAATTTCATATTTATGCTGATCCCAATTCTCTGCATTGAAATTTTTTACCAATCTTCCCAATGCTTTTGCTTTCTTGGGATCTTTGGTATCTAAGATTTCTTTTAAAGCTTTATCATCATTGAATAATGCAGCTTTACTAGCCATCATATATTGTTCTGCTGAAAAATATTTTTGAGAATTTTCTTCAAACTCGCATGGATACCACTGACTAAAACAGGACTTCGAAATAGCTGAACTAGTAGTGTCTCCCCAAAAGAATAAGAATTTAAGTTTTTCTTTTTTTTGAAAACTTTGAATGGTGGTTTTTAAATTATATTTCATATTTGCGTTTTTGTTACACAAATGTATAAAAAGATTAATTTATTCACCAAATTAATTTGCGTAAAATTTACGCATTTAAATATAACTATTTGATTTTAAATGTATTAAATTTATTTTTACCAGTTGAACAAATAGAAAAATTGAAAAGGAGGAAATTGCAAACTTTACATCCATTGATGTATAAAGAATCGAGATAAGAAATAGAGAAATGATAGAAGAAATGAAGAAACTTCTAAATAGAAATTTTTAGTTATAGAACATACTCTACAAAAACTAAATAAATAGTTTTGCGAATAGATACTAAAACCTATTTATTTAGTTAATGAAAAATGAATCTATTTTATTTCAAAATAAAAGCCATCTTTTTCTAGCTGTTGGTACTTATTTTTGTTGAAAGTAAAGAGTTTTGCAGGTCTTCCACTGCCTTCTTTTTTTTGTAATAGAGTAGGAGTAAGCAGTTCGAAACTTAGTATTTTTTTTCTAAAATTTCTTCGGTCAATCTCTTTACCCAAGATTGTAGAATACAATCTTTCTAGATCGGAAAAAGGGAATTCTTCTCTTAGAAGATTAAAGCCAATTGGCTGATATTGTAACTTAGATCGAAGTCTTTCTAGTGCTCTATCAATAATCTCTTGATGATCGAAGGCTAGAGTAGGGAGGGCGTTGATATCAAACCATTGTGCATCTTCTGCATCCGAATCTGCAAACAACTGATGGTAAGATGGGTTTACAAGCCCCAAATAAGCGACAGAAACCACTCTATTTCGAGGATCTCGCCCAACATTACCAAATGTGTAGAGTTGCTCTAGAAAGTCGGGTTTTATGCCTGCTTCTTCTTGCAATTCTCTTTTTACGGCATCATCTAGGTTTTCATCTTCCAAAACCAAGCCTCCAGGCAATGCCCAACCGCCTTTGTAAGGATCTATTTTTCTTTTTATAAGAAGTATTTGTAAATCTTTTTTGTCAAAATATCCAAATACCACAGCGTCTACGGCTACTTTAATGTCTTGCATTTTATTTTTGCGTTATCAGTACGCAAATTTATAAAGAAATTTGGAGTAATTTTATATAAAACAAATACAATGAATAGAGTTTTATGGATTTTAATTATTCTAATAACGAGTTGCAAGGAGAATAAATCCTTTGCAGACGATATTGTATTGAATTTTCCGAAGGATGAGAAATTGAGTTTACAAAATTTCAATGAAGGAATATACGAAAGTGGGAGTGGAATAATTTATATAGGAAAACCTAAAAATAATATCGATGTAAAATATTACCAATCTATGATTCCTGTGCCACCACCACCGCCTGGTTATCCAATAGATACATTAGGTTTGGCAAAATATACCAAAGTTAAAGGTTATTTCCATGAGGAATTTTATAAAATGAAGTACAGCAACAAGCCTGTCATGTTTGATTCTTTATCTGAAAAAAATATTCAGATTATTGTAAAATCTAGAGATAGCATCCCAAAATATGCATATAATAACGAAACCGAATCTCTAAAAAAAATATAAGTCTTTTCCTGTATTTATTAAAAATATATCGGGCAAAAAACTGATATTATCTGAGTTTAAAAATCTTCCATTAATCGTTCTCAATGATAAAAAGAAGTGGCAAATGATTTGGAATGAAAATTCACAAGGTGGATGTATGGTAGGTTGGGAAAAATATTTTTATTGGGAATTTGAGCCTAATGAAATTATGATTTTTGCTATTAATTACCTTAAGGGAAAGGAGGAAGGAAAATTTAAGATATGGACGGGAAATTCTTCTACAAAAGAGTTTACTATGAAGTACGATAAATCTATAATTAAAAACCAAAGAAATATTTTTGAATTGGATAAATAAGTCTACATATCAAAAAATCTACTGAAAGCTGGAATTTTATTGCAGCCCGACTTGAGCGGAGCTCTTTTTTGTTGGAATCTGAGCGGAGCCAAAGCTTACAACAAAAAAAGCGGGAGCGGAAGGCGGAAAAGCTGCCCAAATGAAATAAAAAAACCCGATAGCGTAAACTATCGGGCTTGTATATAAACATTAATCATTCAGTTTCAGAACCGCCATAAACGCCGATTGTGGAACTTCTACACGACCAATTTGTTTCATCTTTTTCTTTCCTTCTTTTTGCTTTTCTAGCAACTTACGCTTTCTAGAAATATCACCACCATAACATTTTGCAGTAACATCTTTTCTCAAAGCTTTTATGGTTTCTCTCGCAATTACTTTTGCACCAAGAGCTGCTTGTACAGCGATATCAAACTGTTGTCTAGGAATAAGTTCTCTTAGCTTTTCACACATTCTTTTACCGATATAATACGCATTAGAATCGTGAATAAGAGATGATAATGCATCTACCATATCTCCATTGATCAGGATATCCATCTTCACCAACTTAGAAGAACGCATCCCAATTGGAGTATAATCGAATGAAGCATATCCTTTAGAAATAGACTTTAGACGATCGTAGAAATCAAAAACAACTTCTGCCAAAGGCATATTGAAGGTAAGCTCTACACGATCTGCTGTAAGGTAACTTTGGTTAACGATTTCTCCTCTTTTCTCTATACAAAGGGTCATTACAGGACCTACAAAATCTGATTTTGTAATGATAGAAGCCTTGATGTAAGGTTCTTCTACACGATCTAAAGTAATAGGATCCATCATTTCAGATGGGTTATTAATTAGGATAGGCGTATCTGGTTCCTTTTTGCTGTATCCGTGGTAAGATACGTTGGGAACTGTAGTGATAACGTCCATATTGAACTCTCTGTCTAGACGTTCTTGTACAATCTCCATGTGTAACATCCCTAAGAATCCACAACGGAAACCAAAACCTAATGCTGCAGAACTTTCTGGTTCGAACACCAATGAGGCATCATTTAATCTTAATTTTTCTAGAGAGAATCTTAGTTCTTCGAAATCTTCAGATTCGATAGGGTAGATCCCAGCAAATACCATTGGTTTTACTTCTTCAAAACCATCAATAGCCGCTGCTGCGGGATTAACGAATGAGGTAATAGTATCACCCACTTTTACTTCTCTAGCATCTTTGATACCCGAAATAATATACCCCACATCTCCACATTTGATTGTTTTCTTTGGCACTTGTTTTAATTTCAAAGTACCTACTTCATCAGCACCATATTCTTTACCAGTTGCAAAAAACTTGATTTTTTCGTTTTTAGAAATGCTTCCATTTACCACCTTGAAATAGGCTTCGATACCTCTAAAAGGGTTATAAACAGAATCAAAAATAAGGGCTTGTAATGGAGCATCTGGATCTCCTACTGGAGCCGGAATTTTATTAACAATATGCTCCAACAATTCGTGCACACCTTCTCCTGTTTTACCAGAAACTCTAAGTACATCTTCGTATTTACATCCTAATAGACCCATAATCTCATCTGTTACCTCTTCTGGATTAGCAGATGGAAGATCTATCTTATTAAGAATAGGAATAATCTCAAGATCATTCTCTAGAGCCAAATAAAGGTTACTAATAGTCTGAGCTTGTATACTCTGGGCCGCATCTACAATAAGAAGTGCCCCTTCACAAGCTGCGATAGAACGTGAAACTTCGTAAGAAAAATCTACGTGTCCGGGAGTATCAATAAGATTTAAAATATATTTTTCACCTTTATATTCATAATCCATTTGGATCGCGTGAGATTTTATGGTAATCCCACGTTCTTTTTCCAAATCCATATCATCTAACGTCTGAGATTGTAATTCTCTTTGGGTCACCGTGTTGGTGTATTCCAAAAGACGGTCTGCCAAAGTACTCTTACCGTGGTCGATATGTGCGATTATGCAAAAATTTCGTATGTTTTTCATTTAAGAACTTGTAATTTGCAAAGATAAAAAAAAGAGAGACATTTCCTCTCTCTTCGTTATCTAGTGTGTAATTTATTTTTTATTTACTATTTTACTTCTCAAAAGACATCCAAAAAGAATATCAATACTTGAAAATAGCGTCTCTTTTTTATTTTAAAATTAAATCTAAAATTAATTGGCATCATAAGCATCAAAAGCATCGGGTAGATGCTCTATTGCAAGCTTTCCTGACTTGTCTGGCTGTACAGAAATAATATCAAATCTCACTTCTTTATTCGGATTGAATGTTGCCAAATAATGATCTGTAGCAAGGATAATCAATTTGATTTTGGATTTTGTGACAGCTTCTTGAGGCGAAATAAATACGTCAGAATTTCTTGCTTTTACTTCTACAACAACCACCAATTCATCTTTCTGGGCAATAATATCCAATTCGGCATGTCGAAATCTAAAATTTCTGACCAATATTTTATAACCAGCTTTCTCTAGAAAATCAACGGCTAGATCTTCTGCTACCTTTCCAAAATCATTGTGATCTGCCATGAGATTGGATATCTAAAATGTGATATTAACTTTTTTTTCCACTTTCATTTGAACCATTGCACCAATAATAAGAGGTCTATTATCATAAATATGTCCATTTGGAAATCCAAAAACCACAGGGAATTTATACTTAACCAAACGGTCTGAAATTATTTTATACGCAAAGGAATCGAAACTTTCTTCATATTCTTTATTATCCTTTTCATTTGCCATATTAGTCATTCCACCTACAATTAAGCCTTTAATTTTGGTAAAAACTCCTGCCAATTCTAGACTCATCATCATTCTATCGAGTGCGTAGAAATTTTCTCCAATATCTTCTATAAAAAGAATTTTATCCGTAAAATCGAATGAGTATTTGGTTCCTAAAAGTGCATAAATAAGCGCCAAGTTCCCACCAATCAATTCTCCAGAAATGTTTCCTTTTTTATTAAGAGCATGAGCTTTAATATCATATTGAAGCGTTTTACCCTTTAATACATCAAAAATCAGGTTATAACTTTCTTTTGTAACTCCAAAACTAGATGTTTTGATGGTTTGTCCATGGATGGAAGAAAATCCTTTTTTTAATAAAAAGCTTTGTATAACTGTATTATCAGAATAACCAATATACCATTTCGGATTTTTTTTGAATCCCTTTAAGTTTAAATTTTCAACTAAATGTTGACAACCGTATCCTCCTCTAGAAGCCCAAATTGCAGAGATTTCAGGATCATTAAGAGCCCAATTAAGATCTTGAGTTCTTTGCGCCTCAGTTCCTGCATAGCTGTATCCATTAGAAAACTGAGTGTACAAATTTTCACCCAAAATTGGCACATATCCTTTTTTCTTTATGATTTCTATCCCTTTCTCCAATTGAGCCGGAATTACTGATCCAGCTGGTGAAATTAATGCTATTTTAGCTCCTTTTTCAAGAGGCTTTGGAAATTTATTTTTCATCTACTTTTTATTGAATTTAACTTCTTTTTTTTCGGCTTCTTCCAATTGTTTATCAAATTGATTAAACATTTTAAAACTTTGAAGAAATATAAAAACACTAAATAGGATCAGCACAACACCTACGCCTTTTCGGATATTGTTAGCTAAATGTTGAGTCAACTTATAATGAAATTGTTTAGCCAAAAATATTTTAGCAAGGTCTATCAAGAGATACGTACCGATGACAATCGACAAATAAAGAATCAGACTTTCTCCTCCAGGATATTGGTTTCTTACCCCGATGACTGTTACTAGCCAAAACAAAATAACGCCTACATTAAGAAGGTTGAGTAAAAACCCGTTTAGAAAGGTCTTGAAATAATTTTGACTAATTAATTTTTCTTCTCCTGATAAATGCATTTTTGTTTTAGTCACCATCATTATAATTCCGTATACCAATATAAATAGAGCGGTGATTCTATAAAAGCCTGGATGTTTATCTATAATGCTTACCAAATCAGAACTCGCATAATAAGCTGCTACAATACACAATATATCAGCACTCACTACACCAAAATCTAATGCTAGAGCATGTTTTGGGCCTCTTGTGAAGCTTGTTTCTATAAGAAGAAAAAATATTGGTCCTATAAAAACCAAGCTTAACATAAAGCCTAGGCCAATGGCTGAGAATATAAGTTCGAACATTCAATATATTTATAAAAATGAAAAATTTTTCATTTTATTTAAAACAAATTTAGCATTTATGATTTAATTAGTCAACAATCTTAAAATCCAACTGTTTTTGGATCAGATTTGCTTTGATTACTTTCACCTTCAATTGATCTCCCAATTGGTATTTGTTTCCAGTACTAGAGCCATATACTGCATGGGTAGATTTGTCATAGCTATATGAGTCGTCTACTAAATCTCTCAGTTTTATTAATCCTTCTGCACCATTTTCTGGTATTTCTACCCAGAAACCAAATTCTGCCACACCCGAAATTACACCCGTAAATGTTTCTCCCAGATGTTTCTCCATAAATTTCACTTGCATGAATTTTATAGATTCTCTTTCTGCATCGGCTGCCAATTTTTCTCTTGCGCTACAGTGCTTAGATTTTTCTTCCAAATCGTTTTTATCAGTAGATTTTCCACCATCCAAATAATGTTGTAATAGCCTGTGTGCCAATAAATCTGGATATCGACGAATAGGAGAGGTGAAGTGAGAATAATAATCGAAACCTAGACCGTAATGTCCAATAGGATTGGTAGAATATATCGCTTTGCTCATACTACGCATTGCTAATGTTTCAACCATATTTTCTTCGCCTTTTCCTTTCACATCTTTCAAAAGATTATTGATGGATTCTGCCACTTTTTTGGTGTTTCCAAGATCCATCTTGTATCCAAATGTTGATACAAAATCCTTAAGAGCAGTTAGCTTTGCTGGATCTGGATCGTCGTGTATTCTATATATAAAGGTATTGTTATTATTTTCTCCTCTTTTATTTAACGATACAAATTCAGATACTTTTTTATTTGCCAAAAGCATGAATTCTTCAATTAAATGATTCGAATCTTTACTTATTTTAAAATAAACACCTACAGGTTCGTTTTTCTCATTTAGGTTAAATCTTACTTCGCTTCTATCAAATGTGATTGCACCATTTTTAATACGTTTATCACGCATTATTTTCGCCAAACGATCTAACGTTAAAATCTCCTCTGTAAGGTCTCCTTGTTGTGTTTCTATGCGCTCCTGTGCTTCTTCATAAGAAAATCTTCTATCAGAATGGATGACAGTTCTACCAAACCATTGGTTCACTACCTCTGCGTTTTCATTCATTTCAAATACGGCAGAAAATGTATATTTATCCTCATGAGGTCTTAGAGAACATACGTCATTACTTAATACTTCTGGAAGCATTGGTACCACACGATCCACCAAGTATACAGAAGTAGCTCTTTCATATGCTTCATCATCCAAGATTGTTCCTGGAACTACATAATGCGCAACGTCAGCAATGTGCACTCCAATTTCCCAATTTCCGTTGTCTAGCTTTTCGATAGACAAAGCATCATCAAAATCCTTTGCATCTTTTGGATCAATAGTGAATGTGCAGATACTACGCATATCTCTACGCTTTGCTACTTCTTCATCGGTAATTCTTCTATCTATATTTTCTGCATCTCTTTCCACTTCTTCTGGGAAAGTGTACGGCAAACCATATTCTGCAAGGATAGAGTGTATTTCTGTTTCGTGATCACCAGGCGCACCCAATACTTTCACGATTTCACCACTTGGATTTTTATCTCCAAGTTTCCATTCAATCATTTTTACAACTACTTTATCACCATTTTTTGCATCATTAAATTTGCTTTTAGGGACAAAAATATCTGTGTTGATAAATTTTTTGTCACATACAACAAATGCAAATTCTTTTTGCTCTATCAGCTGGAATGTTCCTACAAATTCTGTTCTTTTTCTTTCTAAAACTTCTAATACAGAACCCTCCATTTTTTTGCCCTTAAAGTTGTAAGTAACGATAAGTACTTTATCACCTTGCAAAGCATCTTTTACATTTTTAGAATGGATAAAGACATCATCATTCAGGTTCTCTACTTTCACATAGGCATTTCCACTTTGGTTAAAATCAATAACACCAGTAAGAGTACCTTCGATATTTAGGTTTATATTATATTTTCCTTTGCTAGGTTCTTTAATTTTTTGTGATGATAATAACTTGTGTAGAGCTTGTATAACCAATTCTCTTTGTCTAGGATTTTTATGGTCTATTCCATCTGAGATTTGTTTATAATTGTATACTTTATTTTGATCTTGGTTCATAAAACGGAGAATTAATCTCCCTATTTCCAATAGTTTTGAGTCATTTTTCTGACTTATATATTTACGTTTTTTCATTGTTTTTAATTATTATTAAATTGATTTTCATCAATTTTGCTTCCAATTTATAAGAAAGGAAGTATTAGTATCGTATAAATTTAATACAAAAAAGGAGATGAGGGAAGAAAAACCTATTAATAAATGTTTAGAATAAATTAATGGTTGGCAGCAGAAACTAATAGAGTATTATTTATATATTATCATACAAAGATAAGAAATAGAAAATAAATAAGGCTCGCAAACTGAATTACAAGCCTTTATCTTTAGCAATAAGCGATTTTATCTACTCTTGTTTGATGTCTACCACCTTCAAAATCCGTAGAAAGAAATTTGTTTGCGATTTCTATAGCGACTTCTTTAGCAACAAATCTTGCAGGGATAGAAATCATATTCGCATCGTTGTGCTGTCTAGCCAACTCTGCAATTTCGGGCATCCAACACAATGCACATCTTATTTTTTGGTGTTTATTAGCGGTTATTTGAACTCCATTTCCGCTTCCACAGATTAGAATTCCTAATTCGTTTTCACCATTCTCAACTGAAGTTGCAGCAGGATGTACAAAATCTGGATAATCTACACTGTCTGTAGAAAAAGTTCCAAAATCTTGTACTTCAAAGTTTTCTTCTAGATGTTTCTTTAGAATTTCTTTGTATTCATACCCAGCGTGATCTCCGGCAATAGCAATCTTTCTTTTCATTATTACTTTATTTCTATTGTTATTAAATCTAGATACAAAGTTAAGATAAATCCAATATACACAACGCATATATCTACATGATTAGTAACTAAAATAGCAATAAGAACATGATGAATTAATAGATTCAAATAATAATATTTTAATAATGATAAATATAAACCAACATACCTAAAAATTTCGTTTAAAAATTTAAACTATTTATTTAGTTAAAATAAGTTTCTTTAAAAGAATCTTATTTTCATGTTTATGAAATGATTCATTTTTCTTATGCTATAATCATTATAGATAACATAGTAGCCTCCAGGTCTAAAATCCGTTATACTTGTTTAAAATATTTAGTCCAATTGATATAAATTTTTCATCGCTTAATGGAGAAATCTAGATTTCAATTCTCTACCACTGAATGTTCAAGTTTTGGAAAATTATTCAATTTTCAGAATTTTTTTGTGGATAATGTTCTTCATCAACTTCCTGATATCATAATAATTAACATAGTTATCCACAATAGAATCATTGAAATATAGCCCTAAAACGCAATTTTTCACAAATTGTTAGCAAAATTGTTAATAACTGTGGAAAACTTTGGAGAACTTCTGAAAACTATTTCTTGCATTATTCGAGCATAATGACTATTGCAAAACCACATCTGAAATGCCATCAATTAGTTTTAAATTTTATCCACATCAATATTAATAGATTATCCATAGGTATAAAACTAACAATTTAAATCCTCAAAAGTTACTAACAATTGTGGATAACTAACTCATATAATTGGTTTACAGTATATTACATTGTTGATTATATATGAATTAAGCACTAGTTATATGTTATCAAGTTTTTACGAAAAAGTTAACCACAAACTAACAAACACTCAACAACAACTATCATTATTTTCTTTATTATAAAAAAAAATTGATGAGTGATAGGATGAATGAGTGTTAGGAAATTTTTCAAACTTTTGGGAATACTGATCCAATCAAAAAATTTAAAATCTTACATTTGTGAAACAAAAAATTTCAAGTTAATTATGAAAACAGTAAACGATTTTAATTTCCAGAATAAGAAAGTGCTTGTAAGAGTAGATTTCAACGTTCCGCAGGATGCTGAGCTTAAGGTAACAGATAGTACAAGGATTGCTGCAGTAAAGCCTACTATAGAGAAGATATTACAAGATGGAGGTTCTGTAATCTTGATGACGCATCTTGGTAGACCAAAAGGAGCAGTAAAAGAGGAATTTTCTTTGAAGAACATTGTAGATGAAGTTTCAGCTGTATTGGGACATCCTATAAAGTTTGTAGAAGATTCTATAGGTGATGTTGCAGTAGAGGCTTCAAAGAATTTACAACCTGGCGAGATCTTGCTATTGGAGAATTTGCGTTTTCATAATGAAGAGGAGAATGGTGATGAGAAGTTTGCAGAACAGCTTTCTCTGCTGGGTGATGCCTATGTTAATGATGCCTTTGGCACAGCTCACAGAGCACATGCTTCTACATCGGTAATAGCAGAGTTTTTTCATGAAACTAAATTTTTCGGTTTACTGATGGCTAATGAACTAAAAGCAATTGATAAGGTTTTGAAAAGTGGTGAAAAACCCGTAACTGCAATTTTAGGTGGATCGAAAGTTTCAACTAAAATTACTATTATAGAAAATATTCTACCTGCAATTGATAATTTAATTATTGGAGGAGGAATGGCATTTACTTTTATTAAAGCACTTGGTGGTAAAATAGGGAATTCTCTTGTAGAAGATGATAAGTTACCATTGGCATTAGAAATTTTAGCAAAAGCCAAAGAAAATAAAGTTTCTGTCCACTTGCCATCGGACACTGTCATTGCTGAGAGTTTCAATAATGAATCTGAAAGTAAAGTGGTAGATATCTATGAAATTCCGGAAGGATGGATGGGATTAGATGCGGGTACAAAATCTAGAGAACAATTTAATGATGTACTTTTAAATTCTAGAACAATTCTGTGGAACGGACCCATAGGAGTTTTTGAAATGCCAAATTTTGCTGCGGGTACAATTGCTCTGGGCGAAAGTATTGCAGAAGCTACTAAGTTGGGAGCTTTCTCACTAGTTGGTGGTGGTGACAGTGTTGCCTTTGTAAAACAATTTGGTTATGATGAGAAAGTAAGTTATGTTTCTACTGGAGGTGGAGCCATGCTAGAAAGTTTGGAGGGACTAGAACTTCCAGGTATTGCTGCGATAAATAATTAATATATAAATCGTGTTAAATATAAAAGCCAACTCTGCTGAGTTGGCTTTTCATTTTAAATAAGTAATCCCACTTTTATAAAATATTGAATCATTATCCTACATTCTGACTTTGTATTAATTTTTTCTTAACTCTAAGCTAGAGAGTAGGGGAGGGGCTTACTTTTGAAGTGAGTGAAATTTCGCTCACCAATTCCTGAATAATTTTTATTTAAAGTAATTTGTTTCCAAACCCGACGTCAGAAATGGCTCAAAAATTGATTATCTATTGTTTTTTGATTACGTATATCAAACTCGAATATTCGTTCGAAAACAATGCCTTTACGTTAGAAATTGTTCCAAAAACAATTGCTTTAAGCCAAAATAGAGGAGATTTTTTATATTTTTCGCTTAGCAACGAAATATAATACGCATCTAAAATTAGAGGCTTAATTTTTCTCAATTTCCAATTTTTATTTTTTGAAATGAGATTTTCCATTCCATTTTTTGAAAAATGGTAGAAGTGTCTTGGTACATCATACGCTGCCCAATATTCTTTATAATGCTTAGCATCATAAGAAGTGGGATTGGGTACAGCAATAATAAGGATTCCATCATCCTTCAATTTCGTATGAAAAATCGAAAGCATTTCATCTTGATTTTCTATATGTTCGAAAACATGCCAAAGCGTAATGGCATCTAAACTTTTATTTTCTATGGCATCAAGGTCATTAATTATTTTTGCTTTAGAAATTTTATTTTGCGCTACGGTTCTTGCATCGTTGTCGGGTTCATAGCCGAAAGTATGGAAATCGCTCTCTATAAATTTTACAAATTCGCCAGCTCCGCAACCATAATCTAAAACTTTTGAACCTTTTTTTATTCTATCAATTAAAATATTTTTTTTGTATCCAAGATTGAATGATTGAAGAAATTTGTACAATTTTTCTTTCAAACTTCCTGTATCTTGGTGATGAGAAATATAATCTTCGCTTTCATAATACTTAGAAATATTGGGTGGGGTAGGGGAGGTTTTGTAAACTCCTTTTGTATCTGTTTCTATTATTTCGAAAATTTCTTGTGATAGAAAATGATCTTTAATTTTCATGGTGTATAATTATTATAAATAAAAAGAACAATGAAAAAGTTTTGAATTTTTACATTGTTCTTAATAAAATGTTTCACGTGAAACATTATTCGTTATTATCTTCCCAAATATACCATTAATACATTAATGTCAGCAGGAGAAACTCCGCTTATTCTTCCAGCTTGTGCTAGAGTTTTAGGCTTCACTTTTGTCATTTTTTGTTTCGCTTCAGAAGACAAACTTGTAATTGCAGTAAAATCAAATTCGTCTGGAATCTTCACATTTTCCAATCTGTTAAGTTTTGCTACATTTTCTTTTTCTTTATCAATATATCCTTTGTATTTGATATTTACTTCAGCTTGTTCTCTTACTTCTTCATTGTATTCTGTAAGTTTTTCTTTGATGAAGTCTATAGCTTCTAATTTCTCTAAAGTGATATTGGGACGCGTGAGAATTTGAGATGCTCTATAAGCTTGATCCACCGGATTACTTTCCATACTTTCTAGTATTGGATTGATCACTTTTGGCTTCAATGAAGTATCACGCAAGTAGGCCTCAAGCTCTTGGCTATTCGCAACTTTTTCGTGTACATTTTTTAATCTCTCTTCTTTTGCCAAACCGATATTGTAAGATTTTTCTGTTAATCTAATATCTGCATTATCTTGTCTTAATAGCAATCTGTATTCTGCTCTAGAAGTAAACATTCTGTAGGGTTCTTCTGTACCTTTTGTAATAAGGTCATCAATAAGAACTCCGATATAAGCTTCATCTCTATTCAAGATGAAATCATCTTTTTCGTGTACTTTGTTATGTGCATTGATACCTGCGATGAGTCCTTGTCCAGCCGCTTCTTCATATCCAGTAGTTCCATTGATTTGGCCTGCAAAATATAAATTGTCGATCAGCTTTGTTTCCAAAGTATGCTTCAATTGTGTAGGTGGAAAATAATCGTACTCGATGGCATAACCTGGACGGAAAACCTTTACATTTTCGAATCCTGGAATTTCCTTCATTGCTTTTATTTGTACATCTTCTGGTAGAGAAGAACTAAATCCGTTAACATAGATTTCACAAGTTTTCCATCCTTCTGGTTCTACAAAAAGTTGGTGTCTGTTTCTTTCTGCGAACCGATTTATTTTGTCTTCTATACTCGGACAATATCTAGGTCCTAAACTTTGAATTGTTCCGTTGAACATTGGACTTCTATCGAAACCTTCGCGTAAAATATCGTGTACATTTTCGTTCGTATATACAATATGACAGCTTAGTTGTTTCGTTAATTTTGGAGTATCAAGATAACTAAATTTTTGAGGACTCTCGTCACCTTTTTGTTCTTCCATTTTTGTGTAGTCTAAACTTCTTCCGTCTACTCGTGGAGGAGTTCCGGTTTTCATTCTTCCCGCTTCGAATCCTAGAGAAACCAATTGTTCTGTAATTCCAAAAGCTCTAGGTTCTCCCATTCTTCCTCCACCCAATTGTTTGTCGCCAACGTGAATTAATCCGTTCAGGAAAGTTCCGTTTGTAAGAACAACGGAGTTTGATCTTATTTGAATTCCAAGAGAAGTAACTACACCAACTGCTTTATTATTTTCTATAATAAGCGACTTTACCATATCTTGGAAGAAGTCTAAGTTGGGAGTATTTTCTAGTGCGTATCTCCATTCTTCTGCAAAAAGCATTCTGTCATTTTGCGTTCTTGGCGACCACATTGCTGGACCTTTTGAAAGGTTAAGCATTTTAAATTGTATTGCAGATTTGTCGGCAACGATACCCGAGTATCCACCCATTGCATCGATCTCTCTTACAATTTGTCCTTTTGCAATTCCGCCCATTGCTGGGTTGCAACTCATCTGTCCGATGGTCTGCATATTCATTGTTACCAATAGAGTTCTCGACCCTAAGTTGGCAGCAGCGGCAGCAGCTTCGCAACCTGCGTGGCCTGCACCAACTACAATTACATCATATGTTTCTGAAATCATTTTTATCTGATCTTTTTAGCTTTAAAATAGTTGAAAATTTACAAATGTTTCACGTGAAACATTATAATAAAAATCAATCTAAGAGGTTGTTTGTTGAATTATCTAGCCCCGATTGTAGCCTTGTTTGAGCTCGTTTTTCTTTGTGTAAAAAGAAAAATAGCGAGGGCGAAAAGCGGGATTAGCTCCTTATAATACAAAGCACAGAGGTTATCCTTTGTTGTGCTTTGCGATATAGAAATCTTCTTTGCTTCGCATTTCTTTCTCGTCTTCTTCGGATTTATCTTTATAACCACAGAGGTGAAGAATGCCATGAGCGAGAACTCGTTTTTGTTCTTCTTCAAATGATTTTGATAAAAAAGAAGCATTGTCTGAAACGCGTTGCAAAGATACAAAAATCTCTCCGTTTATTGTTTTGCCTTTTACAGAATCGAAAGTGATAATGTCTGTATAGTAATCGTGTTGCAAATGATCTTGATTGATCTTGAGCAAATACTCGTCATCACAAAAGATGTAGTTGATTTCGCCTATTTTTTTTCCTTCTGAAAGTATAATATCTTCCAGCCATTTTTTGTAATCTGTGTCTACCGTCTCGGGTAAGTTTTCGTAAAAGAAGTGTATCATCGTTTTAAAACCAGTGTCCTAGAATAACACTGAATATGCCTTTTTGATTATTGTTGAGTGAGTGGCTAAAGTTGAATTTGATCTGTCCGAATGGAGATTTGTATCCAGCCATTAAACCAAAAGCGCTATAATTAACCTTCACTGCATCTTCGAATGTAAGGTCATCTGAGAGATTAGCAAATGAGAAATTACCGCTTAGGAAAAAGTTTTTGTTGAACCTAAATTGTATATCATTAGATATTAAAATAACGTTGTTGGTATCCAATTGTCCGAAATAATATCCATTGAAGGATTTAAAGTTAATAATGTTTTGCTGGAAGATTCCACCTAATCTATATTGATAAAAATTGGGAATTTCGTCTCCAATGGTAATGCCACCATATAGATTAAGATGATAGGTAAATTGCTTGGATATTGGAACATTGACTCTGATATCTGCTTTTACTTGGATCACTCTTTTTGGGATTTCTGTCTTCAAAAGATCGATCACTTTTCCTTCCGCATTAAGATAAAACCCTTTCCTTGGGAAATCTTTGTCATTTTGCGTGTCGCTTTTAAGAAAAATATAAGGGTTCAGAAATCTACTGGTACGTTGGTTGCTGCCATTAAGTTCAGCCTGAAAATAATCATGACTAAGACCGGCTCCTATTGCAAATTTGTCTCTCCAAATAGATTGAATATACATCTCATTTCGTAGCCAATCCCATTGGTCGGAAACTACGTTATCATTGTTTTTTAGATCAAAGCTCATCCCAGAGGAGTAAATACCAAATCCTGGAATATATCCATTATCGATAAAATAATTAAGATAATATCTCGGTTTATCTCCTACAACAACATCTAAAGAGAGATTAGAGTTTTTTACTAATAATCTTTTTGCTGAATAATTGAGAAGTAAGCCTGTTTTAAAAACTTCATCATAATGCAATCCGAACTTTAAGAAATGTCTAGCTTCATCTTCGGTTACATAAAGTTTTAAATAGTTGATATTATTCTCTGTAATGATATCATAATTGATGAACTTGTAGTTGTTAGTAGCTACCAATTTATCGATTCCTTTGTTAATGCTTCCGTAAGTTTGCATGGAGGGTAGTCGGATTCCCATCTTTCCTAAAACATAATTTTTACCATATATTTTGCCTCCTTCTATCGCGACACTATCAATCTTGTAGACGTTAGAGTATATTGGGTTAACTGTTTGCCTAAGACGATCAAATTCTCTTTTCGGTAGTTGGTCTAATATCTCAGTATACTTTAGACCTTCTGTAAATCCGTTATCCAAAATTTTCTTTTTTTCGTCGTAACTTGTAGCAGACATTCCTTTTAGATCGGGCTTAATATTGATATCGGTATATCTATATTGGCGCTTGGTGTCTTTTTGAATTCCGAAATCGATCACCTGATTGAGAATAGAGATAATATTGGTAAGATCTTCTCTCTTGGATAAGTCCTGATTAAGATCCACACCAATTACGATATCGATACCTTTATCTTTAAGTGGTTTTGATGGATAATTAACCGTCATTGCACCATCAATATAAATGCTATCTCCGATTTTTACAGGATCCATTAGTGAAGGAAATGCGGAACTTGCCATAATAGATTGTACCAAATCTCCTTTCTCGAAAATCTGCATAGTTCCACTTTCTAAATTGGTAGCAACACACATAAAGGGGATAGGAAGCTTAGAAAAATCGTCAATGGTAGAAACATTTTTAAAAAGCTCTTTTAGTAAATACACATTTTTTTGTCCTGTACTGATGGAAGAAGGCAGTGTAATTTTTTTATTTTTAATGGGGATAGACATGAGGTACTTGTCTACCGATTTATTAAAAAAAGTACTTTCTGTACGAGATTTCGGGTCTGTAATGAGGGAGATGAAATCTGTATCCATCACTATTTTTTCAATGTCTTTTCCGGTATATCCAGCAGCATATAATCCACCGACAATAGAACCCATACTGGTACCCGCGACGTAATCTACTTTTACTCCTAATGAATCTAAAATTTTCAAAACTCCAATGTGTGCAAAACCCTTGGCGCCGCCACCTGCAAGTGAAAGCCCAATCTTTGGATTTTTGGGAATTACCAAATCTTTTTTGATCTGAGACTGCATCAAAGCAAGTTGGAAAATGAATAATAGTAGAAGGAGTTTTTTCATATTTTAGTCTTTTATATAGATCCGTTTTACCCGAGGTGAGATAGAAGTTAGCACTTCATAGGTAATGGTTTTGCAATAGCCAGCAAAGTCTCGAAGACTTGGTTTGGTATTAAAGATTGTTACTGTATCGCCTTCATTTACATACGGAATTCCATCTACATTAATCATCATCATATCCATACATATATTACCAACGATGGGTGCCAATTTTTTATTGATGCCCACATTACCTATTTCGTTTCCTATCAATCTAGGAATTCCATCTGCGTAGCCTACAGGTATCGTAGCTATTTTGGTTGTGTGATTAGTTTTATATTTTCTAGAGTATCCTACAGATTCTCCAATTTGTACTTCTGATATTTGGGATATTACGGTTTTAAAACTTACGCAAGGTCTCAGTTTTTTTTGTATTTCAGGATAAGCAGATTCTCCAAGCATACCAATTCCTATTCTTACCATTTCATATTGATGATCGGTGAAACTAGTGATTCCTGCAGAATTTAAGATATGCCTAATCGGTTGATAGCCCAAATTATCGATTAAAAAATCTGAATTTTCTTTAAAGGTATGAAGCTGTTTCAACGTGAATTCTTTTTCCGAGGGAACATCCGAAGAAGAAAGATGACTGAAAATGCTTTTTACTTTAACATTTTTTGATCTAATATTATCTGATAATTCTTTCAGTTCATTTTGTTTGAAACCCAGACGATGCATCCCAGTTTCCAGTTTTATATGAATGGGAAATTGATCTTCATAACCCGATTTTTGTACCGCTTCATAAAACATTTCTAAAACTCTGAAACTATAGATTTCAGGTTCTAGATTATATTGTATAATAGAATCGTAGCTATGTTGCTCCGGATTCATCACGATAATGGGAGTTGTGATTCCTTTTTTTCTCAACTCTACACCTTCATCAGCTACAGCAACACCAAGATAATCGATATGGTGATGTTGTAAAAATTCTGATATTTCATAGCTTCCCAAACCATAAGAATTGGCTTTCACCATAGCCATCATTTTGGTAGAAGGCTTCAATAAGGATTTGTGAAAATTGATGTTATGAAGAATTGCATTGAGGTTTACCTCTAAAATAGTATCATGTTTTCTAAGTTCTAAAAGTTCTTTCAGTTGATCAATTTCAAATTTTCTAGCTCCTTTTAGTAATATAATTTGATTTTCAATATCTGTTAATCGCTTGCTTATAATCAACTCTTCAGTATTAGAAAAAGTGAAATTTTTAGATTTAAACAAATTAGAAAATTGTGTAATAGTATCACCAATTAGAAAAACAGAATCGAAATTTTGTTCATTTACAAGATCGGAAACTTCTTCGTACAACTCTTGAAAATTAGAATTCACTCCCAAAATATCGGTAAGTACCAAAGATTTTTTAGGCTTATTGTATTCTTTTAAAAATTGAAAAGCAGTTTTCAGAGAATCCAGATCGAGGTTGAATGAATCATTAATTACGATATTATTTCGCACTGCTTCCACAGCTTCTAGTCGCATTTCTACTGCCTTTAAAGCATTTATCTTTTCTACTATTTTCTCATTGCTGATAGATAATTGTTTAAGAACTGTAATAAGAGCCATCACATTTGTTAATGTAGCTTCGTCTCTTTGTTGCGCAGGAAATTTTATATCTTCGTCAAAATAACTTACGATGATGTCTTCTTTTTTTGAAATATCACTTTTTATAAAAACGTCATTATGATTTTTAAAACCATAAGAAATTAGCTTTTTGTTGACGTATATTTCTTTTATTTTTTTTGAAACTAAAGAATTGTCTCCATTGAAAATAACGATTTCCGAATTTCTAAAAAGAAGCAATTTTTCATCGATCAATTGTTCTTCTGAGGAAAAATTAGCAGCGTGTGCTGTCCCAATATGAGTAAGCAATCCGATGGATGGTTGGAAGATATTTTCCAATTTTTCCATCTCATGAGGCTGAGAAATTCCGACTTCGAAAATACCCAATTGATGAGCATCTTTTATTTGTAACAAAGACAGCGGAAGACCAATCTGAGAATTGAAACTCTTAGGGCTTTTTACGATGGGCAATTCATTCCACAAACATTGATAGAGCCATTCTTTAAGAATTGTTTTACCATTACTTCCTGTTATTCCTATAGATTTAATCTTAGAATTAGAAAAATGAAAATGAGCTAATTTTTGTAAAAACTCAATAGAATTATCTACAATGATCCAGTTTATATTTTTAAATTCCGGATAATAATGTTCAGATATGATGATATTTATGCCTTTTCCTATTGCAGACTCTATATATTTTTCGCCATTATTTTTTGGTGTATTGATGGCTATAAAAGCAGTATTTTTGGTAGAATAGATGATTCTGCTATCAAAAGCGATATTCTTGATATTGGTATTTTCATCGCCAATGATTTGGCAATTGGTAATTGTGGCAATTTGTTTGATTGTATAATTCATCGGTGCCTTTTCTTATATACAAGATTGGTACTTTATCTTTTAATAAAGATAGGTAACAATACTATTTATATATCAATTTATTTTAATTATTCCCGAAAATCTAAGATTTTCGGGAATGGATGATTTTTAGTTTTCTAATTGCTAAAAAGAGAGATATGGAATAATTTACTTTCTATTTATTTACCTTAGATAGTACTTCTTCAATAAAAACTCTTCTGCTCACTGCTTCGTAAATATCGGTTTCTCCCAATTCTACCAAGTTATTTCCTTCAGATATTCTCATAGAATAATTAGCTAGATTACCAGTTCTCTTGCAAATTGCATGCACTTTTGTGACATATTCTGCGGTAGCCATCAAATTGGGCATCGGTCCGAATGGTCTTCCAAGAAAATCCATATCCAAACCTGCAATAACTACACGCACGCCATTATTCGCTAGCTGATTGGCTACCTCTACAATACTTTCGTCGAAAAATTGAGCTTCGTCAATCCCTATTACATCACAATTAGATCCTAATAAAATTATTTCATCTGTAGTCTCTACTGCTGTACTTCTTATCTTATTTTTGTTATGAGATACTACATCTTCATCAGAATATCTTGTATCTGTTTTGGGTTTGAAAATTTCCACATTTTGCCCTGCCATCTCTGCTCTGCGAAGTCTCCTTATAAGCTCTTCTGTCTTACCAGAAAACATAGAGCCGCAAATTACTTCCATCCATCCACTTTGTTTGGAATGATTAATTGTATTTTCTAAAAACATTTGTTATTTTAGCCGTAATATTTTAACATCAAAAGTAAGCAATTTTAATAAGATTATTCTATGCAAAACATCCAAGATTTAAACGAAAAGGTTTTTTTTGAATCCAAGAATATGATTAAAATTCTTGAAAAAATAAACACAGTTGACGAATTAATTTCTAAGCAAAACCTTATTAATGAGCTTGCTGAGAGGGTTTCTTTCTTACAGATTTTAAATGATAAGATACACTATTACTCTAATGATGATTTAATATTATCAGATCAAAAAATAAATTTCTCTAATCAGGTTACTAGTTTTGTTTCTCAAGATTTTTCAACAGAAGTAGAAGAAGAAGAAGCTATTTTCAATAATCAGCTGAACGAAATAGACGAAATATGTAATCATATTACAAGTTTTGACCTAGAAGAGGAGGCAATTTTTAATAATGAGCTAAATGAAATTGGTCATAATGAAGAATTTTCTGAAGAAAAACATGACCTTTTAAGTTTTGTGGACGAAGATAGAATCTTAAATAATTCTGAGCCAGAAGAAGAAGTAATTGAGGAAGAAATTTTAGCAAATCCGATAGAAATCCAGCAATTGGATAATGTAGTTTTTGAAGAAAAAAAACTATCAACAAAAGATGAGGATGGTTTGACGAATTCGGAACCTGGAAATACCTCTATTGATGATAATAATTTTAAATCTGAAACACTCCCTGAAGCTACAGAGGAGTTAGAAGAAGAAGAATATACTAAGAATTATAATAATCATCAGGATGAAATGGTTACCGAAAATTCTACTATTGATAGTATTTTATCTGAAATAAAAAAGGATACAGAACCACAGAAAGAGATGACATCTGAAGAATTTTGGGCAATGTCTCATGGTACTGAAAATGTGGCAGAAGAAGGTACTGAAAATGTGGCAGAAGAAGAATGTGTGGAGGTAGTTTCTGAAATTCTTGCAGAAACTCATTATTCTGATGATTCTGAAGATTCTCAGGAAGAAAGAAGAATAAAATTAGCCAATATAAAAGGTCTAAAACCTAATTCCACACCTTCAGAAGAAGAATATGGTAAGGCAGATGACAATCACCAACCTCCAACAATAGAATCTGTACACGAAAGCCCTGCGCTTTCCAAAGGATCAGATGGCGCTGAACCTGTAAAAACTAAAAAAGAATTTAGATTAGACCTTAATGATAGGATGGCATTTACAAAAATGCTGTTTGGAGGCAGCCAATCTGAACTAAATTACGCAGTATTCGAGTTGAATAATTGTAAAAACATAGAAGAGGCAAAAGAGTATCTGAGCGATTTGTATTACGCCAAAGATTGGGGGAAAGCAGATGAATACGCGCAGAGATTATGGATATTAGTAGAAAATAAATTTTTATAATTTTGAGTGGAATCCTATATTTCGTTCCCACACCCGTTGGTAACTTAGAAGATATGACTTTCAGGGCGATTAAAGTCTTAAAAGAGGTAGATTATATATTGTGCGAAGATACGAGGACTTCGGGCGTGCTATTAAAGCATTACGAGATTTCAAAACCATTGAAGTCTTATCATCTCCATAACGAGCATCAGATGACTGAAAAAGTCATACAAGATTTGCAAAGTGGCCAAAGCGTTGCTATTATCACAGATGCAGGTACGCCAGGAATTTCTGATCCGGGATATTTACTAGCAAAAGCTGGATCAGATCATCAGATAGAAATGATTTGCTTACCTGGTGCAACAGCATTAATACCAGCTTTGGTAGTCTCTGGATTGCCTAATAATGAGTTTCTATTTGCAGGCTTTTTACCACCCAAAAAAGGGAGACAAACCAAGTTAAAGCAACTTGCAGAAGAGAAGAAAACTATTGTTTTGTACGAAAGTCCTCACAAAATCAATACAACTTTGGAGCAAATAAAAGAATTCTTTGGTGAGGAAACAAAAGCGAGCTTGAGTAGAGAAATTTCAAAAAAATTCGAAGAGACCAAAAGAGGAACTATAGATGAATTGATAGCGTTCTCTAAAAGTAAAACCTTGAAAGGCGAAATCGTTCTCATCGTTAATAATGCTTTAAAATAGTTAGTTTTAAGTCTTTAATTTTAGATTCTGAAAAATACAATTTATACCTATCTTTGCGGTCTTTTATACAGCTTTTAGCTTATAATATTCACTTAGAAATAAACGATCATACATATGAAATTATTAGAAGGAAAAGTAGCCTTAATTACCGGAGCTACAAGAGGAATTGGGAAAGGTATTGCCGAAATGTTTGCTCAACAAGGGGCAAAGGTTGCCTTTACCTACGCTGGTTCTGTAGAAAAAGCCAAAGAATTAGAAACTGCTTTAAGTTCTGTAACAGAGATCAAAGGATATCAATCTGACGCTTCAGATTATGATGCAGCTCAAAAATTAGTAGACGAAGTAATGGCAGAATTTGGCAAGATTGATATCTTGGTAAACAACGCAGGGATTACCAAAGACAACCTATTGATGAGAATGTCTAAAGATGATTGGGATACCATTATTAAAGTAAATCTAGATTCTGTGTTCAACCTTACAAAAGCGGTGATAAAGCCCATGATGAAAGCAAAAGCAGGTTCTATTATCAATATGACATCAGTAGTTGGAGTAAAAGGAAATGCAGGACAAGCCAACTATGCAGCATCAAAAGCAGGAGTTATTGGTTTTACAAAGTCTGTCGCTTTAGAATTGGGTTCTAGAAACATCAGATGTAATGCTATTGCTCCAGGATTTATAGAAACAGAAATGACGGCTGCTTTAGACGAAAAAACTGTACAAGGATGGAGAGAAGGAATTCCTTTGAAAAGGGGCGGACAGCCAGAAGATGTAGCTAATGCTTGTGTATTCTTCGGAAGCGAAATGTCTTCTTATATCTCTGGACAAGTATTGAACGTAGATGGTGGAATGCTTACCTAATACTTTTTTAAATAAAAAAAAACTCTTCTGCATCCTACAGAAGAGTTTTTTTGCGCTAACTTTCAATATAATTTCGGATCCAAATTTGTAAATCTTTCTCTGGAGAGAGTTTCAATTTTTTTCTTAAATTGTACCTGTTGTTTTCTATTGTTTTTACCGCCTTGAAGGTATATTCGGCTATTTCTTTTGTATTAAAACCTAAATAAATATAGGCAGCAAATGTAAGCTCTGATACCTTAAATTTCGGATTGATATCAAGCATTTTTATGCTAAATTTCGGATAAACTTCCTGAAAACGAGTGAAAAATTCTGGGCTATTTTCTTTCGCAAGAATTATGATCTCGTCAAAAGCTTCGTTTACCTTCATTTCCATCAAGATTTTCTCTTGCAGATGTATTTCTTGCTCCGAGAGAAGTTGCTCTGTAATTTCTATCGCTTTTTGGTTTTTAGATCGATATTTCTTTACAAGATGAATCACAAAAATAGTGATTAATATAAGAGTAATGATAACGATAAGAGTTATTATTTTGACAGTTAATGCATCTTTCTCATGACTCTCGCGCTCTTCTAACATCGCCTCATTGAGTACATAATCTCTTTCTTGTTTTATCCTAGTATCTAATTTATCATGGATTTCACGATATAAATTTTGGTAGTGTTTAGCTTCCGAAAAATTGTTTTGGGCAATATGGAGTTCTGCCATTTTTTTAAAAAGCTCACTCTGTATATCAGGAAAATTATTATTTTCAAAGCCCTCTGATGCCAATTGGTAATATGTAAAGGCATTCTCACTATCTTTTTTTTTCGCGTATACATTACCAAGCCCTATTTGAGCTTCTATTTTGCATGGGTGCTTTTTATTATCAATATAATCCAAAGACTTAGTGTAATAATATGCTGCAGAATCTAGTTTATATTGGTTAATATAGTAATTACCAAAGCCAAGGCATGAACAACCATTTTGGATAGCTGCACCTGTATCGGGTATTTTCTGAAGTATTGCTTTTTCCTTATTAAGATAAAAATACATAGAATCTGGCATATCCACATTTTCATAGAGATAGCTCATATTGCTATAGTTGGAGCTTTCTGTAAGATAGTCTTGTGCGTTTTTTTTTCCTTTACTTTTTAGGATTTCTAGAGATTTGTTGTAGCTTTTACTAGAAAGAGTGTACAGTTCTAAAAGCAAGTAGTTACCCCCCAATAGTGCATAAATTTTGGATGCATGGGTTTTATCATTTTTTAAAAATCTTGTGTACTGATTTGCTTTCTTTGCATAGTTAATGCTTTGCCTAAATTTAGCATTATCATAAAAATACGTAGCCAAATTGTAGTATCCGTAGCTAAGACCTTTTTCATATTGAATATTCTCTGAATAGGTGACAATATTTTTTGTATTTTCTATGAAATCCCGTGCGTTTCCTTCATTATGCAGTTGGCTGGTCTTATTAATAAGTTGGTCTATGTCTTGTGTAGACTGAGAATATAGAAGGGAACTCCACAATAGGAAGCTCAATATTACTACTTTAAATAACTTTAGAGAATTCATTCTTTTAATTATTTATTTTAATTTTTAAAACCAAATTAATGAAATATTATATTAATTTTAATGATAATAATATAATATTGATGATAAAAATGTAAAATCAATAAATTTATTTTCCGTGAATATAAACTAAAAATTTTAATTTTTAGTTATTAATATGGAAACTTAAAAAATAATAAATGAACTTAAGGCAAAAAGAGTACGTTTGATACAATTATTGATGAGCGAAACTGAAAAGAAATCACGAGTATATTTTTTTTGAAAAAGCATAATCTTAACAATCCAGAAAAAATAAAATTATGTTGTTTTATAGTAACGAGTTTAACAAAAAAATCCCTGAATTAAAATGAAGCTCAACATTCTATATCCAGAGATTATTTTTTTTCCGTCATTTGTGTTTTTGACATCACAAAGAGAACGAATTTTCATAGTTCGTGCAAAATTTGTGCCCCTCAAGAAACCCCTTAATTTTTAATGTGCTAACTAACAGTAGGTTACATTAGCGAAATTAAATAGCTTTTTCAGTTTTATGATTAAAATAATTACGTTATTACACGCTGACTGTGTAAAAAAGCCTATGAAACTTATAAATTTTAGAATTAAATCTAATAAAAAATAATTCAAATCTATACTTTATAGGGTTTCTTTGATCATTTTTATGCGATGTTTTTTGCCCCAATTTACTATTTGTAAAATGAGAGTTTCGGTAGATTTTCCATATTCAGAGATAGAATATTTTACAGAGACTGGTTTTGTATTCTGTACTTCTCGGATGACAAGTTTATTTAATTCTAGATCTTTCAATTCTTTAGAAAGCACTTTAGAAGAAATTCCTTCTATATCTCTTTCTATTTTTTTGAAAGTATTAATCTCCGAATCTCTGTAGGTAAGATAATGTAGGATGATTAATTTCCATTTTCCGCCAAGAATATCTAATGTATCTCGCATTGCCAATACATTTCCCGTGCAAGCAGGTGGGTCGCTAGTTACTTTTTTCATATTTTCACTTTCTCTGAGGTTACTAGTTACAAATAAGTAACTGATAGCAAATATAATTTTTTTTGAGTTATTTTAGACCGTTCAAACTACATCCACAAAATATTGCAATATAATGAAAGAGACCATATTAATCACAAGAGCGAATAGTTTTATCGCTAATCATTTAATAAAAATTTTACAAAATCAATATCACATTAAGTTCCTTACCAGAAAACCAACAATGAGTACCGAATATTTTTGGGATACACACCGCAATACAATAGACGAAGCAGCATTTGATGATGTGAGTTATATTGTACATCTAGCAGGAGCTAAGCTCAATGATGGAACGCCACTTACCGAAGATAGGAAAAAAATAATCTACGAAAGTAGAATAGGCGCTGCCAATCTCATACTAGAAACACTGAAGAAAAGAAATCAAACGATAAAATCATTTGTTTCTGCATCTGCTATTGGATATTATGGCTTTTCTGATAATACATTAGAGATTGATGAGAATGGAGCATTCGGGCATGGTTTTGCAGCCGAATTGTCTCGCGATTGGGAATTGGCAGCAGACCAATTTAAAAAAGAAAATAGAGCAGAAAATGTAGCTAAAATAAGAGTAGCTTTAGTGCTAGGAAATGAGGGAGGAATTTTTCCAATGTATAAAAATATGGTAGAAAGTAATCCAAAGTTAGTCAACCAAAATCAGGATAGCTACGTGCCTTGGAATCATGTAGAAGATATGGCGGGTATTTTTGCGTTTGCTGTGGAACATCAACTAGATGGTGTATACAATTGTGTGGCGCCAGAACCAGCTTCACAAAGTGATATTTTCAAAGCTATTGCTCATCAATTAGGAACTAGTAATGAACCTATTTCTGCATTTGATGGACAACATTTAGTTTCGAAAAAAATAATAGAAGCGGGATATCAATTTAAGTTTCCAAATATAATTTCTGCCGTAAGTAATCTTATTTAAACTTACATTCAAGTTACTAGTTACCAGAAAGTAATCTGTAGTGAAACTGATTAGTATACTTCGTAAATTTGATTATAAATTAAAACTTAACATTATGAGTACTAGAAATATAGAAAAAATACTAAAACCAGAATCTTTCAATTGGGTGGGCGATGCATTTTATACGACATCATTTATAGGAAGAGAAATTACCAGAAGACGTATGGATCCTTTTTTTGCACTTGGATACAATGCAGATATTCATTTTGAGGCAAAAAAAATTCCTAGAGGTGTAGGTGCGCATCCTCACAAAGGTTTCGAAACAGTAACATTGGCTTATAAAGGAAATATAGAACATGAGGATAGTAGAGGAAATCATGGCGTTATAAAAGAAGGCGATGTACAATGGATGACAGCTGGATCTGGAATTTTGCATAAAGAACACCACGAAAAAGAATGGTCACAAGCTGGAGGAATGTTTCAGATGGTACAAATGTGGGTAAATTTGCCTGCAAAAGATAAAGAAACAACGCCGAAATACCAAGAATTGATTTATAATGAAATGACAGAATATCCTTTGGAAAACAACGGAGGCAGAGTAAAAATAATTGCTGGAGAGTATAAAGGACTTCAAGGTAAGGGAACTACATTTTCTCCAATTCATTTGTTTAATGTAGAATTAAATAAAGATGGTTTTGCAGATTTTACTTTTCCAAATGATTATAATACTGCAATCTTAATCATTGAAGGTTCTGTATTGGTAAATGATTCTCAGGAAATGAATAAAGACAGTTTTGCCATGTTTGAAAATAACGTGGGAGATACTTTTACTTTAAAAGCGACTTCAGAAAAAACTTTGGTTTTGGTATTAAGTGGTGAACCTTTAAATGAGCCAATTGCGCACTATGGTCCGTTTGTAATGAATACACAAGATCAGTTAGCACAAGCCTTTGAAGATTTCCAAGCAGGAAAATTCGGAGTTTTAAACTAAAAAATTGAGTTACATTAAATAGAAATGCCGAGATAATTCTCGGCATTTTTTTTATAAATTATAAATTATAAATTATAAATTTGATTTTCTTGTTCCTGTACTCTTATAAAAGTAGTTCTTTTCGATAATTCTTTTAGAGTTGGTGCTCCCACATAAGTACAAGTAGATCGTACGCCACCCAAAATATCTTTTATCGTCTTAGAAACAGCACCTTTGTAAGCAATTTTCACTGTTTTACCTTCAGAGGCTCTATATTCTGCAACGCCGCCAGAATGCTTATCCATAGCAGTTTGAGAACTCATTCCATAAAATAATCTGAATTTTTTACCATTTTCTTCTATGATTTCGCCGCCACTTTCATCGTGACCCGCAAACATACCACCAAGCATCACAAAATCTGCTCCGCCACCAAAAGCTTTAGCAACATCTCCCGGAACTTTGCATCCACCATCAGCAATAATATGACCTTTCAAACCATGGGCAGCATCTGCACATTCTATCACCGCAGAAAGTTGTGGATAGCCTACACCCGTTTTTACTCTTGTAGTACAAACAGAACCAGGACCAATGCCCACTTTTATAATGTCAGCGCCTGCCAAAAGAAGTTCTTCTACCATTTCACCTGTTACCACATTACCTGCAAAAATTATTTTATCAGGAAAATTGACTCTCGCTTTTTTTACAAATTGAACAAAATGCTCAGAATATCCATTGGCAACATCAATGCACAAAAACTCAATTTGAGGATGATTGTGCAGTAGTTTTTTCAATTTTTCTTCATCTTTTTCTCCAGTTCCTGTACTCAAGGCGATATATTGATGAAAATTTTGATCTTTATCTTTTAAAAATTCTGCCCATTCTTCTATGGTGTAATGCTTATGGATGGCTGTAATTATTTTTTCTTTTGCAAGTTCTATTGCCATCTCAAAAGTACCTACCGTATCCATATTTGCAGCAATGATGGGAACGCCTTTCCATCTCTTTTTGGTATGTAGAAAGGTAAATTCTCTGTCCAAATTTACTTCGGATCTAGATTTTAGAGTAGATCTTTTCGGACGAAACATTACGTCCTTAAAGCCCAATTTAATATCATATTCTATTCTCATAAAAGTTTGTAATTTGATTTCAATTAAAAGTAAACATTAATATCAAATAATTGTTACTTTTGGAAGTATGGATTTTCCTTTAACTTTCGATATTTTTGGTAAAACGATATTAGCGCACCCTGTCATAGAGTCTGTTGGGATCTTTATGGCAATGCGATATTACTATTATCTAAAAAGAAAAGAGCCTCGTAAAACCACTTTTAAGATTTCGGCAGCCATCCTTATTGGTGCTACCGCAGGCGCACTTTTCGGATCAAAGTTTATTGGGAATCTAGAAAACCCACATACGTTATTTTACGAACCATTTAGTTTAAAAAGATTTTGGACCAATAATACAATTGTAGGAGGATTAGCATTTGGACTTATCGGGGTAGAGTTAGCAAAAAAAATTGTAGGACATAAAGAAAGTACAGGAGATATGATACTTTTTCCGTTACTTCTTGCAATGATCATTGGGAGAATTGGATGTTTTTTTACGGGTATTTATGAAGAAACGTATGGCTTACCCACACAATCTATTTTTGGGATGCATTTGGGTGACCAATATCTAAGGCATCCTGTGGCTTTATACGAAATCGCTTTTTTAGTCCTATTATGGTTTTTTTTGAAAAGAATAATAAACTCTAAAATATACCCTTCAGGTTTTGCTTTCCAACTTTTCATGGTGAGTTATTTTGCATTTAGATTTTGTTTAGATTTTATAAAACCTAAGGTTGATATATTTGCTCATCTTAGTACGATACAATATGTGAGTTTATGTGTAATAATTTATTACATTTATATAACGAAAAATGAAAATTTATTTAATCATAAAAAAATACAGACACAATGAAAATTCTTACCCTTTTAGAAGTTGGCAATCTAGGCGGTCTTGTGATTATGATTATATTAATCATTGCTGGAGTAGCTTTAGGTATTGGGCTATTTATAGGTGTTATCGCAAAATTAATCTACGAAAGTAAAGACGGAAAAAAATTTTCAAAAAGTCAGTTTTGGCAAACCGTAATTATCACTATGATCATTTGCGGATTGATAAGCGGAATGATTTGCGGAGGATCATAAAAATTAAATTATGCCAGTAAGAAATTATACTTATTACGATTATACAATAAGTCTTTGCCCAGAATGTCTAAAGAGAGTTGGTGCGAAGATTATTATTGATGATGAAGCTGTATTCATGACAAAAAGATGTCCAGATCATGGTTTTTTCAAAACTAAAATTGCAACTGATGTAGATTATTATAAAAATATTAGAAACTACAATAAAGCATCAGAAATGCCTGTTCATTTTGGGACAGATGTAGAATTTGGTTGCCCTTATGATTGTGGTTTGTGTGTAGACCACGAGCAGCATAGTTGTTTGAGTATTGTAGAAGTTACGGATCGTTGTAATCTTACGTGTCCTACATGCTATGCTATGTCTTCGCCTCATTACGGAAGCCATCGAACTTTGGAAGAAATTGAGGCTATGTTCGATATCATAGTGAAAAATGAAGGTGAGCCAGATGTGGTACAGATAAGTGGAGGAGAACCTACTATACATCCAGAATTTTTCAAGATTATGGATATTGCAAAGACTAAACCTATTAAACATCTGATGCTGAATACCAACGGAATTCGTATTGCGAATGATCCTGGTTTTGCTGAAAAATTGGCGACTTATGCTCCAGAATTTGAAATTTATCTTCAGTATGATTCTTTTAATCCTGAAGTACTAAAAGATTTTCGAGGTAAAGATTTGACGGATGTAAGAATGAAAGCTTTAGAGAAACTCAATTCGCTTAATCTATCGACAACATTAGTGATTGTTCTTCAAAAAGATAAAAATATTGAAGAAATAGGACAATTAATAGACTTTGCACTCAAGCAAAAGTGTGTTCGTGGAATTACCTTTCAGCCGGTAGAAGTAGCAGGAAGAAATAGGGACGACTCAGCAGATGAAAAAATAACACTTACAGAAGTTCGTCAAGAAATTTTAAAACAATTTCCTCTTTTAAATGGAGATGATATTATTCCTGTACCATGTAATCCTGATGCTTTGGCAATGGGATATATACTAAAGTTGGAAGGAGAAATCATACCGCTGACGAGATATATCAATCCTGCAGATCTGTTGAATAATGAAACTAAAAATACGATTGTCTATGAGCAAGATGAAGGATTGCAAATGCAGCTTTTGGATATTTTCAGTACAGGAATTTCTGTAGAGAAAGTGCAACCCAAGTTCAACCAACTTTTGTGTTGTTTGCCAAATGTTTCGGCGCCCAATTTAGACTACGATAATTTGTTTAGAATAATCATTATGAATTTTATGGATGCGCACGATTTTGATGTCCGCGCCGTTAAAAAATCTTGTGTTCATATTGTGAATAAAGATCTAAAAATGATCCCTTTTGAAACCATGAATCTCTTTTATAGAGATAATAAAAAAGAATATTTGGAGGAACTTAGAAAGGATGATAGAGTGTTATTTTAACACATAAAAAAAGGTTTTGAGCAATGTCAAAACCTTTTTAATTTTCATCAGTTTGTGTGTGTTTTTAGAAATAATTTCTAATGCAAAAATAAAGTAATTTAGTTATGTAGAAATGAACTTTGGTTAATAAATAAAGTAGGCTATAATAAATAGGATTTTTACCATTTTGTAATTTCTATACAAGAATTCTGATGCAATTCCGTTATTCTAGCGTGCTGCAATTATTTTTTTTCAGAAAAAATTTCTGATGCAAAGATAATAGGATAACATAAGACATTTCTGAACTTGGGTTAATAAACGCTATTAGTTTTAAAATCAAATTTTTTATTTTTTAGAAACAGTTTAACAAAAAAAAGGTTTTGAATATTTCAAAACCTTTTTAGTTTTCATCAATTTGTGTGTTTGTGTTCAGAAATAATTTCTTTTGCAAAATTAGATAGATATTACCAAAATGTACTGAACCTAGGTTAATAAATTCAGGTAGTTAAAAAAAATATCATCAGCTATTATTATTATTATTTATAAAAAAAAAGGTTCCGAATTGCTTCAAAACCTTTTAAATGTCATTTGCGTGTTTGTTTTTTTAGAAATAATTTCTATTGCAAAAATAGAAATATCACATTACAAACTACTGAACCTGGGTTAATAAATTCGTTTTCTTATTCTACTTAGTGCTTGTGGTGTAATACCAATATAAGAAGCGATATATTTCAGAGGCACTTTTTGTAGCAACATTGGGTCTTGTTTCATTAGATTCAGGTATCTTTCTTCAGCCGTTTCTGTAAGGAAAGAGATTTCCCTTTCTGCTTTTTTTAAGTATAATCCTTCTGCTGATATCCTTCCCAAGTAGTTTCCAATTTGTGTATGATTAAAAAAATATAAAAAACTCTCATGAGAAGATCTCCAAAGCACAACATCCGTAAGGGCTTCTATCGTATAAGGACTAGGCGTTCTCGTTAAAAAAGATTCATAGGAACTCAAATAATTATTTTCAAAAATAAAATTCAGGGTTACATCTTTATCTTCTTTTTCTATAAAAAAACGAGCAATACCGCTGGTGACAATAGAAAGAAAATTTTCGGTCTGTCCTTGTTTTATGATGATATCATTTTTTTTAAACTCTTGTCGAATAATTCTCGGTTCGTATATTGCCCAATCTTCATTAGACATTCTAATACCTGCATGGGCAAGATAATCTCTATAGCTATCCATTATCAATCAAATTTTATCTTGATTTTAATTAATTATTTTAAAATAAAATTAAGAATTCATTACTGCATTCAGAGTATTCATATACTCATATGCAGTCATATCGAACTTTACTGGTACGATAGAGATATAACCGTTCGTAAGAGCTGTTTCGTCTGCATCTTCTGAAGTATCCATATTATTGAAATAACCGGATAGCCAATAGTACTTTTTACCATGAGGATTCACTCTTTCGTCGAAGCTTTCTTCCCATTTTGCATTAGCTTGTTTACAAACTTTAATTCCTTTTATATCACTGACTGTAAGTTTCGGAATATTTACATTCAATACAATACCTTTTGGCATTGGGTTTTCCAACGTTTTTCTTACGATATCTTGAATGAATTTTTTGCCTTGTTTGAAATCTGCATCCCAAGAAAAATCTTGCAAAGAGAATCCTATGGCTGGCAAACCTTCTACACCTGCTTCTACAGCGGCAGACATCGTCCCAGAATAGATAACATTGATGGAAGAATTAGAACCATGATTGATACCAGAAACTACAATATCGGGTCTTCTCGTTAAGATTTTGTCCAAAGCCATTTTCACACAATCTACAGGAGTTCCGCTGCAAGAGTAGTCTTTTTGCGGTCCATCTAGCGTTACTTCTTCGAAGCTAAGCGTAGAATTAATAGTTATGGCGTGTCCTTTTCCACTTTGTGGGGAGTTGGGTGCTACCACTACTACATCACCAATCTCGTTCATGAACTCTACAAGATTTCTTATTCCCGGAGCAGTTATTCCGTCATCATTCGTTACTAGTATAAGCGGTCTTTCCATAAAAACTTTTAATTTTAACAAAATTACTGAAAAGTATCTGATATTTATAAATAAGGTCTTAAATTTGATAGTTTGTAACACTAAATTAATTAGTGCTACTAATTTAATTTAAAGAAAAAAAATTAATAATATACATTACATTTATATGTGGAAAAATTTTAAACTCAATAAATTTTTACTCCTAATACCATTAACAAGTCTTATGTTTTGCTTCAATTCACCTAAAAATGATGACGAAAAGATGCAAACGATAATGGTAAGTGTCAAAAACACACTTTCATACTTACATTATAGCCCAAAACCGATTAATGATGCTTACTCTAAAGATGTATATAAGCATTATTTTGAGTTGATAGATCCTGCAAAAAGATACTTTTTACAGTCGGATATGGAGGAGTTTCAAAAACATGAAACAAAGCTAGACGATTACCTGAATTTGGGAGATCTTACTTTCTATAAATTGACAGTAGATAGACTATACCAAAGAGTTGATGAAATAGATAAGATGACACAAGATATCTTCAATAAGCCTATCGATATGCAAGAAGATGAAACACTTACTTTGGAAACAAAATTAAAAAAAAATCCTGCAAACAAGCAGGAGCAGTATAATGAGTGGAAGAAGTTTATTAAGTACAATATACTGCAAGAAGTGGAAACTTTAAATAGCAAGGAGCAGGCGCAAAAAGAGAAAAAAGATTCTGTAATTAAATTTAAACTTAATGATACCATAAAGCTGAAAATTCTTACGCAAGATCAAAAAATAGAAAAAGCAACAAATGAAGTGAAAGATCTTGTAAAAGAAACATTTACAAGATTCAAAAAGAGAAAGAAGATGGATTGGTTTACCGTCTATATGAACTCTTATACAGAGGTATTCGATCCGCATACTAACTATTATTCTCCAAAAGATAAGGAGGATTTCGATACTCAGTTTACAGGTAAAGTGATTGGTATTGGAGCTATTATACAAGAGAAAAAAGGATATCTACAATTAGGAGCACTTACTATTGGTGCACCCGCTTGGAAATCTAAACAACTCACGGAAGGAGACAAAATTCTTAAAGTAAAATCTAAACCAAAAGATGATGCTGTAAACGTAGTAGGAATGCTTTCTGATGAAGCTGTACGTTTGATAAGAGGTGAAAAAGGAACTCCTGTAACGCTTACGGTACAAAAGAATGATGGGACGATAAAAGAAGTCACTATGATCCGTGAGGAGGTAGTAATAGAAGATACGTATGCTAGAAGTATTGTAGTAAATGCGGCTAATGGTAAGAAATACGGATTTATTAGCCTACCAGGTTTCAATGTAGAATTCGATAAAGAAAATGGTGGTAGAAATGCTTCTGATGATATTAAAAATGAAATTATCAAACTAAAAGCACAAGGCATAGAAGGAGTAGTGCTGGATCTTAGAAATAACGGTGGTGGTTCTCTTACTGAAGTAGGTGATATTATGGGCTTATTCATGAGTGCGGGACCATATGTACAAGTGAAAGATGGGAATGGAAAAATTCAGACCCTAAAAAATAAAAATGAAACTCCAATATGGAATGGTCCGTTGGTGATTATGCAAAATGAATTGTCTGCTTCTGCATCAGAGATTTTGGCTGGTGTAATGCAAGATAATGGAAGAGCCGTGGTTATCGGTTCGCCTCAATCTTTTGGTAAAGGTACCGTACAAACATTTGTAGACCTAAACAGATTCTTAAATACAGAAGATGATTTTGGATCTTTAAAATTGACCATTCAGAAATTCTATCGAATTACGGGAGAATCTACTCAGAGAAAAGGAACAGAGTCGGACATAAAGATGAAAGATTTCTTCACATACGCTGAGGTTGGAGAGCGCTATGACGATCATGCATTGGCTTGGGACAAAATTCCAAGTGCAAACTTCCAAAAATTGAATTATTTTGATATCAAAGCTTTGGAAAAAACAAGCGCAGAAAGGATGGCGAAAAATTCCAATTATCAACTCTTGCTAGAATCTGCACAGTGGAGAGAGCAGTTGGATAAAGAAGAAAATATTACGCTGAACATCAACAAATTTAATGAACTAATGAAGCAAAGAAAGGCGCAGATTGAGAAATTCAAGTCGCTTACCAAGTTCGAAAATGGATTGAAATTTACCATGTTCCCAAGCGAAATAGAAAGAGAGAAAAAAGATGAAGCCTTCAAGAAAAAATCTGAAATGTGGGTGAAAAATCTAAAGAAAGATATCTATCTGCAGGAAGCAATGAATATTATCTCTGAAATGCCTAATAAAAAATAATTTTATACAGAATGCCACTCAAAGCGAGTGGCATTTTTTTGTACTACGATCTAGCAATGTTATATTACCATTCGGTTAATTTTTTCATATAAAAATTTAAATTTAAGTCTAATTTAGCCTAATGAAAATTTAACATGAATAGAAAAAATTACTTGGCATTACTATATGTATCTATTGGGTTTGGAGTGTTTCAATTTCTTATTTTTTTGCAAGAGAAATCATTTAAAACCTTTATTTTAAGCATAGCAATATCTTGTCTATATACTTTTACAATAGGTATCGGTAATGGTATTGTAAACGATTATCTCAATAAAAAATTGCCTTGGGTACATGCAACCAAAAAAAGAGCAATTATTAGTGTTCTAGCTATTATTTTAGTCAATTGTTTATTAATATATCTATGTAACTATATCAATTATGTAATAATTCAGAAAGATGGGACATTAGAGGATTTTCTATCTGGGAAGTATAATTTTAGCAATTGGTTTATGATCAATTTTGCATTGTTGATTTCTGCATTTCTTCATGCCAAAAGTTTCATGGTAGAGCTTAAAAAATCTACAAAACAGGAGGTTGTGGAGCAAAAAATTATTGCCAAATCGGCTAATGCACAGTTCGAAAGCTTAAAAAACCAACTCGACCCTCATTTTTTGTTTAACTCTCTTAATGTTTTAAGCGCGCTCATTGATGAAAATCCGGTTCAGGCTCAGAAATTTACCGCTTCTATGTCCAAAGTTTACAGATATGTTCTCGAACAAAAAGATAAAGAACTGGTGACGGTAGAGGAAGAAATAGAATTTGCCAAAACGTATTGCGATTTGCTTAAAACAAGATTCGAAGACAGTGTAGATTTTGTTTTTGAAATTGACGAAAGAGATTATAAAAGATATGTAGTACCACTTTCTTTGCAGTTGATATTAGAAAACTGCATCAAACACAATTTTGCAACGTCTG
Source organism: Chryseobacterium sp. (assembly GCF_045629545.1). Classification (GTDB taxonomy): domain Bacteria; phylum Bacteroidota; class Bacteroidia; order Flavobacteriales; family Weeksellaceae; genus Chryseobacterium. The sequence goes on along the minus strand of NZ_JAZQRK010000029.1, from coordinate 72,097 downwards.
CGAGGCCTTTGCATATAAAAATATTTACGCAAAAAGAAATGTTGATTGTAGAAAATAACCTTCAAGTAAGAGAACAATTTCAAGAAAGTACCGGAATTGGATTGTCTAATATCGCACAACGTTTTTCTTTGCTCAGTGAGAGAGCTATTTCTATAGAAAAATCTGAAGATACATTTGCCATAAAACTTCCTATTTTGGAGAGTAAAGTAAAAGTTCAGGAGCCTGAAGTATCAGACAAAGAAATTTTTGAAAAAGCTCAAAAAAGAATGAAGGAAATAAAAAAATTCTACAGCAATCTTATTTCTTACTGTATTATTATTCCATTTATAATCATCTTTAATCTAATAAAAAATCCTGATAAAATATGGTTTCATTATGTCATGTTCGGCTGGGGAATTGGTCTAATTACTCATGGCATGCGCGTGTTTGCTATTGGATCTACTTGGGAGGAAAAAAAGATAAGAGAATTAATGAAGAAAAAATAATTCTACGGTTCAGTTTAGATTTTCTACGGTTCGGTAGACTAGAATAGTTGATAGGAAGCAGTTTGTATAATTTTGATAGTGAATTTAGTTATTAATCAAAAAAAGTTACACTGTTATGAATACTATTATCGTGCTTTTCTACGTTCTAATGATCTTGTGGTTTGTCTCAGAATTATTTTACAAAAAAACTTTACTTTCTAAAGCAACAGATTACAAGGAGCAAGGGTTTTCCGTCAATATTCTTTGGACTGTATTTATGGTATCCATTTTCTCGGCTGTTACCGTTTCGCACATTATTTCTAATCCCATTTACCAAAGTATAACGCTATCTTATTTTGCTCTTATTTTAATTTTTGCGAGCATTTTAGCAAGATATTTCATCATTAGAGCTTTAGGGAGATTTTTCACAGTTGATGTAAGTATAAAAGATAATCACTCGATAAAAAAGGATGGTTTTTATAGATTTATAAGACATCCTTCGTACTTATTTTCTTTAATTACATTTTTAAGTTTAGGTTTATTTCTAAATAATTGTATTTCTTTGATAGTCATTATAGTACCTACATTTCTTGCCTATTCTTATCGTATAAAAATTGAAGAAAATCTTCTTCAAGAAAAATTGGGTAACGAATATAAGAGCTATATGAAAACTACCAAAAAACTAATTCCTTTTATCTATTAAAATAGAATTTTTACCATTCAGTAGCAAAAAATAACCGTTCGGTGAAACTAAATTGAAAAACCAAAGTTGCCGTTCTACATTTGCTTCATCAAAAACAAAATACAATGGAAAATTTAACAGAAATTCAAGAAAATTTAGCTTACAGAAAAGCTTCTAGAAGAGTAAAAACAATAAAGAACTTCTACGGAAGTCTTACAGCATATGCTTTAATAATACCTTTTCTAGCTGTTGTCAATTACCTTAGTTCGCCTTCATATTGGTGGTTTTATTGGCCAATGCTAGGTTGGGGATTAGGATTATCCATCCACGCAATACAGATCTTTGTATTGGGTGAAAACTGGGAAGAAAAGAAAATAAACCTGCTCTCACGAGAATTTTAGTGAAAATAGGATACAATCTAAAAATTGTTCAAACCAACGAAGTAAGTTGCTTTTATAGTGAAAATAAAATTGTGTATTTGCAAACGCAAGAGCGCGCTTATCCTACAGATTATACACTAGACGAATTGGCAGAATTATTGGATACAAAACTATTTTTCAGGGTGAATAGGCAGTTTATGATCAATTCAAACTTCATCAAAAATATACATACATCTCCAGTTTACAAAGTAGAACTTAGCGTTCAGCCTACAGATGAAATTACGGTGAGCAGAGATCGTGTGAAGGATTTTAAAGAATGGTTGGTAAGCTAAAAATAAATTAGAGTTGTTTTATTTTAAATTTAAACAAAAAAAGAACCGAAACTTTAGAGCTTCGGTTCTTCTATTTATATGAAAATGGATTAAGAAATTACTCCGCTTCCAATCAGTTCTTCGCCCAAATACCACGCTGCAAATTGCCCTTCTGCAATGGCAGATTGTGGCTGCTCGAATTCTACAAAAAACGCATCTTCAAATTGGTATAAAGTCGCTTTTTGCAAATCTTGTCTGTATCTGAATCTTGCCATTACGTCCATGGTTTCTCCATTCTTCAATCTTAGATCTTCTCTTACCCAATGAAGTTCGGCATTATCTATCTTCAAAGCACGTTTGTGCAGTCCTGGGAAACTGTGGCTTTCTCCCACAAAAATAATATTGTTTTCCATATCTCTAGAGACGATAAAACAGCTTTCTTTGTGTCCGCCAATTCCTAATCCTTTGCTCTGACCAATGGTGAAAAATTGCGCACCTTGGTGTTTTCCTATTACTTTACCATCTTCTTTTTTATAATTGATTTTTTGAGACAGATAGTTCAGTTCTTCTTGTTTTGAAGAAAAATTGGGAATTTGCTGTGCAAAAAGTGGAGAATCTTTGAAGATTTCTACTATATCTCCTTCTTTCGGTTTTAGCTGCTGTTGCAAAAATTGCGGAAGGCTCACTTTCCCAATAAAACACAATCCTTGAGAATCTTTTTTATCAGCTGTTACCAAACCAATTTCTTTGGCAATCTCTCTTACCTGAGGCTTTGTAAGCTCTCCGATGGGGAATAACGCTTTGGATAATTGTTCTTGGCTGAGTTGACAAAGAAAATAAGATTGGTCCTTGTTGTTATCTTTCCCTGCCAAAAGATGGAAAATTTCTTTCCCATTTTCGTCTATAGTGGAGTTTACTTGGGCATAATGTCCCGTTGCCACCTTGTCTGCACCTAGAGCCATTGCTGTTTTCATAAAAACATCAAATTTCACCTCTCTATTACACAAAACATCTGGGTTTGGGGTTCTCCCTTTTTGGTACTCATCGAACATATAGTCTACAATACGTTCTTTATAAAGATCGCTCATATCGATCACCTGAAACGGAATTCCCAATTTCTGGGCAACCATTAGAGCATCGTTACTGTCTTCTATCCAGGGACACTCGTCTTCCAAAGTAACGGAAGCATCGTTCCAATTTCTCATAAATAAAGCCACCACTTCGTGACCTTGTTGCTGTAACAAATAGGCTGTTACGCTAGAATCTACGCCTCCAGAAAGGCCAACTACTACTTTCATTATCTTTCAATTTTACGAAACTCTTCACGGGAGTTCTTAGTTTGATTGTGCAAAAATACAATTAATAATATTCGTAAAAAAATGATTATTTTAGACATCGAAAAAAACAATTGTATGAAAAAATTAGCTATTTTCCTTTTACCCTTTCTATTCGGGTTATCTTATGCACAAGTCTCTTTATCTACACCCACCGTTTCTAATAACAAATGGACTTTTGGTGGAGGTTTGGGACTCAACTTTGGAAGCAACAAATCATTTGGTTTTGAAGTGGCGCCAAGAGTAGGATACCGCCTTACAAATGATCTAGAAGCTGGTGTAATGGGTAGTGTAAACTGGCAATCATCTGATTATTATAAATCTACCATGGTTGGCGTAGGACCTTTTGTGAATTATTATATCGCAAGATCTTTTTATATAAGTGGAAATTTACAACACTATTTTATCAATTATAAAGATAAATATTACGATTATAAAGCAACTGCAGAAGAAACAGCTCTGTATTTGGGAGGAGGTTATATGCAAAAAATTGGCAACAATTCTTATCTTCAATTAGGGGTAATGTATAATGTACTCTATAAAGAAAATAATAGTATTTTCTCTGGCGGATTGGTTCCTAATATTGGTTTTGTCGTGGGACTTTAATGTTGGGAAGGGTACTATTATGGTAGAAAATATAAAAGCATCGAGAATTTCCCGATGCTTTCTTAGTATTTATATTTAAAACGTATTACTGTTGCGTTTTCTCGGCTGCCGTTTTCTTAGTTTTATGAGGTTTACCCATAAGACCATCTTTTGCTTCATTTAAATCAAGAATGACTGTTTCACCTTCATTCAATTGTTTATTGACAAGCATTTCTGCCAATAGATCTTCAATGTATTTTTGAATCGCTCTTTTTAGAGGTCTAGCACCAAAGTCTTTGTCCCAACCTTTTTCTGATATAAAATCTTTAGCTTCATTGGTAAGATCAACCTTGTAGCCCAATTTTGCCAATCTTGTGTACAATTTGTTGAGTTCGATATCGATAATTTTTTTGATATCGTCTTGTACCAAAGAGTTGAAGATTACAATATCATCAATTCTATTCAAGAATTCTGGAGCAAATGCTTTTTTCAAGGCATTTTCTATAGTACCTCTAGTTCTAGAGTCCGAGTTAGATTTTTTGGCATTAGTTCCGAATCCTACACCATCACCAAAGTCTTTGATATCTCTAGTTCCGATGTTTGAAGTAAGAATGATAATGGTATTTCTAAAATCTATTTTTCTACCCAAACTATCTGTAACGTGCCCTTCGTCTAATATTTGTAATAAAATATTGAATACATCTGGATGCGCTTTTTCTATCTCATCTAAAAGTACAACTGCATAAGGCTTTCTTCTTACGGCTTCTGTAAGCTGACCACCTTCTTCGTATCCAACGTATCCTGGAGGCGCACCAACCAATCTAGAAACAGCGAATTTTTCCATATACTCACTCATATCAATTCTGATTAATGCTTCATCAGAATCAAAAAGTTCACGAGCCATTACTTTTGCCAATTCAGTTTTACCCACACCAGTTGTTCCTAGGAAGATAAAAGTACCGATAGGACGATTTGGATCTTTAAGTCCAGTTCTGTTTCTTTGAATAGATTTTACCACTTTTTTCACGGCATCTTCTTGTCCAATTACTTTACCATTTAGGTTGGCATCCATATGAGCCAATTTATCAAGCTCATTTTTCCCTACTTTGGTTACTGGCACACCGCTCATCATAGATACTACTTCTGCAACACTTTCTTCAGATACGGTTTCTTTTTTCTCTTTTACATCCTTATCCCATTGGTCTTGAGCAGAATTTAGTTCCATCTGTAGACGTTCTTCCTCATCTTTCAGTTTTCTAGCTTCAAGATAATCTTGGGCTTTCACTGCTTTTTGTTTCAGCTCTTTGATGTCTTCAATTTTCTTTTCAAAGTCGATAATTTCAGTAGGAACCTTCATGTTTTTAATGTAAACACGAGAACCCGCTTCATCCATCGCATCAATAGCTTTGTCTGGTAAGAAACGATCTGTGATGTATCTTGAAGTCAAATTAACACAAGCATTAATAGCCTCTGGAGTATAAATTACATTGTGGTGTTCTTCATATTTATCTTTTATTTGGTTCAGAATCAAAACAGTCTCTTCTATAGAGGTAGGCTCCACCATTACCTTTTGGAATCTTCTTTCCAAAGCTCCATCTTTCTCGATGTATTGGCGGTATTCGTCTAGTGTAGTGGCACCAATACATTGTATTTCGCCTCTTGCCAAGGCTGGTTTAAACATATTAGAAGCATCCAAACTTCCAGTAGAACTTCCAGCGCCAACAATAGTGTGTAGCTCATCTATGAACAAGATGACATCTCGGTTTTTCTCCAATTCTGTCATGATGGCTTTCATTCTTTCCTCAAATTGTCCACGGTATTTTGTTCCCGCAACAAGACTAGCTAAATCTAAGGTAATAACTCTTTTACCAAAAAGAACTCTCGACACTTTTTTCTGCTGAATTCTCAATGCCAATCCTTCTGCAATTGCAGATTTACCAACACCAGGCTCACCTATCAAAAGTGGGTTGTTTTTCTTTCTTCTAGACAAAATCTGAGAAACTCTCTCAATTTCTTTTTCTCTTCCAATTACAGGATCCAATTTCCCATCTCTAGCTAATGAAGTAAGATCTCTACCAAAATTATCTAGAGTAGGCGTTTTACTTTTTGCCGCTCCAAGATTTCCTGTAGGTTTTCTCATTTGCTCGAAATCTTCTCTTTCCTCATCATCGTCATAAGCACTCATCTGTGGTGCTTGTCCAGAGTTTTTCAACATCATATGATATTCTTTAGAAACACTCTCATAATCTATATCATATGCTCCCAAAATATGAGAGGTAGGGTCTTCATATTTATAAAGAATTCCCAAAAGAAGATGCACGGTGTTTATTTCGTTGCTTTTATATTGGCGACATTCTAGCTCTGCACGTTTTATAGCATGATCTGCCATTTTCGTGAAAGAGATATTCGTCACTTCTTCAGAAATAGGATTTAAACTAGCTGTATTGAAAGTTTCTATTTTTCTTCTAATCTGTGTTAAATCGGCATTGAGGTTTTGAAGGATTTCTTTCGCAGAGTTTTCCGTTTTTATAATACCTAAAAGTAGATGTTCTGTATTAAGAAATTCACTTTTCAGCTGCTTTGCTTCATTTTTGCTTTGTTTGAATACTTGGCTCAAACCTTGTGAAAACTTATAATCCATAATTTTTGTATCTCAAATTCAAATAATGATAGCATTTATCATTTATTTCTTTATCTAAAATACAAATATTTTACCAAAAACCAATTAATGACTTTATGGCAGTCAAAATTTCATTATCTTATTGAAAATCATTAATTTTGTATCCATAATTTTTTTATGTCGCCGGAAATTTCTACTTTTATTGGATATGCAGCCTCATTTTTTAATCGTTTTAAGTTTTATACTAAAAGATTTAAGAAAAATAAGAATTGTAAACCTCATAGGTTGTGTATGTTTTGTCATTTATGGATACCATCGTGGTCTGCTTTGGCCAGTTATTATCCCCAATGCTTTAATATGTTTTGTTCAAATTTATCATTTATTTACCGATAAAAGATCTTAATGAGTAGAAAGAAAGTACTTGTTTCTGCATTTAGTAATCTGTATACAGACCAGAGAATAGAGAAGGTTTGCCGTACCCTTTTTGAAAACGACTTTGAGGTTGAATTGATTGGTAATGATTGGGGAGGAGCCGCCGAAATGCAACGTCCGTATCCTTTTTCGCGTATTACTCTTCATACCAAAACCCTTAAAACTGCTTATCTAGAATTTAATGTGAAATTGTACAAGCAATTGTTGGCAAAAGCAGACCAAAACACAATTCTTCTCGCCAATGATCTCGACTCATTACTCGCCAATGATTTAGTCTCCAAAAAATTGAAGATTCCTATGGTATTTGATAGCCATGAAATTTTTTCTGAAATGCCAGCCGTTCAAGGAAGATTTACACAAAAAATATGGCGTTTTCTTCAAGCGAAACTACTCCCGAATATACAGTATATGATGACGGCGAGTAATAGCTACGCCAATTGGTTTCAGAAGAAATATGGAGTTCATGCTGTTGTGGTACAAAATGCTCCTAGAAAATATTCTGTTTCTCAATATTTACCAGAAAATAATCCGAAAATAATTTTGTATCAAGGAGTTATCAATCCTTTTAGAGGAATCGATAAAGCCATTCTGGCAATGCATCATTTAGATCATGTTATTTTAAAGATTGCAGGTGATGGACCCAAAAAAAAGGAGTATGAAGAATTGGTAATTTCTGAAAATTTGCAGAATAAAGTTGAGTTTTTAGGAAAACTATTACCCAACGATTTAAGGCAAATTACACTAACGGCGGATGTGGGGATGAGTATCGAGGAAAGTGCAGGCGAAAGTTATCAGTTTTCTTTACCCAATAAGGTTTTAGATTGCATTCAGGCAAGAGTTCCGCTTATTTTGGCGCAATTACCAGAAATGCAGAATATAAAAACGCAGTACGATATTGGTGAGTTTATAGAAAATCATCGCCCCGAAAATATTGCAAAAGCACTCTCTAAAGTCCTCAATAAAGGAAGAAAATCTTACCTCGAAGTACTGGAAAAGGCCGCACAAGATTTGTGTTGGGAAAATGAAGAAGCAAAAATTATACAGCTTTTTCAAAAGGCGAGTCTGTAGATAATGTTTTCAAATTGGCTATCTTTGCAAAAAGAAATTACATCACAATGACCATTAGAGAAAAACAGCTGGAGTTGATAGAAGAATTTGCTTTTCTTGAAGATTGGGAGCAAAAATACGAGTACATTATTGATCTTGGTAAGGAACTAAAAGAGCTTCCAGAAGATAAGAAAACAGATGATAACCTGATCAAAGGATGCCAAAGTAAAGTGTGGATAGACGCTCATCATCAAGATGGAAAATTGTTTTTCGAGGCAGATTCTGATGGTATTTTGCCAAAAGGTATTGTTTCATTACTGATGAGTATCTACAGTGGGCATTCCACCCAAGAGATTTTGGATTCAGATTTTGAATTTATCTCAAAAATAGGATTACAAGAATTTCTTTCTCCTTCTAGAGCCAACGGACTGATGGCGATGACCAAGCAAATAAAGTTTTATGCAGTAGCATATCAATTGAAATCTTAGTAGTGACTAGAATTTTAGCATATCGTTTTTCCGCTTTCGGTGATGTCGCTATGACAGTGCCTGTATTTCGAGAGTTTTTAGAGCAAAATCCAGATGTAGAAATTGTGATGGTTTCTCGTAAAAATTTTGGAGAGCTTTTTTCTTCTTTACCCAATGTAATCTACAAGGGCATCAACCTAGATGACTATAAAGGATTTTTTGGAATAAGAAGATTGGCAAGAGAACTTTTCGATGAATACAAGCCCGATTATATTGCTGATCTTCACGATGTAATTCGTTCTAAAATTTTGGATAAAATTTACAGAAGGAAGGGATTAAAAGTGTTTAAGATCAACAAAGGAAAGGAAGATAAAGAAGCGCTTACTGACGTTTGGAATTTGGATAAAAAACAGCTGAAACGTACTATAGAACGATATGCTGATGTTTTCCGAGAGATGGGTTTTAGCCTGGAATTGTCTCACCAATTGAGACCCACCAAATTTCCTAAATCTGGAATCGGTATTGCACCTTTTGCACAGCACAAAGGCAAAATGCTACCTTTAGATAAATCTTTTGAACTTGTAAAAATAGTAGCAGAAAAACAGCCCATCTATTTATTTGGAGGTGGAAAAACCGAATCCGAAATTTTAGCAGACTGGGAAAAAAAAATTCCGAATGTCCAAAGTTTGGCGGGTAAACTTTCGCTTACTGAAGAATTGGAGAAGATTGCAAAGCTAGAAGTAATGATTTCTATGGATTCTGCCAATATGCATTTGGCAAGCGTTGCCGGAACTCGCTGTATCTCAGTTTGGGGAGCCACGCACCCTTACGCAGGATTTTTGGGATATGGGCAGAGTGAAGACGATGTGGTACAGGTAATAGATCTAACTTGTAGACCATGCTCTGTGTTTGGAGATAAAGAATGCTATCGTGGAGATTGGGCGTGTCTAGAAGAGCTCCATGTAAAGCAAATTATTAGTAAATTGCTGTAATGAAACTATCTATCTGTATTCCCATCTATAATTTTGATGTTCGAAAATTGGTATTCGATCTAAAAAAAGAAATTGATAGAAATGCATTGGATGCAGAAATTATACTTGTGGATGATGCTTCTAATGATAAGTTTAAAAATTTTAACCAAGAATTAAAGTCAGAAGTTGAAGTTTTCATTTTCTTAGATAAAAATATAGGGAGGGCAAGAATTCGGAATTTATTTTTGAATTATGCTAAAGGTGATTATTTACTTTTTCTAGATTGTGATGGTAAAGTTATCAACGCAAATTTTATTACTAATTATCTTCAGCTCATTAACGAAAATCCTGAGACAAAAGTTATTTTTGGTGGTAGAGTAGTTTCCAATAAAGTCCCTCAAGATGATTTTAAACTACGATGGAAATTTGCTAATGAGAGAGAAAATCTAAAATTAGATGATCGACTAAAAATTCCGTTTCTGAGTTTTCAAACTAATAATTTTGTCATTAAAAAAGACGTATTTCTACAAAACAAATTCAATTCAGAAATTAAAAAATACGGCTACGAAGATTTGCTTTTTGCCATGGATCTTCAAGCTAAAAAAATTCAAATTGATCATGTAGAAAATCCAATCCTGAATAATGATATTGAGGAAAATAAAGTGTATTTATCTAAGGTTGAAGATTCTATGGAGAGTTTAGCTACGATGTTTAGCAACGCTTCTAGTAAAAAAAATATAAAAGAAGTAAAGGTTGTAAAAGCATACGATCTTATTAAAATTCTTCGATTATCTAAACCAATTTTATATTTTTATGGCTTTTTTCATTTTAAAATTAGAACAAATTTGCTATCTAAAAATCCAAATCTAAGGCTTTTAGATGTATATAAACTGTGCTTACTTTTAAAAATGTTGAAAAAATAGATAGGTTTTGCTCTATAGCCTAAACATTTCGGTATGTGGCAAGTTATCTTCTAAATATTTTTTGTCTGTAGTCTGAAAACCATAATCAGAATAAAATTTTAGTAAATAATCTTGCGCAGAAATTCTTATCGAGGAAGTTTTATATCTATTTTCTATAGTTTCTACGGCAAATTTGATGAGTAGCTTTCCTATCCCTTTACCACGTCCAAGATCAGTTGTTAAAACCCTTCCAATTGAAGTTTCATGATACTTTATTCCGCGATCAAACAATCTACAATACGCTACTATTTTACCCTCATTTTCTGCCCAAAGGTGCAGAGCAATCTGATCATAATCGTCCAAATCGTGGTAGGGACAATTTTGCTCTACCACGAAGACACTTATTCTCGCTTTAATAATAGTATAAAGTTCGGGAACCGAAAGTTCATCAAAACTTTTTATTTTCCAAACGATATTATTCATTGAAGGTTACGCTATTATTAGATAAAAACTCATTGGTTTTTTGGATAAAATTTAATATTTCATCGCCTCCTATCTTTTTCTCTGCCGAAGTGACATATATTTCTGGTAAGTCTTCCCAAGTTTTCAGGAGCTCATTTTTGTAATCTTCTATATTTTTTAGAGCTACATTGGGTTTTAGCTTGTCGGATTTTGTGAAAACAATAGAAAATGGAACTCCACTTTCTCCACACCATTGGATAAACTCTAGATCAATCTTTTGTGGTGTATGTCTAGAATCTACAAGTACAAATAGATTGACAAGGTTATTTCTATTTAATATATAATTGTTGATTAATTTTTCAAAGTCTCTTCTCATTACTTTAGAAACCTTTGCATAACCGTAACCAGGTAAGTCGGTAAGGAACCAATTTTCGTTTATTAAAAAGTGGTTTATAAGTTGTGTTTTTCCTGGCGTACCAGATGTTTTTGCCAAGTCTTTCCAGTTCAACATTGCATTGATCAATGATGATTTACCTACGTTTGATCTCCCGATAAAAGCATATTCTGGCATGGTTCCTTCAGGACACTCTTGCCATTTTCCGCTACTTTTTACGAACTCCGCTGTTTTGATAACCATTTTAGTTTACTTTTATTTAGAAAAATAAACCATTAAGAAAATCTTAATGGTTTGGTATTAATTTATATTTTATCTTTTACCCAATTGTACAATATAGTATTGAACTCATCGGGTTTTTCCATCATCGCAGCGTGCCCACATTTATCTATCCAAAAAAGTTCAGAATTCGGGATATATTTATGCATATCTATCGCTACTTCTGGAGGTGTTACATTATCTTGTTTTCCCCAGATAAGACACGTGGGAGTCTTTATCTTGGGTAAATCATTAAGCATATTGTGTTTGATGGCGCTTCTCGCAAGCATAACGGTTTTTATCCCCTTCATTCTATCATTCACTACGCTGAAAACTTCGTCTACCAATTCTTCTGTAGCTACAGAAGGATCATAAAAAACCTCTTCCGCTTTTTTTCTTATATAAGATCGGTCATTTTTTCTTGGGAAACTATCTCCGAAAGTTCTTTCGTATAAACCAGAACTTCCCGTAAGAACAAGGTTTTTCACTAAATCTGGTCTCGCTAGCGTAAGGATAAGACCTACGTGTCCACCCATAGAATTTCCAACGATGGTTACGGGTTCTTTAATTTCGCTATCAATAAATTTGATGACATATTTTGCAATTGTCGTCAAGTTGGTATTGAGAACAGGTAAATCATATATGGGTAATTGAGGGACGTAAACTTTGAAACCTTTCTCAGAAAAAAAGTTAACCATCTTATCAAAATTACTCAAACCACCCATTAATCCATGCAGTAGCACCAACGGATGTCCTTCACCTGCTTCAATGTAGGTATATTTTTTTTCTTTTTTCGTTCTAAATATCATATACTCGCTTTAATAAAGCTTTGCAAAAATACAAATTAACATCAAAACTATTTTGATAACTCTAAATTAAAATAAAAATAATAGAATCATAGTCTTCTGAGAATTTTTTTTATAAACTTTTTAATATTCCTTGAATAATAAATTGTAGGATTACCTATCATTTAATTGCGCACAAATAAACAATTTTTTTTAAAAATCAAAAACAAAATGGGAAAAAGTGGGAAAAAGTGGGAAATTTTCGAAATTTTTGTATATTTTTGTCCCAAATGAAGAATTTCATTGGCACATATGAATGTAAAATAGACGACAAAGGGCGCCTAAAACTTCCATCATCTCTTGTAAAGCAGATGGAGGATTTTGATGACCAAACTTTTATCGTGAAACGTTCTGTATTTCAATTGTGCCTTGAGGTGTATCCCATTAATGGATGGGATAAACTGATGGAAAAGATTAATAAACTGAATAAATTCATTAAAAAGAACGCCGATTTTATAAGAATGTTTACCGCTGGTGTAAAAACAGTAGAGTTGGATAACGCAGGAAGGTTGCTGATTTCCAAGGATCTAGTAAATTTTGCTAATCTAAAAAAGGAAGTTGTTATCACAAGTGCAGGAGAACTTTTGGAAATTTGGGATAAACAAGATTACGAAAAAGTAATTGCTACCAATGAAGAAGATTTTGCAAGCCTAGCGGAAGATGTAATGGGTTCTTTTGGTGAAGAATAATAAATATAACACAAATATAGCATGTATCATAACCCCGTTTTGTTGAAACAAAGTGTAGATGATTTGATGACGAATCCAGACGGAACCTATGTGGACTGCACATTTGGAGGCGGGGGGCATTCTAAAGAAATCCTAAGTAGACTTTCTGATAAAGGAAAGTTGTATTCTTTTGATCAAGACTTAGATGCCCTAAAAAATTCTATAGATGATTCTAGATTTACTTTAATTAATCAAAATTTTAGATTTTTAGAAAATTCTTTATTAGCGTATGGTGTATCTAGTGTAGATGGCATCTTGGCAGATTTGGGTGTTTCTTCGCACCAATTTGATGAGGCAGATAGAGGTTTCTCTACTAGAAATGATGCTCCTCTGGATATGAGGATGAATGTAATGCAGAGTCTTGATGCAAAAAAAGTAATTAACGAATATGAGGAGGATAACCTAGCGGATATTCTCTATTACTACGGAGAACTGCGTGAAGCTAGAAAACTAGCTAGAGACATTGTACGTCATAGACAAATAAAAAGTATAAATACTACAGAGGATCTAAAAAAACTATTTAGTTTTTTGCCTCCTCATAAAGTGAATAAATTTTATGCACAGCTTTTTCAAGCCATAAGAATAGAAGTAAACCAAGAATTGGATGCGTTAAAGGAATTGCTAGTACAATCTTATAATACATTGAAACCAGGAGGAAGATTAGTAGTGATTTCTTATCACTCTCTAGAAGATCGCTTGGTAAAAAGATTCTTGAAAAACGGAATGTTTGAAGGAGAACCACAGAGAGATATCTATGGGAATTACGAAAAAACTTTTGAATTGCTTAAAACAAAAGCTATTGTTCCTGATAACGATGAGATTGAAGAAAATTCTCGTGCGAGAAGTGCTAAAATGCGCACAGGAATTAAATTGTGATTTAGTATAAATCCACATTACCAGAAACACAAAACACAATATTGGCTAAGAAAACAACATATCGCCCTCAAAGAAAACTCACTTTTATAGATATTATAAAAGGGAATTTCTTGAATAGAGATGAGTTGAAAACCCACTATAAGTTTTTTTCTTTGTTGTTTGTGCTTATGATGATTCTTATCTACAGCAATCACTTGGTAAGTCAAAAAATAAAAATCGTAAACGCATTAAAAGAACAAACAGAAGAGTATAAATCTCGTAATGCATACGCACAAAGTAAGCTTATAAAAGTGAAAATGGAATCTGAACTGGGTAAACAAGTGGCCAAAGATTCTCTAATGACGCTAGAAAGTCATCCTCAAAAACTACTAATTAAACTAGATAGTACTGATGCAAAAGCAAAATGAGTATGATAACAGAAGAAAAAAAACGCTAAGATGGGGATACTTCTTTGCGATTGGAGCTTTGTGCACTTTTGTACTCTTTTTAACGCGTATTGTAATTCTTCAAAATACTAATGTTCAGGAGATTAAAGACGATTATATTAATAGCAATTTCCGTACAGCAACTCTAAAGGCAGCTCGTGGAAACCTATTTGCATCTGATGGTTCTATCTTGGCAACTACGGTAATGCGTTATGATATCTACTTGGATTTCAAAACAATCAAAGATTCAGTTTATAATAATAATATCCTTGCACTTACCGATTCTTTGGGTAAAATGTTTGCCAAACCTAGAATGGAATTTAGGAAAAAATTTGACGAACAAAAAAAGAAAAAAAACCAATATTATTCTCTTGTAAAAGGGTTGGATTTTGATCAGTACGATAGAATAAGAAATTTTCCAATTTTTAAAAAAGGAAAAAATAAAGGTGGTTTTATTGTAGAAAGAAATTATAAAAGAGAATTAGCAACCACCGAAATTGGATCTGGAACAATTGGAATTGATAATGGTGAGCTAAAATCAGGTCTTGAAGGTGCTTTTTCCAAATACCTTTCAGGGGTAGATGGAAGCAGATACGAACAAAGATTAAATTCTTCTCAGTGGAAACCCATCGACTATTGGAAGGTAAGCGAGCCTGTAGATGGACAAGACGTGTATACAACTTTAGATCTTAGAATTCAAGATATTGCTCATTCTGCGTTACAAAAGCAACTGATTAACTTCGAAGCAAAACACGGTACCGTAATCGTGATGGAAGTGGCTACAGGTAAAGTGAGAGCGATGGTAAATCTAAGACAAACAGAACCTGGAGTTTACAAAGATGCTTACAACTACGCAATAAAAGACAATATTGAACCTGGATCTACCTTCAAAGTAGTTTCACTTTTGGCTGCAATGGATGACGGATTTATTGATGAAAATACAACGGTAAATGTTGGAAATGGCAATTGGATATATGCTAAACAAAAAATATCCGACGGACACGGCGGTGGAACTTATGATATAAGTGATGTTTTGGCTAAATCTAGTAATGTCGGTACAGCAAAATTAATCACTAAATACTACGCTGAGAAACCAGAAATTTTTTTGGATCATTTAAGAAGATGGAAGCTGTTTGATAAAATGGATATAGAACTTCCCGGTATCACAAAGCCTAATAATCTTACACCAAAAAACAAAAGATGGAACGCTGGTGCACTAGCCTCCATAAGTTTTGGTTATGGTACCAATATCAACCTTCTGCAGCTTACTACTTTTTATAATGGGGTGGCAAATGGAGGAAAAATGCTAAAACCTCTATTCATTGATAAAATAATGAAAGATGGGAAAACAGTTTTTCAAGCTAAACAAGACGTATTAGTGAATAAAATGGCTTCAGAAAAAGCCATCCAAATGATGACAAGTGCCTTGACAAAAGCTGTAGAGAAAGGAACAGGTAGGAGTATCTTCACACCCAACTTGAAAATGGCTGGTAAAACAGGTACAGCAAGATTTGAATATTGGTTACCTGGCCCCATGAAATACAGAGCTTCTTTTGCAGGGTTCTACCCAGCTGATAATCCCAAATATACTTGCTATGTAATGATCAGTGAACCCAATACGGCATTTGGTTTTTATGGAGGAACAGTATCGGCTCCCGTATTTAAAGAAATTGCAGGAAAAACATTCTTAAAAACTCCACAGAATATAGACAAAGAAATGCTGGTAGATAGGAAGGTAAACCTTAATAAGATGGTAGAACCGAATGTGAAAATTGCTGTCAACAATAAGCAAATGCCAAATGTAATAGGGCTAATTGGTAAAAATGCAATTCCGCAGTTGGAAAATTTAGGGTATAGAGTAAGCTTCAAAGGTGTAGGAAGGATAAAAGAACAGTTTCCGCTAGAAGGAACTAAGATTAATAAAAACCAAAGACTTTATCTCACCCTTCAAAACTAATTTAAGAAATAAAAATAGTGGCAATCACTACACGATATCAAATGATTTTAACAAAATTATTAAATAGAATTGCAGTAATAGAAATTCACGGTGATGATAGCCGCGATGTTTCTGCGTTGGTTTTTGATAGTAGAAAAATTACAGCAAATTCTCTGTATATAGCGATAAAAGGTACAATAGCAGACGGACACACATTTATCACTTCGGCGATAGAAAAAGGTGCTACTGCAATTGTTTGCGAAGATTTACCTTTAGACTTAGTAGAAAATATAACTTATATTAAAGTTAAAAATGCTTCTAAAACTTTAGGGCATTTGGCATCTAACTTTTATGGAAATCCTTCTCACCAATTGAAATTGATTGGCGTTACAGGAACCAATGGAAAAACATCGGTAAGCACTTTGTTATTTGATGTTTTCAAAAATTTAGGGTATGATTCTGTTTTGCTTTCAACAGTAGAAATTAGAATTGCCGATGAGGTGATTCCAGCTACACATACAACGCCAGATGTTATCACAATTAACCAAATTTTGGCGAAAGCGGTAGAAAAAGGGTGTGAATATGCTTTTATGGAAGTAAGCTCTCACGGAATTTCTCAGAATAGAATAGAAGGATTAGAATTTGCAGTTGCAGGATTTACCAATCTTACTCATGATCATTTAGATTATCATAAAACTTTTGACGAATATCTAAAGGCGAAAAAGAGATTTTTTGACAAACTAAGCTCGGATGCAGTTGCCATTACCAATATTGATGATAAAAATGGGAATGTAATGCTTCAAAATACAAAAGCGAAGAAAAAATCTTACGCTTTGAAGACACTTTCAGACTATCATGGGAAAAGTTTGGAAGTAGATTTCAACGGAATGTTGCTGAACTTTAATGGAAAAGAATTTTGGACAACACTTACAGGTAAGTTCAATGTGTACAATTTGCTTTTGGTATATGGTATTGCCATAGAATTGGGCTTTCAGCAAGATGAAGTTTTACAAGCTATAAGCCAATTGAAAAGAGTTTCTGGAAGGTTTGAAACTTTCAAATCTGATGGTGGTATTTTCTTCATTGTAGATTATGCACACACGCCAGATGCATTAGAAAACGTGCTAGACAGCATTAATGATATTAGAACTAAAAACGAAAGACTAATCACTGTTTTTGGTTGTGGAGGCGATAGAGATCACTCGAAAAGGCCAGAAATGGGAAATATTGCGAGCAAAAAATCTACTTTGGCAATCATTACTTCAGATAATCCTCGTACAGAAGAACCTACACAGATTATTAAAGAAATAGAAGCAGGTGTAGAACCACAGTTTTTCAGCAAGTATACAGCGATACCAGATCGTAGAGAAGCGATAAAAATGGCTATCAAATTTGCAGAACCAAAGGATATTATTCTAGTGGCAGGAAAAGGGCACGAAAACTATCAAGATATCAATGGTGTAAAACATCATTTTGATGATAAAGAAGTCATTAATGAGCTTTGGCAGCTCATGAGTAAATAGGTTAAAGGAAAATATTTTTTGAATTTAATCTTAATTATAAAGAAAGAAACATGTTATACTATCTATACGAATATTTAACCCAACACGGAATTCACGTTCCCGGCTTAGGAATGCTAAAATACATTTCCTTCAGAGCGGGTATGGCAGTTCTATTATCACTCATCATCGCTCTTGTATACGGTAAAAGAATCATCAATTACCTCCGTGCAAAACAAATGGGCGAGCTGGTACGTGATCTTGGCTTAGACGGACAAAAGCAGAAAGAAGGTACGCCAACAATGGGAGGTCTTATTATTATTATGGCAACCATGATACCTGTATTATTGTTCGCTAAGATAACCAATATCTACATTGTCTTGCTTACAGTTTCTGTAGTCTGGATGGGAGCTATTGGGTTTTTGGATGATTATTTGAAGAAAATTAAAAAAAATAAAGACGGTCTTAGTGGTAAATTTAAGATTGTTGGTCAGGTAGGTTTAGGCTTAATTATAGGTGTTACGATGTATTTTCATCCCGATATTACGGTGAAAAGAAAGTACGCAGATGCAAAAGTAGTGAACAGAAATAATGTAGAGCAAAACTTTATGCCTACAGAGAAGATCACCGTTTCTACAGTGCCATTTACCAAAAATAATGAATTCGACTATAGCGGAATTTTATTTTGGATGGATGATAAAGACGCACACGAGTGGTCTTGGATTATCTTTATTCCAGTAGTAATATTCATTGTTACTGCGGTTTCTAATGGTGCTAATATTACCGATGGTATAGACGGTCTCGCCGCAGGTACAAGTACAGTTATATTGCTCGCATTGGCGTTTTTTGCGTATGTTTCTGGTAACATTATCTTCGCAGATTACCTCAATATTATGTTCCTCCCCAATATGGGAGAAACCACTATTTTTGCCGTCGCCTTGGTAGGTGCGGTAATTGGATTTTTCTGGTACAATACTTATCCAGCGCAAGTATTCATGGGAGATACAGGAAGTTTGATGTTGGGTGGCGTTATCGCTGTATTGGCAATTATCCTTAGAAAAGAATTGATGATTCCTGTATTATGCGGAATTTTCTTGATAGAAAATATCTCTGTGATGTTACAGGTAGTTGTTTTCAAATATAGAAAAAGAAAATTTGGGTTGGAATATGCTCAAAACAATAGATTGTTTAAGATGTCACCATTGCATCATCATTTTCAAAAAGAAGGATTTCACGAAAGTAAAATCGTTAATAGAATGATCATCATTGGGGTAATATTGGCAATTATTTGCCTGATTACATTAAAAATGAGATAGGTAAAATTTAAAAAATTGATAGGTTATCATCTGATAATTAATCAATCATTAAATCATAAATTGATATGAAAATAGTTGTTTTAGGAGGTGGAGAAAGTGGCTGCGGAGCTGCTTATTTGGCAAAAAAGAAAGGTCTGGAAGTTTTTCTTTCGGATAAAGGTGCCATAAAAGATCACTACAAACAGTTTTTGATAGATAATGAAATAGAGTTTGAGGAGGGGGATCATGAAGAAGCTCGCATTTTGGGTGCAGATTGGATTGTAAAAAGTCCAGGAATTCCCAAGAAAGCAGATATTATCCTGAAAGCTCATCAAAAAGGCATTAGAATTTCTTCGGAGATAGAATTTGCCTCAGAATATACCAATGCAAAAATTATTGCAATCACAGGAAGTAACGGGAAAACTACAACAACTTCTCTGATTTATTATATTCTGAAAAATGAAGGTTTAAGCGTAGGATTGGGCGGAAACATTGGATTTAGCTTTGCAAAACAAGTTGCCGACGAAAATTTCGAGTATTATGTACTAGAGGTAAGTTCTTTCCAATTGGATGATATCCAAAATTTTAGACCTTATATTTCTTTATTATTAAACTTATCTCAAGATCACCTAGATCAATACAACTACAATTATGAAGAATATGCGTTAGCAAAATTCAGAATTGCAGAAAACCAAGAGAACGATAATTTTTTCATCTACAATAAAGATGACGAAATGAGCAAAAATATTCTTCAGAAATTAGAAATTAAGGCAAAGATGATTCCTTTTTCTACTCAGGAGAAGCTAGAAGAAGGTGGTTTTATCAATAACGATCAGATAGAAGTAAAACTAGACGATACTTTTTCTATGAAAATAGAAGAATTATCACTGATGGGAAATCATAATGTTGCCAACAGTTTGGCAGCTTCTATTGCAGGTAAAATTTTAAAAATAAACAACGAAAGCATTAGAAATTCTCTAATGACTTTTCAGGCTGTAGAGCACAGATTGGAGCTTGTGGCAGAAATTGAAGGTGTAAAATACATCAACGATAGCAAAGCTACCAATGTAAATGCTACTTACTATGCTTTAGAAAGCATGAAAACGCCAACAGTTTGGATTGTGGGAGGCAAAGACAAAGGAAATGACTACACAGAAATCCAAGATTTGGTAAAAAGAAAAGTGAAAGCGATTGTATGTTTGGGAATAGACAACCAAAAAATAATCGATTTCTTTAAAGATAAAAAAGATTTCATCTACGATACTTCTAGTATGGAAGAAGCAGTAAAAATTTCAAAATCTTTGGCAAAAAAAGGAGACACTGTATTGTTGTCGCCATGTTGTGCAAGTTTTGATTTGTTTCAGAGCTACGAAGATCGTGGAAGACAGTTTAAAGATAAAGTTTTAGAAAACTAGAATTTCTAGTTTGTAAAAATAAAATTGGCAACAACACACAACGATGAACGAACAACACACAGAAAATAAATTTGAATTTCTAAAAGGAGATAAAGTTCTTTGGATGGTCATTATCGTGATCTCTGTATTTTCTATTTTCCCTGTGTATTCGGCTAGCTCAAATCTAGAATATATCGTAAATAGTGGTACCACAACGGGCCATGTGATGAAGCATATGTTTTTTGTAATCTTGGGTCTTGGGATCATGAGATTGGCAGGAACCATTAAGTACGAGTATATTGGTAAACTAAGTACCCTATCTCTAGGATTTACTATATTTTTACTAGTAGTAACCATGTTTACAGGACAAACTATTGATGGAGCCAGTGCTTCCCGATGGCTAAAAATTCCGGGAACGCCCATCTCATTTCAGCCTTCATCTTTCGCTTTTCTAATGTTGATTATTTATTTGTGTAGATATTTGACAAAGAAAATAAAGAGAGATCGTCTACCAGTTGAAAATATTCTCTACATATTTGGACCTATTTTGCTTGTATTTTTATTAGTAGCAAAAGATAATGGTTCCACTGCATTGATGATATTAATGGTATCTGTCATTGTTTTGGTCATTGGTCAGCTACATTGGAAGTATATTGCTGGGTTTATTTCTACAGCTTTTATAGCAATCGCATTATTTTTATTAGTTGCTCTAAACACTAATATGATTGGAGGAAACCGTGTACATACATGGATGAGCCGTATAGAAACATTTACCTCCAGTAAAGCAAAAGCAGACGATGTAGATGACGAAAGTGTGAAGGCAAAAAATTACCAGGTTATGCAAGCTAAAGCTGCTATTGTACACGGCGGTATAACAGGAATGGGACCAGGTAAAAGTGCACTGAAGCAAATGCTTCCACAATCTGCATCCGATTTTATTTTCGCCGTAATTGTTGAAGAATATGGTGTCATTGGTGCAGCCTTCCTAATAAGTCTTTACCTCATTATGATTGTAAGAATTGTAATGATTGCGAGTAAAATGCCAGCATTTTTTGGATCCTTGCTCGTGCTGAGTCTCGGAGTCATGATATTTGTACAGTTATCTGTAAATATTGCGGTGGCTGTTAATCTTATTCCTGTAACAGGGCAACCCTTGCCACTTATCAGTTATGGTGGAACATCTATGTTGGTGAACTATATTCAGCTAGGTATCATTCTTAATATAAGTTCTAGAATACAGATATATGATGAAGAAGGTATGGGCAAAATACAGAATATTGAAGAAATAAATGATATTGCTTAACAAATAAAACTTCTCTTGTAATTTTATAAAAATGAATAAAAAACTTAAAGTAGTATTATCAGGAGGTGGAACGGGAGGACATATCTTTCCCGCAATCGCTATTGCAGACGAAATCAAAAGAAGATTTCCGGATACAGAGTTTTTATTTATTGGTGCTAATGGCAAGATGGAAATGGAAAAAGTTCCTCAGGCTGGCTATAAAATTGAGGGAATTGATATGGCAGGAATTAATAGAGGAAACATACTTTCTAACTTAGGATTGCCTTTCAAAGTTTTGAAAAGTTTGTCTAAATCCAAAAGGATAATTAAAGATTTCGCACCAGATTTTGCTATAGGTACAGGTGGTTTTGCCAGCGGACCAGCTTTATATGAAGCAAGCAAGCTAGGAATTCCCATTTTTATCCAAGAGCAAAATGCGTATGCAGGCGTTACCAATAAGATTCTGAGCAAAAAGGCTCAGGTGGTTTTTACAGCCTATCCAGAAGTAGAAGGTTTTCCTGTGGGAAAAACAAAATTTTTGGGAAATCCTATCCGTAATAATATCGTTACAGGGATGCGCGATACAGCTGCAGCAAAAGAATTAATAGGATTAGACAAAAATAAACTTACCATATTATCTGTAGGTGGATCTTTGGGATCTAGAACGCTGAACAATGCTTGGAGAGAGCATTATAATGATATTTTGAAGAATGATTATCAACTTATTTGGCAAACAGGTCAACTGGATTTCAAAGAAATATTAGAAGAAACTAAAATTAAGGAGCACCGTAATATTAGAATTTTAGAATTCATAAAGAATATAGAAACTGCCTATTCTGCAGCAGACGTTATCGTATCTAGAGCGGGTGCTATTGCTATCTCGGAGTTGGCGGTAGCTCACAAACCGGTTTTATTGGTACCATTCCCATTTGCTGCTGAAGATCATCAGACTAAAAATGCGATAAATCTCGTGGAAAAGGATGCCGCAAAAATGGTAAAGGATCCTGAAATGTCAGAAAAGTTCTGGGAAACGTTGGAAAGTATTTGTAAAAATGAAGACGTAAGACAAAATATGTCTGAAAACATAAAATATTTCGGAAAACCAAACGCAACAAAGGAAATTGTCGATGAAATTTTTAAATTTGTAAATAGGACAAATTAACAAGAATAAAAAAACATAAAATTGAAAAATATTTAAATATTTTTCAATATAAAGGAATGAACAAATTAGAAACATATCAAAATTTTTATTTCGTCGGGGTTGGAGGTATTGGGATGTCTGCATTGGCAAGATATTTCCACGCGTCTGGCAAAAAAGTTTTGGGCTATGATAAGACCAATACCAAACTTACTCAGAAGTTAATGAGTGAGGGGATTGATATTGTTTTTGAAGATCTTTCTGATGATAAGTTATCTTTCCTAGATAAAGAAACAACGTTGGTTATCTATACACCAGCCATCAAAAAGCTAGGAATTCTAGATTATTTTAATAATAACGATTTTACAATTTTAAAGAGGGCGAAAGTTTTAGGCCTTATTACTCAAAATACAGATTGTATTGCTGTGGCAGGTACTCATGGTAAAACCACCACTTCAACATTGGTTTCACATCTTTGTAAAGAAGTTAATTTGCCTTTCTCTTGCTTTTTGGGTGGAATTTCTGAAAATTTTAAATCGAATTTCTTATTTAATGGAAATCAGTATTCTGTAGTAGAAGCAGATGAATATGATAGAAGCTTCCTCAATTTGTCCCCCAATTGGGCAGTAGTAACCTCTATTGATGCCGATCATCTAGATATCTACGGCGACAAGAAGCAAATTGAAGAGAGTTTCAGAGAATTTGCATCTTTGGTCTCAGAAGATAATCATCTTTTTGTAAGAAAAGGTATAGAAATTGGTAGAAACCATCGTACTTATGCAGTAAACGAAGTTGCTGATTATTATTCGGACAATCTTCGTATGGATCATGATAAGATTTATTTTGATTTTCATACACCTAATGAAGTCGTTACAGATTTTGTTTGGGAAGTTCCGGGTATTCATAATGTAGAAAATGCTACAGTAGCTTTGGCGATATTGCACAATTTAGGGGCAGATTTACAATCTTTGAAGACTGCAATTGGAACTTTTAGAGGAATAAAAAGAAGATATACAAAGCATATTTATCCTACCGGAAAAATATATATAGACGATTATGCACATCATCCAACGGAGATCAATGCAGTAATTGGATCTATAAAAACCTTCTATCCAGATAAAAAATTGTTGGTGATATTTCAGCCACATTTGTTTAGTAGAACAAGAGATTTTGCAGATGGCTTTGCTGAAAGTCTTGGCAAGGGAGAAGAACTGATCTTGCTAGACATTTATCCTGCAAGAGAGCTACAAGAAAATTTCCAAGGAATTACTTCTTCATGGTTGTTGGATAAAGTATCTCTAGAGAAAAAAGAAGTATCTCGTTTGGATGATGCATTTGAAAAAATTAAACAAAAAGATTTCGATATTCTTTTGACAGTAGGAGCGGGTAATATAGATACTTTATACGATCCAATTGTAGAATGGTTAAGCTAGATTAATGAAAAATAAATACAGAATATTAAAAATTGGTATTACAGTGATCATTCTTGGTTTTCTGCTGAGTTTCTCTTTGAGTAAATTTAGCAAACAAAAGATTACTGATAATAAGATTTCTGTAATTATACATGATAAAGATTCGGTAGATTTTCTGGATGAAAAAGAAGTTATTGCTATTGTAAATAAGGATAATCCTACAAGAAGGGTAGGAGATCTTAATATACCAGAGCTAGAAAAAAAGATAAATGGATTGCCAGAAGTAGATAGTGCAAATGTATATTTGAATCTTAATGGTAAATTAAATATAGAAATTAAACAGAGAATCCCTATTTTTAGACTAAATTCTAATGGAAAAGATTTTTATGTTGACGAAAAGGGTTTAGAGTTTCCAATATCTAAATCATATTCTCACCCTTGTATGCTGGTTACAGGCGATGTGAAGCCCGAAGAATACAAGAAATTAGTAGAATTGGTAGACAAAATAGATAAAGATAATTTTAGTAAAAAATATTTTATTGGTATTTCTAAATTTACAGATAGCTATAGTTTGCTTACTAGTGAAGGGAACTACAGAGTAGAAATAGGAGATCTAGATAATATTGAGTTTAAAGTAAAAGGTTTTAAAACATTTGTTGAAAAATATTTGGTGTTTCAAGATCCCGAAAAATATAAAATGATTTCTTTGAAGTATGAAAATCAGATTGTAACCACTCTGAATCCTCATTTTAAAGGAAATGATAGTATTCTGCAAGCTGGCCACAAAGAGTTGATAAAAGTTCCGTTATCACCTACAGCAAAAAAAACAGATACAACAGTGAAAAATAAAAAAACAATAACCAAAACAAATGAGAAGAAAACACCCACAAAACCAAAGTAAATAAGTTTTATTATAAAACGTTGATATAGTGACAAAAACACAAATGAATTAAAAATAAAAATCAAATCGATATAAAATAATGGAAAATCAAGAGTATTCAGTAGGTCTTGACATTGGTACCACAAAGATTGTTGCCATTGTAGGAAGGAGGAATGCACACGGGAAAATAGAAATTCTTGGTGTTGGAAAGGCCAAAAGTCTTGGGGTTCATAAAGGGATTGTGAATAATATTTCGCAAACCATAAGCTCTATAAAGGCGGCTGTTTCTGAAGCACAGTCTAGCGCAGGCGTTGCAATACGCAAGGTAACTGTAGGTATTGCAGGGAAGCATATACGTTCTTTGCAACACTCCGATTATATTATGCGTGAAAACCCCGATAAATTCATCACAGATGATGATATCGAAGCATTAAAAAATCAAGTGAAGAAACTGGTAATGCTGCCAGGTGAAGAGATTATTCACGTTCTTCCGCAAGAATATAAAGTAGACTCTGAAGGTGAAATTCAGGAGCCAATTGGGATGCACGGAAAACGTTTGGAAGCCAACTTTCACGTTGTTGTAGGTCAAATGGGAAGTATCAGAAATATTGCACGTTGTGTAAGAGAAGCTGGTTTAGAGATGGAGGCGCTTACACTAGAGCCTCTAGCTTCCTCTGAAGCCGTTCTTACTAAAGAAGAAAAAGAAGCGGGTGTTGCCATTGTAGATATTGGTGGTGGTACCACAGATATTGCAATTTTTAAAGATAATATCATCCGTCATACTTGTGTAATACCGTATGGTGGTGGTATTATTACAGAAGATATTAAAGAAGGTTGCTCTATTATAGAAAAACACGCAGAACAATTGAAAGTAAAATTCGGTTCTGCTGTTCCAGAATTAGAAAAAGAGAGTACATTTGTAACGATTCCGGGACTTCATGGTAGACCAGATAAGGAGATATCATTGAAAACTCTTGCACAAATCATCAATGCAAGAGTAGAAGAAATCCTAGAAATGGTAAATACAGAGCTGAAGGCGTATGGAGCATTTGAACAAAAGAAAAAACTGATTGCAGGGATTGTACTTACCGGGGGTGGTTCCAATCTCAAATACCTTCGTCAGCTAGCCAACTATACTACAGGCTTTGATAGCAGAATTGGTTTTGCTAATGAATATGTAGCCAATGATAAGAACCAATATCTAAAAGGTCCAGAATTTGCAACATCTATAGGGTTGCTAATGGAAAGTTTGAAAATAAGAGATAAAAAAACTTATTCAGATAATACAGAGCCAGATGTGGAGATAGAAATTGAGACACAAACTCAAAGGGATAAGACAGAAGAAATAATAGAAGCTGCTAAAGAAAATATGCCAGCTATGCCACCTCAACAGACACTGCCAATAGATAATAGCGCAGAGAAGACGCAGAAAAGAGTGAAACTCACCTTTGGACAGTCACTTATGGAGAAGGTAAAAAAATTCTTTGAAGAAGTAGAATAAAAAATGTAACTGTTGAATGATAAGCTGTGTTTGATGAAACAATTCCTCATCATAGTCGATTATCAGTATAAATTAAATTAAAAATGGAAAATATAGGCACACAAGGGTTTTCGTTTGATTTACCAAAAGGAAATTCAGCAATAATAAAAGTAATTGGTGTTGGTGGCGGTGGTAACAATGCGCTGAAACACATGTACGAAAAAGGTATTCATGGAGTAGATTTCGTGATCTGTAATACAGATGCTCAAACTTTAGATAACAATCCCGTTTCAAATAAAGTACAACTAGGTATCACTATTACCGAAGGGTTGGGTGCAGGTGCAGATCCTGAAGTGGGTGAAAAAGCAGCAATAGAAAGTATAGAGGATATAAAAGCTGCTATGGGGCAAAATACCAAAATGGTGTTTATTACCGCGGGTATGGGTGGTGGTACTGGTACTGGTGCGGCACCTGTAATTGCCAAAGTAGCCAAAGATATGGGCATTTTGACAGTTGGTATCGTTACCGTTCCCTTTAGCTTTGAAGGAAAAAGAAGACTAGACCAAGCAGAGTTGGGACTAGAAAAACTAAGAAATAATGTTGATTCTTTAATTGTAATCAACAACGATAAATTGAGACAACAGTTTGGTAATTTAGGTTTCAAACAAGGTTTCTCAAAAGCTGATGAGGTATTAACCAATGCTGCTAAAGGTATGGCTGAGGTTATTACAGGTTATTTTGATGTGAATATTGACTTTAGAGATGCCAAATCTGTATTACAGAATTCTGGTACTGCTCTAATGTCTACAGGTATGGCATCGGGTGAAAACAAAGCTGAAGAGGCTGTAAGAAAAGCACTAGATTCACCATTATTAAATGACAATAAAATTACAGGCGCAAGAAACGTATTGTTATTGATCAGAAGTGGTGTAGAAGAAGCTACAATGGACGAGATTGGTATCATCATGGATTATATCCAGAAAGAAGCAGGTCATACTGCTGATATCATCTTTGGTGTTGGCGCAGATGAAGAACTAGGAGATGCAGTAAGTGTATTGGTAATTGCTACTGGTTTTTCTAATGATCATCAAAAGTTCTCTGGACCTACAGAAAAAATAAGAATTGGTTTGAACGATTCTATAGACACCCCAAAAAACTCGCCATTCAAAACTAGAACAGAAAGACAAACGGCTCCAGAAGATGCCTTTGATTTTGGAGGTAAAAACCATTTTAGTCTAGATGAAGAAGATCAAGCTGCACCACAGTTTAATTCTTCCTCAGAAAAAAAAATAAGTACTGGTAACTCAGATGCCCATGAGGCTAATACAGAGGGAGATACGCAAGGTGTTTCTCATGTATGGAAAAAGGAGGATAATTTCCAAGAAGATGCTTACAAGTTATTCGCAGTAGATGATGATCCTAATGACCTAGAGATAGAATCATTCTCTTTCGATTTTGATAATAAAGAGACGCCAAGAGAAGAGTCTTTCGGAGGAAATACACATTCTCAGGAAAAGCCTGTAGAGTTTAGTTTTTTTGTAAATGAACCTGCTCAGGAAACAAAATCCGATTTTGGACATCCAAAAAATGAATTTCAAGAGTTTAGTGTAATTGATAAATCTCAAGAAGAAAATACTACAAACAAGGTAGAATACTTCTTCCAATCTACAGCAGAGGAAACTCTGGTAGAAGAGAAGAAAATAGTAGAGACCATAGTAGAAACACCAAGGGAAACTCAGAGAGAAAAAGAATCTGAATTCACATTCGTGAATAAAGTAGTAGATCAAGAAAGAGTTTTCGAGAGAAGAAATAAGCTGAAGGAATTCAATTCTCGTTATCAAAATTTTGATAATACAAATGAGTTCGAGTCTATACCAGCATTCAAGAGAAAGAATATTTCTATTGATGGAACCAATGCATCAGACCAGAATATCAACACATATTTGTCTGACAACAATGGATCTATTCAAGTAAGAGAAAATAGATTCTTGAATAAAGATGTAGATTAATAGGTTAATTTGAAAATTATACAATTCATTATTGAGGTAATTTTAAACCATTATTGACATTATAATGATTATTAAGTTAATTCAATTCCAAATAATCAAACTAGAACAATGAGTTTAGAAATAATAATTACAGAGGCAATAAAAACTGCGATGAGAGCCAAAGATAGGGTAGCTTTGGACTCATTGCGTGCGGTGAAATCTCAGATATTATTGCTACAAACAGAAGCAAGAGGAGTCGAAGTAACTGCAGAGCAAGAAATTGCAATTCTACAAAGAATGATAAAGCAAAGAAAAGACTCTTATGAGCAGTTTACAGCGCAAGGTAGAGAAGACTTGGCAGTTGTAGAAGAGGCTCAAATGAAAGTAATAGAGCAATTTTTACCAGCTCAGCTTTCTTCTGAGGAATTGGAAACAGAAATAAAGCAGATTATTTCCCAAACGGGTTCCGCATCTATAAAAGATCTTGGTAAAGTGATGGGATTGGCTTCCAAAAAATTAGTAGGAAGGTCGGACGGGAAAAGTATTTCCGAAATGGCAAAAAAACTACTTTCATAGTTTACTTTAGGATATATAACATTACATATCGATTTGATTGATGAAGCTCGGAATTAGTTCTGAGCTTCATTGTTTTCTATGTTATTTTGCATGATCGGGTTTATGATAAATTATAGATAGTTTTTATAAATTGATAAATGAATAAGAAAGTTGTAAATTTGTATAAATTTTAAAAAATTACAATATGTACCCATCAGACTTAGTATTGCCAATGAAGGCAGAACTTACAAATAAAGGTTTTCAAGATTTATCAACTCCTGCGCAAGTAGAAGAAGCTTTGAAGCAATCTGGAACCACTCTTTTAGTAATCAACTCTGTATGTGGTTGTGCAGCAGGTGCAGCAAGACCAGGCGTTGTAGCTTCTTTAGCAGGCGACAAAAAACCAGACCACATCACTACAGTATTTGCAGGTTTTGATACTGAAGCAGTAGCAGAAGCTAGAAAACATTTAGCACCATTCCCTCCAAGTTCACCATGCGTGGCACTTTTCAAAGACGGAGAATTGGTACACATGTTAGAAAGACATCACATTGAAGGAAATCCAGCAGGAGCAATTGCTGCAAACCTGCAAGCTGCCTATGACGAATACTGCGCGTAAGCTTTCATTCGATCCTAATAATGAGACCGTTGCAATTTTGCGACGGTTTTTTAATTTAAATCAAAAAGGAGTTCATTAAAAATATAAATAGTATTATATTTGTTGTAATGGCAACGAAAGTACTTTTTAATACGGTAGTCAATTGGTTTATTCGTCAAAGGATAGATCAGATACAGAATTTTATGGATCATCCAATTGAGACACAAAAGGGAATATTGTTTTCTCAGCTGTTCCATGCAGAAAACACAGAGTATGGCAAGAAGTATGGCTTTAACTCCATATCTAGCTACCAGGATTTTAAAAATAAAGTTCCTGTGGTCACCTACGAGGAGTTTGAACCTTATATTGAAAGAGCAAGACAAGGTATGAAAGATGTGAGTTGGCCAGGTAACATCAAGCATTTTGCCAAATCATCTGGCACGACCAATGCCAAAAGCAAATTTATACCTATCTCTGCCGAAAGTCTAGAATACTGCCACATGAAAGCAGGCAAAGACATGGTGTCTATCTATGCGAATAACCATCCCGAAAATCAGCTATTTACCAATAAAAATTTAAGACTGGGAGGAAGTTCAGAGTTGTATGCCGATTTTAATACTAAATTTGGAGATCTTTCTGCAATTCTTATCGATAATCTTCCTTTTTGGGTAGAAATTACGACTACTCCTAGCAAAAAAGTTTCGCTAATGTCCGAGTGGGAAAGCAAACTGAAAGCCATCGTTTCGGAAGTGAAAAATGAAGATGTGGGTAGCATTTTGGGTGTGCCAAGTTGGATGTTGGTTTTACTACAACGTGTGCTAAAGGAAACTGATGTAAAATCGGTGTCTGAACTATGGCCAAACCTAGAGGTATTTTTTCATGGCGGTATTAGTTTCAAACCCTACAAAGATCAATACCAGCCAATCATAGGTAAACCTATTAATTATTACGAGATTTATAATGCTTCCGAAGGTTTTTTTGGTATACAAGATCGCACTAATAGTGACGAAATGTTGCTTATGCTAGATTATGGTATTTTCTATGAATTTATCCCAATGGAAGAATTCTATTCTTCCAATCCAAAAGTTGTTTGCTTAGAAGGAGTAGAAGTGGGCAAAAATTATGCTATGGTGATTACTACCAATGGTGGTTTGTGGAGATATTTAATTGGTGATACGGTGATGTTCACTTCCGTTAATCCATTTAGAATTAAAATCACAGGACGCACCAAGCATTATATTAATGCGTTCGGCGAAGAATTGATGATTAATAACGTGGAAGCTGCAATTACCAAAGCTTGCGAGGTTACAAAATCTTCCATTATAGAGTTTTCTGGTGCTCCAATATTCATGAAAGACAATGAAAGTGGTGCCCACGAATGGATTTTCGAATTCAGTGAAAAGCCAAATAATTTGGATGAATTTGTGGATATATTCGATAATCATTTGAAAGCTATCAATTCGGATTATGAAGCCAAAAGGTATAATAATATCACTCTAAATAGGCCAAAGGTACACGTAGCGCAGCCCAATTTGTTCTATCGTTGGTTGGAGTCCAAAGGAAGACTTGGAGGTCAAAATAAAGTCCCTAGACTAAGTAATGATAGAGAATATATAGAACCTTTATTGGAAATGAATAAAATGTAAAGTAAAACTAAGGTGCAGATGGAGTAGGAGCAATCTCTTTTACGTTTTCATTCGCATCAGTTTCTTTGTTTTTTTTATTTTTTTCAAGCTCTTCTACCTTTAGACGAGCCATTTCTTTTTCTACCTTCAATACTTCTAGTAGAGAATCTTGGTACACCTGCGAAGACATTCTTATCTTTCTAGCGATATCTACCGAAATTGCCCCGTTAGAGAAAGAATCTATTGCTGTAGTATCATAGGTAGCACGCGTATCATCTTTCGCTACAAAGTTTACAGGCTCTTGCTTGGAACAAGCAAGAAAAGTAAAAATAACACCACATCCTAAAGATAAAAACGTTTTCATTTTACTAATTTAAAAGAAATTCTGCAATTATAGGATAATGATCCGACAATTTCACTGAATAATCCACTTTATAGCTGAGTGGAGTAATGCTTTTTGATGTAAAAATATAGTCTAACCTTAGAGGAAATTTGTAGTCGTGGAAACTAGTAGAGCTACCATGACCTACTTCCACAAATGCATCCTTTAGGTTTTCTCCTAAACTATAATATTCATAAGAATTCGGCACAGAATTAAAATCTCCAGCTAAGATGACAGGATAGGGTGAATAATCAACAACTTTTCTTATTTTTTTTATCTGATCTTCATGCTTTTTGAAAGTGGGAAGTAATCGTGAAAATAGAGCAGAAACTTTATTTTTTTCTATTCCTCCACGATAATCGTCGGTAAGACCAACCATACTTTTGTTGAGTCTAAATGGTTCTAAATAAACGTTTATAATTCTTATTATTTTACCATTTATTTCCACATCAGCATAGAAAGAGTTTCCTTTGGATGCATCATTAAAGAGATCAGCTTGACGGATAATTTTGTGCTTAGTTTTTAACACTACAGTTGGATATTTCACCAAACCAGTTTTTATATCAGTTTTGTTATCTCTTTCTTGTACCAGAATAATATCGGCATCTTGATCAAGTATATATTTTCTTAAATTTTCCCAGCCCGCACTTCCATATTTTACATTATAACTAATCACTTTTATGCTTTCATTGGTGCTTGTAACATAATTTTGCAAGGGTGAAAAATTAATCCATCTTCTTACAGGATTATAAAAAAGGGAGGTTAATATTAGGAAAACAAAAGCAATATTACGTTTTTTTACAAACCAAATAACAGTAAAAATAAGGTGCAATAGAAATAAATAAGGAAAAGATAAGGATAGCAAATTCAGATTGCCAACGAGATAGGGAGGAATCCAAGCATTAGCCAATGTACATAGAAGTAGAATAACTATACAACTATGAATAACCAAAAAAATAGAAAATCGCTTCATCTGCTACATCAATCTGCGCTTTTTAGCTACAATAATGTTGCCAATAATGCAATTATTTCATTTATTTTTGAAAATAAATTATTTAACGTAAAATGTAGCCGAAGTCGGAAAATGGTCAGATAGCTTGGTTGAACGGTCTACATGATGATGGATTGGTAAAATAGAGGGTGAAGAAAAAATAAAATCAATCCTCAAAGGAAATTTATAATCGTGAAAACTTGTTCCAAAGCCATTGCCTACTTCAAAGAAAGAATCTAATAATCCATCTCCAATATGATAATACTCGTAAGAATTGGGTACAGAGTTGAAATCTCCAGTCACGATTACAGGATAAGGAGAATCTTCAATAGCTTTTCTAATGATCGCTACTTGTTCTTGATGAATTTTGAAGGTAGGAATTAATTTTTTTATTACATACTTCAATTTGGCTTCATCTTCTTCAGAATTTCCATTCAGTTTTACCTTGCTTTTTTCAAATTTAAAGGGTTGCAAGTACATATTAATGATGCGAATAGGTTTTCCTTCCACTTCTACATCCGTATAATCGGAATATGCGTTGATATCCTCGAAATTACCTGTTAATATATTCTTATGATCAAGTATTTTAAGTTTTGTATATAAGGATACGACAGGTATATGTTCTCCTTTTTTCAGATTGTTAAAATTAAATCTATTTCCTCCATCTTCTTGTAACAGGACAATATCTGCGTTTTGTTGTTTGATGTACTCTTCAATTTTGTCGATCCCCATTTGCCCACCTTTTACATTAAAAGTGACAATTTTCAGGTTGGATTTCTCAGTAGGAGTTGAAGATAGATTCACCCACCTTTTTGTCGGATTCAAAAATAAAAATCCTGCCACCAAGAAGAATAAGGCTCTTTTTTTCCAATAAACAATCCAATATAGAGTGATTAAAATATATCCAATAATCAAGATAGGGAATCCTAATGAAAGTAGATTGAAAAATGGAAATACCTTCGGTGGAACGTAGGCATTGAGTAGCATTCCTAATAATAAGAATAGCAATACAAGATGTACCAATAAAACTACCGTTCGAAATACTTTCAAAATAAATTAATTAAATCTGTACAAATGTTTTCTCCAGTTACTGGCTAATAAAAACCCTACTAGCGCTCCTCCAACGTGTGCTAAATGTGCTACACCTCCAACATTACCCGTAACGCCTAACGCAATAGAAACTATGATAACAACTGGCATTATATATTTTGCTTTGATAGGAATTGGGATAAACATAATCATCAATTTCGTATCAGGATAGAGTGTTGTAAAAGCTGCAACTACACCAAATATAGCTCCAGAGGCTCCAAGCATAGGAGATTTTAGTGCATTATAAAGATTTTGTGAAAGTTCAACTCCTTCATTGGTATTTGCTGAAATTTCTAAACTTCCAGTATAATTATTATTTGCTTTAGTGAAAATTTCTGCAGGGTTAAGCCCTAAATGTTCTAAATCTGAAACCATCTGCTGTATTTCAACAAAATTCCAAAGATTAAACAAGAAAAATGCACCCAAACCACTTAAGAAATACAGTATTAAATATTTTTTTTCGCCTAGAGTTTGTTCTAATATAGGACCAAAGCTATAAAGAGTAAACATATTAAATATAATATGCATTATACCAGTTCCTTTACCCAATTTAGCATGCATAAACATATGCGTAATCACTTGCCACGAATGAAAATTAGGTGAAAACGGATAATATGCAGAAAGTAAATTATATAAATCTGTGTACAAGAAATTACTCACCAAATAAACAACAATGTTGATGATGATAATATTTTTGGTAATAGGAGGAATATTATTAAACATACATTTTAAAATTTATTAATAAAATCGTTGAATGGAACTTCATAAAAACACCTTTTACCATTTGGTAAAAACTCTGGGAAACCAAGCGAGGTAAAATCTTTTATCACTTGTTCTGCATCTGCTTTATAAATAAAATCGAACCTAGATTTCGAGTGCAATTTGTTCCATTGGTTATTGTAATACTCCATAAACTCAGATTCTGTTTTGTATTCTAGGATGTGAAATAAGTTTTCTATAAATTTTATAATTTGAGATTCCTTCAATCCTTCTGGCACAGTGTCTATTCTTAGTACATTTTCGTGTGCTATTTTCATATCAAATCCCAATTCTGGCAGATAATTTTTTATGGATTTGAATTTGTTTTTCTCAATCTCATTCATGTGATATTCTAATGAGAAAAGTAAAGAATTGCTGACGATGCCTTTCTTTGATGTTTTATTATTTTCGGATACCAAGAGTTGGTGCATTCTGCCCAAATCTAGCATCAATGTGCGATCTCCTTTATTCAGCAACCAATATCCATTAGGAAGACGCATCAAGTCTTCGTCGAAATCTTCATCTTCAAAAAGATTGATCTTTGAAGGTTCAGCAGCGATATTTTGATGGTACATATCCGTGATATTCTGTATTTCTCTTTTGATGACGCCTCGCTCTTCCACAAAAGGATTATAATCTCTATCTACCGTTATCTCTGGCATTTTTATATTGACGTTATTACTTTTGCTTGGGTAACTTTGCATCATATCATCAATCTTAGGATCTCTTTCGAAATCCAAACTTGGCGCTACGTTGTAAATTCCTAACGCTCTCTTGATAGTAGAACGAATAAGAGCGAATATAAGATGCTCATCTTCAAATTTTATTTCTGTTTTTTGAGGATGAATATTAACGTCTATTTTCTCTGGACTAAGGTCCAAATACAAGAAAAAGGTAGGAATATACCCTGGCAATAGTAAACCTTCAAAAGCTTCTTGAACGGCTTTATTGAAATAGGGACTTCTAAAAAATCGCCCATTAACGAATAAAAATTGTTCGCCTCTCGTCTTTTTTGCCCCTTCGGGCTTTGCCGCAAAACCATGAAGTTTGCACCAAATTATATCTTCTTTAATGGGAACCAACTGAGGTTGCAGTTTTCTTCCGAAAATATCTACAATACGCTGCATTTGTGTTCCTTTTCTAAGTCTGAAGATAGGTTCGTCATCATGAAATAAGGAGAATTCTACTCCTTCATGAGCCAATGCAATTCTCTGGAATTCATCTATAACATGTTTGAACTCTATATTATTATTCTTCAAAAATTTTCTTCTTGCGGGTACGTTATAAAAAAGATTTTTAACTAAAAAATTAGAGCCCTCTGTAGTTTGTGTAGGTTCTTGAAACTGAAATATACCCCCCTCAATGGTAATATTGGTGCCCAGTACAGCATCCGTTTGTTTGGTTTTCAGTTCTACATGAGAAACGGCTGCGATAGATGCTAATGCTTCGCCTCGGAAACCCTTTGTGGCAATCTTGAAAATATCTTCTGTTCCTCTTATTTTGGAAGTGGCGTGCCTCTCAAATGCCATTCTAGCATCGGTATCAGACATCCCTTTGCCATCATCTACTACTTGGATAAGATTTTTCCCGGCATCTCTTACAATCAACTCGATTTTTGAAGCGCCAGCATCAATGGCGTTTTCCAAAAGTTCCTTTACAATAGAAGCGGGTCTTTGTACCACTTCTCCTGCCGCAATTTGGTTGGCAACATGATCGGGTAAAAGTTGAATAATATCTGACATACATTGGTAATGAACTTACAAAAATAGTCAAAGCAAATAAGAATTAAAATATTTAAGTGATGAATTAAAGGTTAAACAAGGAAAAAAAGCGTTTCTAACCCAGCTGATGACAATTCGTATCATTGCATTGTTATAATTAAAATTCGGTGTGAGGTAACAGAACAATAAAGATATAAATAGGATGATTATTTATACGCTATATAATTCCCAAATCTTTGCAATAGGCGATAAGATGCTCGTTTGTTTTTACCCACAAAGAATTTTTTAGCTGGCTTAGCCTTTTTTCTATTGTACTCAAACTATTGGGTTCTATACCTCTAGATTTAAAATTATCAGGGATTTCTTTCAAAATAATTCCTTTAGCCGTCACAGTAACGATGTCTATATCATGAGAGGATATTTCATAGGCATTCATCTTTTTTACGGCTTTTTTCACAGGATCTGCAAGGTGTTTTCCATCTTCATATACTGTTGTAATGGCTTCTTTTAGCTCTTGGCTATCGTATCTCCCTTTACGTACATACCCATCAATGTGATAATCTGAGAAAAGAGCATCAATAATTCCTGTCTTATTTTCACTAGAAAAAACAATAATTTTCAGGTTTTCTTGTAATTTTTTTACTTGTTCTACCAAATCTTTCCCACCTTTTATCAGTTGGGTATAATGATCTTCTTCAAAAGAGAGATCGGTGATAAGTAAATCATAAGGTTCATTTTCGCGTTGGCTTTTCTTTATTTTTGCCACTGCATCATCACAATAGTAAACATGATCTACTTGCTCAATTTTCAGCTCTTCCAATACCTTTTGAACAGATATGTTGGCACTTTCATTATCTTCTGCTATTAATACTTTTCTAAACATTGTGTGTAATTTAAGAATCAGGAAACTGTAGGTGAACTTTTAATCCTTTTCCTATTTCGGTTTCAAAATTAACTATTCCATGAATAGATTGTGTACGGTTTTCCACATTTCGCCAACCATTTTTTGAAATATTTTGTTCCGAAAATCCCACGCCATTATCAGAGTAGTAGATATGAATCCACTGTTCTTTTTTTACAAACTTTATAACCACTAGATCTGCTTTACTATGCTTTTTCATATTCACCATCAACTCCTGTAATATGTGGAAGACGTTTTCTTTGGTGGTATCCAACAATTTTCCCCAAATAATCTCTTCATTTCCAATAATGAAAATCTTCCTTTGCTTATTCTGGAAAGCACCTAAGACCTTAGATATTTTCTCATGAAATAATTCTTCAGCTTTATGATTTTCCTTCTCGTAAGAAATATTTCTAGATTTTTCATACACACTTTCTAGCTTATCCAAGACTCCATCTTTGTCAATATCTTCTTGGTTCTCTATTTCTGTCATTACTTTATAGATGCCATTAGCCACTACATCATGTACTTTTTTGGAATATTTGAGCTCTGTGTTTTGTATTGAAATTACATTTTTTTGACGCTGTATCTTCTCTCTTGTATAAAATACAATGAATAAAAGTACCAAAACAATAATCAAAATCGCTAATGCCAAATATTGTTTAAGGATATATTTTTCTTTCTGTATAGTATCTATTTTAAGTTTGCTGTTTTCAGCCTTTTCCTTATCAACTTCAAATCTAATATACGCGAATTCATCTTTAGCCTCACTTCTACGTCTTTGTATACTATCAGTCAGCGTGGTAAATCTATTGAAAAGCTTACCAGATTGGTAGGGTTGTAGCTCAATCAATTTTTGGATAGCTTGTAGTTCATCTTCACAGTTTTTACCTTCTTTGGCTTTATCGTACATACGTTGTGCATATTCAAAAGCCTTATCCTTATCCCTATTGATGTAGTAATCAGATAAATAGGCATAGCTGGAATTTTGTCCAGACACATCTTTGTTTTTATTCCGAATAGATAAAGCTTTGTTAAAATCGGGAAGAGGATTGTACTTATTGTTTTGTAGATATTTGGTATGAGCCAGATTATTAAGAGCTCTAGAGTAATCCAAACTATCTACTGTAGCTAGTGCTTTTTGGAAATAAAGCGCCGCATTCTTATACTGATTTAGACTGAGTAAGGCAACGCCTAGATTATTGTAATAACTATTTTTATTTTGATCGATTGTAGAAAATTCTATGGCTTTTTTGTAAGAATCTACTGCATTTTGATACCGAAATAGAGAAGCAGAGGATATTCCCATATTGTTATAATTGGAAGCTAATAGGGATTTTATTAAACTATCATTTTCCTTTTTTAGATAATTATTGGCTTGTATAGAGGTTTCTATGCCTCCATGAAAATCGCCACTGTTACTTTGTATAATCGCCATATTGATGAGCGATTTTGCAATTCCTATGGTATCATGGGTTTTTAAAAATAAATCTTTGGCTTTACTGAAATGATAAAAGGCAGAATCTGACTTATTTTTGTTTCTAAATGTTATTGCCTTTTTATAGTTGGCATTGCTGTGTTTTTCATTTGTTATTAAAGATTCTTTTTTCGAACATGAAAATAAAAATAGAGTAATGATAAGTGAAGAAAACAAAGTTTTCATGAGGGATTAGTTTTATCCGCAAATTAAGGAAAAAGAGCAAATTTTAAAGGTTCTACCAATTCTTTTTTATCCATAAATAATAGAGTAGAATTAGGTATGTTTAATTTAATAAAAATTCATTTTAAGATTTAAATAAAAACAACAAACCCCTGAATATTAATTCAAGGGTTTAAAAAGGTATGAAATTTCATTTTTTATTCTGGTCTTAGCATTCCAAGTTCGCCATAATGTTTCTTGAACTTCTGAATTTTTGGTCCCACAACAGCACTACAATAAGGCTGTGTAGGGTTTTCATTGTAATACCCTTGGTGATATTGCTCTGCTGGCCAAAAACGATCCAAAGGACTGATCTCTGTTACATATTTACCTTGCCATCTTCCAGAGGCCTCAGAAACAGCCATTTCTTTTTCTGCTTTTAGCTTTTCTGCATCATCTTTATAGTAGATTACAGAACGATATTGAGTTCCGATATCATTGCCTTGACGATTGAGCTGAGTAGGATCATGTAAAAAGAAAAAAACGTCCATTAATTGCTCATAGGAAATAATTTTTGGATCATAGGCAATTTGTACTACCTCAGCATGACCTGTCTCTCCTGTGCATACTTCCTCATACGTTGGATTGTCCTTATGTCCGCCTGCATATCCCGATACTGCTGTATCTACACCATTCAGCATGTTGAAACAACTTTCTACACACCAAAAACATCCACCACCAAAGGTGATGTACTCCAAATTATTTTTATCCATTTTGGGAAGATTTTTTTGTTTATTTTTTTTAAGGTCTTGTCCGTCACAAGAAATGACAAAAAAGCTTAGCAAAACTAATAAAATATTTTTCATTTTGTTATGCATTGTTGCGTATAAAGACAACAAAAAACACACCATTATTTCCTAATGATGTGTTAATAATTTTTCTACGGAAAAAATCGTGTATTTATTTTTCCCAAACGAGTGCGCTTGCACCCAAAATAGCGGCATCTGCCTCATCTAGTTCGCTAAAAACGAGTTTAACTTTATTTCTAAAAATGGGCAGAAGATTTCTTTCCATATGCAGTTTGGTAGGTTTTAGAATAAAATCTCCAGCTTTTATTACACCTCCAAATAATAAGATTGCTTCTGGTGAGGAGAACATTACAAAGTTAGCCAATGCTTCACCCAATTTTTGCCCCGTATACCTGAATACTTCAATGGCTACGGGATCTCCTTTTTGTGCACAGTCAAACACAATTTTAGAATCTATTTTGTCTTCTCCATATTCATTAAGCATAGAATCTGGAAACTCTACACGCATTTTTTTTGCAGTAATTGCAATTCCTGTTGCAGAAGCATAAGCTTCTAAGCTACCTTCAGAATCTGTACTCCAATGTTTTCTACCACCAGGTTTTACAATGGTATGTCCTAGTTCGCCAGCAAAGCCATCGTGTCCGTAGATAAGACTACCACCAGAGATAATACCACTTCCTACACCTGTCCCTAGTGTAATCATGATAAAATCTTTCATTCCTCTAGCTGCACCATACATCATTTCTCCCAATGCTGCTGCGTTGGCATCATTAGTCATCTTACAAGGTGCTCCAAATTTTTGGCTTACCAAATCTCCGAATTGGATTACTCCTTTCCACGGTAAATTGGGAGCTTGTTCTATAGTCCCTCTATAATAGTTGGCATTGGGTGCACCTACACCAACTCCTACAATAGAATTCTTTCCACAATGTTCATCTATTAGAGGTTGTATATTACGATGAAGTTCATCAATGAAGGCTTCGGGTGTTTCATATTCATCGGTAGGCAAAGATCCCTTAACGAGGATGTCTCCACGATGATTAACTAATCCAAATTTAGTATTTGTTCCACCGATATCGATACCCAATGCAACCTGTTTTGATAAATCTATTACTGACATTTTTATAGTGTATAATTTCGAAGCAATAAAAGTATAAAAAAAAATTGCTGTTGCGTACTTATTGTGACAAATATCTTACTTTTAGAATATAAAAAAGCGAAACACGGTGTGGTGTTTCGCTTAGATAAAATATATAAAAAATTACGTTAATGTTTAAAATTTAAAAGAAACTTGTCCAGACATATTAAAGGGATCAATTTGGTTGATATATCCTCCTCTATAGTAAGAGTTGTAACCTAATCTGTCTGTAAGATTATTGGCCAAAACTCTAAATGTCCATTGTTTGTATTTGTAACCTACTTGTGCATTTAGTGTATAATATTCTGGCATTAAGAATGGTTTTTTCCCATTATTATAAGTTCCGTGTGCATCATAATCTTGGTTTTGCTCATTTACGGGTCTAGATCCTACATAATAATATCCTAATGAAAGATAAACGCCATCCAAGAACGATTTTGTATTTTGGAAGGTATATTGAGCCCATGCATTTGCTGTATTGTATGGTGAATTCATTGGTCGAGAACCATTAACATATGCTGGAGAATTATTATAAGCTGCATCGGTGTAAGAATAACCCATTAAAACTTGAAGGTTTGGTAAAATTCTACCTGTAATTTCTGCTTCAATACCAGTTCTTCTTAAGTTTCCTGCATAGTCATTAAAGTCTGTTTCTGCATTGGTTGTAGGGTCATAGTAAGTATAAATTAAATTACTTTGGTTCATGTTAAAATAATTAATATTCGCTCTAAAACGGTCTTCAAACCAAGAAGTTTTTACTCCGGCTTCAAATTGCTGTGTTCTTGCTGGCCCAGAAGTTGTACCATCAATCATAGGATCTCCCATTTGTCTAAGACTAGTAATGGTAGAATATGTTCCGTAGATATTAATATTGTTCAAAGGCATATACATTAATCCAATCATAGGATCCAAAACTCCTTTACTATTTTCATTGGTATAGGAATACCTTAAAGCTCCAACTAACTTAAATTTTTCTGCAAAAGATAAATGTTGCTGAGTCATAAAACCATAAGATGTCGTATTATTTGTTTCTCCAACACCAAGATTTAGTAATGATAATAATTCGGGTTTTCCAGTTAGATCTAGATTGTTATTGATGGCACCAGTAGAATTTACTTGGGTTATGTCTGGTCCAAAATTAGCATCTTGTAATTGTTTTGTAGTAATTCCTAGAGCAGATTTTGAAATTGTTTTTGTATCAGTCATATCGTAACCCACTTGCCATTCCCACTTTAATTTTCCAAATTTAAAATCTTTCCCCATTACATCTATTTGTAAGGTAGAATTTCGGTCATCTTTATAGTTTCTTGCAAGTCCTCTTCTACGGGTTTCTCCATTTCCAGATAATGTTGCACCTATAGCATCTCTTTCATAAGAATTTGACATCCAAGCTGCTCTAACACTTATTTTTTCGGTAAGTTCTCTTGTTAATCTTGCAGAATAGGAAAGGGTATTGTATTCTTCATTATCCATAGAAAAACCTAAGAATCTAGACCCCATATCGATTAATCCATTTTCGGTAATATCTTTTGTATTGTAAGTTCCTCTGTCTGGAGTTCCTTCACCATCAAGATAATCCATTTCTGCTATAAATTCTGTTTTATCATCAATTTTCCAAGAGAAAGAAGGATTTACATAAAATTTATTTTTGTTAATGATATCTCTATAGCTATCAGATTGCTCATAAGCCGCATTAAGTCGGAAACCAACATTTTGTTTTTTTCCAAAAACTCTCTGTGCATCTAGTGTATTTCTAATAAGATTCCAAGATCCTGCTCTCACAGAAAGTTCAGTATCATTATAATATCTTGGAGTTTTTGTAACCAAATTGATGAGTCCACCACCAGAACCAAGCCCATTTCCTATACCTTGGGTAATTGCTGCAGCACCACGAATAACTTGTACAGACTCAATACCTTGCATATCTACCAAGCCGGCACCCGATCTAAAATCAGAATCCATTCTAATCCCATTTTTCAATACAGGAGTTCCTCT
The DNA here is from genome assembly GCF_045629545.1 of Chryseobacterium sp. Lineage (GTDB taxonomy): Bacteria > Bacteroidota > Bacteroidia > Flavobacteriales > Weeksellaceae > Chryseobacterium. The sequence goes on along the minus strand of NZ_JAZQRK010000029.1, from coordinate 29,408 downwards.
GAATCCTCTGATAGACATCGATTCTCTGTTCCCTCCGTAAGATCCAAAAAGTGTTACACCAGGTACGTTTCTCGCCACATCTGTAATGGTAAGTGCACCTTGATCTTCGATCAATTTTTCTGAAATTGTAGAGATAGATTGTGGTTGTAATTGTGGATTTACAGGCATTCTTGTTACGGTTTCTAATCCTCTTTGTTTCTTATTTCTGTCTCCAAAAATTTCAACTGTTTCAATTTCCTTTGATTTTATAGAATCCGATTTAGTTTGAGTTTGAGCAAAGAATGTTACCGTAGATAAGATTAATAGGGATGTAGTGATCTTCTTCATTGATTTTAATTTTTCACAAATGTATTGTTTATAATAATTCTAATTAAAAATAAACAAATGATATTTGTCATTGTTTCTATTTATTCTAAATAGCAAAAAAAATTCATTGTCTTAAAATCATGTTTTAATATACTAGTCTATTTACCTATTTTAAAATAAGATATGCAGTTAATATGTAAGATTTCAAAATTAAAGTAATCACTCCAAATTTTTATTAAGATTGTAAATACATATATTAGATTGGTAAAATTTATTAATCATCTTGTTGGTTTACAAATGGTTGTATTACCAAGATGGTAAAAATTTAAAATGACGATTAAGTCAGAGAGTATTTTAAGAATAATGATAAACCATTATATAAAGTATTATCACAGATAGGAGAATATACTACAAGATAAGTTGATAAGACACTCAATAGTACGAAAAGTTAATAAATTAATTCTTGGTGATAGATTTATACTGATGAAGACAAAAAAGTGCCGCAAGGTGAGGCTACCTGAGTTATTTATTTGCAGATGATTATCTTCTATTTGTGGGACTTCAGCTGCTGTATTTTACAAAAAAAACTTCTCCCAAAAGGAAGAAGTTTTATTATGATTGATTGAAATTATAATTCTTATGCAGGAATTTCTCCTTTGTATAAGAACGAAATAATTTCTTTATTCATTTTGTCTACCATTTCACTGAAAAGGTGGAAAGACTCTTGTTTGTAGATTACAAGCGGATCTTTTTGCTCGTAAACTGCTCCTTGAGAAGATTTTCTGAGATCATCCATCTCACGAAGGTGAAGTTTCCAGTTTTCATCAATAATTGATAAAGTAATATTTTTTTCGAAATCATTAATTAATGTATCACATTGAGAATCGTGTGCTTCTTTTAGATCTGTAACAATCGTAAGCGTTTTTGTTCCGTCTGTGAATGGTACCTGAATCATCTTGAACATAGACCCTTGATTTTGATAAACATTCTCGATAATTGGGAATGATTTCTGCTTCAATAGATCCAATTTCATCTTATAATCAGCCTCAGCAGCTTTAAATAAGATGTCTGTAAGTTCTTGTACGTTTTTGTTATTGAATTCGGTTTGAGTCACTGGAGATTCCATGGTGAAATTTTTGATAATTTCAAACTCAAAATCTTTGAAGTTTCCTAATGCTTTACCTTTCGCAACGATAGAATTAGAAACATCAAAAATCATGTTTGTAATATCGTACTTCAAGTGATCGCCAAACAAAGCATTCTTTCTTCTCTTGTAGATGACGTCACGTTGTTTGTTCATCACATCATCATACTCTAGAAGTTTTTTTCTAACCCCGTAGTTATTTTCCTCTACTTTTTTCTGAGCTCTTTCAATAGATTTTGAAATCATAGAATGCTGAATTACTTCACCATCTTTGTGCCCCATTCTGTCCATCATTTTAGCAATTCTTTCAGAACCGAATAGACGCATTAAGTTATCTTCTAATGATACATAAAACTGAGAACTACCAGGATCTCCCTGACGTCCCGCTCTACCTCTTAGCTGTCTATCTACACGCCTAGAATCGTGTCTTTCTGTACCAATAATCGCCAAACCGCCTGCTTCTTTTACTTCTTTAGTCAGTTTTATATCGGTACCACGACCCGCCATATTGGTTGCAATTGTTACGGCTCCTGGTTGCCCAGCGCTAGCTACAATTTCTGCTTCTTTTTTGTGAAGCTTAGCATTCAATACTTGGTGAGGTATTTTTCTTAATGATAATGCTTTAGACAATAGCTGAGATATTTCTACAGAAGTGGTACCCACCAATACAGGTCTTCCTGCTGCTGTCAATCTTTCTATTTCTTCTATTACAGCATTGTATTTTTCTCTATTGGTTTTGAAAACCAAATCTTGTCTGTCTTCTCTTTGGATTGGGCGGTTGGTAGGAATTACCACTACATCCAATTTGTAGATTTGCCATAGTTCTCCAGCTTCAGTTTCTGCTGTACCCGTCATCCCCGCTAGTTTATTATACATACGGAAATAATTTTGTAGCGTTACTGTAGCAAAAGTTTGAGTTGCAGCCTCAATTTTCACGTTTTCTTTAGCTTCAATCGCTTGGTGAAGTCCGTCAGAATAACGTCTTCCATCCATAATACGACCTGTCTGCTCATCTACAATTTTCACTTCACCATCTATCACTACATACTCATCATCTTTTTCGAATAGAGTATAAGCTTTTAATAATTGGCTTAAAGTGTGTACACGTTCAGATTTTGAAGCAAAATCGCTAAATAACCTTTCTTTCTGCTCGAATTCTTCCTCTTTAGAAAGGTTTTTGGCTTCAAGTTCTGCAATTTCGCTACCAATGTCTTGTAGTACGAAGAAGTCCTTGTCTTCATTACCTTGAGACATGTATTCTACCCCTTTGTCAGTAAGATCTACTTGGTTATTTTTTTCTTCGATTACGAAGTATAAGTCTTTATCAACAGTTGGCATTTCTCTGTTGTTATCTTGCATATACTGAGCTTCTACTTTTTGTAATAAAGCTCTATTACCGCTTTCAGATAAAAATTTGATAAGCTGTCTGTTCTTTGGTAAACCTCTGTAGGCTTGTAAAAGTTTGAAGCCACCTTCTTTGGTGTTTCCTGCAGCAATCAGTTTTTTAGCTTCACTGAAGATTGCAGAAACTGCTTTTTTCTGTACTTCTACAATCCTATCAATAGACGGCTTCAAGATATCGAATTCTTGTCTGTCACCTTGTGGTACAGGCCCTGAAATAATCAATGGTGTTCTTGCATCATCTACTAAAACAGAATCTACCTCATCTACGATAGCGAAGTTAAGCTCTCTTTGTACCAATTCTGTAGGGGAAGTTACCATGTTATCTCTTAGATAATCGAAACCAAATTCGTTGTTAGTTCCGTAAGTAATATCAGAGTTGTAGGCTTTTCTTCTACCATCAGAGTTAGGTTGGTGGTTATCAATACAATCAATAGACATCCCATGGAATTGGTACAATGGTCCCATCCACGCAGAGTCTCTCTTGGCAAGATAATCATTCACGGTAACTACGTGTACACCTCTTTCTGGAAGCGCATTAAGGTAAATAGGTAGTGTACCTACTAATGTTTTACCTTCCCCGGTTGCCATCTCAGTAATTTTCCCACTGTGCAATATTACCCCACCAATAAACTGGGTGTCATAATGCACCATATCCCATACGATAGGCGTTCCCGCTGCGTTCCAAGAGTTTTTCCAAACGGCTTGGTCACCTTGTATTTCTACAAAATCTTTAGTTTCTGCCAATTCAATATCTGTAGGCGTAGCTTTTACACGGATTTCTCCATTTTGCGCCCATCTTCTAGAAGTTTCTTTTATTAACGCAAAAGCTTCAGGAAGAATTTGGCCTAGAACTTTCTCTTCAATTTGATAAGAATCTTTTTTCAAAGCCTCTATTTTAGAGAAAAGAGCTTCTTTTTCGTCAACATTAGTTGCATTTTTTATCTGCTCTTGTATTTGTTCTATCTGAACTGTAATGTTATTGGTAGCTGATTTTATTTTATTTTTAAACTCAGCAGTCATTTCTCTTAAGCCATCATCAGACAATTGCTGAATGTTTGGTTCAACAGCTTTGATTTTTGTTACAACTTTTTTTACTTCCTTTAGGTCCTGCGCTTTTTTGTCTCCCAAAAACCCTTTAAGAACTTTGTTTAAAAAACTCATAAATAATTTGCTTTATGCCCAAAGCCAATGACTTCAAGCGTTTTTAATAACACGCTAATTGCGCAAAATAGATATTTAAAAAATATAAAGCTCTAAGATTTTGTCTTAAAGCTTATACTTTTCTTTAATTAATATTCGTCTTCGTTCCAAAGGTAATCTTCATCCGTAGGATAGTCACTCCAGATCTCATCAATAGCATCATACACTTCACCTTCATCTTCTATTGCTTGAAGGTTTTCTACTACTTCCATTGGTGCACCAGTTCTGATTGCATAATCGATAAGTTCTGCCTTTGTCATCGGCCAAGGTGCGTCACTTAAATAGGAAGCTAATTCTAATGTCCAGTACATATAATTTATTTTTTGCAAAAGTATAAAAATCGCTTATAATTTAAACTTTTTTTACTACTTGATTTTCAAATCTTTTATTAAATTTTTTCTATGCCCAAATTATAGTATTTATATAGTAATAATCGAGATAGATTTCTATCATTTTCTCAAAAACCATTCCACAAATTTTTTTATGCCATTTTGGAAGTTTGTAGATGGTTGATAGCCTAATAATTGTCTTGCTTTTGTAATGTCAGCATTGGTGTTTAGGACATCACCAGATTGCATTGGCAGAAGTTTTCTATTGGCAGAAGTTTTCAAGCAAGTTTCTATAGTAGAAACCATTTTGTCTAGCGTAATAACCTCACTTTCTCCTAAATTGATGATTTCATAAACGCCATTTTTATTTTCCAAGTAGTCTATAGACTTTATAATTCCCTCTATGATATCGTCTATGTAGGTATAGTCGCGTGCGGTACTCCCGTCACCATAAAATGGAATTTCCTTGTTTTCTGAGATAAGCTTTGTGAACTTATGTATAGCAAGATCAGGTCTTTGCCTAGGGCCATATACGGTAAAAAATCTCAGTTGTATCATATCTATATTGTAAAGACTATGATATACGTGTCCCAATATCTCACCACATCTTTTGGTAGCAGCGTATGGGGAAATAGGCTGATCTACTATATCGCTTTCGGAAAAAGGTGTTTTCTCATTGTTTCCATAAATGCTTGATGAAGAAGCACAAATAAATTTTTTTACCCCAAATTCATTACACAATTCCCAAAGGTTCATAGTGCCTCTTACATTCACCTCTTCATATTCTAAAGGTTTTTCAATAGAAGGACGAACGCCCGCAAGTGCAGCGAGGTGTATTACTAGATCTATCTGGTGATTTCTGAAGAGTTCGGATAGCGATTTTTTATCTCTAATATCTTGATAGTAAAGCCTATATTGGTTGCTTTCAGTAGCCTTTTGCAACTTTTTTATATCTAATTCTTTAGTTGTAAAAGAGAAATCTGGTAAATTTTGTGTAGAATGTAAAGTATTTATTATTTTGATTGAATAATCGTAAAAATTATCAAAATTATCAATGTTAATGACAGAATGTCCATTTTTTAATAATGTTTCGATCAGGTGAGAACCAATAAATCCGCTTCCTCCGGTTACTAAATAAGTCATTTTTTCAATTTGTCTTGCGAATATAAGGGATTTAATAAAAAGAAGAACCTCCGAGGAGATTCTTTACCACAAATTTTATTGAATAATAAATTTATGAATTTCTACTTGATCATTTTCATTTATTTCTAAGTGATAAACTCCTTTAGGAAGTGATGATACGTTAATGGTATTATTCATTTTTTTATTCATTACCATTTTACCTACAGAATCATATATTTTTATTTCACGTTCTGTGGTTTTATCGGACTTTATATGGAGCATACCGTCTGTCACCATAGTAGGAAAAACCTGCATTGTTCTCTTTTTACTATTTTCTAGAGTAGAAAGTGCTGTGGTGTATCCTACTAATTTTACATCGTCAATCCTAAAACCAACATTAGAATTCACAGGATTATTAAATTTTATTCTAAGATTAGGAGTGGAGGGGATGTTGCCCGTGGGAGTAATTAGGAGCCAAGTTGATGTACTGGCACCAGTGGGTCTGGTGTAGCTAAGAGGTGTCCAAGTTGTTCCATCATTGCTTACTTCTACCGTAAGTTCGTTGCTAGAGGCATTGGTTCCTTTTTGGTGACCAAAAGACAAAGTAATATTATTATAATTGCTGGTATTAATACCCTCTATGGTTAAAGATTTTTCGGGTGTGGCAGTAGTGGCACCAATAAAAACGCATCCATTCGCACTAGAGCCGGTATATCCCGAAGAAGGAGTAGAGGTTCTAAGATCTGCAGTGCCAGAATAAACAATGGGAGAGGTGTTTTGGTATCCCGTATATGTTGTTATAGGTGTGGTGGCAGTAGGGTTTCCGAAGTTTTCGGAATAAATGTTAGATTGGGCAAAAATAGATATATTTGCCATCAAAAGTAAAATTTTGTAGTAATTTTTCATAATAATTAAAATTTGGTATGATAAAATTACTTATAATATCAATAAATCTGTAATAATTTTTATTAATATTAATAAATTAAAAATGATATCTTTATTCACTAATCGTATTATAATAACATGCAGTTTCAAGGGCAAATCATAAAAATGTCGAGTTTCGACGCACAACCGATTCAATATTATTTGAATCTTTCTGGTGATCTTATCCACATGAATGAGCTTATCGGTAAGCAAATTTCTATAAAACATACAGGCTTCATGTGTGTGAGCTGTGGTATGGATAAACCTATATTTAGAATGGGATTCTGCAAAAGCTGCTTTTTTGAAAGTCCCTATGCCAGTGATACCATTATAAAACCAGAATTGTCTACAGCTCATTTGGGTATAGCAGAAAGAGATCTTGAAGTGGAAAAGGGCATACAATTGCAACCTCATACCGTATATCTATCATATACAGGAGATGTAAAAGTAGGGGTAACTAGAAATTCTCAGATCCCAACCCGATGGATAGACCAAGGTGCTACCTTTGCTTTACCTATTGCGAGAACAGAAAATAGATATGAAGCAGGAATGATAGAAGTGGCACTAAAAGAACATTTAGCCGACAAAACCAATTGGAGAAAAATGTTGCAAGATGAGTATGAAGGAGAAATAGATTTGGCAGATTTTCAGCAAAAGGTAAAGGAATATTTTCCTGAAGAGTTCAAACAATTTTATTCTGAGGATGAAACTTTATGGAAATTTGATTACCCATATACTAAACCCGAAAAAATTATCTCTTTCACATTAGATAAAAGACCAGAATTTGAAGGAAAATTGGTTGGGATAAAAGGGCAATATCTGAGTTTTGAAGGGGGATCATTTATGAATGTAAGAAGTCATGAAGGATACATTATCTCCTTAGGAATAGCATAAACTTTCCATTTAATCATAAAAAAAAATCATCTCTCAATTTTAAAAATAATTAAATTTAAGAGATGATTTTCTCTTTTAAAACTCGTCTGATTCTGTAATAGGAATTTCTCTGACAAAATTATCAAAATTTTCTCCTGGGTAATTGCTTTCCGCACCATAAGAATCTATCATCATCCCGATATTACCTTGTTTGTCTGTTATAATATATAAAACTGCGTTATCATCTGGATTGCTATCGCCCTCGAAGCGATAACTTTTAATTATAGATAAATCTTGAGGTTGATAAGAATTGCCAGATCCTTCATATTTCATCTCTCCCTGCTCATTCATTCTGTATTCCTTGGTAATTCCTCTTTTTGCCATGGTTTGCATCACTTGGCTTAGCGTAGACATATTATCTTTTTCGTTGTAGTTTTCCATAGTATTATTTTATTGTTGATGTTGAGTTATAGGTAACTACAATTTTCAAACCATTAGCAATGGCAAATACCTAAAATATAGGGTAGAAAAATAATTTATCATGTTAACAAAATTTATAATATAGTTCTTTAAAAAGGTACACTATTTGCTTTTGTTAAAATAATAATAAGACAAAATATGAAAAAAGAGGTGAGAATTTTACTGGCAAGCGGAGTTGGTCTTTTGGCGGTATTAAGTTTATTAAGTGTAAAAAAAGTATTAAGCAAGAAGCATAAAAAATACAATGACTATTATTCTGATTATCATAGAAATCTACAAGGAGATCATGATGATGATGATCATGGAATAGAATTTTATGCCTACAAATAGAAAGTAATAAATAGAGATATAGTTTTTTTAAATTTGAATTCCAATTTTGGAGTTCATTTTTTTTTGCTTAAAATATAAAAACCAGATGCTAGATCTGGTTTTTATTTTATTTCCTCCTTATTTCTTCCAAATAATCCCAAGGGTCATCATTCTTTTTATAAGGCAGTTCTAGGAAATCGTCTGGATGATTTTCTTTATATTCTTGCCAAAGCTTATCATCTTTTTCGCTGTAGTAGTTTGGAAATTCCCAGATATACTTTTTTTTTTGATGTCCGATATTCCTAAAAATATAGGCGAGAAGTATACCTACAATTGCACCAGAAAGATGAGCTTGCCAAGATATTTTACTTGGTTCTTGCAAATTGTAGAAAAGTTCTTCAGGGAAGATTCCCCAAATCAAGCTTCCATAATACAAAACCACCAAAAGTGAAATAGTAAGTAATTTCACATTCCATTTAAACACACCACTAAAAAATAAGAAGAATGCCAAAACGTAAACTACGCCGCTAGCACCAATGGTACATGTATAAGCATATTCACCCGTTTGTATATCAATAGGAGGGAGCATCCACAATAATAATCCTGTTGCTAACCATCCTAAGATAAAGATTTTGTTTGCTACCAATGGATAAAATTGGTATAATAAAAAAAGTAAAACAGCTATAGGAATAGAATTACTTACGATATGGTCTAAATTACCATGTAATATAGGTGAAGTAAAAATACCAATAAGTCCTTCTGGTAACAATGGAATTATAGCACCGAAACAACTAGAGAAAAAGCCAAGATATTGTAGAAAAAAACCTATCCACATGGCTGCTAGCATGAGAAAAGGAATTAAGATTGCGTTTTTGTGAATTACGTTTTTAAACATGATAGAAAACTGTCAAATCAAAAGCCAAGAATAAATTTCGGAAAAATTGTCGATAATTTTTATTTTATGTTAAAAATTCAGCCAAAAAGTTTTATTTTTTTTTAATAATTAAATTATAAATTTATCTATTTAACAAAATTAAATTTTTTGTAATTCAATAGAAGTTCGCTTAATCCCTTGTTATTGTTAATAATACGACCAAATTTCCATAACTATTCTTTCAATGAAAATATATTTTTATTTTTGCACTTAAAACAATGTATATATGAAAAAGCTTTTATTACTTTTTGCTGTTTCTATAGGGGTTATATCCTTTGCGCAAGAAACTAATAAGGATATTCCAGCAGTAGACAGTACCAAAGCGTGGTCTATTGAAGGGCAGAATACCTTAATGCTAAACCAGGCAGCCTTTTCCAATTGGGTTGGCGGTGGAGCTAATAATGTAGGTTGGCTTGCTGGGGTAAATTATAATTTGACCTACGAAAAAAATAAAGATCTTTGGGAAAACATCATTATTCTTGGGTATGGACAAAATAATACGCAAGGGATAGGAACAAGAAAGACACAAGATGTTATCAACCTATCTACAAACTATGGAAGAGAAGTAGCCAAAAATTGGTATGTATCTGCGGGAGCTAGTTTGCAAACGCAATTTGCTGCAGGATATGAGGACGGTAATAATCCTGAGGCTCTAAAAATCTCTAAATTTATGGCTCCGGGATATCTAAATGTAGGTGCTGGCATGACTTATAGACCCAATGATAATCTTACGGTTACACTAAGGCCCGCAAACGCAAGATGGACTTTTGTATTGGATAAAGATCTACAGACGGCAGGAACTTATGGACTGAAAAATAATGGGGATTCTTCTCTATTCCAATTTGGATTTTTAGGAACAGCAATCTACAAAGTAAAATTGATGGAAAATATTAACCTGACAAATACAGCTTCAGTGTTTTCAAATTATCTCGATCATCCGGATCATTTGGTTTTGGCTTATGGAGCAGTTTTGAACATGAAAATCAACAAGTACATTTCCTCTAATATCACGCTAGATTTATTATATGATCACAATCAAATCCAAAAAACTCAGCTTAAACAAACATTGGGTGTAGGTTTGGGATATAATTTTGAGAATGGTAAAAAAAGATCCGAACGCAAAGACAACCAAAGTTGGCAAAATAAATAAGATAAAAACTCACCACATCGGTGAGTTTTTTTTTGAAAAAGGATTTGTAGATATTAAAATTATCTACTGAATACCACTAAATATCAATTATTTGATTAAATTTTTATTTCTCTCTTTTTAATCTTCTTCTCTTTTTTATAAGCATATAGATGGAGGTAGGAAATACGATAATAAAAGTAACTAAATGTAATAAAATACTAAACTTATTATTTGCATAAATAGTATTAATGAAATCATATTTTGTGTTTTTATATCGAAATAGGCTTTTAAAGTAAATATGAAATTTTAAACTCTTTTCTAAGTCTTTATAGTTTTACTTTTTTAATTCTATGGTTTTGTCTTCAACTTAACGTCTCGTTACTTTGGTTAATTCGATGGTTTTGTCTTTACATTTAACATATGCTTTGTAACTTTTGTACATAAAATCTGGTTTGATGACAAAATCGATTGGCTCGTTAGGATATTCTTTTTTGAGTGTTTCAAAGGCATTTAGGAGTTCAGTATCATCAAATTTTAACTCTACATTATATTTTGTAAAGAAGAATATGACATCATACGGTACACTATCTTCTTTATATTTTTCTACATCTTCTTTGGCTTTTAGGTATTCGCTTTCTCCGTTATAGTTAATGCGAAATACTTGTTTTATGTAGTCCTCTTCATGATATGATTGTAAAACAAAACGGTACTTATATTTTTCGCGGTACTTGTCCCACAAGCCATACGGTACACCTTCTTTGTCAATTTTGGCTTTTGTTTCTTCTGGAATCATAATTTTATATAATTCATCAAAAAAACCTTTTTGTGTACGTGCATGTGGATTATCATAAAAATCATTTACATCTACAAATACTTCTTTTGCTTGGTAACGGCCTATTTCTGTACGATGATGATTTCCAGATAACCAAACTACTACCACGCCACCAGGAGCAGCACCAATGTTGAGGACATTGTATGTAGAGTACTCCCAATAATAACCACCATCTTTTCTTTTTTCTACTTCAAATCCTTGTCTAAAGAGTTGTAACATTTTTTCTTTGGGTAAATTAACGTCTGCCTGATAGAATTTTTTATCAACATAGGAAACATAGGTTACATTGAGGTGTGTAGGGATTTCGTTTCCTCCTTGTCCTGCTTTTGTGCCATCATATTGCCATCCACCTTCTACAGATCCTGCTTTTGGTACACCTGCTACCATTTCTTTTTTATCATTGGTAAGATAGCCATAATGTACTTCCGCTGGATATACTTCTGGTGCAGAGAATGTAACAGCGTAGTTAAATTGTTCTTGTTCCATTTTTTTTGTTGTTTGGCTGCATGCTTGTAGTGTCAGTACACAGCATAACAAATAGATTAGTGTAATTTTCATTAGAGTATATTTCTTTTTCTAATTCCTTTTTCAATATTTGGAAAATTGGCAATATTGTATGTGGCGTTCCAATGCAAATAATGGTTTCGTAAAAAACGGATTACTTCGTTTTCTTTATCTATCTTAGCATTTAGTTGCAGTTGACCTTCTTGTTGTCTTTTTTGCCAATCCACACCTGCTTTTGTGTCTTCTGGAGCATGAACGATAGCTGGTTCTTTGTAAGTTTCGTATTTTTTGAATAACAATGGTTGTCCTCCATCAAAGGTTTGTTTTCGTAAAATAGCTTTAATGCCATTAAGAAAATTAATGTTTCCTTCAATACCATTGACCAATGTATTTTCTCTGAAATTTTTAAATTCTAATAATTTTTCTTCACTAATAGTCGTTAGGCCTCTTTTTTTATAAATTTCGTTCATTAGATGTAATGGGATATAACTGTATTGGTTACTTAGATGTTCACGCTTGGCTTCAAGACGGAAGGTATTGTGAGCGATTAATCTAACAGCTAAAGGGTCAAATTTTATGAAAATTTGTTTTTCCTTAAACCAACCTTGGTGTATTAGCTTTTCTCGATAGGGTTCTAGCATCTGTTTAATAGGAGCAGATTCAATACGAGTTGGGTTTTCTCCCCAGCCTTCTACATAAGCACCTCCTACATCGCAGTGCACACCTGGGTACATAATTTCTATACCTCCTTTTTGTCCACTTTCTGGTGATGTTTTGTTAACTGAAGAAATATCAACTAAACTAAAGTTAGCACGATGTTCATCTCCTGCAATCATATGTACAACATAGTTTGCTTTGTTCACATTGTCTAATCCTAAATCCTTAATGTCATTCCACTGGAACAATCCATGGTGAGGTACAGTATCGTAGATTCCTACAAAACGAACATCAACTTTGGTACGGTCGTCTAATAAACCCAAATCATTTAATTTTTGTCCCAATACACCAAACCGAGGCATTAATTGATTAAAGTATTTAGTAGAATCTACATTATTTCCTTGTAAATCTTTTACATAATCGTTATCCCCTTGGAACCACGATTGATTTGGCTTGTAAGCAGCATGTTTTACAATATGCACAAAATGACGAGCTGCTGCTGCTCCACGACTAAATCCAAATACATCAAAAGTGATAGTTCCTAATTTTTTATCTTTTGTAAGATTGTCATCAATATACCTTACGACATCAGTAATCGAGTCACGAACACGATTTTTAATTCCTGCAGTACCCATCCCAAAAGCAGGACCCTGCATCATATCATCTTTCTTATAGTCTTCAGTTTTAAGGTCATCTCCTTGTTTTTGTGGAGCAGAATTGGATCCAATTCCTTCTGTATAAACTCTAAATATTTTTTCTGATGGTTTTTCAGTATAGTTTTTAAATAAAATAGCAGGATTAGATAAATCATTTTCAAAGCTAGTGTCTCCTTTTTCAGGATCATTGTATACTTTTTTACTACTCATGTCTTTGTAAATAATTTTTGCACCTTTTTCATCTACTACCATTCCTGAGGCGTTTGGTACAGCTTCCCCACTTGCTTTTTGTCGAAGCTCTGTGTTGTACATATTGTTTAATGTTCCGTCTAAGAAAATACCAAATGTAAAGTTGACTAATTCTTTCGTTTCATTTTGGTTTTCTAAGGAAGAATCATCTACCAAAACAGGTTGGTTGGTTACTTCTTCTGGTTCGTCATACAATTTACCATCTTCTTTTATAATAAGAAAGGGAGATTCTACTAAGATTTTTAATTCTTCTTTATTGTGAAAAACTTTGGCATAAATTTCTATGTCATTATTGCCTAGTATGTTTTTTACAATATATTCCCAAGCGCTTTCTATTTTTACTTTAACGACCACTTTTTGCACAAATTGTACAGATTTGTTCGTACTAGGATCAATTAAATTTCCTCCAATGCCAGATTCAGATGATTCAAATGCTAGTAGTTCTCCCTTTTTTACTTTTCGTTGAAAATCCCATTGATCTGAAATATTAAGATGACGATCTCCAAAAACTTTTTCTTTGTCAAAAAGTTGAATTTGGATGTTTTGATTATACAGATCTTTGGTGTAGACATGTAGCAAAACTTCCGAACCATATTTTACAGTTGCTTTGTCAAGCGGATTGTTATTAAAATCTGTCCATTCTGTTCGTAGAAAATTTGGCTTTCCTTTAGCTGTCACAAAAATCCCTGTATTTCCTGTTGGTTGTTGATCTGGAAGAAAAGCTTCTAGATAAATGATACCACCCCCGACAAGCAGTTGTGGAAAATTAAATGTTTTTTCACCATCTTCATTTATACCTAAAAATTTTTCGTTTGCTATAAGTAAACTTGGATCAGAATTTTTTGTAGTTGGAACAAGTGACCAAACCCATTTAACGGTTTTGTATTTTTCGAAAAGCAGGTCTCTTTTTTCTTCTAATTTCTGAGGAGCAAAAGTATCTTCGAAGTATTTTTTGCTTAATGCTTTTAATTCGTTTTGATATTCTTTTATTGAAACTTTAAAATTTCCTTCTGTTGGTAATGTAAAAATACCATTGGTTAAGCTTCCTACTGAAGAAATAATGTCTATATGTAAACCACTCATAATTAATCATTATTAATTTTAAAGATTATATTTTCCTCCTCACCCAAACTCACAAACGGGAACAGCTCCGTCAAAACTTCTTTGTCAGCGTTTTCTATGTTTTGTTTGGAGAGTTCTGCTGTCTGACCATGGTTGATAATGGTAATACAATCTGTAGAGCCTATTGGGCACGTTGCTTTACTATCTTCTAGCAATGCTTTTCCTTGGTTGTCTTCTAAAGTTATTTTTTCATAATAACCGCTCCATTGGGTGACAAATACTTGGCAAGGATCATTCTTCATCTTGGCACAAGAACCAAAAGTATTTTTCTCGAAGGTTTTACCGATATCCATATGGGTTGCCATTAGCTTTTCGCTGCCATCTTTATCGTTTATGTAGCGTTTGCTTTGTGTCTTTACCTTTAGTTTGTCTGGGGTTGTTCCAAAGTTGCATCGGCAAGTAGCACCTTGGCAGACCAAATGTTTTTCACTCATTTATATTTTTGTGTTTTTAAATTTTTAAGAATTTCAGATTTCATACATTTCAAACTCTATTTTTACTTCTTTTTCATGATCAAAAGTAGTAGCCCAACCAGTGATAGAAAATATTTCATGTGTGTCTTTATGCAATTTGTACAAAAATTCTATTCTCCCTTTTCTATTATTTTGATTTAAAAAATGATCTTCCTCCTTACCAAATACTTCTAGTGCAATTTTATTACCTCGTGTATACTCTTTTTGAAGCTTTAACGTAGTTTCGTATAGCGTAGTTTGAGATAGAGATGCAAAATAAATTGAGCATGAATTCTGCTTTCCTTTATCTACATATTGTTGATAAATAGGAGAGAAGTAGAGTTGATAAAATAAAACATGAGATAAGAATTTAGATTTTGAACTTAAATTTTCAAACGCATTTTTCAGTTTTTCAAGAATTTCTTCAGCTACATTTCCTACGTAGTAGCTATTTAATTCTGGGAGATATTCTTTTTTCCAGCGGTTTTGGATTTCTTCGATATTTATAATTTTATCGAGAGTGCCTTTTTTACCTAAAGAAATTTGAAGTGGATACAATGCCTTTTCTGCTTTTTCAAAAAGCTGTTCAGTTACTCTTTGTACTTCTTGATGATTGATGTAAGTTTTATCTTTCGTTATTTCTACTGTTGTATTTTGTCTTTTCACCGATAAAGTATAGTGTATCTGTAAATCCTTTGGGGGATATTTTATTATGACACCATATTTTCTATTACTTATTTTGGTAGGAAGTATTAGTTCAGGTTGGGGTAATAGCTGTATAGTTCTTTTTTCGTAGACTTCCTTTGGAAGATAAATCACATCTACCAATTGTGGCAAATGTAAAGGCAGATACTCTGTAATAGAGCACAAAGAATTGTGAAATTGATGCAATTCTTTTACATCAATATTATATTCATTAGCAATTTGAGTTAAATTTGATTTTCTATCAATTTTAACTTTCTTATATTCAATCATTGTGTGTTTAATAATTTACTTATTTTAATTTTAAGTTAAATTATTAAATCAAATATAAGAATTTTGTGTATATAATCCACGTGAAGGTGTGGTCGATTTATCGTTTGGTGATAAATCATTTAATAAGGATTGTATTTAGTATTGTTTGTTTTTATATCTTAGATTAGCCCTAATTTTTGCTCTTCTAAAAGGTTTTATCACTCTTTTTGTAGCATTAAGAGATCTTAGGTAAATACTTATTACTAAAGAAATGCATGCTGCTGTTCCCAAGGCGCCGCCAAAACCATCGAAATTTTTGCTGATATTGTGATAAAGTAGTGTGAAAATTATGGGTGCGATAAAAAAATTAAAATGACGATAATGCCTTCTCGACGTTACCATACCAATGAAAGTAGAACCAATAGCAATAAACGGAATATCTTTATCTAAATTGAAATGAAGATAATACTCGTTAAGCTGAAAAATCCCACCAATAAGTAATGCGATACAGCTAGAAGCCTTTACAGCGCCAAATTTCAAATATCTATTGAAATAATAGGTAAGCCAAGTAATTGAGATGGAAAACGCGATATGTGCAAGTAAAACTATCATGCGAAGAGTTTGAAAATAAGATACGAATACAAAACTCCCATAAAAGCTAAAGTTCCCAGTTTACCACCAATACCATGAAAATAATGTTGCGTAAAAGTATAAAACAAGCTGCTAAGAATGGTTGCTGTAAAGAGATAGCTATATCCCAATTCTAGTTTGGTCATCCCAACAAAAGCGCCACAATAGATGGCAACTGGTAATGATTTGGAAGTAGGAATTGTTTTGATTTTCGAACTAAAACTTCCTACAAAACCTACAATGCCAGCCGAAAGTACAGTATTGAAATGCAAATTGTGTTGTAAAAAATAAGTAGAAAAACTGCCCATCAGAAAACATAGAAAAACCCAATAATCAATTTTAGAAGTATCTGAAATATGCAAACGGTGTTTTTGCTTGTAAGATAAAACCATGATTAAAACAAAAAATAGGAAGACGGCGAGTAACCAAGGATCTACTATTTTTTCTTTTACAATTGCCAAAACAAAATACAATTGTGCAATTACGAACAATAGTAATAGAAATCTGGTAATATAGGTTTTCACGTTGGGCATCTTTTGCAAAATTAGGCATTACAAATTGCTTTAAAACAAAAAAAGCACTTCAATTGAAGTGCTTTTATCGGGAAATTTCATCAAATTAAAACTCGATACTTACTTCTAATTTTTCTGTAAGAAGTTTAGATATTTTTTCTTTTAACGGAATAATATCAATATTCTGCATTGCATCATTAGCAAAAGCAAAAAGCAATAATGCTTGCGCTTCTTTCTTAGAAATTCCTCTCGCTCTAAGGTAGAATAGGGCATCTTCATTCAGCTGACCTACTGTACAACCGTGAGAACATTTCACATCATCTGCAAAAATTTCAAGCTGAGGTTTGGTATCTATCGTTGCTCCTTCGCTTAGTAAAACGTTGTTGTTTTGCTGATAAGCGTTGGTTTTTTGAGCCAATTTATCTACGAATACTTTACCATTGAAAACACCATGAGATTGGTCTTTGTAGATCCCTTTGTAGTTTTGGTAACTCTCGCAATGTGGGAAGTTATGGTGAACTGCAGTGTGGTGATCTACCAATTGGTCTTTACCAATGATAGTAATACCATTCATGAAAGAATTAATATTAGAACCATTATGGATGAAATCTAAGTTATTTCTAACGATTTTTCCTCCAAAAGTAAAGGTATTTACAGTAGTTAAACTGTCTTTTTCTTGTCTAGCAAATGTGTGATCTACCATGTATGATGTATCACTATCATTCTGTACTTTGTGCCAATCTGCCTTTCCGTTAGGATAAGTAAAAATTTCAGTCACCGAGTTGGTAAGCACAAAAGACTCATCAAAATTATGATGGCTCTCTATGATTTCTACTTTTGCACCTTCTTCTACTATTAATAGATTTCTGGTGTTGTAGAACGTATTTTCTTCTTGGTTTTGAGAAATATAGAAAACATGAATAGGCTTTTCTATAATCACGTTTTTCGGAACTTTCATAAAGAAACCATATTTGCAATACGCTTCATTCAGATTGGTAAAAGCCAAATCTTTAGCAGCAATGGTATTGAAATATTGATCAAAAATATCTTTATGGTTTTCGTCGTTCAACGCATAGTTGAAAGATAATAGTTCTGTATTTTCTATAGAAATTTTAGAAAGCTCTTTGTGCAATTTTCCGTTGATGAAGACAATCCAATCAAAATTTTCTTCACCCAAATGCAAAGTGTCCAGTTGCTCTCTGGTAATATTATGACTTTCTTTTGGAAAAAAATTATAGTCTTTTTCAGTGATTTCCTTGATGTTGGTATACTTATACTCTTCATCTTTTTTGGTAGGAAAACCTAGAGTTTCAAACTTGGATAAAGCTTGAGTTCTGTTTTCATCTAAAAAACGATGGCTAAGAGTAGCAAGAAACTCACTATGGTTATTTGAAATTTGTTCTTTTAAACTCATTTTCTGAACGTTTGTTTGCCCTTAAAACTTCGGATGAAGATTGCCAGACAAAGATTTCGTTATTTATTTAAAATTTGTATTCTTTAGATTAATTCAAAAGCCAATCGTAGCCTTTTTCTTCTAATTCTAAAGCTAAAGATTTGTCACCCGTTTTGATGATTTTACCATCTGCCAAAACGTGTACAAAATCTGGCTGAATATAATTTAGCAATCTTTGGTAATGCGTTATCAAAAGAACAGCATTTCCTTCATTTTTAAATTTGTTTACTCCTTCAGATACAATTCTTAGAGCATCAATGTCTAGTCCAGAATCTGTTTCATCCAAGATCGCCAATTTAGGATTTAGCATCATCATTTGGAAGATTTCGTTTCTTTTTTTCTCACCACCAGAAAAACCTTCGTTTAGAGATCTAGAAAGGAAGTCTTTTTTAATTTCCAAAAGATCGGATTTTTCACGGATCAAAGCAAGCATTTCTTTTGCAGGCATTTCAGATAAGCCATTTGCTTTTCTGTTCTCATTAAGAGCCGCTTTGATGAAATTAGTTACAGATACACCCGGAATTTCTACTGGATACTGGAAAGATAAGAAAATACCTTTGTGAGCTCTCTCTTCTGGAGCATCTTCTACGATATCTTGTCCTTCAAAAAGGATTTGTCCTTCTGTTACCTCATAGTCTTCTTTTCCTGCAATTACAGAAGATAGAGTAGACTTACCAGCACCGTTTGGTCCCATGATAGCGTGTACTTCACCTGGTTTTATCTCAAGATTAATTCCTTTTAATATTTGTGCGCCATCTTCAATTCTGGCGTGTAAGTTTTTTATTTGTAACATTTTAATTTTCTTTATGTCTTGTTCTTAGCTTCCTCTATAAGTAGAATATCCAAATGGGGATAAAGTGATGGGTACATGATAATGCTTTTCGTCCTTTATTTGAAATACCACTTCAATGAATGGGTAAAAACTTTCTGTTTTCTTATTTTTAAAATACTCTTCCGTCAAAAAGATGAGTTTATATTTTCCGAAATTATTTTTTAAATCTTTAGAATAAGGCAAGAAATTGGCAATTCTTCCGTTATTATCTGTTTGCATTTTGCTTACAAAAATCCATTGTTTTGTAGTCTCATCCAATTTTTCTAGCTGTACCGTTACCTGTGCTACAGGTTGCCCAATGGTAATATCTAGAATGTGGCTCGAAAGCTGAAATTCGTTCTTTACCTGAGCTGAAAAACTAAAAAAGAATAGAGCAAAAAATAAGGGGAATAGTTTTTTCATTTTTAAAATTTTATATTATCCTACAGAACCTTCTAACGAAATTTCTAATAGTTTTTGAGCTTCGATGGCAAATTCCATTGGAAGTTTATTCAATACTTCTTTAGAGAATCCGTTTACAATAAGTGCAATTGCTCTCTCTGTATCTATACCTCTCTGGTTACAATAGAATATTTGGTCTTCTCCAATTTTTGAAGTAGTAGCCTCGTGTTCTAGCTGAGCCGTTGGATCTTTTATTTCTATATAAGGGAAAGTATGTGCGCCACAGTCGTTACCCATTAGCAAAGAATCACACTGAGAAAAGTTTCTCGCTCCTTTTGCAGATGGCATTACTTTTACCAAACCTCTGTATGAGTTTTGAGATTTACCAGCAGAAATTCCTTTAGAAATAATAGTCGATTTTGTATTCTTTCCGATGTGAATCATCTTTGTACCCGTATCAGCATATTGATGATTGTTGGTAACCGCGATAGAATAAAACTCACCGATAGAACCATCACCTTTTAGGATACAAGAAGGATACTTCCATGTTACCGCAGATCCTGTTTCTACTTGTGTCCAAGAGATTTTAGCTTTGGTTTCGCAAAGTCCTCTTTTGGTAACAAAGTTGAAAACTCCACCTTTACCTTCTTCATTTCCTGGATACCAGTTTTGTACCGTAGAATATTTTATCTCTGCATTGTCCATTGCAATAAGCTCTACAACGGCAGCGTGCAACTGGTTTTCGTCTCTAGATGGTGCAGTACATCCTTCTAGGTAAGATACATAACTTCCTTCGTCGGCAATAAGCAAAGTTCTTTCGAACTGTCCTGTTCCTGCTTGGTTGATACGGAAGTAAGTAGACAATTCCATAGGGCATCTTACACCTTTGGGAATATAGCAGAAAGAACCATCAGAAAATACTGCAGAGTTTAGTGCTGCATAGTAGTTATCTCCTCTAGGTACCACTTTCCCAATGTATTTTTTTACTAAATCTGGATGATTTTTTATTGCATCGGAAATAGAACAGAAAATAATTCCCTTTTCAGATAAAGTTTCTTTAAAAGTTGTCGCTACAGAAACCGAGTCTATCACTACATCCATTGCAACACCCGATAATCTTTTTTGCTCGTCCAAAGATATTCCTAATTTTTTGAAGGTAGCAATCAATTCTGGATCCACCTCATCTAAGCTTGCTAATTCTGCTTTTTTCTTTGGAGCAGCATAATATTTAATTGCCTGAAAATCTGGCTTTTCATATTTAATATTGGCCCAAGAGGGTTCCTCCATTTTTAGCCAAATTTTGTAAGATTCCAACCTCCAATTCGTCATCCATTCGGGTTCCTCTTTTTTAGCAGAGATCGCACGGATAATGTCTTCGTTCAAACCAACAGGGAAGTCTTCATAATCTATGTTTGACTCCCATCCGAATTCGTACTTTTTATTTTCTAAATCGACGCGTAAATCGTCTTCAGTATATTTGCTCATTGTTTTTTTTTGATTTTAGGCATTAATTATCAGATCAATCATCTGATATCAATATCTATTTTTTCTCTACAAAGAGAAACTCTCGCCGCAACCACACGTTCTAGCAGCATTAGGATTATTAAAAACAAATCCCTTCCCATTCAATCCTCCAGAGTATTCTAGGATAGTACCTGCTAAATAAAGAATGGCTTTCTTCTCCACAACAATTTTGATATTGTTGTCTTCAAAAACTTGGTCTGTTTCGGTTTTTTTATTGTCAAACCCCAAAACATACTCTAGTCCAGAACATCCACCACTTTTTACTCCGACTCTTATATAATCTTCGGCTGGGTTAAAACCTTCTTCTGTCATCAGCTGAACGGCTTTTAACTTTGCTTGATCTGAAACTTTTATCATTGTATTTATTTAGAATCATTTAATGATACAAAAATACGAACAAAAATCAGGATATAAAAATTAGGTATTTTATTTTGACTATAATTGTTATTGGATTTTTTAACTTATCCTAAAAATAATAATCAAAATTAAAAATTTACAATAATGAAAAAATTAGGAATACTGGCTTTAGCACTTATGATACAAAATGGTTTTGCACAGACTTATCGTTTTGTGTATCAGGTTAGCATGAAATCTGATGCTCAAAATAAAAATGATATAAAAACCGAAAATGCTTATCTTGATATATCTTCGGATAAATCGTTTTTTTACTCTGAAAATAGAATAAAGAGAGATTCTATCATGAAAAACGCATTTCAAAGTGGTGGTGGAAGAGGAATGAATAGAGATCAAATGGAAAGTTTGAGATCCAACATCAGTTATTCGGTAGAGAAAGATAAAAAAGACCAAAAAATTATATTTAAAGATCGTTTGGGAAGAGATAACTATTCTTATGAAGAAGATCGCTCAATGAGTTGGAAAATACTTACCGAAACCACAAAAATTGGAGAATATAAAGTGCAAAAAGCTGAAACCGATTTCGCAGGTAGAAAATGGACGGCTTGGTTTACTACAGATCTTCCTTACCAAGATGGACCTTACAAATTCACAGGTTTACCTGGTTTGATTGTAAAAGTGGAGGATGCAACGGGAGATTATTCTTTTGATCTGATGAAAAACTACAAGTTGGATGCTTTACCAGAACTGAACCAATTTGGATCTACCTTGAAAGTGAAAAGAGTAAATTACACCAAGCAATTGGATAAATTTGTAGCTGATCCTGTAGCATTTACAATGGCACAACAAAGCACTGGTAATGGTCCTAGCGGAATTGCTCCTCCAATGAGAGTAGGAGGCGCGGGTGGTCCTGGAGGTGGAAGAGGTGGAAACCAAAACCCTGCAGACCTGAAAAAAAGAATGGAAGAAAGGTTGAAAGAAGAAATGAAACAATACAGCAATCCAATAGAATTGAAATAAACAAAAATCCCTAAAGACGAGTTCCTTAGGGATTTTTTAGTTGTATATTTTTTAAAATTACCTTAATAATTGGCTGAATGTATCACCTTGTTTGATGTCACCAGAGTTGTAACCTTTCATAAACCATTCTTTACGTTGAGCCGATGAACCGTGAGTAAAGCTTTCTTGGTTTACATATCCTTGAGATCTCTTTTGGATATTATCATCACCTACAGCTTCAGCAGCTTCTACGGCAGACTCTAGATCGCCAGGTTCTAATATTTTCTCTCTCTCGTTGGTATATCTTGCCCAAAGTCCTGCATAGAAATCTGCTTGCAACTCTGTAGCTACAGAAACTTGGTTGAGTTGTGCTTCAGAATATCTACCACTTCTCCTTAGTTGCTCGGTTTTATTCAATGTTCCCAATAAATTTTGAACGTGATGCCCCATCTCGTGTCCCAAAACATAAGCAATGGTAAATTCGGTTACTTTTGCACCAAACTGAGATTGCAGTTCTTGGAAGAAACTCATGTCCATATATACGGTTTGATCTGCAGGACAATAGAAAGGTCCCATTGCAGATTGAGCCGTACCACATCCAGACTGCGTAGAACTTTCGAATAAAACTACTTTTGCAGGCCTGTATTGCATATTATTATCCGAGAATATTTTGTTCCAAGTTTGTTCATTTTCTGCAGTTACCATTTTCACAAATTCACCAATTTGTCTTTCATTTTGGTTGAGTTCTCTTTGTTCTGTAGGAGCAGAAGAGCTACCACCACCAGAAGATAGTATAGCAGAAGGGTCTCCGCCAAGGAAGAAAACTATGGCTGCAATGATGATGGTACCTAGTCCACCACCTACTACCATACCGCCACCGCCTCCTCCGGATCCTCTTCGGTCGTCTACATTACCACTTCGGTCGTCTGTCCATTTCATAGTATATAATTTATAAGGTAAAGTTAAAAATTTTAAATTAATATTAAAGCTAAATGATTAATTTTGAGATAAAATAAAAATAAAAGTGACGAAGATAAAATTGTATTTCATTGTATTATTATCAGCAACACTAGGCTCATGTGGCAGCTCAGAATCCAAGGAAGATCTTGTAGAAAATGTAAATAAGAATGCTGCAATAGAAACAGAGTTATCTGTGCAGCATATAGATACAGCTGACGTTTTAGTAACGAAACATAAAATCTGGAAAAATAATAAACTTTTTAAGGAGATTATCAAAAGAGATACGATACCAAGTTTGGGAGATAGCTTGCAAACAGTAAATGATAAGGAGGGAAACTCTCATGAAGTAAAAGCCAAAAAGGATTATGAATTTTATATTACCGTACAATAAAATGAAAAAATCTACTTCTATAAAATTACTTTTTGTGACGGGGATTCTTACAGCTTGTTCCCAAAATACGCCGAAAGAAAATGCAAATCCAAATGAGAAGAAAGTCTATATGAGATCAGATACCACTGCGTCTTACACTAGTTCTCACGGGTTACTTACCGGCTTGTTATTGTATCACGCTTTTCGTCCTTACGGCTCTTATAACAATGGTTACCAAAAAGCAGGTTATTATAGCGATGCCATAAGTTCTAAATCTAATGTGGGCAGAAATACTTACAAAGGAAATGTGATAAGAGGTGGTTTAGGAAAAAGTGGCGATAGATCATCTTCTTAATTATGAAAAAAGTACATACTATAGCACGCAAAAATTGGGAATCTAAACTCGAAAAATTGGGATTTGGATATCACTCTTTAGAAGGTTTATATTGGGATGAACGCTTTTATTACGAATTTAAATCTTCCGAAATAGATCTTATTGAAAAAGCGAGTACAGAACTATGGCAAATGTGCCTACAAGCAGTAGATTATGTAATTGAAAAAAATCTTTGGCATCATTTTCATATTCCAGAATATTTTAGGCAACATATAATTACCAGTTGGGAAGAAGATCATCCTTCTATCTACGGACGTTTTGATTTCGGTTTTGATGGAGAAAATCTGAAGCTTTTAGAATTTAATGCTGATACGCCAACATCTTTGTATGAAGCATCAGTAATACAATGGTATTGGTTGCAAGAAAAATTTCCAGAGAAAGACCAATATAATTCTATCCATGAAAAAATGGTTGATTATTGGAAATATCTTACCACATACATCAATCCAAGGTATATTTATTTTTCTTCCTTAACGAATATTGAAGATGTAACCAATATAGAATACATCAGAGATTGTGCTACCCAAGCAGGATTCGAGACCGAGTTTCTACCCATACAAGACATTGGTTGGGCAGGAGATGCAGCCGAATTTATAGCAGCAGATAATAGCATCATCGACTATCTATTTAAACTTTATCCTTATGAATGGATTTTGAATGATGGCTTTGGTGAAAAATTAGTTAAAAACGGATTTAGATCTCAATGGATAGAGCCTTCTTGGAAGATGTTCCTTTCCTCAAAAGCAATTTTGCCCATACTTTGGGAAATGTTTCCCGATCATCCTTATTTATTAGAATCTTATTTCGAACCTAAAAATTTAGTTGAATATGCTAAAAAGCCAATTTACTCTAGAGAAGGTGCCAATATCAGTTTAATAAAAGATAAAAAAACCATCGCAGAAAATGGTGGAGATTATGGCAAAGAAGGATATATTTATCAGAAACTATTCTCACTACCGAATTTTGATGGCAGTTATCCCATCATCGGAAGCTGGATTATTGGGCAAGAACCAGCAGGAATAGGAATAAGAGAAAGTAATCATCTGATTACGAATAACGAGAGTAGATTTGTACCGCATCTCATCAATGACTAAAATTTACGATAAACAAAAAACGCTTCAATTAAGAAGCGTTTTTTTATATTTAAAATTAAAGAATTACGAATTCCCGAATCCAATATTCTCTTTTTTAGTTGATAATTTTCTTTTGAAATCTATCATTTGTAAAGCTGTAACTGCAGCTTCTACACCTTTGTTACCTAGATCACCACCGCTTCTAGCGATAGAATGCTCTTTTTTGTCGTCTGTAAGCACACAGAAGATCGTAGGTGTATCTGTAAGTATATTACAATCTTTGATACCTTGTGCTACAGCAGAACATACAAACTCGAAGTGAGGCGTTTCTCCACGGATTACACATCCGATAGATATTATGGCATCAAACTTTCTTTCTTTGCACAGTTGCATACTTGCATAACTAAGTTCGAAAGCGCCAGGAACAGAAAATAAAGTGATATTTTCGTTCTTTACACCTTCTTTTACCAAGATTTCTATTGCAGCATCACGAAGGTTATACGTTACAAAATCATTCCACTCGGCAAAAACAATGCCGATAGAAAAATCTTCGGCATTAGTTATATGAAGTGGCTTGTAATCTGAAAGATTAACTGTTGCCATATTTAGTAGTATTTAGTCATTTCAATATAAGAATCAGACATTCCATTGTCGTAGTCTTGATATTTTTCGTCTATTGTAGCGAAGTATTTTTTAGCTTCAACTTCTTTTTTCATTCCTAAAGCAAGGATTCCTGCTTTTCTAGTGAAATAGTAAGACGTGTAAGGATCATCAGATGCGGTAGCCGCTTTATCTAATAATGCTAATGCTTCATCGTTTTTATTAAGACCAGAATTAGCATCAGCCATTGCTCCAAACTTCATTGCTACCAATGTTTTGTTGTCTGAAGAGAATTGATCTAAAAGATCTAATGCTTCTTGAAATTTACCTTCTTTAAACTTCAAGATACCTGCATTGTAAGCAGAGAGTTTACCCACTTTTGTAGAAGAATACTCTTTGAAAGTACCAAGGTAACCAGGGTTAGCCGCTGATGTACCCCCAAGAGCTTCTTTTTCTTTACCTTCGGTAAGGTTTTTTTGTGCAGCCAAATAAGTTTTTACAGCTTCTTCATTTTTAGGTGCTACCACAAACTGTTGGTATCCGAAAAAGCCTAACACTCCTAAAACTACAACTCCAAAAGCAATACCTAATGGTTTTGAATATTTTTCAAGGAATCTTTCTGTATTTAAAGCCTCTCTATCTAGGTCTTTAAAGAATTCCACTGTTTCTTTACCTTCAAGCTCATTCTGAGCATTTTTTCCCAATTTTGCCATAAATTCTTTAAAAATTGAATTGCAAATTTAATTGTTTCTAAGTGATTTACAAAATACTTTGCGTTTATTATTATATGTTTTGTAAATTCTAAATTAGGTTGTTACTATTTAGCCTAAAAATTACAAATAAGTTGAACTTAATAAGTTAGCGTATGATAAATTTCTGCCCCGAATTTTTTAAGTTTTTCGTCTCCATTTAGACCTTTTAAGCCAATAAGAAAACTAAACTGAACTACTTCACCACCTTGCTTCTGAATAAGGTTAGCTGCAGCTTCTGTAGTTCCTCCTGTTGCCAAAAGATCATCGTGTACCAAGATTCTTTGTCCAGGTTTTATTTGTCCTTCTCTGGTTTCTATCTCGGCACTTCCGTATTCTAGATCATACTTTTCTGAAATAATTGGAGGTGGAAGTTTACCTTTTTTTCTAATTAAGATAAAAGGAACATCCAAGGCCATAGCGATAGCAATACCAAAAAGATAACCTCGGCTTTCTATACCGCACACTGCATTTACTTTTCCTTTGCTAAATTGCACCAAATCGGCAATTACCTCTTTGTACAACTGAGGATCTAGAAATATGGGCGATATGTCTTTGAATTGGATACCCGGAATAGGGAAATCTGCAATATTTTCTATTGTAGCTTCTAATTTTTTTATTAAATCTTGAGATGCCATTATTATGGGTTTATCTTGTAACTAGAAATCTTCCATTCTCCATTTACATTTTTCAATCCGAAAGTTGCCTTTAGAGACGTTGTCTTACCATTTTTATCGGTAACATCATAGGTTGCGCTCACACTAGAAGAGGTAGGTGTAGACGAGTTGGTGGTTACATTTTTTACACTTACATTTTTCACTGAACCAAATCCAGACGTAGGGTTAGAGAAGGACTCATAACTTCCCCAGCTTGGGTTGCTAGAAGAATCGAATGCGGCTTTTAGATTTTGAGAACTTACGTTACTCAAAAATTTATTTACCGTTACCTTAGGATCTGCTGGTGCTTTGGTTGACGTTGAAGTAGGGGTTGTTTCTGTAGGAGTTGTTGTAGTAGGTGGAGTTGATAAACTTGGGTCTACTATAGCATTTGGATCTTGTACTACTTGTGTAGAATCCATTTTTGGTGCTTCCGGTACTCTTAATGCAGAAGGATTAACATCAATTCCAATTTTAGACATTTTGAAGGTCTTTGCAGTAGTTTTTACAGATACAGTGATATCAATCTTGTTATCTACAATTTTAGATGCCAAAAGAGAAGAATATCTTAGATGGAAACCTTTGAAATTATTATCCAACATCAAGTTTTTTGAGGTAGATAACTTCACACCATTACTGAAAACTTCTAACGTAGTTTCTAGCGCACCACCTGTAAATACAATTGGTTTACCAGCATTATCCACCAATCTAGGTACAATTTGCAATGCGCTTGGACCACTTCCATCATCTCCCGATGGATTTACCATGATGCTAAGAGAACTTGCCTTCACATCGTTCGGGTCACTTTCTTTTGCAATCTCGTTACCAAAGATATTCATTTCACCTAATGATGGTGGAGCAGTACTTGCCCATTCTATACTATTCTTTTGTGCAACTTCATCTGCCATCGCAAGAATTTCTGGTACTTTTTTACCATTAATCAGCTTGCCTAATGATTTTAGCTCATTCACATCACCATCAGCTTCTACACCAAAAGTTTTTAATATATAAAGTGCTTCGTTAAATTTTATTTGCTTTATCGTATTCAGGCTAGAGGCCATATCATTAATACTAGATTGCAAAGTCTGTGTGCTAGTAGCATCCACCTGATCTTTCTTGCAACTTGTGAAAGTAAGGAAGCCTAAAAGCAGTAAAAAAGTAAACTTTTTCATATTTCTTCTTTGTTTTATGCAAATTTACTAAATCCTTTATTAATAAGAATTTTTTATTTTTTGTTTTCTTTCTCCTGCAGATCACCTTTAAAGAAGCTACTCAGAATTTTTTGCATATTTGGGAAAGAGTTTTCTTCCCAATATTTGGTTGTGTATTGGCTTTTATTTTTATCTAGTCTTACTTTTTCTACTGCATTATCATCACTAAAATCTATTTCGGTAGGGTAGAAGTTTTTGTAGGTAATAATTTGGTTAAAATCAGCTTCGCTTTTATGTTTCATCTTTAAGAAAACAATTTCATTGTATTCTAAGAAATCTCGAAGTGTTTTTTTAGAATCTTTGTAGTAAGACCTATTTATAATTCCTTTAATATCAAAAAATCGGTATCCAAATAGAGCAAATTCTTTTTCTTGAAGTGCCGATCCTGTAATTTCTATTTCATCTTTATTATTACCTTTTAGTTCTTTTACAATGAGTCTTTTATTAGTTTTATCCTGAGTATGCTCTACGTCTTTCAATTTTGGTAAATCCAAAGTGTTTTTATAATCCCAAGATCCCATTTGTTTGGTATTATTTTCAACATTTTCTAAACTGAAAATTCTATATTGCTCAATGTCATAACTTTTTACTTTCTTCGTTTTATTATCAAAAACATAAGTGACAATTCCATCCATATAACAATTCAGTCTCCCATTAACGGTAACATAAGAATTAAAATTTCCTTTTACTAAAATATACTTTGCTGCTTTTTTATTTTTTATAATCACAGGTTCAATATCTTTCAATCTGTCGTCTAAAGTAATAATTTCTTTGTCGAAATCGGAATAATCGAGTGTTGCCAAAACCAAATTATCGTATACCAATTGAAATTTTTCTTGATTTTGGTTTAAAATATTCTTGTGGATTTTTCCGTTGATGTCGGAGATCGCAACAATATTACCATCATGTGTAAAAACGGTGACTTTAGATAAAGGTTTCATCGTTTTCTTTGAAATAAATGTTACAGTTTGTGCATCGAAAATATTTATTAATAACCTGAGTTCGATTGTAAATTTAGAATAAATAGCTTGTGATAAAAGGCAAAAATTAGTATCTTTAAGTTTCTGACATTTAATGATTTAACTAAGATTTGCCTTATGATTTGTTTTGATAAAATTACGGATATTTAT
>NZ_JAZQRK010000028.1:0-8414 GCF_045629545.1 Chryseobacterium sp. | reverse complement strand
TGCAAAAACCTGTTGCTTAGGAAATTGTACAGGAATTTCTTTTGTAGATAGCACCCCAATCAGAGTTTGTAAAAATAAAAGAATAAAACGCAACAAAGTCTTCAAAGACGTTGCTACCACTGGAAAATCTACCATGGGTTGGTTTCATGGTTTCAAACTTCATATCATCATCAATGACAAAGGTGAACTTCTAAGTTTTTGTGTAACACAGGCAAATGTGGACGATCGAGAACCATTGAAAAACGACTCTTTTTTACAATCTATTTTTGGTAAATTGTTCGGTGATAAAGGTTATATCAGCGAAAAATTGACTCAATTATTATTTGTAGATGGGATTCAATTAATCACCAGTATTCGCAATAATATGAAGAACAGTTTGATGGAAATGAGTGATAAGATTTTGCTTAGAAAGCGCTCTATCATTGAAACCGTGAATGATGAGTTGAAAAATATTTGCCAAGTAGAACACTCTAGGCATCGTTCAGTAGTAAACTTTATGAGCAATCTTGTAGCTGGAATTATTGCTTATAATTTTCTTCCAAAAAAACCATCACTAAAATATGAAACATTGAAAAATAATCAGTTAGCAATGTTTTATTAATCGAACTCAGGTTACTGGGATTTTACTTTTTTATGTATCTAAAATTATCGTTCCCAACAATGTCTACATTGCCTTTGTATTTAGCCTTTTGGTGATGATATTGCCTCCAATGTTGTATATGGCAAGAGTTTCTACGCCAGATCTATTTATATTCCAATTTCTAATCTTATTTATGATTGGGATTTTCAAAAAATGGAGCGCACTAAAGATGTTTTTCCTACTATTACTCATCACGTTTATACGTCCAGACTATGTTACCTTCGGGTTGTCTTATTTGGGTGCGTTGGGATTGTTTATTTTAATTAAACAAAAAAAAATAGAATACCATCTGATAGCGCAAGGGATTGCTTTGATCATCCTGAATTTTGCCATTATGAAATATTACAATTATCCAGGTTGGAAAGACTTGTTTTACGATAGTTTTATCCAAAGGAGATCTTTTGTTTCTACCGATCCAATGTTGTTCACTTGGAAGGGATATTTCTCTATTATTTACATTAAAATTATATATTTTAAAAAAATAACATTAACGGTTTCTCTTTTATTATTCGCTATTTTCTTTTTATCTAAAGATTTGTGGGTAAGAATTCTTTCTTGCTTATTTTTCTGCAATGTGTATATAAAATTCTTATTCTTCCCAGAATCTGGGGCGTTACGTTTCTTTTTTGTGTTTGTAGTCTTATTGCTTATCATGCTATTGTCTGTTTTGGCTAAAAAATACAATGGTTTCAAACTCAACAAAATTGCGTAATTTTACTTTTTTAAAGTCAATGTTATGAAAATTGAAGAATCAAATATTGTAGAAACTAGCGACTACAGAGTTATTATATATCCAGCTTCGCGTCCTTTGGCAACCAAAGAAGCAAAAGTAATCACAGAAAAATTATATGATTTTTTGGCTACTTGGGCAGCTCACGGTAAGCCATTGTCTTCATCATTCAAAATAGAAAAAAATCAGTTTATTATTATCTGTGTAGATGAGGAGCAGGAGATAGCTTCTGGATGTAGTATAGATTCTCTTGGGAAAGTAATGAGAGAGATCGACGCAGATTTTCACTTGGGATTATTCGATCGTATGAAGGCTAGTTTTGTAGAAAATGGAGAAGTAAAAACTTTAAAGCTGATCGATTTTAAAAATAAAATCAGAAATGGAGAATTATCTAAAGACATAGAAGTTTTTGATTTTTCTAAAAATACTTATCTAGAATTTCTAAGCAACTTCTTACTTCCATTCGGGAGAAGCTGGGCTGCTACAATTAAATAAGAGTCTAAAAACTCATCGTAAAAAATTCTCTTTAGATATGATCTTGAGAGAATTTTTCTTAAATAGAATGGTTTCCTATATGTCTAAAATTCTCTTCTTAACAACGGCTCACAATTATAATGATGATAGAATTTTTTATCATCAAGCGAAAGAGTTACAATCAAGAGGATTTCAGGTTAAAATTTCAAGTTTATATTCTGATTTTGTTGGAGAAATGGAAGGAATAGATATAGAATCTTACGGCATTTTGCATCATTCAACAAAAGAAAAATTTCAGCAGTTTTTATCGGTTTGTAAAGGATATCAACCCGATTGTATTTTGTGTTCTGAACCTTTAGCGGTTATTGCGGCACATCAATTTAATAAAGAAAAGAAAACAGCTATTATCTACGATATTACAGAGTGGTACCCGGCGATGTCTATGCTGCAAGGTTTATCTTTTCCTTTAAAAATAATTAAAGGCGTTCAGTTCTCTCTGATTCAGTTATATGCAGGTTGGCGTTCTGGGCAATTTATTTTTGGCGAAAAAACGAAACAATTTCCATTGGCAACTTTTTTTCCGTTTAAAAAGAAAATGATTTCACCCTATTATCCTGCTGAAGATTATGTGGTAGAAAATTGCATAGAAATAACCCATAACGAAATTACATTGTGCTATACAGGCGCACTTTCTAAAGACAAAGGAATTGGCAATTTTTTCCGCGCTATAGATTGTTTACGAAGTAGAAAACCTGACTATAAAATCTCCATACTTATCGTAGGCGCAGCGAGAACTGTTGAAGACGAAAAGTATTTTTCAGATTTAATTTCTCAATTTAATTTTAAAAATGTTACCCTAAAAAATCCTACCGATTTCAAAGATTTCACCAAAACCATCGGCGAGGCTCATCTTTGTTTTGATCTACGGGAATTCAATTTTGAGAATCATCATTCTTTACCGATTAAGCTATTTTATTATATCGGAGCAGGAAAACCTATTATTTATTCCAATCTAAAGGGAATACGCCAACATATGGATGTTTCTAGCTACGGACATTTGGTGGATCCGCAAAATGCGGAGTCTATTGCCAACATCATCGTGCATTATCTAGAAAACCCTGATTTTTACTCTTTGCAAGCTCAGCAAGCGAGAAAAGCATATCTTGCAACTTACAATTGGAACGTGATTAAAAATTCTTTTGTAGATTTCGTTTCACAATCTATTTATTCTTCAAAAAATGCAACTTAGAGTTGTTAAAACCTTTATATCGCGCTTCCTTATCCTTATTCTTAGTTTTGGGCTGGTTATTTATTCTACCAATATGTGGGGTAGCGAAGGCAAAGGCACGATCTCTTTGGTAATTGCCAATGTAGCGGTGGTAAGTTTTTTTAGCAGTATTTTGGCGGGTAGTAGTATCTCTTTTTTTGCTAAAAAGTTTAAAACTGAAGAAATTTTGGGGTTTGCCTATTTATGGTCAATTTTAATAGGAATTTTAGTTCCCTTATTGTTTACCATCACTTCTTTTCAGACCGAATATCTGTTTCATCTGATGGGAATTTCGGTTTTTTCTTCCTTGTTATCTGCTAATATCAATCTTTTTGTAGGAAGTCAAAATATCAAAATTTTCAATATCTATACGATATTACAACAATTGGTTCATATTGTGTTTATCCTAATTTTGGTACATATTGCTAATCAATCTCACGTAGAAACCTATTTTATCGCTCAAATTGCCTGTTGTGGGATTCTATTTATTACAAGTACTTGGCATATAATAAAACTTTTGAAGGTGCCTAAGCTTGTTTTTTCTAAAAATGTATTCCGAAGTATGTTTGATTATGGTTGGAAAACCCAGCTCAGTGCTTTTATTCAGTTTTTGAATTATCGGCTTTCATTCTACTTTTTAGATTATTTCGAAGGGGTTGCAGCAGTGGGAATTTTCTCTATCGGTATTACATTTTCAGAAGCCATATGGACGATTACAAGAAGTATGGCAGTCATTTTATATTCTGATGTGGTCAACTCGAAAAGCGAGCAAGAATCTATCTCCAAAACCAAAGAATCGCTGAAGATTGCTGTTTTATTGATGATTATCTGCGCATTTTTCATCGTCATTATTCCTTCTCAGCTTTATGTATTGATATTCGGGCAAGAATTTAGCAATACAAAAACCATTATGCTTTTGCTTCTTCCTGGTATTATTATGATTGCCATTACAGATATGATAGGTTATTATTTCTCTGCCATCAAGCAACTTAGAATACTCAATATAAAAGCTTTTGTAGGATTGTTTTTTACCGTTTTAC
The DNA here is from genome assembly GCF_045629545.1 of Chryseobacterium sp. Taxonomy (GTDB): domain Bacteria; phylum Bacteroidota; class Bacteroidia; order Flavobacteriales; family Weeksellaceae; genus Chryseobacterium. The sequence continues at coordinate 4,263 of NZ_JAZQRK010000028.1, read as the reverse complement.
TTTCTTATTTGCTTATTCCAAAATGGGGAATTGTAGGCGCTTGTATCGCGACTACGGCTTCTTACTGTATTTCTGCGGGCATTTTGATTTGGAAATTTTATCAAAAAACACCTTTCAGACTAAAAGATTATACTTATACTTTAGCAGAAATTAAAACACTTAAAAATTCTTTTACTAAGAAAGACTTGTAAAAATTAGTCGGTATTTTTTGATGTTATCATTTTTAAATATTAAATTTGATTTATGTGCGGAATATGCGGCTATTACTCATTTCATAAAGAATTATCTTCTAATAATATTTTAGAAATGAACAACGCTATTCGGCATCGTGGTCCCGATGATGAAGGCTATTGGCTGAAGGAAAATAATAATTCTAAAGCTTACGCAGGCGAGGATTCTATAAGAGAAATCAAAAATAAATTACCACTTTTACCCAATCGTTTTTCTAAACTAGCGCTAGGTTTTCGTCGATTATCTATAATTGATGTAAGTGAAAATGGTCATCAACCCATGACCTCTGATGACGAAATTTGTACCATCACCTTTAATGGGGAAATCTATAATTTTCTAGTAATAAAGGCAGAGTTACAGCATTTAGGTCATCAATTTCGCAGTCACTCTGATACGGAAGTCATCTTGAAAGGTTATCTAGAATGGGGAACTTCCATTTTTGCTAAGTTAGACGGGATGTTTGCAATTTGTATTGTAGACAACAAAAATCAGAAATTGATTTTGGCGAGAGATCGAATGGGTTTGAAACCTTTATTTTATACTCAAAGTTCAGAATATTTGGTTTGGGCTTCTGAGATAAAATCGATTTTAAAAAACGAATTGATTATTCCGAAAGTGAATTGGCAAGGCGTTTACACCAATTTTTTGTTTCAAACTACATTAGCTCCCGAAACTTGTTTTCAAGATATATTTTCTTTGGAACCTGCGAGTTTTTTGACGTTAGATTTAATTAATTTTAAATTTAAAAAAGAAAAATATTGGGAATTTCCATCTGAAAATATTTCTATTAAAGAGTCAGATGCTATATTGAAAATAGACGAATTACTTTCTGAAAGTATTAAAGATAAGTTGCAATCTGACGTTCCTGTGGCAAGCATGATGAGTGGTGGAATAGATTCTACCTTAATTACTACTAAAACTAAACCTTTAGATAAAGATATTAATGCATTCACGCTTGGTTATCCATTTGCGGAAGAGGAAGTGAAAAATGCAAGTTTGGTCGCTAAAAATTTGGATATCAATCATCATATTAAAATCATATCAGATGATGAAGTTTTACAAGATTTAAAAGAAAATATTCAGCATTTTGAAGAACCTTACAGCAGTATGGAAATCTTGTTGAATGCAGCTGAATATGCTAAAAATCTAGGTTTTAAAGTAGTTTTAAGCGGGAATGGAGCAGATGAACTTTTTGCAGGATATTCTCATAGTTTGAAACTTAACCAATGGCTTTTTATGAGAAATTTTGGCTTTGTTCGTCCTTTTATTTTTGCCAATACTAAATTTTCGAATAGAGTAAAGAATTACTTTTCGGTACGAACGATGTTCGATTTTTTTAGACAGAGTCAGGTTGGTATGATGCCACACGAAGTAAAATCTGTATTCTCTGATTCTGTTTTTTCTGAGATTAAAACAAATTGTAAATCTTATCATTTGTCTGAAACCAAAGATTACAAAGGACTTTTCGAATATGATATGAGATATTCTTTGTCTTCTCACCACGTTTTTCGGGATGATCTAAGCGCGATGAAGTATGGGGTAGAATTTCGATATCCTTACCTGAGTAATGCTCTTGTAGACTATGTTTGTTCTTTGCCTGCGCAATTTAGATTTAATGGTAAACAAAATAAACCTTTGCTAAGAAAAGTCGCTGAAAAATATTTGCCGATAGAAATTCTGAATATGCCAAAAAAGGGATTCTCATTTCCATTTGCCCATTTTATTGAAAAGGAGGCAAAAATAAGAATCTTTATTTCAGAAAACTTAGCTCGGTTGAAAAAGAGAGATTTCTTCGTTGAAAACGTTATCGAAAAATGGGAAAAAGAAGAAAAACAAATGTACGATTACACCAAGATATGGCAATTGGTAACGTTTGAGCTTTGGTATCAGAAATATTTTGAAGAGGAATAAGGTAGATATATGGTATTATATTTTAACTTTGTTCTATGAAAAATTATTTGTGGATTTTTGCGATTACTTTTTTTACGCTGCTTAGTTGTAGCAGTGATGAAGATGATGTACAAAATATAGATCAGATTTTGGATATTTACATAAAAGATCCCTCAGGTAATGATCTGCTTCATCCAACGAAAGATGGTTCATATACTGTAATTTCTATGAATGATAATTTATCGGATGTAGATATTGCGCCTGTCAATTTTAGTAGAAAAATGATCATAGATTCTACCTATTATTTGCAATATGTATCAGGTGCTAAAAGACAATTGGTAGACGACAATGGTGCAGGAGATAAAATGTATAAATCTCAAATTATCCTATCTCTAACCAAAAAAATATCCTCAACACAGATGGATACTCCAATCGTTGATACTCTCAATGTCTTCTATAGAATGACTCCATCAGCATTTGAAGTTTCCAAAGTATATTACAACAGCGAGTTGAAATTTACCAAGGGATCTAATGAACCAAATGTAGTTACAATCATAAAATAATTTTTAAATTTGCAGTAGCGTCGTCATTATTTCAAATGGATGACGTTTTAATCACTAACATCTAAATAAAATGTTACAAGTTCAATTTTTGCGCGACAATAAAGAACGCGTTTTAGAAGGTCTTAAAAAAAGACAATTCAAAAATCTGGAGTTGGTAGACGAGGCAATCGTAACCGATGACGAGAGAAAAAAAATCCAGTTCGAATTAGATTCTCAACTTTCTGAAATGAATAAAATCTCCAAAGAGATTGGTTTTTTGATGAAAGAAGGGAAGAAAGAAGAAGCTGAAGCATCGAAATCTAAAACAGCGCAATATAAAGAGTCGAGCAAAGAATTGCAATCTCAACTAGAACTTAAAGAAAAATCATTACTAAATATTCTTTATCAACTTCCAAACATTCCCAACGAAAAGGTAAAAGCTGGATCTTCTGCTGATGATAACGAGATTATTTACCAATCTCACGAAGTCGAAGGTCTTGGCGAAGGTGCTATCCCACATTGGGAATTGGCAAAGAAATACAATTTGATTGATTTTGAATTGGGTGTGAAAATTGCTGGTGCTGGTTTTCCTGTTTATTTTGGGAAAGGTGCTAGACTTCAAAGAGCTTTGGTACAGTATTTCTTAGATAAAAACGTAGAAGCTGGATACTTAGAAGTAAATCCTCCACATGTGGTAAATGAAGCTTCAGGATATGGTACAGGACAGTTACCAGACAAAGAAGGGCAGATGTACTACATCAATGCAGACGATTTGTATCTAATCCCAACTGCTGAAGTACCTGTAACCAATTTGTACAGAGATGTTTTGCTAGAAGAAAAAGATCTTCCAATCAAAAATACAGCATTTTCTCAGTGTTATAGAAGAGAGGCTGGAAGTTATGGTGCGCATGTAAGAGGACTAAACCGTCTTCACCAATTCGAGAAAGTAGAAATTGTAAGAATAGAGAAAGCTGAAGGTTCTTATGACGTTTTGGAAGAAATGGTAGAACACATCAAAGGTATCCTTACAGATCTAGAATTACCGTACAGAGTTCTGAGACTTTGTGGTGGAGATACAGGATTTGCTGCGGCAATGACGTACGATTTTGAAGTATGGAGTGCAGCACAGGAAATGTGGTTGGAAGTAAGTTCTGTTTCAAACTTTGAAACTTTCCAAGCAAATAGATTGAAGTGCCGTTACAAAACGGATGGTAAATCTCAGTTGGTACACACGCTGAATGGTTCTGCAATGGCTTTACCAAGAATAATGGCTGCATTGTTAGAGAATAACCAAACAGAAGAAGGCATCAAGTTACCAAAGAAAATTGCAGAGTACGCAAGATTCGATTTGATAAATTAACAATCAGATGGTCATTCAACATTTGAAATGACAATTTATAATAAAAAAACCACCGAAATTTCGGTGGTTTTGTGTTTTTAAGCTATTTCAACTAAATACTTAATGAATATCCGTAAAATTGCCTAAAAATCATTATCTTTGTGTTTATCAAAAGATTGACGATGAATTTATTTAGTTTCACAGCACATTTTGGCACCGAAGAAGATTGTAGAAATCATTTCAAAGAACAACGAGATTTGC
>NZ_JAZQRK010000027.1:0-9201 GCF_045629545.1 Chryseobacterium sp. | reverse complement strand
AGCAGAGGGGCTCACCTGTTCCCATTCCGAACACAGAAGTTAAGCCCTCTAGCGCCGATGGTACTGCGAAAGCGGGAGAGTAGGTCGCCGCCAGTTTTTTAAAAAAGCTCATTCATTAATTTGAATGAGCTTTTTTTTTGCTACAAACTTAAAGTTGGTTGTTTGGTGATAGTTTGGTTACTAGTTTTTGATGGTTATAGCTAGGCTTTTTAGATAGTATACACCATAAAAAACCAATATCAATCGATCAAAAGTTCAATAACTTTTCAAATTATTTTTTTTTAAGTCACTCACAAAATTAAATTTTGTTATTACTAATCACTAATTACTAACAATTTTGTATTCTTGATCAATTTCATGCAAAGATGTTAATGCTTAGAAATTTAAAATCGCAACTTACGATAACTGATAACTGATAACTAATAACCAAAATAGCCGTGATTGAAAGGCGTGTTTGACTTCCTCGAATCACTTCGTTAGTTTTGAGCTATTTTTGCTTGGTAATGGATATTTATATGCGTTGGCGCAAAAAAGCGAGTAGTGAAAGCCCGAAATAGCTATCATATAAACCCTGTTTTGTAGCACAAATTATACCATCTGAGAAAATGTAGTATTGTTGCTTTGTTATCTATATATCAAAAATAAAACATTATTTTTATAAATTAAATATTATTTTTTTTCTTCCATAATGGTTCGGTATTTATTTTTGATATTTTGACTTTATTCTCCTCATATGGTGATAATATTATCATTTATAGTATTATATTAGCAATTTAAAATGTAAATATGTAATATTCTAATGCTTGATGATAAATTTAATTTACGATCGAATTCACTAATTTTTAAGGGATTAATTATCCTGATTACCATTTTCTCGACTTTTTTATATTCTCAAAATGCGCTTCAAAATTTAGAAAAGCAATATAGTTCTGCGCCCATTAATAGCAGTACTAAATTTTTGGTCACGGGTAAGTATGCTCAAGCATTATTTTTTGATAATCAGCCAGAAAAAGCATTTCAATTACTTTCTAAAAATATTAGTCAAGCTGAAAATAGTAAGCTGTATCAATATGCTACTTACTTGTATTGTATCCAAGCTATGACTTACAGATTGGATGATAATATCGTAGCTTCGGAAAAGGCAATATATAAAGCTAAGGAAGCTAGTAGACAAGCTAATGATGCAGAAACTTTTGGCTATGTAAACTATTGCGAAGGTTGGTTAAATATAAGAAATAATAAAGAACCTCAGGCTGTTAAAAATTTTTTGACAGCTGTAAGTTTTTACCAAAAAGCTTCTAATTCAATAACGTTGAGTTCTAGGACTTTTGGTGTATATCGAGAATTAAATGGTCTTTATGCTAATTGGGAAGAGTTTGAATTACAAGAAAAGTATGGAAAGTTAGCGCTTGATATTGCTCAGAAAGCTAATAGGAAAAATGATCTTTTTGATGCCAATATGATGATGGGATATGTATATGAGCAAAAATTGAGTAAAAGTCCTGATAACGAGCATATTAGAGATCAAACAGAAAAATACTATTTACAAGCAATTACCATTTTTAAAAGTAATACCGAATTGAATGCTGTACCTTCAAACTTGTCATTTGTTGCTATTAATTTGGCTAATTTATATCTTAAATTTTATGCAGGAGATTATCTTAATAAGGCATTTTATTATGCTAATATGGCAAAAGAGATTGCAGAAAAGTCTGGTCATTCAACACATTTAGCTTCATCATACGGAATATTGTCTGAAATTGCTATACAGAATAATGATACAAAATCTGCAAAAAGTTATTTGTTATCTGCTTTAAAGGTCATGAATGAAGAAAGTCTTACTGATCAACATACGAAACTATCTTTGTACGAGGGACTTACTGATATCGCAGAAAAAGATGGTAACTATGCAGAAGCATTACGCTATCATAAATTATATTCTAAAACTTTCCAATCCATTTATGATCAAGATAAAGTGAAGATTGGTAAAGATTTGGAGGCACAGTATGAAAAAGAACTTCAAAAACAAAAATTCATCCGATTAAAGCTAGAATCTGATAAAAAAGAACAAAGATTGCAATTGATGAAAGCACTAGGTATACAACAATCCCAGGAATTGGATTTCTTAAAATTAACAGAAGAAAACCAAAGAAAAAAACTGCAATTATCCGAGTTAAGATCAGAATCAAGAGCACAGGAATTAAATCTTTCAAAATTGGAAAATCAAACGCATAATAAGGATTTAATTAACTTCAAAAAAGAACTTTCTTATAAAGAAAAGATAAATAGTTATTTTGTACTGATAAGCATAATTGTTACTCTACTCCTCCTTCTTTTGATATATCTCTATAAGCAGCGATATAATAGTATGAAACAGCGTGAAAAGCTTCATCAATTCGAGATTGATAAAGAACGTCAGAACTCTAAAATTTCCACTCTTACGGCACTTTTAGAAGGTGAAGAATTGGAAAGGAGCAGATTGGCGCGTGATCTTCATGACGGTTTGGGAGGTTTGTTGTCAAGTACAAAAATTCAACTTTCCCATCTTAATGATAAAGTAGAAGATCATACAAAGATTGAAATGGAGAAATCTATCAAGCAATTAGATGGTGCTGTAGATGAGTTGCGACGTGTTGCCCACAATCTTATGCCTGACTTACTTCAAAAGTATGGTTTGGAAGAAGCACTTAAAGAATATGCAACGAGGATGTCTAACAAAAATTTGGAAATTGATGTGCAATTTTTGAGTTATACAAAATCTTTGACCAAGGAGCATCAATTATTGGTGTATAGAATTATTCAGGAACTAGTAAACAACTCTGTGAAACACGCACATGCAACACAAATAATTATACAACTTGTAGAAGAAAAAGAAAACTATTCTGTAACGGTAGAGGACGATGGCAAAGGATTTGATATGACTAGAATTAACCTATCAAAATCAGCTGGTTTCCATAATATTTATACAAGAATTGAATCTTTAAGAGGTAGATTTAATATCAATTCTGATGAAAAATTGGGAACAAGTGTAGATTTTAATTTTCCAAAATCTAATTCATGATAAAAATTGCAATTACAGATGATCATCCATTACTTACAGAAGGGCTAAGCACTATATTATCAAAACAAGAAAATATAGAAGTTATAGGATGTTTTTCTACGTCTGAAGCTATGAGTGCTGAGTTGAAAAATAATCCCATAGATATTTTACTATTGGATATTAATTTGGGAGATGTAAATAGTATAGAGCTTATAAAGCCACTAAAACAAAGTTATCCATCCATGCATATCATTATGCTGAGTGTACATAATGAATATGCGGTGATAAATAGTGCCATCCAAGAAGGTGCCTCAGGTTATATACAGAAAAATGCATCTGTAGATGAGATTTTAAATGGAATAAACAAAATCTACAATGAGGAAACATTCTTTTGTAGTCAAACTCAAGAAACACTGAATAAAAAAGATAAAGAAGGACTGAATACAATTCCTAAATTGACGCGTCGTGAAAAAGAGATCCTAATAGAAGCTGCTACTGGGCTTACAACACAGCAAATTGCAGAGAAATTATTTATCAGCACTCATACAGTGGACAGTCATAGAAAAAATTTAATTGAGAAATTTAAAACTAATAATTTAAGTTCGGCGATAAGTTTAGCAATTGAATATGGTTTGATTTTGAAATTATAGTGAAAAAAATACTTAAAAATAGCTAAAAATAGGTATTTTTTCACGTCATATTATTCACCATCTTTACCGTATTATACCGAGAGCAAATTGAAGGAGGTAGAAACACAAACTTAGGTGAATAATTGATAATTGGACACCAAACACACAAAAAATTATTTTAAAAACGCTTATTTTATCTTAGATATAATAGGCGTTTTTTTTTAGTAAAACTCATTTTTCTTACCAATTTAGCTATATATAGGGATAGTATAATAGGGGATTTTATCTCATCTTTGCTATATCAAAATGATGTGAATCATTATAAAAAACACAACACAAAAAATGATGATTAATTTAGGTGATACTAAAATTAAATTATTTAAAATCGTTTCTCTATCTCTGTATAGATTAACGATTTTTTTTGCTACTAATTCATAAGGGGAAGAGGGATTACATATAATCTTAGTTAAACCATACAGACAATCTTATTCATTTCTAAGCATCATTGAATTACCTCTAGTCACCTACGAGTGAGTGGAAGAAATTGTTTTTTTTATCCAACAAATTATAGGACTGCTAGTGTTGAGTTTCGTAAATTTGTTGTATTAAAATTGAACAGCAATGAATTTAAAAGGGAAAAATGCCATCATTACAGGTGGTGGCAGAGGACTTGGTAAAGCAGTAGCGTTATTACTTGCAAAAGAAGGAGTAAACATTGGAATTACTGGTAGAAATGAAGAAAATCTAAAGGCTACAGTACAAGAAATAAAAAATATGGGTGTAGATGCTGCGTATACTATATTCAGTATTGATAACGAAGAAGCTGTGAAAACTGGCATTTCCAATCTGGTAGAGCAGTTGGGAGGCGTAAATATATTAATAAATAATGCGGGTATCGGTGATTTTGGATCTATTGAAGAGATGCCATCAGAGACTTGGGAACAAGTAATCCATACTAATCTTTTCGGTGTTTATTATGCAGCAAAAGCTGTTCATCCATACTTAGTAGAAGCTGGTGAAGGAGATATTGTAAATGTTGCTTCTACTGCTGGTCTTAAAGGTGGCCCGAATATGTCTGCATATGCGGCTTCTAAAGCAGCCGTAGTTTCTCTATCTCAATCTATGATGGCAGAATGGAGAAAACAAAATATCCGCGTAGTAACGCTTACACCTAGTACCATTGCTTCTGATATGAGTATACAAGGCGGTCTTACAGATGGGAATCCAGATAAAGTACTGCAACCCGAAGATTTTGCAGAGTGGGTAAGGGATATCCTAAAAATGAATAGAAGAGCTCTTATTGCTAATGGATCTATCTTCTCGACCAATCCATAGTAATTATATTTTTTAGTTATCATCTCTAAATTTCGATCTGCATTCTATAAAATTTCAATTATTCTTTACCATAAATGATTATGAGTAAGAATTACTATATTTGTATTGTATTTAGAAATTTAATTTATGGATGATAATAATGAAGTGGATTTTGTTTTGGCAAATATCCAGTCAGAAAAACCTTTCTATGTTAATAAATTAGGACAAATAAAAGGGGTATATGGGAAAATACTAAAGGTTAATCCTAAGAACTCTAGAAAAACTGTTGTGTTTATTAATAAAGATGGAAAAAGAGAACAAATTGGGAATTTAAAACTTATTTGGAAAACCTTCAATCCCGATGTACCTATTTCCGATAAAGATATTTTTTGCATCATCGATCCTAATGCTAAAGTTTTCCTCCATCCGTCTAATATAAAGAGACAGACAAAAATTGATTTGGCAAAAAAAATGACAATGGATAGAATGCTATCAGAAGAAAGAAGACAGATTGTTGAGTTTTTGAGGGAGAGAGGAAGAGCAAGCAAGACTGAAATTTTCGAGATGCTAAAACTCAATGAGAAAAAAGATGGGATAAAAATACTAAGTAATTTGATTATAAAAATGATAAAAGAAAATCTTATAGAAAGAGAATCTTTAGCCATCTATAAATTACCAAGTAATACCCATAAATAATAACAATAAAATTATAATGCAAAATTATTTGGAATTCGATTTCAAAATCGAACCTCTTCAACCCTGGGGAGATATATTAATGGCAGAGCTTATTGAGATTGGTTTTGACAGTTTTACGGAAGAAATACATGGTATTTTGGGATATATTCAGACAGATCTTTTTAAAGAAGAGGATTTAAAGAATTTACCCCTCTTCAGTAATGAAAATGTGAAAATAGAATACAGCTTCAAAGAAATGCCAAACATCAATTGGAATGAAGAATGGGAGAAAAACTTTTCACCAATCAATATTGATGATAAAGTATTGATAAGAGCAGAATTTCATGAGTCTGTAGAAGGGATGCACGAAATCGTGATCCAGCCAAAAATGTCTTTTGGTACAGGGCATCATCCAACTACTCACCTTATGATTCAGCAAATGATGGATATTGATTTTGCAGGTAAAAAAGTACTAGATATGGGTTGTGGAACCTCTGTACTGGCAATCTATGCAAAACAAAATGGAGCAGGTGATACCAAAGCGATTGATATTGACGAGTGGTCAGTTGAAAATTCAAAAGAAAATGCCGTGAGAAATTCTGTAGAATTGGATATCGAATTGGGTACTGCAGAAAACTTGGGCTCTGAGAATTATGATATTATTTTGGCAAACATCAATAGAAATATACTAATTTCGGATATTCCCACTTACGTTTCTGTTCTTAACGATGGTGGAAAATTATTACTTTCTGGTCTTTGCTTCTTCGATGTAGATGATATCTTAGAAGTTTGTAAAGAAAACAATCTTACACTTACAAAACAAGTACAAAAAGAAGAATGGGTAAGTTTGCTTTTGCAAAAATAACATTCAAATTTCTAGTACAATATAAAAATAGGAAATCTCTACTTAGAGGTTTCCTATTTTTATTCTTAAATTTAAAATTGGCTAAATATAAGGATTGTCCTTACCATGTATTTTCATGATTTTTACTAAAATATTATTTCCATGAACAAGCTTTTTTCATTTCTATTTCTACTTGCTATCACTTTGATGATGGCCCAAGACGATGTATACGAACTTGGAGTATATCAATTTCAAGAAAATAAAACACAAAAGATATTTACCAATTTTACCAGAGTTAGAACGGCGCCTAATATCAACTCTAGTGTTGTAGATTCTTTGCAAAGTAATCAAGTTATAGAAGTAATCAAGAAAGAAGAAATTACTCTAAAATTGGGAGAAAGAAGTGCTAATTGGTATAAAATTGCCTACCAAGATGATGATAAAACCGGAGAAGGATATGTTTGGGGCGGAAATTTGTGTATTGGATATAGAAACAAAAATGGCTTCGATTTCTTATATGGAATTACTAAGACAATAAGCAAAAAAGACAAAGAAAATGGCGATAATTACCTGCAGAATATCGCAAGTATCAAAGTTTTGGAAAATAATGAGCTTTTAGACGAAGTTTTTTTTGAAACTGGATCTGGAGAAAGCCTTAGTTATAGCACTTTTACCATAGAAAGCAATCATAAGTTGGATGGAGTAGAATTTACGTTGAAAACGATGGTTTCTGGGGAAGCTTGCGGAATTCCTTCTTACGAACAATATGTTTTGTTTGCCAATAAAAAACTGATTGCGCTTCCTCAATTGATGAATGTGGGCGATGCAGATTTGTATTATCATTCAGAGACGTTCGTATTTCCTAATGATAAAGGTGGAATTGCCAATTCCTTTATTCTAAAAACTGAAGATATGGAAAAAAACGAAAAAACAAACAAAGAAAAAATTAAGCGCAGTTCTAAAATTTACACATGGAATGGTTCGAAGTTTAGTTTAAAATAATTTTACAATGGTTTCTTCAGCAGGACTTTATCTGTGAAATGAGTTTTCCCTTTTTCTTTGGAAAACTTGGCATCATTATATTGTGCAGAATTTCCTTTTGGGATCGATAGCGATTTCCAATTGGTATTGGCAATCATTTTACCAATAAAAACAATCTGACCGATGTGGTAAGGGTAGTGCGCTAATTGTCTGTTAATGGCTTCTACCACAGTATGACCTTCGTTTCTGATGTAAACGATTTTTTCTAAATTTTCCTCTATCAATGAAGCTAAAGTATCCAACAGGCATTTCCAACCATTTTTCCAAAGGGTAATAATATCTTCTGAGGAAAGAGGATTTTCAGCAAATTCTTTATCTCTATTGCGCCATGTTTTTTCTCCATCCGTTGTAAGAAAATCTGTCCATCTAGAAAGCATATTTCCACTGATATGTTGAATAACTGTGGCTATACTATTACTTTCATCATTGTTTTTCCAGTTTAGGTCTTGCTCAGAAAGTTGCTCAAAAGTTTTCTCTGCCAATATTTTGTAGTACTGAAACTGTTTTACGACGCCTTCTAGATAATTATTTTTCATAATTACATTATTTATTTTAAAAAGTAATTAAATCCAACAAATCACTCTGAGGATGTTAATTTTAAATAAAATAAAATTAAAAAATAATTTTGAAATAAAATCTACTAATTTGGTCTTTCCTTGTACAGCTGGCTTCCCCAAAACTGAATATCTCTTTCTGGTAATTTTGAATGATAAAATAAGGCATTGAATTCTTCTACGATCTTTTGTACCGCTTGGAAATCTGTGGTTCTAATTCTAGTTTCGTAGTTGTCTTTGATGCCACTAGCTGTGAAATTAAGAGATCCCATATACACCACTTGGTCATCTATAATGTAGATTTTACTATGGATAAAAGTATTTTTGCTCCCTCCTTGGCTACTTTGGGACATGAAAACCTTGAATGGAAACAGTTGCGTGTACTTATAATGGTAAACCCGCTGTTTTTTTATTTTCTCTCGGTAAGAATTGCGAAGAACCAAAAGCCCAACTACAGGCACAATCCCTAGAATAAGTTTTAACTGTTGGTACACGGCAAGTCCTAATAATAGAAGGGTACCAAGGGCAATGACAATAAATAAAATTACGCTAGCCATATTTTCCCATTGGCTTCGCTTGGCTTCTGCCTCTTTGTTTACTACTTTTTTCTGGTGAATAAGCTGATGGATATTTTTGTCGTATTCACCATAGAAATCCTCTATATTATCTGTAGTTACCAAATGAACCTTAATTCCCTTTTTATGAAGATTTATCAATTCTTTAATCAAAAATGGAGATAGGTAAGGAGATACTATTTTAACATTTCTCTTGGCATTAGAGATTTCATCCAACAGTTTCTTTCCTGCACTTTTTCCAATGTAGATATCACAATTAGCGCCGTTGTAGAATGTTCCCATCTATGTTCATCATCATTAATGTTCTGCTGTAATAGCCTTATATCAAAAAAAAGCCATTTTTAGTATCAATAAAAAAAAACCTTACAAATTGAATTGTAAGGTTTCAGTGAGCGCGTCAGGATTCGAACCTGAGACCGTCTGCTTAGAAGGCAGATGCTCTATCCAGCTGAGCTACGCACCCATTGATTAGTTTTGAGAAAACTAATAAAACAGTCGGGGCGGCAGGATTCGAACCTGCGACCTCCTG
>NZ_JAZQRK010000026.1:0-299150 GCF_045629545.1 Chryseobacterium sp. | reverse complement strand
AACGTCTATTAGTCAGATTTCAGCAATGATGCCTAAAAGAATAGCGGCAGTGACCATCGACGGATTTATGATTAAGATTATACTGTTTGTAATGGCTTTACAGCTGAAAGCAATCATGGATTAAAATTGGAAACTTGAGTTTATTATTATTATTATTATTATTATTATTATTATTATTATTATTATTATTATTAGAATCCGCCCGAATCTCCAAATGTGAAAGTAGCTGATAAACCTGCTCTAATGGTAGATAATGGGAAAGCTGTGGAGATCTTATATTTCGATGTCATTTGCTCGTAGAATACCCTTAAGTTCAATTGTTCTGAAACATTGTAATCTGCAGATAATTTGATATTCATTAGTTTTTGTCCGCCTGTCACCTGAGAATCGTCTAATAAGATATTCATAATACTTGTTCGGCTATCTCTAAGTGAAATATCACCTCTGATATTAAGATCGCTGCCTTTTCCTTTGCCTCCTCTAGCGTTATTCACAGCACCTAGTCTGAAATTTCTTACGATATATCCAAGTCTTACTACATATTCTGTATTTGAATCTTCAGTAAGGGTATGATTGACTAATCCTAACAACAACGCTCTATTTTTATTGTATTGTAGACCAAACTGCATATTGTTTCTCATGGTAACATCTATCCCAACAAGTGGAGAGAAAGATTCTACATAAGCAACCTGAGAGAAATTGAATGGATTGATATAATCGTTATTCACATCCCTACCGCCACCGCCATTATTAAGATCATTAAAATAATCGATGCTCGATTGAATTCCTGTAGCTGTATACGTTGCAGTATAACTATGCAATATATCAAACTTGGTAAATTGTCCACTAACAATAGGTAAATTCTTCAACCCAGAGAAAACTAATCTCCAGTTTGGAATTGGAATTCCTGCTTTTTTGGCATCTCCTATGGCTGTAGGATTTTTGCCTTCTACAGCCGCTCTGAATGCTGGAATAAGGACATACGCATTAGAAATAGAATGCCCATCCGTAAACCCATCATTATTTTGTGTTCCACCCATTTGTTGAGATATCTGTTTTGCATTTTGTCTTATTACAGAATACACTGCTGAGCCATCTTTGAATGCACTATTAAGTAATACCACAGAATTAGAATAGGCAATCATATCACTTGCAAACGTATAGGTAGGATTTGAGTTTCCAAAATCATCTTTATAGTTAAAGCCAGTTTGAGAAAAATTTCTATTATAAGTTTGCAAAACATTAAAATCTATCCTAAAATCATTAAGAGGCATCATCTGCAAATCTGCTCTAAATTCTTTGGTAGACATCCTTACATAAGGATCTATCATTAATTCTGAGTCGCTTACCCATCCGTTTTCTATAGACAAACGTCTGATGTCTGCCTGAGAACCGAATAAGAAACCTGTACTTGGTCCACCCAAACCTTGTCCGTATCCGTAACCGTTGGGTGAAGATAATAAACCTGGTAGCACCGTCCCGTTGTTCTCCGAATAGTTCACATTAAGTTGTTTGAAAGAAGTTAGGAAGAAAGCTGCATTTTGCAATACAGATAATCTATTCTTAAACTTATAGCTTTTATACTTATATCTATTTTTCTCCCATGCTTTTGCGTACACATTATTAAGAGAATCCATCTCTTGCTTGCGTTTTTGAAGTGTCGTATTAATCTTTTTAAAATAACTAAACTGACCAAAAAATTGTGGGATATCTGCCGAAGCAGTTACTTGAATTACATTGGTATTTTGACCAATAGAACCCAAGTTTTCTACTCTATTATTATCAGGATTTACATAGTTGCTCATTACGGTACTACGTGCATTCCAGTTATAAGTAAATCCGTACCCCACCTCAGCATCTATAAAGCTTAGATAAGGTAGATATTGGAACGGTAGTTTATAATTAAGCTGAACTCTATGATTGTATAAAACAGGACGTCCAGCACGGAATATATTCCCGAAAATGGAAGAATTATTCATCGTGTTCACATCCACATTATCGTTCAATGTTCTCGTCATAGAGTTGATGTCTAGTTTTAAAGATTTGGTAAAATTAAATCCTAAACCATATTGCCAACCAAAGTAGAAGTTTCTATTCTTAATGGCATCAAAATCGTCTGCCTTATTCCCACTAAGGATAGCATCGATATTTCTAAATTCTAGTTCGTTGTAATTTCTATCCAATTCTGTTCTGAAAGATAATCTGGTAGGAATTGGGTTAAAATTAAACTCTTTTATCCATCTGAGGTACTTTGTAGACTTCGCTGTATCGCTAATCATCTTGTTGAATGGTTTTACCACCCAAGGTTTGAAGGTATAGTTGTAATCTACGTAGCCTCTGAAGTATTGTCTATAGTTTTTCTTAGTGTAGATATCTCTATAATAATCATCATTATAAACCGTTGTGATCGATAGGTTTTCTACATCATAAAATTTAGGCTTTTTATTAGGATTCATCCTTTCTTTGTGCATATTTACAACGCCCAGACTTCTTTGCTGCGTGTAAGTTCTTGCTACTTTTTTCAGTTCTTCCTTATTGGCAGCTTTGCTAAATTCTACATCGTTATCCAGAGGGTTATACTTAGGATCTTCTATGGTTTGAGAATAAGAATAGTTCACAGGAATCTTAACACCTGTTTTTTCTGGTAAAAACTTATCCAAATTAATTGAAGAATTAATACTAAATGCAGATTGAGTAGACTGATTTCTCTCGGCAGGTTTAGAATCTATATTACCGAATCCGACAGAAGTATAAGAAGCACTGGTATTAACGGTAGCGAAATCTCCTAGGTTGAAATTCAGACTTGCATTACCTGCATATCCACCGTCATTTTCAATTTCAGAAAGACGAATCTCATTTACCCAAAGTACTCTACCCTTTTCTCCTATAGCACCACGTTGATTGTTTCTTACTCCCAACATGATTGTTGTAATATTACCTAAAGAAGGTCTACCTTTGATGTATATTCTCTTGTGTTCATCTCCAAACTCTGGGTCTACTCTACGTAAAATGATATCCGTAGGGAAGTTTTTGTCTCTTCTGATTTTCGCATCTACAAAATCTTGTATATTAAAATCTACATCATTTTCCATTGGCCAAATGTCCATTGGTGCAGTTGCATTTCTAGGTGTATACTTCACTGAAGCTTCATATTCATAATAGTTATCCGTACCATCACTACCAAAACGTATAAAGAATTTCAAATCTCTATCCTGATTAGAGGCTTCTGGTGAATCTAGATTTTCTCCGTGTACAAAAAGTTTTAGCTTTTTGTATCTTCTCATATCCAATGCAACGTTTTTGAAAACTCCTCTAGCTTCATCCGCCATGTTTTTCACTTTAAGGTAAAGTGAAGATTCATTCTGTCTTTGTGCACCAGCATTACCACTCATTACCTGTCTGTCTATCCCAGGAGGCAATACATAAGGAGGGTTATTAAGTCCATTTTCTTCAATATTTACACTACCTACTTCGAAGTTGTCATTCATTGTTGTTCCACCAGCCAAACCTTCTGTTGGTGAATCTACAGATGGACTAAAAATCTTGTTAGGATATCTTCTCCAATCTGATCTTACCAAATCCATTGTTCCAAAACGTAAGGTAGAAGTTTGATCGAAACCTGTAAGTAGCATTCTAGCAAAACGCACATTATTAAGTACCGATGGATCTTTATCTCCACCTGCCTCTGCTTGGTTGTAATCTGAAACGGGAACACGGAACAAGTACCATTTCACATCATCAGACTGTCCATTCTGGAAAGTTGCTTTTACTGTTTTTACATCTACAATATTATTTTGACCTAAAGCTAAATTGGCTTTGTCTAATTTTACTACATATTCGTTGTAGTTTTCGCTTTGGTCTAGATTGTAATCTTTGTTGATATCTTCAGAATCTGGAGTTTGAGAAGCCACTTGTAGCGAGTTGCTTTGTGAGTTTCCTTCTGGTCCTCTGAAGTATTTGTATCTCTGAACTACAGAAGCTGCTTGGCTGCCTGTGAATTTTTCTGATAAATAAAATATGAAATCATCTACAGCAGGATCTACTACATTGCTTACCGGATTGGTAAAAGTAGTCCCAAATCTTTGCGTTTCATCAGCATTAGTTAGTCCATCATATCCCAAATCTTGGTTGGTTCTCTCCTCTCCCTCACTTGCAAAAGCATATAAAACTGGAGGTTGTTTCGGCTGAATTCCCCAATTTGATGTAGAGGTAGAAGAAGGTGCAGAGGCGGTAGGCAATCCATTTTCGTATTGCATAAAACCATCCTTCAAGATATCTTCACTTACGTTTCCTAGATGAAGAAGTAACTTGGGGTTGGTTCCTAGATCACGACCATCTGCATAAGGATCCATCATCCAGAATTCTACATATTCGATATTAGAATTCACGAAGTTGGATACACTAATAGGTCTCATAATCCCTGCCCAACGATCGGACATAGATTCTGTATTAGGATTTGCATTGTAAGGTCCTTTTTCTTGTGGATAATATGAAATATCAAACGTATTGGTGAAGGTTTGTTCTCCAGCAACGAAATCTCTATTATTAAAAATTTCAGAATACTGTACTCTTCTAGAAGCGTGGTTGGACATCGTTTCTGCGGTAATTCCGGCAGGCGCTTTGCCTCCTATACCCCAGAATCTAGGGTCAATATTGTACCAAGATAATAGACCTCTTCCATATCCATTGGTGATATCATCATTTTTACCGGCACCAGCAAAGATAGGATTGTCTTGGTTTTTCTCCGGCTTTGAAGCCAAACTCCAAGCGGCTGGTTCTTTCAGCGATATTTTAGAAGTTGTTTGTTCGAAATCATCAATATAAGATTGATCATTTGTACCCTTGTTGATACCTGGTAGCAAGTAAGCCGCCTCCATTTTGAAATTCAGGTTTGAAGGTGCTTCCGTATTGATTCCTGGTATTTTATCGGTAAGCCTCGTCAAGATAGGAAGTTGCTTGTTGTACATCAAGTTCATCCCAGCCATTGTGTTATTTACGGCTTCTTGACCGTAGTTTACCTTTTGTGTTAAAGGCGATTCGGAATAGTTAACAATTGTTCCACCATAGATGAAATTTTCGTTCACTCTTCTTTCTAAATTTAAACCTAAAAATCTTTTTCTTTGTGTATTAAAAGTTAATTGATTCTCTAGCGAGATATTGATGGCTTGACCAGATTGTTTTACATTTTCGTTGATAATCGTTACCGATCCCAACATATAATCTACGGTAAAATCTATCCCTTCTGTAAGTTGTACACCATTGGCAGCTACTTTTACAGAACCTTGTGGAACGTTAACAGCACCTAGAGAAATACCTTGTCCTTGTGCGCCTTTGTAGCGTCCTTCCATGGTATAACGCTGTGCTAGGTTGCTAGAAGAGGCGACTTGCTTTTGTTGGGAATATAAATCTGAGAATACATATTTAGCATCATTACCCCCCAATATCTGAGCCATATAGCTTCCGAAAGGTTGCACCTTGGTATAGATAATCTTACCTAATTCTTTTCTTATCGTTACGCCTTCCACAAAATCGAAAACACCATCTCCCTGTACTCCATTATTGGTTTGCAAATCCCCATTCACATTTAGGCGATCCCAGTTGAGGAGTTTCAATAAGTTTTTATCTTGTACAGATGTATTGGGAAGATAGTTTACTTTACCACCTGTTTCAGCATCTCTGTAGTACACATTCATGATGAATCCGTCTTGCTCTACTTGCCCAGCATCTAGAGAATAGATGTTCTTCATCATCAAGTTCCACATCGGAGAGGTAGTTTTTACATTGGTATTAGGTTTTAGAACCTTGGTAATCAGTACGGGACTTTCTTCCGAAAACTCCCCTACTTTATACACTTGGTTGGATCCATTTACCGAATAAGAATAAGAAACGGCTAGTAGCTGATTGTCATTTAGCTTTTGGTTGAGAGAGATATATCCCAATTGAGGATGGAAGGTATACTCGTTGGCATTTAGTCTTCTTGCTTTTCTATTAAAGATAAACTGCTCGCCATCTTTATAAGGTTCAGAACCACCAGATGCATTGGGAAACACTTGTCCGCTTATTGTATTGTAGGTAGAGTTGGCATCTCTCAGAGGATCACCCAAGTTGTTAACAGCGGTGTACAAACTGTTTTGGGAGTTGTCTGGCAAACCCGAAGCTCCATCTCCAAGATCTCGGATACCTACAATACTCTTTTGGTACGCCAAATTGCTATTTCCTTGGTCTAGAACCCAAACCTCCATTCTATTAATACTAATTCTGGAGTTGATTTGAGGATAATTTTCTAGTGCTTTATCATAATTATCCAAGAAATAATGTCCGATAAAATAATGCTGGTTATCTTCATAGTCAATGGCATTTACCTTAAAGGTACTCATTACACCACCGCCTTGTACTACAATATTTCGGGCTTCACCTTGCTGCTGAGAGAGTACTACTGTACCGTAGGTTTTCCCTAGTTGGAACTCAGATTTCACTCCAAATAGTGATTCAGAACCTCTTATTAAGCTAGTAGAAAGAGGCATATTCACGTTACCAAATTCTATTCTCTTGATGATTTTGTCTTCACCTCCCGAGTTAGGTTTATTTACTTCGCCCAAACCTTTGGTCTGAAGATCCTTCCAAGTTCCTTTTGCCTGCCATACAAGATTCATTCGGTTCTCGAAGGCAAAGCCACTTTGTGTATCATAGTTGGCTTTCAGCTGTAGATTTTCTCCTACCTTTCCTATTAAGCCAAGCTGAATTCTTTGGTCTATATCAAAAGTAAAGCTCTTTCTGTTTTGCGGTAAGATAAGAGGGTTATCTATTTTTTGGTACAAACCTGCCAAATCGAAAGAGGCATATCCGGAAGGGATAATCTCTATCTTGTTACTTCCAAAGATGGTTTCGAAAAGACGATTGTTGATGGTAAGCGAAGGGATCAGCCCTTTCTTTTGTGCATCTGTTTTATCTTTTCTGTACATCAAACTGAAACGGTCGGACTTCTCTTTATAATACGCTTTAGCCTGCTCTGCAAGCATGAATTCTTTGTAATCTTCTGGAGACATTGCCGTTGGCTGACCCACCACTGTGTTGCCAATCTTGGGATACACATAGTACATCCCCGTTTTGATATCATAGTAGGCTTCATAGTAAGTAGGATCGGTCACTTTATAATCCTTCTTTATGGAATAAGCCTGCGGATCTACCTGTGCCCACCCATTAATTGATGACAATATAAGGGCAAGCAGAAAGTATAATTTGAGAGATTTGTTATTTTTCACCAAACGTTAGATGTTTTTTAATATTTGTTTTACCAATTCTTCTACCGAAATACTAGGATTTTGTTTCATCATGCGATCTGCAATTTTCTCGCTCATACGCTTAGATATTCCTAAAACTTCTAATGCAGATAACGCTTCATCCTTGATTTTATTATCCACTGGGACAGAAATATTTCCTTCTATAGAGCCAAATTTTTGCACTTTATCTTTAAGATCTACAATTATTCTTTCGGCAGTTTTTGTACCTAGCCCTTTGGCTTTTTGTATCAGTGCGCTATTACTCGACATAATGGCTACTGCAATTTCAGATAAACTCAGTGTAGACAGCAAAATAAGCGCAGATACCGCTCCTACCCCATTCACACTGATAAGGAGATTGAACATCTCTTTCTCCTGACGGCTATTGAAACCGAAGAGCAAATTGGCGTCTTCGCGGATGATTTGTTGGATATAGATAAGGGTTTCGTGGTTCAGTGTCAGCGTTTGAGAAGTCATCAAACTGATACCTACATAGTACCCAACTCCTTGTACATTTATAATAGCGTAAGTAGGAGTAAGTTCTTGAACTATACCTTGTAAAGAAAATATCATGATTAAATTTTATAACTTCCAAATATAGTAATTTAAACTAAGTATTAATTTCATTTAAAAGAAGAATCCTTTTTAACTTATTTTACCTTATCAGTGACAACTTTTTAACACAAATCCTCCAATACTGTAAAATCTTTGTGCTCTTTTTTTTAGTTTAAATTATAATTAAATAATACCACCACAAACCCTCTATTTTAGGACAATTAATAAAGGTTTTCTTCGGTAAGCTGCAATAGACAAAAAATTCATGCGCATGAGTTCTCAATTTCATGCGAGTGAATTGCAAGATTCATGCGGGTGACTTCCTCAAGTCATGCGGGTTATTTTTTTTTAAGCACAGAAATAAAGTTTTATTTTTTTTAATTATAATTAAATTTTTATAGGTTATTTTTTTATAAATTCGTAATAAACAACACATTATATTAACCTCAAAAACGAAAAAAAATGCCAATCACATTCAATGTTATTTCAAGAACAAACCCTCAAAGCCCTACAGATCCTCCAAAATTCTATGCAGATATCGTAGGCAACGGAGAAACTACCTTTGATGATCTTGCCAAGCATGCTTCATCAGTATCTACCGTATCCAAAGCCGATATTTTGGCGGTGCTAGAAAGTACTTTTTCTAAGATTGCCGATGATGTAGCGGCAGGAAAAATAGTGTATGTAGGAGATTATTTCACGCTACAAGCCAGTGGTTCTAGCGAAGGCAAAGCAACACCCGAGGAGGTAACCTCAGCAAGTATTACCAGTGTGAAGACCATCTTCCGACCAGGTAAGATGATAAAAGATGCGCTGAAACTAGCGACCTTCAAAAAGAAAGAATAATATCCACAAGAAAGAGCCGGCAAAATTCTTCGAATTTTGCCTGCTTCTTGTAAAGTATAGCTTACTAAAACTTATTTTTTTGCTTCTCTTCTTTGGGCATCCAAAACGGCTACCGTTGCAAGATTCACAATTTCGTCTACACTAGATCTCATTTGCAATACGTGTACGGGTTGCTTCAGACCCATCAGTATTGGTCCTATTACTTGCGCCACCTTCATACCTCTAATAATTTTGTAAGATAGGTTGGCACTTTCTAGATTCGGGAAAATAAATGTATTGGCAGGTGTTTCTCCTAGTTTTGAGAAAGGATAATCGCTAAGGTGATCTGCATTCATTGCAAAATCTGGCTGTATTTCTCCATCTACTATCATCTTCGGGAATTTCTCGTGCAATATCTTCACTGCTTTTGCTACCTTCTTGGAAGTCTCGGCAATACCTGCAAAATTCTCGAATCCTAGCATCGCAATACGAGGTTCTATGGCAAAAGATTTCACAGTAAACTCTGCCATTTTAGCAATATTTACCAAATCTTCCGCAGTAGGATTGTGGTTGATAGAGGTGTCTGCAAAGAAAATAGGTTTCTTCTCAGACAAGATCATCATCATTGCTGCTACTTTATCTACTCCTTTGTCTTTTTCTATTACTTCTAAAACTGGACGTAGCACAGATGTATAATTCTTGGAGAACCCAACAATAAGCGCATCAGTATCACCATGCTTCAGCATTAATGGCCCGAAATAATCTCTCTGGCGAACGTATCTTTTTGCTTTGTACTCATTCATCCCTTTGCGCTGACGAAGTTTCCAAAGTGTTTCTCTGTATTTTTTTCTGTTTTCTTTTTGATCCTTATCATTAGGATCGATTATCGGCACATCAAGATTGATCCCGTAACGCTCCATCTGAGCTTGGATGTATTCTTTATCACCCAAAAGAATTGGTTTCGCAATCCCTTCTTCATATAATATCTGAGCTGCTTTAAGAACATTATATTCTTCTGCATTTCCTAGAGTAACCCTCTTCGGATTGGATCTTGCTCTATTCTGCATCATCCTTACCAATTTGTTATCTTTACCCATACGGTCTATCAATTGGGACTCGTACTCATCAAAGTCCACAATTGTTTTTCTAGCAATACCACTCTCTATGGCAGCTTTTGCAACGGCGCTAGATACTTTGGTAATCAATCTATTATCAAATGGTTTAGGGATAAAATAATCTCTACCAAATTGTAAGTTCTTCACATTATAAGCAAGGATTACCGCTTCTGGAACGGGTTCTTTTGCCAAATTAGCGATAGCATGTACAGCCGCCAACTTCATTTCTTCGTTGATGCCTTTTGCTTGTACGTCTAATGCACCACGGAAAATATAAGGGAAACCCAATACATTATTTACTTGATTAGGAAAATCACTTCTCCCTGTAGCTAGAATTACATCTTTTCTGGTAGCGATTGCCAAATCATAGTCAATCTCTGGGTCCGGATTTGCCAAAGCAAATACAATAGGATTCTCATTCATGCTAGAAAGCATAGCAGGTGTCATTACATTTCCTTTAGACAAACCAACAAAAACATCAGCACCTCTTACCGCATCTTCTAATGTATCGATATCTGTAGTCGCAATATAATCTATCTTTTCTGCCGTAAGATTTTCTCTTCTTTGGTTGATAACTCCTTTACTATCGCACATCAAAATATTTTCCTTCTTCAGCCCCAAAGACATATATAGGTTGGTGCAGGCAATAGCCGCAGCTCCAGCGCCGTTTACTACCATTCTTACCTCTTCTATTTTCTTCCCTGCAATCACCAATGCATTAATTAGAGCTGCTGCAGAGATGATAGCAGTACCGTGCTGATCATCGTGCATCAATGGGATATCTAGCTCTTCTTTTAGCTTTTGTTCTATATAAAAAGCTTCAGGCGCCTTAATGTCCTCAAGGTTAATCCCACCAAAGGTAGGAGCAATGCCTTTTACAATTTGAATGAATTTATCAGGGTCTTTCTCATCAATTTCAATATCAAATACGTTGATATCTGCAAATATTTTGAAAAGTAGACCTTTCCCCTCCATTACTGGTTTTGATGCTTCTGCACCAATATCACCCAATCCTAATACCGCTGTACCATTAGAAATTACCGCTACCAAGTTTCCTTTTCCTGTATAATCATATACTGTTTCTGGATGATGGTGGATTTCCATACACGGTACGGCTACACCTGGTGAATAAGCTAATGATAAGTCTCTTTGCGATGAGTGGGGTTTAGACGGAATTACTTCAATCTTCCCTTTCGGCTCCGCTTTATGATAATCTAGCGCGGCTTGATTAAAGTTTTTCTCGTCGCGATGCGTTTTATTTGACATAGAATATTTTTTTTAAAGTATATATTGAATGTGGTAGTCTACTAAACTTTCTATAGGTTTTTGTACAACGTGTCCCACATTTAGATTAAATTCTGTAGCTACAGAACGTAATATTGGTTCATAGTAATAAGCAATTGATCCGATAAAGTTTATCTCGGATGCTTGTGCTTCTTGATAAGGTATAACTTGATACTCGAAGAAATTTTTCATCTCTTCGTACACCATCTTTTGAAAATAAGGATGCTCTTTTCTCTCGACAACAAATTTATTAAAATCTGCTAAATATGCATTGGGCCTAGAATTATGATACATATTTCTCAATGCTTCATCAATAGTAAGATGATACGTATTTTCAAATTCAAGATGCAAATCCAGAGGAAGTTTTTGCATAAAAAATCTTCTGACCAATTGTTTTCCAATGGCACTTCCACTTCCTTCATCACCTATCAAGAATCCTAATGAAGGTAACTGTATCTTCACTTGGTTACCATCAAAATAACAAGAATTAGATCCTGTACCCAAAATACAAACAATGGCAGGTTTCCCGTTATAAGCAGCATAGGCAGCTGCAGTAAGATCTTCCTTTACTGTAATGGTTGCTTTATTAAAAAACTTGAGCAGTTCTGTCTCAATGATTTCTTTGTTTGCCGGAATTCCGCACCCAGATCCATAGAAAAAAACTTTTGTGATAGAGTTTTTTACAGAACTCAAACTCGCGTTTTTCTCAATTTCTGGTACAATAAGATTCGCTGCAATATTGTTGGGATTAAAACCTATCGTTTCCGTTTTTAGAAAAACTTTTTTGAAGTCATCTAAGATTACCCAATCACATTTTGTAGATCCGCCATCAACGATTGCAACCATATTTCTTTATTTATAGTATGCAAAATTAGGAATTTATCTTTAAATAGAAATTAAAAACAATTGCCGATGAATAAAGCGTAAATAGTTAACTGTTGATTTCGTTTCTATTTTGATTATATTGTAATAACCAATCTTCTATCTCATCTTCCAAATAATTGGTCTGTAAGATAATTGCATTGATAAAATCATCAGGGATGGATTTGTCTTTTGTGGTTTCAAGCTCCTGAAGATCATGGTATAGATTTTCATACTCAGAATAAATTCGTCTGAAACGAGAATTCTGCTTTTCTAAAGCTTCTATATTTTCATGTTGAAGCTGAAATTTTCTGTACTTGTTTTGAGATTTCATACAAATATTTTATTGTTAGGTGTGTAAAAATTTGAGCCAAGAAATCATTCTCGCATTACAAGATAGGAAAAACCATCAACAGAAGTAGTTGAAAATGAATTTATTACCAGGTATCTTTCCGATTATTTGAAGTAATAAATGTAGAAATAATTTCTAATGTACAAAAAACTTTAACATCTTTTTTTACTGTTTAACATATAATTATAAATTTGCACTTTACAAAAAGAAATGAAAGAGCTACTAGAACGCCACAAGCAAATTTTATTATTTATCATCGCAGGTGGGTTAAGCGCCATTATAGAAATTGGAAGTTTCAAAATATTCAGTTCTCAGCTTCCTCAATTTTTCCCTCAAGAATTAGATTTCAACGGAATCCATTATCCACTGAGCAATATATTATCCACTAGTTGCGGAATAATGACTAATTATTTTCTGAGCATTTGGTTCGTCTTCGAGCGAGGAAAACATTCCAAAAGGAAAGAATTTTTCTATTTTATGGTAGTTTCCTTTTTTTCTACGCTACTTAGTTTGTTGTTTTTCCAACTATTCTACAGTTATATTTTTAAAAGTAATATTGATTTAATTTTTTATACCTTGAGCACAGAAATGATTAGCAAGATTGCTGCAATCTTATTGGTTTCTATTTTGAACTACTCTATAAAAAAGAAAATAATATTTAACGGATAACTTGTGGGAAAAATTCTTAATTACATTTGGCGAGGATGGATGGTGGTCTTAGCATTCGTGCTTACCATTACCTTAGGAATACCAGTTTACCTATTATCATTAAGCAATAACACCTTCAAATATGCACATATCTTTATTAGATTATGGTGTTATGGGATGTTTTTTGGGATGGGAATGAGATATGAGCTCATTAATCTTACCGATAAAAAAATTGATAAAAATAGGCAATACGTTATTATCTCTAACCATACTTCCATCATGGATATTATGCTTCCTTGCATGCTGTTTCCTCATCATCAGCTTTGCTATGTGGGTAAAAAGGAATTGGTGAAAATTCCGATTTTTGGAACTATTTTAAAGAGAATATGTGTGTTAGTAGACCGAGGCAGTGCAAGAAGTCGCGCCGAAGTTTACAGAAGATGTGCCGATAAAATGGAGGAAGGCAATTGTATAGTTTTGTTTCCTGAAGGTGGAGTTCCAGATGATACGTCCATAATTTTAGACGAATTTAAAGATGGAGCATTTACTTTAGCATCCAAACATAAATCCCCATTGGCCGTATTTACCTTTGTTGGATTAAAGGAAATGTTCCCATTTGATAATAGTAAAGGTCATCCAGGTAAAGTGAAAATTTACTTTAATGACGTCATAGAACCCATTACAACCCCTAAAGAGATGAAATTGTCTGCTTTTGAGACAATAAATAAAACTTTGATAGAGCATAGCTAAGAAAAAATGATTTATATTTGTTTTCTTAACAATATAATGCTTTATGAGCTCAAATCAGCAACAGACCAAATGGTCACAATTCTTATCATTAATTGTAGTATTCTTTTTTTGGGGATTCGTCGCATCAAGTAATGATATATTAATTCCGGTTTTCAAAAAGTGGTTTGTGCTTTCGCAAGTACAAAGTCAGCTTGTAGCCTGGGCATTTTATGTAGCCTACTTTGTGGGATCGGTGATATTCTTTATCATCTCTCTTAAAAGTGATATTCTGCAAAAATTTGGATACAAAAAAACTTTGGCTGTAGGTTTATCAATCTCCGCAATTGGAGCTTTCCTATTTGTACCAGCTGCAGCTTCTGCCAATTTTTGGTTTTTTCTTACGGCACTGTTCACTGTAGGACTAGGATTTTCTGTACAACAAATTGTTGCCAACCCACTCGCTATTAAAATGGGTAGCGCTGAGACGGGTGCTCACCGATTGACATTGGCTGGAGGGATCAACTCTTTGGGAACTACGATTGGACCAATTCTACTAGGAATTATCCTTTTTGGAATGGGTGACAAAGAAGATACTGCAACAAAAGATGCTTCTTTATCTAAAATTGAAGTTGTAAAAAAAGAATACATAGCTCACAAAGAAGAGCTTTCTAAAAATATATTAGAACTAAAAAACGATCAACAAGATGATCAAACTAAGGTAAATGAAGTAATTGGTTTAGTAGAAAATAATATTAAATTATTAGACGCTCAAATTTTATCTATTGATCAAAACCTGGTCTCTACCGATTCACAAATAGATGAATTCACGAATAAACTGAGTGACATTAAACAATCTTCTAGTAGTATTACATATCCTATAGCATTTGTAAAAGATCAATTAAAAGAAGTAAAGATGCCATTTGCAGTATTGGGTGTAGCTTTTATTTTAGTTGCAATATTTATGTTGTTTTCTAAAATTGAAGATCCAGCAAAAGAAGAAGTGGCAAACGAAAAATCTGAAGAAGACAATAAGCCCTTCAGGATTTTTGATTATCCTCAGCTTTATTTGGGAATGCTAGCAATATTCATCTACGTGGGCGTTGAAGTTTCCATTATTAGTAACCTTCCTGCACTATTGCATACCAAAGAATTTGGAGGCGTATTGGAGCACAATATAGCGCCATTCGTTTCTCTATATTGGGGAAGTTTGATGATTGGTAGATGGAACGGAAGCATTAACGTATTTAATATGTCTAAAACCACCAACCTAATCATGAAAATTGTTGTGCCATTTGTTGCATTTGCCATTATTATTTTTGCAAATGAGCTAAGTGGAAAAGACGTATCATCATTTTACATCTATGCATTATGGATTTTTGCCTTTATCCTAATGAGTTTCATTGGTGGTAAACAAGCAGGGAAAACATTAATGATATTCGGTATCGCTGGTGTTGTTATGACGTTCTTAGGTTTGGTGTATCCTGATAAAGAAATCGCAAAATACTTCTTAATTTCTGGCGGTTTATTTTGCTCTATAATGTGGCCTTCTATCTTTGACTTAGCCATTGCGGGTCTAGGTAAAAATACGGGTAAAGCTTCATCTTTCTTAGTTATGATGATTTTGGGTGGTGGTATTATTCCACTTATCCAAGGTTGGATTTGTGACTTTGACAAAACAAGTCCAGAAGGAATAGCAGGGTTAACATGGACTCATTTCTCTTACGTGATTCCTATTTTATGTTTTGCTTATCTAGCTTTCTATGGTTTGGTAACTCCTAAAATCCTGAAAAAACAAGGTATAGTAATGGGCGAAAATTCTAGCAATGCACATTAATTTTAAACAATTATATCATAAAAAAAGATTTTGGGCAGCTATTTTAGTTGTCCAATTTCTTTTGTTCTACCTATTCTCCAAAATAGGTGTCGCTATTTCCTTCTTTAGCACTTTTTTTAAGTTACAAAAAAAGCTACATCAGCTTTTGTTTTCTTGGATTCCCTTTTCATTTGGAGACTTATTATACATTGTTCTTATTCTATTTTTAATCTACAATTCAATCGGAATATTAAATTCGAAAAGGAGAGCTACTTCAATATTTAAAATAATTATAGTTCTCAACATTTTCTATTTTTGTTATCAGGTATTTTGGGGAATGCTTTACTTCCAAGAACCTTTACTTAATAGACTACCTAAAATAGAAGTTACTTTAGAAAAAAGAAAAAATTTGGCGCTTACATATTTAGAAAAATGCAAAAATTCGAGATCTAAGGTTCATGAAGATAAAAACGGAGTTTTTGCAATAAAAGATTGGCGAGCAATACAACAAGAAATTATAGTACAACAAAAGTATATACCAAAACAGTTTTATAATCATGGAAAAGAATCTATACTTTCTTTTAAACCTAGTTTATTTGGCCATTTAATGAGTTTTACTGGTATTGCTGGATACTATAATCCTTTTTCTGCAGAAGCCCAATATAATGAAAATTTGCCAGCAAGTTCTTTACCATTCACGCTCGCTCACGAGAGCGCTCATCAAATTGGTTTCGCACGAGAACAGGAAGCCAATTTCATAGGCTATCTCATAGGTACTTCGTCTAAAAACAATGAGCTAAGATATAGTGCTGAATTTTTCACGTTAAGGAGCCTACTAAACTCCATTGTTGTAGAGGATGAAAAATTTGTAAAAGGAGTTGTAAAACAATATTCTGAGGGGATGCAAAAGGACAGAGCATATGAAAAAGAATTCCAACTTCTGCACCAAGGGATAATTGATGAAATATTTTCCTTCACCAATAATATATTCTTAAAGAGCAACCAGCAAGAAGGTAGTGTTACCTACTCTTATTTTGTAAATCTATTGGTAAAATATGAAGAGTAGGTAATAAAAAAGAATCGTATCAAAAGATACGATTCTAAAAACACAAATGATGAAAAAAAATTTATTACCTTGACTTGTTCCCTCATTCAAGGCACTGTAAAAGTACAATAAAATTTCTTATTTCAAAATTATAATTAGTAGTTACCCTAAAATTTATGAAAACTTTATGATTGTATTATTTATTCCTCACACTGTAGAGATTTATCATTTTATAAAATAAATCATAATTATTATAATAATAATTAAATTCAATTATTATTTATTAATACATTTGTAACAATTCATTAATTATTTGAAATTTGTGAAAATTAAATAATTTTATAAGTATTTAATTTTTTAAAATTGGTATTTAATTTTATGCATGATTATTTATTCAAAAATCTTGATCATAATGCAATAAATTCTGTAGTATGATCAGAAGAACCTACTCATTTTTTGCTTTTTTTTGCAGACAACAGCTGTTTGTTAGAAATAATATACTGGTAAAATAGAATATTTACTCTGATTTTTGGTCATAAAAAAACCACAGAAATTTATTCTGCGGTTTTAATTTTGTAGCGAAGACGGGAATTGAACCCGTGACCTCAGGGTTATGAATCCTGCGCTCTAACCAACTGAGCTACCTCGCCGTTTTGGTGTTGCAAATATAGAAAAAATTTGCAACTCTCCAAAATTATTTTGCATTTAAATATTCTAAAACATCTCCAACATGGTCTGGTTTGCTGATAATCTTATTGTTAGCATCCAAAATAAAATAACTTGGAGTGGCATGAATATTATAAACTTCAGAATAAGTACTGTTCCAACCTCTTAGTTCGGAGTCATTAATCCATGGAAATGCTTTGATTCTACTGGTATAGGATTGTTTGTCAGAGTCCAAAGATAGACCAATTATCTGTACATTTTTTTCTTTTAGAGCATTATATTTTTCTAATAGTTTTGGTAACTCAGTTTCACAATGAGAACACGTTGAAGACCAAAATACAATCACTTTTTTGTCTGCTTTTACATCATAAATAGACTTAGCTGTTGTATTTACCGCAGATTGAAACTTATAATTTGGAAATATGGCTCCAATTTCTGTATTAGCGTTAGCTTTTAGGGTATATGATAATCGATCAGTGATCGTACATTTCAAATTATTAGCTAAACTCAAATATTTTGTTTTGAGATCTTTCATTTCATAAATATCAAATATATCAATCAATTCTGATAAAACCATTTGCCCTCTAGGCGTCTCCACTTTTAGTACCTCCAATAATTTGTCCACAGAATTAGCAACATTAGTATTACCACCCGTATTAAGATACGCTACTAATAAAGGCCTAACCATAGAAGATGCTTCTAGCATATCATTGGATGTATTAAAGAAGCTTATAATTTCTTCTTGTGTAACTTTTTTTGAGTTTTCGCCTGAAAGATATTTGTTGTAATTGTCATTATAGAAGTATATAAAAGGATGTTTGGAGGAATCTACACTTGTAGATCCAGATATTCTTCTCAATTCAGAAGCTATAGCCTTTCCAAAATCTGTATTATCCTTATAATATTCTTTTATTTGAACCAATGCAGGATAAATTATCTCTTTCTTCTGAGATGTCTCTTGAATTGAGTTCATCAATGAATTGGCTTCATCTTTATAATCAATATTTTTAATCTTACCATGAACAGCCTCAAACGTAATCATTACATTCTTATTTTCTGAAATAAAGGTAATAGAATTATTGCTTGAGGGAAAATACACCTTCATCATTCCAGAATAACTCTTTGGATACTTGAAAGTCCAAACATTATTCTTACTTTGTTCTTGGGTAACGATAACGTCTTTAGAACCACTTAAAGTATATAATAAAGCTTCTTTATCCTTAAAATCATTTGGAGCTTGTATACTGACAGTAAATTGCGCATTAAGAGCTAAAGCGAATATCATACTTGATAAAACGATTATTTTTTTCATAGTGTAAAAATAAAAAAACTCTCTGATTAATCAGAGAGTTTTATATATATAAATGTAGTAATTATAATTTTTGAGCTTTATATCTTCTACCGAAATAAACGATTCCAAAAATTGCTATTCCTCCTAAAATATATAAATATAAGTCAATCGGTGATTTAGGACATCCATTTGGATATTTAAAAGGATCACATCCAGGGCCGTTAGATTGAGCATTATAAAAATTAGCTAATACAATAAATAGTGCTAAAAATATTTTGTTAAAGTTAGTTTTCATATTGTTAATGTATTACTATTTTAGAATTTACAATTGTACCATCATTACCTATAATTTTTACTACATACATAGATTTCAAGCTTGCATCTAATTTTATAACGTAATCACTATCAGCCTTTACAGATTTCTCTGATATTACTAATTTTCCACTAGCATCAAACACTTCTATTGATGCTGATTTCCAATCTGGATCAAATCGAACAATATAATTTTTCACAAGAGGATTATAGGTAACCAAAGTTCTAGAAGATTTTTTCGCAATGTCTGTAGTACCCAAACTTGCATTTTGAGGTGCACCATAATATAATCCATAAGTTGAACCTGTCACAGGAATGATATCGCCTTGTCTAGCTTCAGCAACTTGTCCATCAGGTTTAGCATAATAAAAACCTACGCCTCCAGACAGTATATGAGAACCATTATTGATAAGGTTAACATTATCTCTAATTTCGAATTTTAGAGAAGCTATATTACTACCATAAACCCCTAAGTCAATTCTTTTTCCAAGAAAGTTAACTTCATTGGCTTGATTGATATACAATCTATAGTTTGAGGAAAAGTTTGGGTCTGTGCCTCCAGCAGAACTTTCTTCAAATGTTTGAATTATAGCATTTGAATCAGTCATAGCTTGTATAGAGTGTGAGGCTAAAGGATTTACCATATTCCCAGTTACCAAATCATTAGAAACAACATAGTAAGTTTCTCCAATTTGATTACCGGCAGCATCTAATGCGAGAATACCCAATTGTTTAAGAGTATTAGCAGATCCATTTTTATTAGCAGTTACAGAATATGGAGTTGTAATTCTTGCGTTGGTGCTAAATAACCTTAAGTTATCAAAATTAAGTGTTTGAGGCGTACCATCACTCAACTTAATTTTAAATGTTCCTAATGGCTTAATGTTCAGCGCGGGAATATTACCAGCAGGTGTTCCATTACTATTAAATGTAGCCGTTTGTGTATTAGCATATCCAGAAGTTGTACCAGAACCAGAGTTATAAACAACATTTTGTGGATTCACGGAGATTGCCACTAATTTACCTCCGAAATTATTATTATCAGTAACTAGTCCTCCTTCAATATAACCAATATAAGACAAGTCTAAATTTGTTAGATAAGGATTGGAAAATTGATATACATTTTTTCCCCAAGTGCCTACCCATGGAGTATTTGCACTCTCAAAATTATCCCAAATATATGTATTATACTTTTCTTGATAAATGTTTCGGTCATTACCTCCAGCACCGAAGTTCACATTACCAGGAGCTAGTTGGATTGATTGTCCTCCATTTATTCCATCAGCATAAGGAATCCCTTTGAAGGTGTGTAAAGTTTCAGAATTAAATCCAGCAGAACCTACAGAAAAATATCCTGTTCTATCGGCTGATGTTAAGACGTAGGTAGGTTCAAAAGTAATCCCTGTAACACTCCCACTAGTGATAGGTGCGTTTGGGATAGTACTTCCATCAAATCTTAAATTTGTATTACTCCACTTTAGGATTTCTCTTCCGCCCCATCGTGTATTATTAAATGTATTACCCGCATCAGCATTAAAGCTGGCTATTGTTTTACCGAAGAAAGGAATACCTATCTGTTGATATGATCCATGTTTAGTAGCAGCATATTCTTTATCTACAATTCCTGTAATTTTATCTTGAGTGATTCCAGTAATATAAAGTTGACCGTATTGAGAACTAACAGGAGAACTTGGATTATGAATTCTCACAATAATATTTCCACCATCACTTTTAGGATTATTATTTGTATCCAATGTTCTCAATACATCGGTACCTCCACTACCTACAATCATCATATTTCCATGAAGATCTATATTTCCACTACCTTTTGTTTGGACACCACCTCCATTATACACTAAGGTTCCAGAACTTACGTACATTTTAGCAGTATTATCTACATGTAGGAGTACATTTTCAATTGGTAATTGTGCCTGAGCGGAGTAGCTTATAGCAATCAGCCCAATCGTTAATAAATTTTTTTTCATTGTATTTTAAATTTGTGTTTATACAACATTGATTTGCAAAGATATATATTTATTTTTAATTTAAAATATTATCTTTAGTTAAAATTATCTCTGCATCTTCTCCTATAGAAAACATATAATCCTCTAAAACTTTTTCAGTAGTACCTCTCAGTCCTCTTGCTCCAAGTCCTTTTTCCATAGTCTCTTCAACAATTTTTTCAATAGCGGAATCGGTAAATACCAATTTTGTGCCATCCATTTTAAATAATTCAATAAATTGATTAGCAATTGAATTTTTTGGCTCTGTCATGATCTTTATCATCGTTTCTTTGGTAAGTTTTTCCAAATAAGTAATAATAGGAAATCTACCTAATAACTCTGGAATTAGACCAAAAGATCTTAAATCGATTGCATTTAGATTTTTTAAAATATAATCATCCTCATCAATCTTATTTATTTTTTCAGAGCTAAAACCAATTGCTTGTTTGTTCATTCTTCTTTCGATGATTTCTTTTATTCCATCAAAAGCTCCACCTGCAATAAATAATATATTTTGTGTATTTACCTGAATATACTTTTGATCAGGATGTTTTCTTCCTCCTTGTGGTGGCACATTCACAATACTACCCTCCAAGAGTTTCAATAATCCTTGTTGTACTCCTTCTCCAGAAACATCTCTTGTAAGACTTGGGTTATCAGATTTTCTAGCAATTTTATCAATTTCATCTATGAAGACAATACCTTTTTCAGCTTTCTCCACATCAAAATCTGCAACTGCTAATAATCTTGATAATATACTTTCTACGTCTTCTCCTACATACCCTGCTTCTGTAAGGATGGTAGCGTCTACTATACAAAAAGGGACATCCAACTCTTTAGCAATTGTTTTTGCCAATAATGTTTTTCCTGTTCCCGTTTCTCCAATCATAATTATATTGGATTTTTCTAGCTCAACCTCTTTATTTTCTTCCTTTGCATGGAGTAATCTTTTGTAATGATTATATACCGCAATAGACAATTGTTTTTTTGCTTGATACTGACCAATTACATATTGATCTAGAAAAACCTTTATTTCTTTAGGCTTTTTCAATTCTTCTATACTTTCTGCAGGTGAAAATCCAGAAAATGATGTGGAATCTTTCACAATAGAATGCGCCTGTTCTATGCAGTTTTCGCATATATAGCCATTCTGCCCAGCGATGAGCATTTGCACTTCATTTCTCTTCTTACCACAGAAAGAACATTGGTTTGAATTCATGTTGATATAAATATATAAATATAATTACATATAATCCAAATTATATATGTAATATAAAGGATTAATGTCTTTGTTTAAGAATTAACGATCGAATTTTGTATTTCTGAATATTCTTCTGGGGATAGTTTTAACCTTTCATTTTTAAAATTCATGTCCTCTACAGTCTGAAGAGGAATGAGATGAATATGTGCGTGAGGAACTTCTAGCCCTACTACCGCAACGCCTACCCTAATACAAGGTATTGCCTTTTTTACCTTTTTTGCTACATCTTGAGCAAATGCCCAAAGATTTTTATATTCTTCACTCTCCATATCGAAGATGAGATCAGTTTCTTTTTTGGGAATCACCAAAGTATGGCCTTTTACCAAAGGCATAGCGTCCAAAAAGGCAATAAAATAATCATTCTCCGCAATTTTGTAAGCAGGAATTTCACCATTAATGATTTTTGTGAATATAGAACTCATTATTGAGAGGTATCCTGATTAAAGCGTAATTTCTAGCACATCAAAAGATAGCTTATTACCATTAGGCAATACAATCTCTGCAGTTTCTCCTATTACTTTACCTAACAATCCCTTTGCGATAGGTGTATTCACTGAGATTCTACCCGTTTTCAGGTCGCTTTCATTATCTGGTACCAATGTGAAAGATTGCTCTTTTTTGGTTGCGTTATTCATCAATCTCACCGTTGTCAAAATAGAAACTTTTGAAGTATCTAACTGAGTTTCGTCAATGACTTTAGATGTAGTTACAATATCTTTTAGCTTAGAAATTCTCATCTCCAACATTCCTTGTGCTTCTTTTGCAGCATCATACTCGGCATTTTCAGACAAATCTCCTTTGTCCCTTGCCTCTGCAATTTGCTGTGTAATTTTTGGCCTTTCTATCTTTTCTAGTTGTTCTAGCTCGGCTTTCATTTTCTCTAATCCTTCCTTAGTTACATAGCTTGCCATAATATTTAAAATTTTGTTTTAGTATAAAAAAATAATCCGACATTTGTCGGACAATGTTTTTGCTGGTTAATTCGTTATTGATTTACAAATATATAAAAAATTATCTTGAAATGAAAAAAATATCATCATTCATATTTATTTACAGCTTGTTGATTTTCAGCTTTTTAAGTATAAATTCATGTAGTAGCAGTGAAGAAACGGTAAGCTGTTTTCCTAACACTCCTATAAGTGTGAATCTAAATTTAAATTATGCCAACTATAATAATTTAAATTACGTTGGAGGATGGATATATGTGGATGAACAACAATCAGGTACCAGAGGTCTTATTGTTGTAAGAACCTCGGATAGCCCTGCATCTTTCAAGGTTTATGATAGAAATGCGCCTCATCTTTGTCCCGATAATACTACTACTTTACAAGTAAAAGATGGCATCAGTATTATTTGTCCAAAAGATAATGCGACTTGGATTATGCTAAGTGGACAGCCAACATCTATTTCTAGCGTACCGCCAAAAACTTATTTCTGGAGTTATGATGCATCTTCTAAAAATCTTAATCTATATAATTAAAATGAAAACAGTTGTACAAAGAGTATCTCAGGCAAATGTAGGGGTAGATGGCAATACAGTAGGCGCCATTGATAAGGGCTTTATGCTTTTGGTAGGAATTGATGAAAATGATGAAAAATCTGATGCAGATTGGCTGGTACAAAAAATTCTGAATCTAAGAGTTTTTGCTGACGAAAATGAAAAACTAAATCATTCTATTTTAGATATAAAAGGCGAAATCCTGTGCATTAGCCAATTTACGCTGATTGCAGATTACAAAAAGGGAAATCGACCTTCATTCATCAAGGCAGCAAAACCCAATAAGGCAATCCCGTTATTCGAATATTTTAAAGAGCAGCTAGCAAAATCTGAGCTAAAGATTGAAAGTGGTATTTTCGGAGCAGATATGAAAGTTTCGCTCACCAATGATGGACCTGTAACTATTGTGTTGGATTCTATCACCAAACAATAAAAACAAAAAAATGCATTCCCTAATTTTAGAGAAAGCATTTTTTATTGATATCTAAAGATAAATTATCTTACAGGAACACTACTGAAATTAAGTGCAACTTTTAAATTCATATCGGTAGAAGTTTGATTTTTAAGCTCGTAGACCGTCCTTACTGTTACTCCACTACTTTTTACTACATCATCCAAAAATCCAGTATCATTATTCAAATCCAAATTTAAACTAGATGTTGAAGATGAAATATCCGTTCTGGAAGCGACTAATTTTTCTGATGATCCATTAGAAGAAATATAAACTTTCACAGATTTTATTGCGCTAAGATCACCGCCAACAGGAGTAACTACTGATAGTTTGGCATCCGACACTCTTACATCTTTTATTTGAGCATTATTGTTACCTCCAAACCAAGATTGAATATTAGTAGCTGTTGCTGTAGAAGATACTTCTTTCCCCGCTGGCACGCCTGTTGAAACTAGAACGTTTGCAGTGTAAGGAAATGTATTTTGAACGATAGATTGCACAGTTCCACAACTTACCAATGCAGCAGATGCTACAATGGCCATTGAAAATATATTTTTCATAATGATTTCATTTTTTATAGTTGGATATTTGCACAAATTGTACCAAATCTACTCTACCAACACAGAAAATTTGCCAATTGCCTTACCTTCAGCTCTATTGTTAATGCCAATGATTAACCAAACTTCTCCCTTTTTAGGCATCTTATAGGTGATTTCCTTTGAAAATGGTCCGTCCAACTCTCCGTTTGCTAATTTTATTTGATTAAATTGAACATTAAAATCTTTTTGCTCAGTTGTAATGCTTGCTCTAAGTTGAGGATTATTATATTTTAAAATTTTTATGATTAAAAGATTTTCTTTGTTCGTAAACTCTGAATCTAAAGTAAATGGCAAATGTTCACCATCTACTAACTTCACAATTGTTCCTGATTTTGAAGATTTATTTTGAATTGAATTTGTTACGACTTCATTATCCTTATCTATTGAATGACTTATTTTGATGTAAGCAGAATCTTCTTTATTGGAAGGTTCAGAAAATTCGGTTTCCATAACAGATTGTTTAGTAGTTGAAGCTACGGTTTCTTTTTTACAAGAAATTACAAATATGGGCAGAAGGAATATAATTAATTTTTTCATGCTATTTATTATTGAATGGTTTCGAAATATAAAATTTTAGACAGAAAACTATCCGATTTTTCCTCTTGAATTTTTTGTTTTACTTCTTGATAAAAAACTTCGTCATTGGATTTTTCTGCGTACTCTAACAATTCTTTTTGATTAAAATGAATTGACTGAAGATGGAAATCTTTAGCAAAATCTTTTCGTTTACTGTTTTGAGAAGTAATTACACTTCCCCAATTGACGTAACTGCAAACCAAAATTGTTCCGAATACACACCAAACCATCGCATTGAAAAGGTAAGCATTGGTTTTTTTATTCTGAATTTTTATAAATGTGAATACCAATCCCAACATGCCAACCATTATGAAAGCAATCACTCCCAATCTTTTGTACGTAAAGCCATAATTCAAGATATATTCTGTGTTTTTTAATAAAGTAATTATCATTAAAATTGCAT
This sequence comes from Chryseobacterium sp., assembly GCF_045629545.1. Taxonomy (GTDB): domain Bacteria; phylum Bacteroidota; class Bacteroidia; order Flavobacteriales; family Weeksellaceae; genus Chryseobacterium. The sequence continues at coordinate 273,583 of NZ_JAZQRK010000026.1, read as the reverse complement.
TAAGCAGAATCCAAATTTTAGATATCAATTTTAAAAATTGAGCTTTTGTATCAAAATTAAAATAAGATTTAAAATAAAAAAGAAGCACAAAAATGGACATTACTATTGAAACGATAACCGCGGTTACTCTTTGATGCGTCTCGTCTGAAAGCTGATTGGGGGACTTTGGAAGCTCGTAAAATAGTTCTATCGTAAATGTGATAATAAAGAATAAAAGAAGTACACATAAACTTGTGATTGTTATAATACCACTCATTCTTTCTGTAGGAACATCGAGAAATGTAAAGGTAGATTTTTCCTTGTAATCATCAACTTTAAAGTCATTTTCAAAAAGATAATTTTGCTTGTAAATTTGCCTTTCCACATTAAAATTAAAATAATTAAAGGCAATAAAAAATCCAACAACCGAAATACAGAAAGCTTCCCAAATATTAATATCCAATTCGTAGTTTGTAAATAATTCTGCAAAATGCGTACTTCCAGCCGAATAAACTCCAAAAAATAAGAGAACTAATATTAACGGAAATAAGAAAAATGCAAACATTTTTTTCAAGCTTCCCGAATTTTGCCTTCTAGGAATCCATTTATCAAAACTAAATATTCTGCATAATGAGGTAGCAAAATTGGTAATGAATACAGGAATGAGTAAAATAATATTCATTCTTTTTTCTCGAGATCGATAAGAAAGCATTAATAAACAAGAAACCAAAGCCAAAAATGATGCATAGTCTCCGTACCAAGCAAATGCAAAGCTAGAACAAATGCTGAGTACGAATAATACCAAAAAACTAGAGTTTCTATGTGATTTGTTTGTCTTAAAAAAAGTGAGAAAGGAATAAATAATTCCTAAAATTCCCAAATTGAGTCCCACATTTTCTTCATAAAACAGGATTAAAAATATAAATGTAGAAAGAAATATATAGTGATGTGTTTTCATAATTATCAACGTTGAATAGTGAACGTACAGTCGTTAGAAACTAACAGGAGTTTCTTTTTGCCTTAGAAAATCTTTAAGATGATAAAAATTTTGCCACAGTAATTCTTCAAAATTCAGATGGTGAAACGTTTTCATCTCTTTGCCTTTATGATAGGCTTCATAATACATTTTGTAATATTCTGGGAAAACAAGCGTTCCCAAAAGCATCGTACCTAGTAAATAGGCTGTTTTTTTACCGTTGCCGAAAAGCAAATATTGCATAGCAATCTCATCTTGAATATTGGTAGAAAAATCGGTTATAAGATGGTAGACATCATGATTTTCCATTTTCGGGATCATTCTGAATCCATGTTTTTGATAGAAATCTCCCAAAACTTTCCCTAAAGAATCGTTCTGAAAATTGAGCAATTGCGCTTCTGAAAATTGCCATTGCCTTTTTTTCTTTTTAAAGTACTTTCTGTATTGCTTTTGAGAATTTTCGTACATGAAAAGGATAAACTGAACGCGAAGTTTTTTCATCGTTTTTTATATTTAATTAATAATAAATAAGCCAATGATTGCGTAGAGAAACGCAATCGGAATGTTGAGAAGTATAAATCCTATTGCTGCAAAACAATCTTTTTTTCGATCATCATTCAAATAAGAATAGATCAAAAGGAAAACAATAATTACAGAATTGATGATGCTTCCGTGGATGAGCAACATAAATCCAAAGATGGCAAAGTCTTCGTTTTGTGTAATTAAATCTCCTATTAATGCAATATTACCAAAGGCAAAAAAGAGCCAAAAAATAAATTTACCAAATGTGATTATTGAAGTATTTTTCATAGTAATTATGATGTAAGTGTGAAAACGGTGATTTCTGGTCTTACCATAAATCTTACTTGAAAAGAATGTCCCAATGCTCTATTGATATACAACATTCTGCCATCCAAAAGATCAATTTCTCCACTGATGTAATTTTTGTTTTTTACAGGGAGAATTGGCGTTACAAATCCTGGGATACGGCATTGTCCACCATGCGTATGTCCACTCAGAATCCAACCTTGGTAGCCATTCCAAATATCTTTATCGCAAGCATCAGGATTATGACACAGTACAATATTGGCTTTGGAAGCATCGTAAGCACTCATTACTTTTTCTGGATGAAAATTGGGCGACCACAAATCTTCAAAACCAATAAAATGAAGACCATCACAGGATTTTTGTTGATTATTAAGCATTGAAATTCCGTGATTTTCTAACATTTCAGAAATTCTAGATGCTTGCTCTGTATTTTTCCAATTTTTACCATAATCATGATTCCCTAGAATACCGAAAGTTCCCAATTTTCCAAGTACAGCTTGCTTCATTACCATTTCCAACTGAGCGAGTTCAGTTTCATTTCCTTTATTTACAAAGTCGCCAGTATAGACCACGAAATCTGGGTTGAGAAGTTTTGCTTTCTGAAAAGAATCAACTAGAAATTTAGGATCAAAACGGTTTCCAACATGCAAATCCGAAATTTGCATCAGCTTTTTACCTATAAGATCTTGAGGAAGGTTTTTTATTGGTAACTTTTTCTCTACAAATTCTACCCAAAATGGTTCTATTTGCCAAGCATACAAACTTGGGAATAAAGCCAATATACCAGCTTGAGCTACTCTTTTTAGAAATAATTTTCTCGTCATTGATTTACTATTTTTAATTTCCTGCGATTGGACTTCCGAAAATGCCAACAGCTATTTCTACCCAAAGAATCATAAATGCGAGGAATGCAATAATCATCAATATCATTTTTGATCTTCTAGGCTTTATTTTATTTATTATTAAATTTAAAATGAAAGCCAATGAAAATAGAAGTACAGCAGCGACCCCGAAATCTGAAATTGTCCAATTGACTTCTCTCGAGAACTGCATGGCAACATAAGGTAGAAGCAATAATATCCCTGCAATGGAATAAATTATTCTGCTTGTTTTGTTTTTTTTAATTAAAATCATAACTAATATATTTAAAAGTACTTTGAATTACAAAGTTTAAACTCAAAAAAATAGAGCGTTACCTTCCTATTAATTTTTCTAAAGCATCTAGATGATCATTAAAAGAACTTCTTCCCGCTTGCGTTACTCTGTATGATGTTTTGGGCTTTTTGCCTATAAATTCTTTCTTTACTTCAATGAAATTTGCTTTTTCTAAAGCATTACTATGACTTGCTAGATTGCCATCCGTAACTTCCAAAAGCGCTTTCATTTCAGAAAAATCAACCCAATCGTTTACCATAAGAATAGACATAATGCCCAATCTTACTCTACTTTCAAATTCTTTATTAAGTTGATTTATTTTTATCATTATTGATTAGTTAAACAGTTGGTTAGTTATTAAGTTTTATAGTTATTTTAAATAATAGAAATCTTGATGGAAGTTTTGGAAATTTTAAAAATAGTCACCTAATAATTTTGATAAATATCTAAACGTGTTGGTGAGATTTCTACCTAAGAATTAATGTCTCCAATTTTAAATCTAATTAACTAAATAACTACTTATACTTCTTATGCATAATTATTCCGTAGATAATATGCAAAACTCCAAAGCCAATAGCCCAAGTAATAAGTCCCCAACCCAAGAAAAACAAGGATATAATACCCAAAATAATTTCTAAGTATCCCAAAAACTTTACATCTGTGAAGGTGAAATTACCTGCATTGACAAGTGCTAAACCGTAGAATATCAATGTTGCTGGTGCAATAAGTGGGAATAAATGATGGTACAAAAGTGCCAAACATACAATTCCTCCTGTAGCCAAAGGCGCTGCAAAATTAATCAATAATCTTTTACTAGTGGCATCCCACATCTTTTTTCCTTGCTTTTTGCTTTTATTTCTAGTAAAAAAATAACCTCCAACAATCGCAAATAGCAAAACTAATATCGCAACCACCAAAAGTTGGTCTACTATTTCTGGAGAATAGATATTTCTTCTCCCATCTAGATAGTCTATACCGTTCTTTTCAAACAAAAAATAAGCATAAGCTGCACCCCAAAGTGCTACTACCCCAGCGAAGGCTCCTGATAATCCACTGAGTGAAATAAATTTTGAAGAACGCTCCATCATAGAGCGAATGTGTAATAAATCTTCGTGATACTTTTTTGATTCCATAAAAAGAACTTTGAATTACAAAGCTACAAATTCAATTGAATAAACCAAGTATTTTTTCAAGAATTTTTAAAATCTAAATTTTAGGATACAATTAACAAGCTGGCAAAGCCTTTATACAGAAAAAATCAATAACTTTAGTTTAAAGAAATAAACAAAATGGATAAAGATTTTTATCGTTCGATATTATTCAGACATCTAGACGGAATTGTAACTGCTCCTTCAGCAGTAGAGCTTATAAACAGCGGAATTGTACAATCTATCTTAGAATCTAAAGAAATTACCCTCAAAAATATATCACAAAAATATCCTTCTAACGATGGATATCTTAATGTTGCCTTGAAGACTTTGGCTTCACAAGGTTTCATTAAATATCAGATCAATCATATCAGCGATGAAATTGTATTATCTACTAATGAAGCCACTTCTACCCTTTTGAAATATGGACATTTGTACGAAAAAGTAATTCCGTTTTTAAAAGAAGCGTCTTCTATAAAATCCAAAATTGATGAAGCCGAATTTATTCAATTATTATCAGAATTAACGGAATCTTCAAAAAATAAATTCAACTTAGAGCCTGCAAGTAATGAGGAAGAAAAAGCAATTCAGACACAGATATTAACCCATATTGAAGGTTGTATTGTTGGACCCATTGTGGTGTATCTTGGGATGAATGGCATGTTTCATAAGTATTTTATGGAAACATCATTTCAAGCAGCCGAGTTTCATAAGAATGCAGAAAATTTTGAAATGATTTTAGACTTTCTTACTTACTTAGGTTGGTTTACTAAATCCAATAGCAATTACAAATTTACAGAAACAGGAATTTATTTTGCCAAAAGAGCGCCTTCATATGGAGTAACTGTTTCTTACCTTCCGTTGCTTAATAAAATGAATGATTTGCTTTTCGGTAATCCTTCCAAAATAAGAGAAATCGCTGAAGGAGAAGATGAAATTCATGTGGATAGAACGATGAACGTTTGGGGAAGTGGTGGCGCACATTCCAATTATTTTAAAGTTGCTAATGACTTTATCATCGAGATTTTCAACCAGCCCATCCATCTTCAGCCCAAAGGAGTTTTGGATATGGGATGCGGAAATGGTGCATTTATACAACATATTTTTGAAACCATAGAAAGACAAACACTAAGAGGTAAAATCCTAGAAGAGCATCCATTGTTTCTTGTAGGAGCCGACTATAATGATGCTGCTCTGAAAGTAACTAGAGCCAATCTTATTAATAATGATATTTGGGCAAAAGTAATTTGGGGAGATATTGGAAACCCAGAACGCCTTGCCAACGATTTGAAAAGTGATTATAATATTGAGCTTTCAGATTTGCTAAATATAAGAACATTTTTGGATCATAACCGTGTTTGGAATGCGCCAAAAAATGAAGATCCTACAAGAATTAGTACTTCCGAAGGAGCTTTTGCCTATCGTGGGAAAAGACTTGCTAACCGATTGGTGGAAGAAAGCCTGAAAGAACATCTTGAACTTTGGCTTCCTTACATCAAGAAAAATGGCTTGTTGATTATAGAGCTTCACGGTTTGCCATCTCAACTCATAAGTGAGAATTTGGGAAAAACCGCAGCTACAGCATATGAAGCTACGCATGGATTTTCGGATCAGTATATTTTGGAAGTGGATGTTTTCAGGAAAATATGTGAAGAGGTTGGATTAAAAATAGATAATCATCTATCTCGCAAATTCCCTAATAACGATTTGGCAACAGTTTCCATTAATCTTTTGAAAGCTTAAACTAAAGCATATCTAAAAAAATAGCCTGCACAATATTTTGATGCAGGCTATTTTTTTTTTTAAATTAAAAATCTATTTCTTTTCGATTTTTTTAGAGAAAGTAGTTCCATCTTGAAATTTAAACTCAATCATATAGATTCCTTTTACCAAATGATCTAAAGAAATACTTTTTAAATCTTTGTCGGAGAACGAAACAATCTTGGATCCAACCATATTATAAACCGACGCTTGAGTCACTTTATTTTTAGATTTTATATTTAAAATTTCCTGAGTTGGATTCGGGAAAATAGAAAAATCCGATGCCACCTGATTATTTTCTGAAGTACTAAGGCAACTTCCCAAAGTAGTTGTAATTGGGAATCTGCTTTGGCTTTCGCATAAACTTACGGTTTGAGATGCGTAGTAGGTAGTTCCACTGACCAAAGGTGTTGTAGATGGTAAAACACTTCCTCCTGTTGGTGTAGTATACCAAATAATATTGCTACCATTCACTACCAAATCTGCAAGCGTTTGCGCTGCACAAAAACTCTGAGTAGAAGATCCTGTAGGCGCTGTAGTAGCGCATTGTGTGAAATTGACGTTATCTAAATAAGCAAAATTGCCAGCTTGGTTCACATTGTTTTTAATCCCTTTAAAATTTACTTTATTGGTGCCTGCAGGTAATACTAGAGATTTGGTTACCCATTGTGCAGTTGTAGGTGTAAAAAATGCTGGAATTGTACCACCCGTATTCAATTCTCCAGTTCTTCCGATTTCGTAATCTTTAAATTGAGTATATGTTGCACCATTATCAGTAGAATATTCAATAATAATATGATCATCAGCAAATACAGTTTGTATTGCAGCGGGCATTGTATAACGGTTGGCAGCCGCAAAATCGAAAGTTACCTTTATTGGTGATCCATTGGTAACCAAAGTTGGAGAAATAACGTTGTAGGTAGATTGCCCTTGAGAGTTGTAGAAATTGTACATGAAACTCCCCACATTACCACTTGGCGAGCCCACATCTGGATTGCTTATCACAATAACCGCAGCATTAGTGGCATTCCATTGAGATTGTGTAGAACTAGAGCCAAAAAGCTCTGTAAAAGGCAAAGTAACTTGCGAAAACAAAAAATTGCTCGAAAACACTGCTAAGCCTAATAAAAAATATTTTTTCTTAATCATAAATAATTATTTTATATAAAAAACTTAATTAATTTATAAATATAATAATTTCAAGCAAACACTAATAATTTATTTTTGCGGTACTCACAGCATTACCTTACAATTTAAAAACATATTGTTCCATGGGATAAACCAAGTGAATAATAAAGAATCTGTTGATATTATGTCAACAATTTTCTTAAATTTAATAAAAATTAAAAATGATATTTGATACTATAGAAACACCTCGCCTTCTGCTTCAAAAATTGAGTTCTGAGGTAATGACTACAATATTTAAAGAAAATGATAAAAAAGAAATAAAATCGATCTTGGGACTTAATGATGATGAATTTGAATATCAGCAAAATATCTATAAAAAAGGATACGATTCTTATAACCAGAGCATGCTCAATTTTCAGTTGGTAGAAAAAATTAGTAATAAAATTATTGGAAATTGTGGCTTTCATACATGGAACCCTAAACATCAAAGAGCTGAAATTGGCTACGATCTTAGATTTGAAGAATACAAAAACAAAGGTTACATGAAAGAAGCGCTTGAGAAAATATTAGAATTTGGCTTTGCAGAAATGAAATTAAATAGAATTGAAGCTGTGATTGATGCGAATAATACTCCATCTTTGAAATTGTTGCAATATTTCAAATTTACAAGAGAAGGCAGAATGCGAGGACATTATTTGGTAGACGGAATTTTCGAAGACTCAGATTTGTATTCTTTATTGAAAGTAGAATTCACAAAATAAAAAAACTCAACCTTGTAAGATATTTATTCATTTCAAGGTTGAGTATTAAAATTTGAAAATAGTAAATCCTATTTTGCTCTTAGTCTTTCTTTAATTTTTCCGATATTTTCCTTGGCAGAATCTTCCAAAATAAGGCTTGCACTCATATGAATTCTTGCAGGCATCAAATCATTGAAATGATCTGTTCCTTCCCAAGACACTTTTTTTATCAACGCCAAAGCATCATCACTTCTACCAGAAAGAATGGTTAAAAACTTCTCTAGTTGCTCATCCATCTTTGAAATAGAATCTGAAACAGAATGATACACGTTGTGTTGTTCTGCCCATTGTGCACTTCTAAAATCTGCATCAATAGCCATCGCAGCAAACTGAGATTTCCCAATTTTTCTTTCCACATACGGTCCAATCACGAAAGGTCCAATCCCTAAATTAAGTTCTGTAAGTGCCAAAGCAGAATCTTTGGTCGCGAAACAATAGTCTGCACCACATGCAATCCCTACTCCACCACCAGTAGTTTTCCCTTGTACTCTTACCACTACAATTTTTCCGCAATTGCGCATGGCGTTCAATACTTTTGCAAAACCACCGAAAAACTTCGTTGAAGCATCTAGCTCTTCAATTGCTAATAATTCATCAAAACTAGCTCCTGCACAAAATGCTTTTTCACCAGCACTTTTTACCAAGATTGCTTTTACTTCTTTTTTGGCTCCTTCTTCCAGAATTGTTTGTGCTAAATTTTCTAAAATTGCACCTGGAAGTGAGTTGCTTTTTGCAGTTCCGAAAGTAATTTCGGCTATATTATTCTTAAATTCTGAAGTTACAAAATCTGTCATTTTTATTTTTAGTTTTTTATTGATTGTTGTAAAATTAATATTTATCTAATAAAATTATCGTGTCCATTTATTCAAATGTTCGATGTGTTTATGTTTGTTCATTAGTGTTTTGAAGCGTTCTTTTAATAAAATTTGCCTTCCTTCTATTGTTCTCGTATATATCAATTGGCAATTTGAAACTTCATTATTCCATATTTTGCGGAAAAATTCGGCACTTCTTTTATTTTTTGCAAATATTTCTGGAATTGCAAAATACGTAGTTTTGTCGCGACCAAAAAAACTTTTATTTTCTTTAATCAAATATCTAGGATTGTCTACCGGTGAAAGAGTTTCCTGCAAAAGACTAATGAATTGGCTATTCTCGTATCTATTACCACCAGAAAGATAACAAACTGAATTTCCATTGTCATCATTTTCAGAAATTATTTGTAATTTTTGGTAGGGTGTATTTATCAAACGTTCATTAATAGCAGTCTTTAAGACAACTTCACCATATTTTTGAACATTTTTTGCAATATTTTTATACTTTAAAAACTGTCTAAAAGCTCTATAAAATTTACCACCAAAGGTCAAAAATCCTGCAATTCCAAACAACGTAGTAAAAATGGTAAAACTCCGCGGATCGTTTATTCTATTCCAACTTTTAATAATTGTAGAAGCAAAATTACCCAAAAACATGAAAAAAGTGGAAAATAAAGTAAGTGATAAATTTCCTAAGGTTTTCCCTAAAAACTTAGACTTTATCGTTTTGAAATCTTTATCTTCATTAAAAGGAATCTGAATTTCTTCAATTAATATTTTTCCTTTTGATAAAGCTATTTTCCAACGATTCAGAATATCCTTTCTATTCTTAGCCAAAACCATGGTTTGATTATTCATCTCTGAAATCTGATTAGTTGTCACAATTTCTTTGAAGCCAAGACGATCATATTTATTTTCAATCACTGGATCGTTTGTATTCGAGATACCAACAAATGTTTTGAAACGTTTTTTGATATTAATATAGTCGCTTCCTCCTTCAGAATGATTAGGATCGAAACATACCAAATGCCAAACATTGCTAGCTTTATTTGGATTGGACTTATCTACACGAATGGCTCTGCCACGCATTTGATTAGATAAAACATATGAACTAATAAAGCTTGCCAAAACCAGAGAATTTATTTTGGGAGCATCCCAACCTTCACCTAAAAGAGATTTTGTCCCAATTAAAATATGAATTCCTCCACTTTCGAAAATTTCTGTTATCATTTGAACTATTTCATATCTTATACTTTCGTTTTGTTGTATTAAAACATAGTTTTCGTCAAATGCTAACGTCGAGTACTGAATTTTTTCAATATTTTTTCTTTCACAAATTACTAGGAATTGTGCAAGTGAAACTTTAGGCAAGATAACGATACTTCCCGTTAAGACCCCAATTCTTCTTTGTTGAGAGTTTTGTCTCCTAAGATTTTCAAAAATAGGAATAGCTCCTATTTTATCGATAACTAATTCGTTTGTTTTCTCACTTACTAAAAATTCTTTTCTAATGAAATCGGTTAAAATTAACATTCTCAAATCTTCACCAAGAGTAGAAAACTCAAATTCTGAAATTTTATTGATTGCATCTAGTTTTCCGAGACTTTGATTAAAAATTTGGTTTAAATTTTTAGTATTATAAAAGTTCACAAATTTATTCTCGATGAAACCATTATGACGAAGTCTATTTTCTAAGTTTGTGCGATGTTCTTGAAAATTTTGAAAATGTAGTGTATCCACAAACAAATAGAAATCCAACAATTCTTCCCACCAAAAAATTGTAATTTCCGGAACGAGGTTTTGATCATCATCCAATATTTCAAAGTGAATTTTAGGAATCTCGATTCCCTTATACTTTAAATAAATTAAACCCGATGAATAGGAAGAAATATTATCATAAATCCAATCTAAATTCTTTTGGGGATTTTGATAAATGGGATGAGATAAGATTGCATCCAACAAAGCCGAATCGTTAGAGATTTCCAATATCATATTTTCAGCACGTTGATAATGATCTTCTACGGTTTTTTGTTCTTGTTCTGTAGGCAAAGTAAAATATACAAAGTCTTGATGCGGACAAAGATCTCCTTCCAACATCAATTCGGGCACCGAGATTTCTACATCTACTTCGCCATTTAACTGAATATATTTCTGCCATTCCAATCCCGAAACTTCAAAAGGTGGTGTGGCAGTGAGTGCTACAATAGTAGGAGAAATTCCATTTTTTAATTCCATCAATGAAGACCACCATGCTTTTTTGAGGTGATGTGCCTCATCCAAAATAAAAGTTTTAACCTTTTGTTTTTTTAGTTCTTGTAGAACCTCCTTTATCGCTTTTGCATTGTAAGGCGTCTGGAAATCGTCAGCAGTTACCTCTTCATCATTATTGGCTTCTTTCTGATGATTACAAGCTGCATGAATACCTTGATAGGTTGTTACCGTAATTTTTTTTGGGTTTTTGAAATCTTTGGAAATCCAATCTACTTTTTGATCCGTTTGAAGAAATAATTCGTAAAATCGAGAAATCCATTGATCACGAATTGCTAAAGTGGGTGCTACAATTAAAGTTGGCTCATCTAGTCGCAACATAATTTCTAGCCCTAAGACGGTTTTTCCAGAACCTGGTGGTGCCACTACATGCAAATGATGGTCTGAAAGATTATCTTCCAGACCATCCAAAAAATGTTGTTGGTATTTTCTCCAAGGATATTTAAAAGTAATTCCTTCGGGAAAGTTTTTCATAGAAATTAGATGTTACAATAAACGTTTGTAAATTACAATAATTTCAAATAAACTTTTTACCGTACATCAAAATTCTTTTGAAAGAATAGTAAGTATAAAACTTTTAAATGTCGGTTTGTGAAAGTTTAATATTTCAATTTACAAAAGACCAAACTGTTTGAAGTGATAAGTAAAATGCTTTCTTTGGAAAAGCTCCATCATTTCTTTGTTTAATAATCCAAATCTAGGGTGGAAATGTTCTGCTTGTCCATTTTCTCTGTAGTAGACAAGAAACTCTTTCACGGCTTCTGCTAATCTATCTTTAGCTTCAGAAAGATTTTTATATTTTGCTTGCAAAACATCTCCTTCTTTCAATAAAGGATAATGCGCGCCTTGCTGAATTTCTTTGTTGGAATACAACCAATCTTGTAATTTTTCTAAGTGTAATTCTGGAATTTCTGGGAAGTCTGTAGATTGCAAATCACCGAAACCGTTTCTAACAACTTCTTCCAAATGTTCTACCATCAATTGAGGCGTCATTGTTCCGAATTGTGCTGGTGTAGATTCTGTAAGACCTTTCAATATCTTTTCAACATTTTTTGCTTTAAGATCAATAAAAGGAGATTGCTTAGCTACCAACGTCAAAATAGTTGCAACACAAACTACCTCATCTCTTTGGTTAACCACTTCTACTAACCACTTTACAACACCAGAAGGAATATTTCTTCCTTTTACTCCTTTATTTATTTTTTCTTTTGCTGTTAAATATACTGTAATGGTATCACCTGCATAAACTGGCTTGAAGAAACTTGCGTTTTCTAAACCATAATTTGCAATTACAGGACCTTTTTTACCAGAAACAAACAATCCTGCAGCTGCTGATAAGATAAAGTATCCGTGAGCAACCGTTTTGTCGAAGATAGTTCCTGTAAGAGAAGTTGCATCTGTGTGCGCATAGAAATGATCCCAAGAAACATTAGAGAAATTCACGATATCTGCATCTGTTACCGTTCTACCTGCAGTTTCTAGAGAATCTCCAACTTCTACTTCTTCGAAATATTTTTGGAATGGATGTTTATCCGAATATTTTTTCTCTGCACCTTGCTGATAAAGCTGAGTAATTGCAGTTACGATATCTGGAGAACCTTGGATCGCTGTTTTTTGTAAGAAAAAATGAAGACCATTTAGTCCACCCATTTCTTCTCCACCACCTGCTCTACCAGGACCACCGTGCATCATCGTTGGAAGTGGCGAACCATGACCTGTACTTTCCTTAGCCGAATCTCTGTTTAGAACGAAAATTCTTCCATGCTGAGAAGCCATTCTCCATGCTGTTTCTGCTACGAATTTTTCATCGTGAGAAACAATAGAACCTACCAAACTTCCTTTTCCACGTTTTGCCAATGCAGCAGCTTCTTCAGCATCTTTGTAAGGCATAATAGTAGATACAGGACCGAAGGCTTCAACATCATGAGAGATATTTTTGGTAAACGGACTGTCGTTTAAGAATAATTTTGGCGTCATAAATGCACCACTATCAAAAGAAGCATCTACTAGATCTTGTTTTCCGTCGTAGATCAGTTCTGTTTCAGATTTTAGGATTTCAATTTTTCTAAATACCTCATCAAATTGTTGTTTCCCTACCAAAGATCCCATACGAGTTTCCCTAGAAAGTGGATTTCCTATTTTTACTTGATCTAAAGCTTTTGATAAAGCATTCTGAACATCTCCAACTAAATCTTCTGGAACGATAATTCTACGGATAGACGTACATTTTTGTCCCGCCTTGGTAGTCATTTCGTTTCTTACTTCTTTGATAAATAAATCGAATTCTGGAGTTCCTGGTTTTGCGTCTAATCCCAAAATAGAACAGTTCAGAGAATCTGCTTCCATATTGAAACGTACGGCACCACCAGAAATATTAGGTAATGATTTTAGTTTTCTACCTGTAGATGCCGAACCTGTGAATAATACAGAATCTCCATCTTGTACAAAATCTAATATATTTCCTGGATCTCCACATACCAATTGTATTGCGCCTTCTGGTAAGAAGCCACTTTCTATCATATCTTTGAAAACTTCATAGGTAAGATAAGAACCAAATGGAGATGGTTTTACTACCGCTGGAACACCTGCCAATAATGAAGTTGATAATTTTTCTAGCATTCCCCAAACTGGGAAGTTGTATGCGTTGATCTGTACAGAAACTCCTTCCGAAGGCGTAAGAATGTGCGCTCCGATGAAAGTTCCGTTTGCAGATAATTTTTGCGTGTCGCCATCTACCCAAAAAGTAGTATTAGGCAACATACGTTTTGCCAAACCAGAGTACGCGAAAAAAGTTCCGAAACCACCTTCTATATCTACCCAAGAGTCAGCATGTGTAGCTCCTGTTTTATAAGATAGTTCGTAGTATTTTTTCTTTCTTTCGGCTAGATATAAAGCTACATTTTTCAGCATTTGTCCTCTATCATAGAACGTCATCGAGGATAAGTTTTTGTATCCTAAAGTTCTACCATAGTCTAAAGCTTCTTCGAAATCTAAACCTGCAGTATCTGATATGGCAACCAAATCATCATTCACTGCATTGAATAAAGGAATACCTTCTCCGTTACCTTCTACCCAACGGCCTGCTATATAGTTTTTTAGTTTCATTTTTTTATAAATTTTAGATATTCGTTGTAAAAACTTATTGTATTTTGTAAATATTTTCGTGGTTTACTAGAAGCTGAAAATTTAAATTTGTTATAGTACTCGTACATATTTTCATAATTATCATAAACAATAAATGGGAAATACTTTAAATTTAAGTGATTAATTTTCCCTGATTTTAATGGAGTTATAATTTCAAATAATTGCTCTTCAACATCTTTAATCTCATTTTCGTAAATATATCTATCAATTGAATTATGCGCAACTGCTCCAAAATAGTCAACATCTTCTTGTAATTGAAAAGAATCTATTAATGCTTGTCCGAAAAAAATTTGTTTTTCAATATCAACACTAACTTCACCGTGTGCAAAAGCTCCTTTAACAGGTATTTCTATTTCAATAATTCTTGCAAAAATCCAATTTAAAGATTCAATAAAAACCTTGAATGTTTCAATAGAATCATTTTTTGAAAAAATTATTATTGAGTCAGAAAAAGTAATTAATTCAATTGGCTTGTATTTATCATTTGAGAAATCTTTTTCTGTTATTTGAGGATTTATTTCTTTTCGTAAATTAGAAATCCCTAATAAACTTTTAAAAATTTCGCTGTGAGTATTTCTTAAAACTAATTCTTTAAATCCCAAAATATCGAAAAAAGCAACAAATCTCTTTTCTGTAGTTTGCCATTCGGATTTATCTTCATAGTTTTTTACACTTTTCAGCAGATCTGTATGTGATTTGCTTAAAACTCTAATTGTTAATGTAGCCATGTTCTAGTGTTTTATTATTTAAGAGGAAAAATTTTCACTAAACCTTCTTGCAAACTTCTATTTTTTTATAAACCTAACGGGTTTTAAAAACCCGTTAGGTTTGGTTTGTAACAATTATTCAAAATTTAAGAAATCATATTCAACACTAGATTGGTGATATTTTTTAAAAATTTCAAATGATTCAAAGTATTGCATAATCTCTTTCCTACTCAACTTACTATCTTTTTCTGGATTTATATATGAATGATATGAAGAGTATTTCCATTGTTCAATTTTATCTACGAGACTATGATTAACCGAATTATTATGGATGTAATGCAGAACTTTCAGTAAATATTTCTCATCTGTTATTTTCTTTCGCTTTATGGCATTCAGAAATAACGCACCTTTTCGGTTATACTTTTTATTAAATGCTTTAGCGTAAGAGTTCAAAAAATTACCAAATTTTCTCATTAGATATTTGTGTTCGTCCTCAACATTTAAATTTTCAATATTTTTAAATCTTAATAATAAATGAAAATGATTTGGTAAAAGACAATATGAATAAATATCTGCAATCGGGAGAATATATTTTTCTAATTGCTTCAAAAAAAATTGATAATTTGTTTCTTCACGAAAAATCAATTCTTTTCCATTGACATGAGAAAAAATGTGATAAACAGAATCAGATTCAAAATTTTCTGTGTTAATCATAATAACTTACCTAAAGACCTAACGAGTTTTAGAAATCCGTTAAGTCTAAATACTTTTCAATTTATTTTACATCATCCCAGATCCCATAATCCACAATTTTTGTAGGAATTTGTTTTACGTATTCTGTGTAAGGTTCGCAAGGTTGAATGGCTTCTTTGCCTTCTCTTGCTAGCTCTTGGTATAATTTTGTGCCTTCGGTTTTCCACTTGATCATTTCGTCTGAAACATCACGAATTACTTTTGCAGGACTTCCAACAATAAGTTTTCTAGGTTCGCATCTGAAATTAGCTGGAACGAATGCCAAAGCACCCACGATAGACTCGTCACCGATGTAGGCTTTATCCATAATCACAGCGTTCATCCCGATTAAACAGTTTTTCCCGATGTGCCCAGAGTGGATAATTGCACCATGTCCAATATGAGCAGATTCTTCTAAAATAGTTTCTATCCCAGGAAATACGTGTAGCGTACAATTTTCTTGAACGTTGGCGCCATCTTTAATAATAATTTTCCCCCAATCTCCGCGTATTACTGCGTTTGGACCAATATATACATCTTCACCAATTTCTACATTACCAATAATCACCGCTTGAGGATGAATATAGGCTGAAGGCTTGATGATGGGACGAATCCCGTGATAGGAATAAATATTCATAAGTTTAATTTGAAAATGAGGTAATTTTAATTTAGATATTTGAAAATGCGATAATTGTGTAAGAGTTATCACATCTTCAAACTATTAATTTAGCCCAATTTATATTTTTTCAATGACCATTGCATAGCCTTGTCCTACTCCGATACAAAGTGTGCAAAGTGCATATTTTTTGTTTTGCTTGTTGAGTTCTAAAGCTGCAGAACCAATAATTCTTGCTCCAGAAACACCTAGTGGATGTCCAATTGCGATAGCTCCACCATTAGGGTTGATTCTTGCATCGTCATCTGCTAAACCTAAGCTTCTAGTTACTGCTAATGCTTGTGCTGCGAATGCTTCATTCAGTTCGATTACATCCATTTCGTCTAACGTTAAATTTAGACGAGAAAGCAATTTGTTAGTAGCTTCTACAGGACCAATTCCCATAATACGAGGTTCTACACCCGCAACTGCTGACCCAACAATTCTTGCGATAGGTTTTAGGTTGTATTTTTTTACCGCTTCTTCACTTGCTAAAATTAGTGCAGCAGCTCCATCATTCATACCTGATGCGTTACCTGCCGTTACTGTTCCGCCTTCTTTTTTGAAAGCTGGACGCAGTTTGCCTAATCCTTCTAATGAAGAAGTTGGTTTTATAAATTCGTCTTTATCAAAGATAATAGCATCGCCTTTTTTCTGCGGAATTTCTACCGCAACAATTTCTTCTGCTAATCTTCCCGATTCTTGTGCTTTCGTGGCTTTTTGCTGAGACCAAAGTGCAAATTTGTCTTGGTCTTCACGAGAAATAGAATGCATTTCTGCTAAGTTTTCAGCAGTTTCGCCCATTCCGTCTACCCCATACATTTGCTTCATCTTTGGATTTACAAATCTCCACCCGAAAGTTGTGTCAAACATCTGAGAATCTCTACCAAAAGCAGTACTCGGTTTGGACATTACATAAGGAGAACGCGTCATATGTTCTACTCCACCAGCGATATAAAAATCTCCTTCTCCTGCAGAGATAGCACGGAAAGCATTGGCTACAGCCGACATCCCAGATGCACACAATCTATTTACAGTTTCGCCACCTACTTTGTAAGGTAAACCAGCCAAAAGACCTGCCATTCTTGCAACGTTTCTGTTGTCTTCACCAGCTTGGTTGGCACATCCTAATATAACGTCTTCTATTTCTTCAGCAGGAACTTCAGGATTCCTAGCCATAATTTCTTTGATAACAATCGCCGCCAAATCGTCTGGACGAACTTGAGAAAGACCACCTGCCAATTTGGAAATCGGTGTTCTTACATAATCTATGATATATACGTTGTTCATAATTTTAATTTGAGAATTCATTAATTTGAGAATTTGAAAATGATATATGGCGTACCAAATCATTATCAAATTGCCTCATTATCAAATTTTAAAATTTATAATTCGGTTACTTTTTTACCAATTTTATAGACTGTTCCTACAAATTTCGCCACCAACTCGTTGTTTTGGTTGGTAACATTAATGTCGTAGATCGCCGTTTTTCTGGTATTATTTACCAAAATACTTTCTGCTCTGAAAACATCACCTTCTCTTCCAGCCTTCGTGAAGTTGATAGTCACACTTAGTGCAACAGCAGCATTGCCATCGTTATTAGAAGAAAATGCAAAAGCAGAATCTGCAAAAGCAAAGGTGACTCCTCCGTGCACAGTGCCCAACCCATTCAGCATTTGTTTTGTGATCGTCATTTCAATTAAAGAATATTGCTCTTTAATATCAATAACTTTTATTCCTAGAAACTGAGAGAAGTAATCCTTCTCCATCATATAGTCTACAACTTGATTGGGTGTCATATTTTAAATTTGAAAATTAAACCATTTGAAAATTTGAAAGTATGTTAATTCGAAAATTAAAATTATTACTCATTTTCAAATTAACACATTATCTAATTCAACTTACTTAGTAATGGGCTTTGTCTGTAACGTTCTTCTTGGTATTCGTTGTAAAGATCCGTTAAGGTTTCAGATATTTTTTGGTAACCTATTTCTTTTCCCCAAGCTAATAATCCTTTAGGATAATTCACGCCTTTCTGCATTGCCAATTCTAGATCTTCATCATTTGCCACTTTCAATCTTTTGGCTTCTACTGCCTCATTGATTAACATAGAAATGATTCTTAAATAAATCTGCCCGTACAATGCTTCATCTTTTTCAGCAATTGGGTTTTGTGCATTTTCGCTATAATCATAGAAACCTCTTCCTGTTTTTCTACCATGAAGTTTAGCCTCAGACATCCTTTGTTGCAACAAAGATGGTTTGTATTTGGCATCATAGAAATAATCTTTGTAAACCGTTGTGGTAACAGAGAAATTAACGTCTACTCCAATAAGATCCATCAATTCAAATGGTCCCATTTTGAAACCGCCTAAAGTTTTCATCGCATCATCCACTTGTTCTGGAGTGGCAATATTTTCTTCCACAATTCTCAAGCCTTCGCCATAGTAAGGTCTAGCAATTCTGTTCACAATAAAACCAGGAATATCCTTCGCCAAAACAGGTATTTTTCCCCAAGATTTCATCAGATCAATCATTTCTTGAGGTAAATTATTCTCCGTTAATAATCCTGGAATAATCTCTACTAAAGGCATCAGTGGAGCTGGGTTAAAGAAATGGATTCCGATAAAACGACTTGGTATTTTCAGCTCTGCACTCAGAGATGTTATAGAGATAGAGGAAGTATTAGAACCAATAATACAAGAATCTGAAACATAAGTTTCTAGTTCTGTAAACACTTTGGTTTTTATGTCTTTGTTTTCGATAATTGCCTCGATAATAAGATTGCATGGTGCAAAATCTTGTAATTCTTTGGCAATAGAGATATTATTGAAAATTTCTTCTTTTTTGTCTGCAGTTATTTTTTGTTTTTCTACTAAACGGTTCAGAGTTTTGTCTAAACCTAAAAGTGCCTTTTCAGCCTGAGCAATATTTGCATCAAAAACTAAAACTGTACAACCATTGGAAGCTGCTACTTGTGCAATACCAATACCCATTGTTCCGGCACCTATAATTCCTACTTTCATATTTTATATTTGAAAATTTGATAATGAGTTAATTTGAAAATTATTTAAGCTTAGAGCTTGCAATAATTTTAGAAAGAATTAAAATGATTTCTTTTAATTCTGAAATTAATTCCTCTTTTGGAGATTGTAACTAAGGTGATTTTGAGCATAACAAAAGCCAATACTCAGTTTCATCTGCTTCTTTGGCAGCAATTTTTAATTTATGAATAAAATATGCTTTACTTTCTGCATTTTGAGCTTCCCATGCATTAGCGCCAATTGAAGTTCCAGATTTAAAAATTTGGTTTGCTAAAGGAAATTTTCTAGTTCCGTACAAATTTTCTAAAAATTCAACAATTTTCAATGCAAAATCAAAAGTTTTATTAACTATAATATTTTCTTTGTCATTTCTCATTTTCAAATTTTCAAATTAATTCATCTTCAAACTAATTATTTTCCTTTATATTCTGGTTTTCTTTTTTCCAAAAATGCTGAAACACCTTCCTTAAAATCTAAAGAATTAGCTGCTTCTTGCTGGTAAATACCTTCTAAATCTAGCTGTTCTGCCAACGTATTATTATAAGATTTGGCAAATGCTTTTTTGGTTAATCCAATTGCTTTGGTGGGTAACTGAGCCAAATTCATCAAAATTTCTTCTGACCTTGCTTCAAATTCTTCCTCATTGAAAACTTCTGCTACTAAACCTAGTTGTTTCGCTTCGTCTGCTGATAGCTTCTTCCCTGTGAAAGCTAAATAACTTGCTAACTGACGACCTAAAAGTTTCGGTAAGTAATATGTTCCTGCCGTATCAGGGATCAATCCAATATTTACAAATGCTTGAGAGAAATAAGCGGTATTTTTAGCAATTGCAAAATCACATATAAGAGCCAACATTGCACCTGCTCCCACTGCAGGACCGTTTACCAAAGCAATTATTGGTTTAGAATTATTAATGATAGATTCTACCATCGGATTATAATATTCTATCACGATGCGCTGGATCATACTTTCATCTTCGTCATCACTGCCTACAGAAAGCGCTTCTTTAAGGTTTTGACCAGAACAGAATGCTTTTCCTCTACCAGAAATCGCAATACAACGAACGTTTTCGTCATCATTACATTCATCAAAAAAATCTTTTAATTCCTTCAACATTCTCATATTCAAAGAATTAAAAGATTCTGGCTGATTAAGGTAAACGATTTTAAGTTTTCCGTCTAATTTATTTTCGATATCGAATTGTGAATACGTCATTTTTTTTAATTTGAAAAATTAGATAATTAATAAATTTGAAAATATATGTAATTGGTAATTATCAAAATAATACATTTACAAACTATCTCTTACTAGTGACATTTGAAATAATCAAATGGCTCTAAACAGTCGTTACACTGATAAGAGGCTTTACACAATGTAGATCCAAATCTACTAATTTGTTTGGAGTTGGTAGATCCACAACGTGGGCATTTTTTTGGAGTTCCGATATGCGTTTCGTTGGCTCCTTTCTCTGGCGGCGTAATTCCGTAAACACGGAGTTTTTCCCTTGCCTCATCTGTAAGCCAATCTGTTGTCCATATAGGAAACATTTTGGTGACTACTTTCGCTTCCCATCCATTTTCCTTCATCATTTTGATGATGTCTTCCTCTATGGTGAACATTGCAGGACATGCAGAATAAGTAGGTGTGATGGTAATATCACAAGTATTTTCGCCCGTTACCACTGCTTCCCTTACAATTCCTAATTCTACAATATTGATCACTGGAATTTCCGGATCTGGAATGGTTTCTAATAATTCTATTAAATCTGTCATATTTTAAAATGTACCAATTTATCAATCTAACCGTCTAGCAATTGGTAGATTGATATATTAATCTTTACCAAGTACATCCTGGATAAGCTCTTTGCATGTATTGTAATTCGCAAAGCATATAACCGAAATATTCTGTGTGATACCCTGTTCTAGATTTTGGTTGCATGAATGGATCTGTAGGATATTCTAACCCGAATTCTGCAAAATCTTTCTGGGTAATACTTAGAAAATCATTGTATAAAGCATCTGAATCTGGAGCAATATTAAGTGCTACCAAATCATTTTCGCCTTCTACTTTTGCGAATAAACCTTGAGTATATTCCCAAACGTTTCCTAAAGCTTTTACCAATCTGTTTTTACTTTCTTCTGTACCTTGTGCGAAAATTTTCATCCAAGATGCAGCGTGAGTGTAATGATATCTAACTTCCTTTAAAGATTTTTGTGCAATTGCCATCAATTCTTCGTCCGCAGAATTGGACAAAGCTTCGTACATCAATTTTTGGTATACAGAAAACACATATACTTTAAGAATAGTTTGTGCATAATCTTCGTTTGGAAGTTCTGTAAGATGTGCATTCACATATTCGTGCTCATATCTTAGGAAAGCCAAATCGTCTTCACTTTTACCATTATCGGCAACTCTAGAAGCGTACACATAAAAATTGTTTGCCTGCCCCAACTCGTCTAATGCGATATTGGTAAGTGCAATATCTTCTTCAAGATAAGGACCTTCTCCACACCATGCAGACAATCTTTGTCCCATGATAAAGCTATCGTCAGCAAATTTTAATAAATAATTATATAATGGATTCATTTTTTTTAATTTGAAAATTTGAAAATTAATTAATTTGAAAACTGATCTATCTGATTAATTGAAAGCTTGATTATTTTAACCTTGATTACTTCAACTTTCAAATTAGTACATTTTCAAATTATTTATTAATCTACATATTTTTAACGTCGTTCGGGATGTCGTAGAAAGTTGGGTGACGGTACAATTTGTCGTCTGCCGGATCGAAGAAAGCTTCTTTATCTACGCCTTCAGAAGTTACCATATATTTGCTTGGTACCACCCAAACAGAAGTTCCTTCTTTTCTTCTAGTATATACGTCTCTTGCGTTTTGCAAAGCCATTTCTGCTGTTGGTGCTTGTACAATACCAACGTGTTTGTGAGATAATCCCGGTTTAGTTTGAATAAACACTTCCCACATATCTAAATTTGCCATATTTTTAAATTTGAGAATTTGAGAATGAGGAAATTTGAAAATTAATGTACAATGATGACATTTTCAAATTATCACATTTTCAAATTAAATAATTTTTAAACTAATTTTTCTTGTTTCTCTGCAAAAGCTACCGCAGCTTCTTTCACCCAAGAATTTTCTCTTTGCGCTTTTCTTTTTGTTTCGATGCGCTTTTTGTTACAAGGTCCGTTTCCTTTAAGAATTGTCATAAACTCATCCCACGGAATTTCGCCAAAATCATAATGTTGAGTTTCCTCATTCCATTTCAAATCTTTATCCGGAACCGTTAAACCTAAAAATTCGGCTTGAGATACGGTAACATCAATAAATCTCTGACGAAGGCTATCGTTACTTTCTCTTTTCACTCTATAGTTCATAGAGATTTTAGAGTTTGGAGAGCTATCATCATTAGGACCAAACATCATCAAAGCTGGCCACCAAAAACGATCTAACGAAGCCTGAGCCATTTCTTTTTGTTGTTTCGTACCTCTACAAAGTGCCATTAGGATTTCATATCCTTGTCTTTGGTGGAAAGATTCTTCCTTACAAATCTTCACCATTGCTCTAGAATATGGGCCGTAAGAATTACCCATCAGCATTACCTGATTCATAATTGCAGCTCCGTCTACCAACCAGCCGATAGCACCAATATCTGCCCAGCTCAACGTTGGATAGTTGAAGATACTAGAATATTTTGCTTTACCTTCTAGCATATCTTCGTAAGTAGCGTCTCTATCTGCACGGATGGTACCATTACCCAAAGTTTCTGTTGCAGAATAAAGATATAAACCATGTCCTGCCTCATCTTGTACTTTAGCCAAAAGTGCCATTTTTCTTCTTAACGAAGGTGCTCTAGAAATCCAGTTGGCTTCTGGCAACATTCCCACGATTTCAGAATGGGCATGCTGAGAAATCTGACGAACCAAAAGTTTTCTGTAATCATCTGGCATTACATCCTTTGGTTCTACTTTATTTTCGTCTTGTACATATTGTACAAATTTTTCTAAATCCATTTTTTTTAAATTTGAAAATTAAATAATTTGAAAACTGATGAGGTCGGAAATTCAAAAATACGATACAATGATATCATTTTCAAATAAACTCATTTCCTCATTTTCAAATTGTCTTAGACATCATAATTTAGCATCACCACATTGGTAGTTGGGTGACATTGGCAAGTAAGTACAAAACCTCTTGCTACCTCATCTTCGGTAAGCGCAAAATTCTTTTCCATGAAAACTTCACCTTCTAGAACTTCTGCCTTACACGTACAACAAACTCCACCTTTGCAAGCAAATGGTACTGGAAGATTGTCTTTCAATGCTTTATCTAATATACTTTCTTTTTTAGAATTCAAGTGGAAAGAATACTCATCGTCATCAATAATTACCGTTACCATACTTTCTATATTGGCAATCGCTTTGAATTCGTCGCTCATTTCCTGAGAATTTTCTTCATCTGGAGCCGAGAAATATTCGTACAACACTTGTATAGCGGGTACTTTTTTATCTTTTTTAAGGTAATCTGAAATTCCTTTTATCATTTCAGAAGGTCCACAGATAAAATAGGTTGCTTCTTGAACGTTTATTTCAGAAAAACGATCAAATAAATGATCTAATTTTTCTGCGGAAATTCTTCCTTCAA
Source organism: Chryseobacterium sp. (assembly GCF_045629545.1). GTDB lineage: Bacteria > Bacteroidota > Bacteroidia > Flavobacteriales > Weeksellaceae > Chryseobacterium. The sequence goes on along the minus strand of NZ_JAZQRK010000026.1, from coordinate 249,784 downwards.
ATATTGGATCTTCATGCTTTTCACGACTTACTAAATAAACTACTTTTAGTCGTCCTTTGAAATCTTCTACCAATTTTTCAATTTCTGCTTTCTTCATCACGCAATCCATGCTTCTATTGCTGTAGAATAAGTAAGCATCGCTATTAGGTTCCTGATGAAGACTCTCTTTCAAGTTGGATAATATAGGGCTGATACCACTTCCTGCAGCCAAACCAATATAAGTTTTTGTATTGGTTGGGTGATAAGTAGTATTGAATCCTCCCATCGGTGGCATTACTTCTAAAACTTCATCCATATGAAGATGCTCATTGAAGTATCCCGAAACCTTACCCCCCTCTAGCAATTTTACCAAAACTTCAAGCGTATTGCTTTTTTCGCTTGGTGCATTGCAAATGGAGTAAGAACGTCGTTCCTCCACGCCATCAACCATTACTTTAAAGTTAAGATACTGTCCTTGTTTGAATTTGAATTTATCTTTCAATTCTTCTGGGATTTCCACAGATACATTTACTGCATCTTTGGTATCCTTCTGAACTTTTACAGTCTTTAATTTATAAAATGAATTCATTTTGTCTTAAGTATTCTATTAATTTTTCCACCTTCACACTTAGGAAGGGTATCTTGTCCGTGTATTTTCACTTTAGTAGTAATGCCTACTCTTCTTTTTATTTCGGCTTCCACTGCGTATCCAAAATTTTCTATAAAAATAGTATATTCTTGGCTATTAAGCTCCAAATGTTGAGATTTCAGAAAATCATCTGCAATTTCTACGTCTACATCTAATGCTACACACATTTGTTCTTTTTCTATTGGCGTAAGATAATAGTTGGGTACTACTCCTTGTACATGAGAAAAAGCTTCTTCTATTTGGCTTGGATATACATTTACACCTCTTACAATAAGCATATCATCAGATCTCCCCAATATGGGTTTCATTTTGATCATGGTTCTCTTAGAATTTTCATCATAATATAAACTTGTTATATCATTGGTCCAATAACGAAGAAGCGGCATCGCTTGTTTGGTAAGTGTGGTAATTACCAAAACACCTTCCTCACCAAGAGGTAAAGGTTGTTTTGTAATAGGGTCTAGGATTTCTGGGTAAAAGTGATCTTCCCAAATATAAGAACCACCCTTCTCTTCTACATCTTCCATAGATACTCCAGGACCGATAATTTCACTTAGTCCATAAATGTTAGTTGCCTGAACGCCTAGTCTTTCTTCAATATGGTGTCTGATAATTTCTGTCCATGGTTCTGAACCCAATACTGCATATTTTAAGCTAATATCTTCTGCTGCAATTCCTCTTTTGGTAAATTCATCCGCTATGGTCAATGCATAAGATGGGGAACAACAAATTACCTCAGGTTTGAAATCGATAATTAAATCTACCTGTCTAGAGGTCATTCCACCAGAAATAGGCAATACGCTCATTCCTAATTTTTCGGCTCCATAATGCAATCCTAAACCACCGGTAAAAATGCCATATCCATACGCATTATGCAATTGCATTCCTGGTTTTGCACCCGCCGCATTCAATGATCTTGCAACCACTTCACTAAAAAGATCTACATCATCTTTTGTATATCCTACTACAGTAGGTTTTCCTGTGGTTCCACTAGAGCAGTGTATTCTTTGCAATTCTTCCTTAGGTACCGTAAACAATCCAAAAGGATACTGATCTCTCAGATCTTGCTTATAAGTTATTGGCAGTTTTGAGATATCTTCGATGGTCTTAATATCCGAAAATGATATTCCGAGTTCATCCAATTTATTTTTATAAAATTCTGACTTGTCATCAAGATAATTCATCATGGTTACTAATCTTTCAGATTGTAACTTTCTCAAATCATCACGTTTTAAATATTCAACTGAAAAATCCATAACCTAACTAACATTTGTTAGGTGTAAATTTAAAATTAAAATTCATCATAGCAAAATTTTTATGACTTTTATCATTATTAATGGCTTTGTTTGTAAATAATCAATTGTTAATCAATAATTTAAATTTAAAACAATGAAATAATTTTAATCAGTTCACTTGGATAATACATAGCCAAAAATAGACTATTTACTGTTTCCAATAAGTCCAAACAGGATCTTATCTCGTATCTCGTTGGTAATTTCTTTGGTAGATTCTACATTTCTTTTGAACCAGAAATAAGAATTATTGAGCGTATGAAGAATAAATCTTGTGGTAAAAACGGGAGATTTCAGTTCCCACTTCTCAGCTTTATATATTTCGGTGATCATTTTTTCTACATCTAGCTGATACTTTTTTCTCAGCGCAATGAACTCAGGGAGTCTTTCCTCGAGATGCATCCAATCATTAGAATAAATATGCGTAACATCAGGATTTTTGAGAACAATAGTGAGATGACTTTCTATCAGGAGATTTAATTTTTCTTTAGGATCAAGGGAAGTATCTTTTACCATTTCAAGATTTTCGAAAAAATCCTGCGCAATACCAAAACATATCCACTCTAGAATCTCCTCTTTAGAACTTATATGCGCATATAAAGATGCCGCTTTTATATCTAGCTTTTTCGCCAAATCTCTCACAGAACTTCCCATATAGCCTTTTTCTTTAAAAAGCTCTATAGCGACGTCCAGTATTTTCTGTTGTTTTTCTTTTAACTCCATTTGATAATTGCAAAAGTAAGTAATCTGTTTTACATAATTCAAAAATAAATACGACGAGTTTACCTTAATATTTCCCAAAATAGATACAAATCGGAAATTTTGTCTTGTTAAAATGATGTTAAAATTACAATATTCGGAAATTTTGACTTATTTTTCTGTAAATTTAATAATTGAATAGTTTTTGAGATAAAGTAATAGAATTAAATGATTAAACAAAGAGGAAGACCTCAGAATTTAGATTTCAGCTTTTCAGAAAAAAGATTCAGTCATTCTGAAATCTGATGTTCCAATCTTTACGAAAACAAAGTATCAATCAACCTTAATATATAATAATATGAATCTTAATCAATATACTGTAAAATCACAGGAAGCCATACAAGCTGCGCAACAAGTAGCGATGGAGTTTGGCAACCAACAAATAGAACCTCAACATTTACTGGAAGGAATTTTCCAAATAGATGAAAACATATCGCCGTTCTTGCTTAAAAAATCGGAAGCGGATGCGAGTTTAGTTAGAGAAAGAAACAGAGAATTACTCCAAAAACTACCCAAAGTAGAAGGCGGAAATATTTATCTTTCTCAGTCTGCGAACAAAGTTTTGCTAGACGCACCGAATATCGCTAAAAAAATGGACGATGAATATGTGACCATAGAACATCTTTGGCTAAGTTTAATTGAAACCTCATCTCCCGTTTCGCAAATGCTAAAAGACATGGGCGTAACGAGAAAATTATTGGAGGGAGGAATCAACGAACTAAGAAAAGGCTCGAAAGCAACTTCTGCAAGTTCAGAAGAAACGTATCAAAGTTTAAATAAATACGCAAAAAACTTCAACGAACTAGCGGCTGAAGGAAAATTAGATCCCGTAATTGGTCGTGACGAAGAAATAAGAAGAGTTTTGCAAATTCTATCTAGAAGAACGAAAAATAATCCCATCTTAATTGGGGAACCTGGAGTAGGTAAAACTGCCATTGCCGAAGGAATTGCCCACCGTATCATTAATGGTGACGTACCCGAAAATTTGCAAGATAAAACGCTATACTCTTTGGATATGGGCGCATTGATTGCGGGTGCAAAGTACAAAGGAGAATTTGAGGAGCGACTAAAATCTGTAGTGAATGAGGTAACGAAAGCCGAAGGACAAATTATTCTTTTCATTGATGAGATCCATACTTTGGTTGGCGCTGGAGGTGGCGAAGGTGCAATGGATGCCGCTAATATCTTGAAGCCAGCTTTAGCAAGAGGCGAGCTGAGAGCAATTGGTGCAACGACTTTAAATGAATATCAAAAATATTTTGAAAAAGATAAGGCACTCGAAAGACGTTTCCAAAAGGTAATGGTAGAAGAACCTGATACCGAATCGGCGATTTCTATCCTTCGTGGAATTAAAGACAAGTATGAAGCGCATCATAAAATTAGAATAAAAGATGAAGCAATAATTGCTGCGGTAGAAATGTCTCAGCGTTATATTTCGGACAGATTTTTACCAGATAAAGCGATTGACTTGATAGACGAAGCTTCTGCTAAATTGAGAATGGAAATTAATTCGAAACCCGAAGAATTGGATGTTCTCGATAGAAAACTAATGCAAATGGAGATTGAGTTGGCGGCAATTTCGAGAGAAGGAAACCAAACCAAAATAGATCATCTAAAAGAAGATTTATCTAAAGTTTCTGAACAGCGAAACGAGATCAACGCAAAATGGCTGAAGGAAAAGCAAAAGTCGGAAGATCTCACGCAAATCAAAAAAGATATTGAAGCTTTAAAATTGGAAGCTGAAAGAGCTTCTAGAATTGGTGATTACGCCAAAGTAGCCGAAATACAATACGGAAAAATAAAGGAAAAAGAAGATGCTTTGCAAACGCTAGAACTAGAAATGCAAAATCATCAAAATGAACTGATCAAAGAAGAAGTTACGGCTGATAATATCGCAGAAGTCATTGGAAAATGGACAGGAATTCCGGTAACCAAATTAATTCAGTCGGAGAAAGAAAAACTATTGCACTTGGAAGACGAATTGCACAAACGTGTAGTTGGACAAGAAGAAGCGATAGAAGCTGTTGCCAACGCGATTAGAAGAAACAGAGCGGGATTAAGTGACGATAAAAAACCCATCGGATCTTTCCTATTCTTGGGAACAACGGGAGTGGGGAAAACAGAGTTGGCAAAAGCTTTGGCAGAACTACTTTTTGATGATGAAAATAATATGACGCGAATTGATATGAGCGAATATCAGGAACGTCACAGTGTTTCTAGATTGGTAGGCGCGCCTCCAGGATATGTAGGTTACGATGAAGGTGGACAATTGACGGAAGCCGTGAGAAGAAGACCTTATTCTGTGGTGCTTTTGGATGAGGTAGAAAAAGCGCATCCCGATGTTTTCAATACATTGTTGCAAGTTTTGGATGACGGAAGATTAACGGATAATAAAGGTCGTGTAGTGAATTTCAAAAATTCTATAATTATTATGACGTCTAATTTGGGATCGCATATTATCCAGGAGAATTTCGAGAATATTACCGATGATAATCAGGAAGAAATAGTGGATAAAACGAGAGAAGAAGTTTTTGATTTATTAAAACAAACTTTACGTCCAGAATTCTTAAATAGAATAGATGAAACGGTTTTATTCCAACCTTTAACCAAGAAAAATATTGGCAAAATTGTTCAGTATCAATTACGAGGTCTCAATACGCTTCTTGCCCAAAGAAATATCATGATGACTTCTACCCAAGATGCTTTGGATTATCTAATGAATAAAGGTTACGATCCAGTTTTCGGCGCTAGACCGTTGAAAAGAGTAATTCAGCAAGATGTTTTGAACAAATTATCTAAAGAGATATTAGCTGGAAATGTAAATGATGGCGACAGAATCACTATGGATTTCTTCCCAGAAACAGGTTTGGTTTTTAGACCTACAGAATTATAATTAATAATAAGAATTCTGAGCGAAGCCGAAGAATATATTAATATAAAAAAAAACCTCAGCCATTTTGGTTGAGGTTTCTTTGTTATAATTTGTCGGGAAGTATTATTTAATACTCACCAATTCTACATCAAAAATAAGGGTAGAACCTGCAGGAATTGCACCCCCAGCACCTTGGTCACCATACGCTAGATCCGAAGGAATGTAAAATCTGTATTTTGCACCTTTGCTCATCAACTGAATTCCTTCTGTCCATCCTTTGATAACGCTACCTAGATTGATGTCCATGGGCTGACCACCATTTTTATCGGTAGAATCGAAAACCGTCCCATCTAATAATTTACCTGTATATTTTACTTGTACAATATCTGATGCTTTCGGCATTGTTTTACCATCCCCTTCTTGTACTACTTCGTATTGTAAGCCTGAAGCTGTAGCTTTCACTTTTGGGTTACTTTTATTTTTAGCTAAAAAATCTACTCCCTTTTTCTTGTTTTCGCTAGCTTCTACTCCTGCTGCCGATTGCATTTTTTCCTGTTGCTTTTGCATATACCCTTGCATAAAACTGTTCATATCCTCAGCGGGTAATGATTTTGGCTTTCCTTCCATTTCTTCTTTTATAGCTTGCGCCATAATATCAGCATCTACTTTAAAACCTTCTTGTTTCATACTTTGTGCCATGTTAAGACCAATATAGTAGGAAGCTTTTTGGTCATCTGTGTATTTACTAGTGTCTTTAGATTCATTTTTATCAGAACAAGAGATGCCAAATGTTGCGATGCATAGCAATGCAATGGTATATTTTTTCATTTATAAATTTAAATTAATAATTATCGTATAAAATTTCAGCTGCAAATCTATCATTTTATTACAGAAACTTCCTTCTATAAAGGTTTATTTAGTTTAAATTTTCAAGGTTTGCTTAAATTAAAAATTTTAAATAAAAATTAAAAATTATCAATCATAAATAATTATCTATAAATATAAAATTAGTTAATTCATTTTATGACAAAATAAAGTTTAAGATAAATTCATTTATGAAAATTTAAAATAATGTACAATCCGTAAAATCACGATATTTTAAACCGTAAAATAGCATATGCTTTTCACAATTTTTTTTCGGTTCTTTGCTTTAACTAATAATAAAACTTTATACCATGAACAATCATCATATTGATGAGAATCCTTCTACATTGCCTGTAGAACACATTCGAAATTTAGTTGCTAACTATCGTAGCAAACAGCAAGCTTATATTAATCAGAATATGGGTTTTGAGGACGCTAACTCTATACATTTTGATCTCCGAACTCTGAAAAAATTTATTTCGGATATGGAGCTACTTGCAAAATTAGAAGATCCCAATATAACTGATGTGGATCTTGGTATACGATTTTATTATGCAGCCTATCCAGAGTTTCCAGAATCTTCTTTACCAGAAGACTACGCCTTGAGACACACTTTGGTTTTAATACCTACCATCAATAAAGAGGTAGAAGGAGAAATAAAAAATATGGATTATAACCCTCTAGAAAATAGCTTAGCCCCAATAGTCACCGATAGAGAGATCTTAGCACTAGCCCAAAACCATGGCACACTCTCTCCTCCCTCTACAAATTGTATAGAGTCGTATTAACAATTTGTATTTATGGATGAAGTTATAATATTTCTACAAAACTGTATTATCGCGAGTGAAGGCATTGCCGCCATTACTGCATTGGTGATGTTTCATCGAAGTAAAGAAAACCGATGGAAATATTTCGCTTTTTATCTGTTAATCATTTTTTTATGTGAACTTTTTGGGAAATGGGGGGACTTTATAATTGAATATAAAAAACCTCCTTATTTTAATTTTTTTGTAATCCCCTTACAATTTTTATTTTTCTATTGGTTGTATGCTATGAAATCGTTTGATAAACCTAAGTTATTTTACATGATTTCGATACTATATCTACTTTCTTTTATCCCAAGTGAATATTTATTACAAACTAACCAAGTTATTTTTTCACTCAACTATACTTTTGGGTGCCTTGTATTATTGATATTGATTATCATGGAGTATTATAAGCAAATTAATTCTTCTGATATTATTAATTTTTATAAAAATCAAATGTTTTATGTCAATTAGGGAGTAACTTTGTTTTACATCGGGACATTGCCATTCTGGACGTTTTTCGATTTGATAAGCAAGCATAAAGAAATGTGGAATTACTATTATTTATACTTTGCCACATCAGGAATTGTAATGTATCTTTTATTTTCAATATCATACCTATGGGGGAAACGGAGCTCTTAATCACTATTATTTTATTCAACCTTTTTTTTGTGGTTTTTATTGTTGCAATTATTATTTACATTAATAAATACCGTCTAAAAAAGAAAGAATACCTCAATGATATAGAAATAAACAATGAAATTCATCAAAAAGAATTGTTAGCGACACAGCTAGAAATTCAGCAAGCAACGATGCAACAAATCGGAAGAGAGCTGCATGATAATATTGGACAAAAACTCACCCTAGTAAGTTTGTACACGCAACAATTATTATATGAAAATAAGGTTGCAGAGGAAAGCGAAAGAATAGATCAGATATCAGAAATCATTAATCAATCTTTACAAGACCTCAGAAGCTTGTCTAAAACTCTGACAGATGATAATATAAACCAGAAAGAAATTATTACGCTCATCCAAGAAGAAGTAGACAACATTAATGCTATCAAGCGTTGTGATATAAAATTTACGCACAATTTTGAGCATTTAGAGCTAGAATTTATTCAAAAAAATGTGCTTTTAAGAATTACTCAGGAGTTTCTTCAAAATAGCATCAAACATTCTAAATGCAAAACCATGAAGATAGATCTCAGTATATCTGAGAAATATTTATGGAAATTAACTATTGATGACGATGGTATTGGGTTTGATACTGCACAAACCAAAAGCAATGGTATTGGACTCACCAATATGAAAAACAGAGCCAAAATAATAGGAGCCGAATTTTATCTACACAGTGAAATAAATGCAGGTACCCAACTTCAAATTGCCTTAAAAAAATAAATATGAAAAAAACAATAGTTATTGTAGATGATCATCTTCTTATTGCAAAAGCCTTGCAAGGCATCATCAGTAACTTCGATGGTTTTGAGGTCATTTATGTAGCAGAAAACGGTAAAGATCTTATTGATAACTTCGAGAGTGGGAAGGCAATTCCAGAGATAATTTTACTTGATATCAGCATGCCCATTATGGATGGTTTTGAAACAGTAGCTTGGCTAAAAGAGCATCACCCAAGCATCAAAGTAATGGCCCTAAGTATGCAAGGAGACGACAATAGTGTAATCAAAATGATAAAAAATGGTGCAAAAGGCTATTTGCTAAAAAATACGCATCCAAAAGATCTAGAATACGCACTAAACAACCTAAACGATAATGGATTTTTTTATCCTGATTGGGCATCAAAAATTATTTTTTCTAGCCTAAATAATGAAAAGAACGAAAAAACGATAAAAATTTCTGAAAGAGAAAAAGAATTTCTTTCGTACACCGTTTCAGAACTAAGCTACAAAGAAATCGCTGAAAAAATGGTATGTAGTCCTAGAACGGTAGAGAGCTATCGAGATCAATTGTGTGCCAAGTTAGACTTAAAAACAAGAGTGGGATTGGCGGTTTTTGCCATTAAAAATGGATTTGCAGAATCATAATAAAAGCCCTTCTAAAATTACATTAGAAGGGCTTTTTTTTGGGGTATTAAAATTATAAATTAAGCTTCTATGCTTGGGATTTGTACATTTTCATTAGCCTCTTTTTCATAGTCTATACCATCGATTTGGAAACCGAATAAATTAAAGAAATCTTTTCTGTATCCTTCAATATCAGAAATTTCTTCTAGATTTTCTGTAGTCACTTGTTCCCAATATTGAGCTACCTCGGCTTGAACTTCAGGATCCATTTCTAGATCATCTATTCTTATTCTTCCATTATCATCTAGCAATACTTCACCATTTTCCGTGTATAATCTTTCTGCGAACAGTCTTTGCATTTGCTCTATTGTTCCTTCATGAGTTCCTTTTGCTTTCATTACTTTGTACAGTAAGGATATATATAAAGGGACTACAGGTATTGCAGAACTAGATTGCGTTACCAATGCTTTATTTACAGAAACGTAAGAAACTCCATTGATGTCTTTTAACAAATCATTAAGTATAGGAACTGTAGCTTCAAGATCATTTTTAGCCTGACCAATGGTACCGTTTCTGTAGATTGGGAACGTTAACTCTGGGCCGATATAAGAATAGGCCACTGTTTTTACACCATCTGCTAAAACGCCAGCTTCTTTTAGATCTTCCATCCAAAATTTCCAATCTTCACCTCCCATTACTGCAACGGTATTATCGATGTCTTCTTGGTTTTCTATGGGTTGAATACTGATGTCTGTAACTGCACCTGTATGGAAATCTACTGTTTTGTTCGTAAATGGTTGTCCAATTGGCTTAAGCACTGAAGAATAAGCAACTCCTGTTTTGGGATGCGTTCTTCTTGGTGAAGCCAAACTATACACCACCAAATCTACTTGTCCAAGATCTTGTTTGATAAGATCTATTGTTTGTTTTTTTATTTCGTCAGAGAATGCATCTCCGTTGATACTTTTTGCATAAAGACCAATATCATTTGCTTCTTTTTCAAAAGCAGCTGTATTGTACCAACCTGCGGTACCCATTTTGCCTTCAGAAGCAGGTTTTTCAAAAAATACTCCAATAGTTGCAGCACCAGATCCGAAAGCAGCAGAAATTCTAGAAGCAATACCGAAACCGGTAGATGCACCTATTACCAAAACTTTTTTTGGTCCGTTTTTTATTTCACCTTTAGATTTTACGTATTCTATCTGATTTTTAACGGTCTGTAATGCACCATCTGGATGAGCAGTAAGACAAATAAATCCTCTTGTTCTTGGTTGAATAATCATTATTGTATTATTATTTAAAGCATTGCAAATTACGGAAATTTATGGAAATCTCATAGGATTTAAAAATCCCTGCTTAGCTTTAGAAGCAAAACTGCTTCTAGCTAGATTTTTTTGCTTTGATCATTGCCTCCAACATATCCCACATTTCTTTAGGAACTTCCTCCAGCATATTGAATTCTCCAGCGCCTTGCAGCCATTCTCCTCCGTCTATAGTCACCACTTCACCATTCATATAAGCTGAATAATCGGAAACCAAATACGCCGCAAGATTCGCTAATTCTTGGTGATCTCCTACTCTTCTTAATGGCACTTTCTTTCTCATATCAAATTTTTCTTGCAAATCTCCTGGAAGCAATCTATCCCAAGCTCCTTTGGTTGGGAAGGGTCCTGGCGCTATTGCATTAAATCTAATTCCATATTTTGCCCATTCTACAGCCAAACTTCTCGTCATGGCAAGAACTCCTGCTTTCGCACAAGCTGAAGGAACTACAAATGCAGATCCTGTCCAAGAATAAGTAGTAACAATATTCAAAACCGTACCTGGAGTTTTAGAATCTATCCAATGTTTACCAACAGATAACGTACAGTTTTTTGTTCCTTTAAGCACAATATCCAAAATAGAATCAAAAGCAGAATGCGTCAACCTTTCTGTGGGAGAAATAAAGTTTCCTGCCGCATTATTTAGTAGAATATCTATTTTCCCAAATTCTTTTAGAGTCGCCTCTTTCATTGATTCTACTTCATCCCAATTTCTTACATCACAAGCTATACAAAGGACTTTTCCACCTGTTTGTTCTTCTAATTCTTTAGCAGTTCCTTGCAATTTTTCTAGATTTCTAGAGGTAATTACCACTTTTGCGCCTAATTCCAGAAAATATTTGGTCATTGCCTTTCCAAGACCACTTCCCCCACCAGTTACAATGGCAACTTTATCTTTTAATGCGCCCTCACGCAACATAGGCTGTGTATATAAACTCATATTCTGTTTTTTGTAAAATTAACTAATATTTAAATGTAGGATTTATTTTCGAATAAAATTGAAATGCATTAAATACAATAAAAAAGCAACACCTAGTAAAAGATGCTGCTCAATTTTATGATTTTTTAAAATTAAATTGAATTGAATCAATTTAATGTTTCGGAATTTGCAATATTCGTAGGGTTTCCGTTGATATATAGCATTACATTTTCAAAAGCTTTTTCGAAGTATAGTTCGTAGCTATTTTCTTCCACGTATCCTAAATGAGGTGTACAAACCACATTTTCGTATTGAAACAAAGGAAAATTACGATCAAAAATAGGTTCATTTTCAAAAACATCAAATCCAAAATTAATTTTTTGTCCGCTTTTCAAAATTTCTTCAATCGCTCCGTTCTCTACCAATTCTGCTCTTGCTGTATTAATGAAACAAGCATTATCCTTCATCATTTGGATATCGTATTTTTTCACAATTTCGGAAGTTGCCTCATTTAGTCTTAAATGTAAAGTGATAATATCGGCAGTTTTGAAAAAATCTGCTTTCGAATTTGCTTTCAAAAAACCATCTTCTACTGCTTTATTTCTAGATTTTTCGCTACCCCAAACCAAAACTTTTGCTCCAAAAACTTGAGCATATTGCGCAATCTTTTGTCCAATTTTTCCGTATCCCCAGATTCCGATGGTTTTCCCATGGATAGAGGTTCCCATGTTTATTTGCCATTTCCCTTGCTGCATTGCCTTTATGGCTTGCGGAATCTTCCTTACGGTGTTCATCAGCAATGCCCAAGTGAGTTCTGACGGCGCAATAGGCGATCCAATACCTTCTGCTACAGAAACATTGTATTTTGTACAAAGTTCTAATTTGAGGTGATTTGAAATTTTACCGGTCTGACTGATGAGTTTCAGATGTGGTAATCTCGATAAAAGTTCTTCTGTAATTTCCGTTCTTTCTCTTATTAAAACTAAAATCTCAGTATCCTTTAGCTTTTCTGCCAAAACAGGAACTTCTTTCTCTGAAGTAGACAAAACAGTAACGTCTTGATTTTTTAACAAAGAAAAACATGCTAAATCTTTTACCACATTTTGATAATCATCTAAAATTGTAATCCTCACTTTCCCCATACTCTCATCTTTTAATTAAAATGCAATTATCTAATATCCAAATAACTCTTCAAGCGTAATCTTTTTTACCTCGCCTAATTTTTTCAATTCTTCCATCGGAACTTTCTTCTCAGATGCAACAATTGCGTAGGTGTAAGGCTTACCAGAAATATTGGTTGTATGGAATTTTTTAACGTCATTCATTGTTATACCATCTACTGAAGTGTAAACTTGTTTTCTATAATCATCATCCAGTCCCAACTCTTTAGCGGCAAGATAAGTATAGATAATTCCGTCTTGGGTAATCCTTTCGGTTTGAATATCTTTCTTTACCCCATTCTTTGCTAATTCTAAGTTGGCTGGTAGTTCTGGCATTTTGGTAAGCAATTCGTTCATTGCTCCTGTTGCGTCTTTAAACTTGTCTGCTTGGCTACCTACGTAGCTCATCATATAATAATCATCAGTCTTTTTAGATGGTGCTACATAATATCCGTAGGTACTGTAAGCCAAAGCCTTGCTCTCTCTGATGGTTTGGAAAACGATAGAACCCATGCCTCCACCAAAATAATTATTAAACACAGTATTAATAGTAGTTTGTTTAGGATCATATCTATTGGTATTTCTTATCCAACGTGTTTCCGCTTGTACCATTTCGTAATCTGTAAAAAGAACCTGATTTTTTGTCATTGGTACTTGCTTAAACTCTTTTGTTGCTTGCGGTTTGGCAAAACTAGAAGGTATTTTGTGTGCAGATTTCAATTTATCTGTTACTTCATTCAAGGTTGCAGGACCATAATAGATCACTGTTTGCTCATATTGATTAAGCTCTTTCAGCTTATTTACTAATTCTGTAGAAGAGATTGAGTGTAGCTCTGCATTAGAAAAGGTATTATTAAACTTATTTTTAGGCCCGTATAATGCATAGCTGGTAAGACCTTGAAGAATGGCACCTTTATTGAGTTTAGAGTCACTTCTCGATTTTGCAATTCTTGCCTTTAAGGCAGTAAGTGCAGCATCGTCTGCTTTCACATTAAGGATTAAATTTTCATACAATTGTACCGCTTTATCAAAATTCTCTTGCAATCCTGATAGGGTTACAGTAGTATATTCTTCACCTGTGGATACGCTGAAGTTAGAAGCTATTTTATAAAAATCTTTAGAAATTTGCTCAGCTGATTTTTTATCAGTTCCTAAAAACTGAAGGTATTGTGCAGCGATAGGCATTTTCATATCATTCAAAGATCCTATTTTATAACGATATCTAAGACGGTAGATAGCGTTATCCTTATTTTGTACGTATAAAACTTCTGCATTTCCTACTTTAGATTTTTGGATGTCTTTATTAAAATCCAAAAATACAGGCTGGGAAGGAGTACTTGGCATATCATCTACCATTTTCACAAAGGCAGATTGCTTATCTGGATTTGTTTCAACAGGAGTAATTGTAGGTTTCTCTATTTTTTGTAAATCTTTTCTTTCTCCTTTTCTTTTAAGGATCGCAACATAATTATTTCCAAAATATTTGTTGGCAAAAGCTACCACGTCTGCTTTAGTGATTTTGGATAAATCATTAACATAAGCAACTTGTGTTTTCCAATCTAACTCTGCAGTAAAGGCACTTACAAGAACATTTGCTCTACTGTTGTAGCCCTCAGTTTCCTCAATTTTATCCTTTTTGATATTATTGACAATAGAAGGAATCAAATCATCATCGAAATTTCCTTTTTTCAAGTTTTCGATCTCAGATAAAACCAATCCTTTTACTTCGTCCAAAGATTGTCCTTGTGTAGGCGAAGCTGATAAATACAAAATCCCATGGTCGATCAAAGTATAGGTGAATGCACTCGCTCTAAGAAGTTTTTGTTTTTTAACTAAATTTAAATCTAACAAACCTGCTTTTCCGTTAGTCAATATAGAACCTACCAAATCTGCAAGAAGTACATCCTTGTCTTTATTTCCAGGAAGCCTATAGCCTAAAGTTACACTTTCAGCATCTGGCCCTACAATTTCTTTAACAATAGGTTGTGCAATTGATGTTTCTGGCTTAAAGGTATATTTTGGAATAGTTTTAGACTTCATATAAGAGAAATCTTTATCTATTTTGGCAATGATCTCATCGGGATTAAAATCTCCCGACATGACAATTCCCATATTATTAGGAACATAATATTTATTGAAATAGTTTCTGATTTCCACCAAAGAAGGGTTCTTCAAGTGCTCCACTGTCCCGATGGTAGTCTGCAAACCATAATTATGATTTTTGAATAAGCTAGAAAATAATGTTTCGAAAACTTGGTTACCGTCATTATCCAATGTTCTATTTTTCTCCTCATACACTGCTTCCAACTCTGTATGGAAAATTCTAAGAATAGGATTTCTAAAACGCTCTGCTTGCACCGCTAGATACTTATCTATAGAAGAAGAAGGAACATCATCTGTATATACTGTTTCCTCGAAATTTGTCCATGCATTGGTACCTTGCGCGCCCATACCAGACATCATTTTATCGTACTCGTTGGCAATAGCATATTTGCTGGCTACTCCAGAGATAGAATCTATTTTTTTATAGATTACCTTACGTTGAGCTTCATCTTTGGATTTATTATACTGCTCATAAAGAGCGTCAATTTTATCGAGTTCTGGTTTTTCTTTGCTCCAATCTAGAGATCCATATTTATCAGTCCCTTTGAAGAGCATGTGTTCCAGATAATGTGCCAAACCTGTATTAGTAGAAGGATCAGTTTTACTTCCCGCTTTTACAGCTACATAAGCCTGTATTCTTGGATCTTTTGGGGTAGGACTTAAGATTACGGTAAGACCGTTCTTTAAGGTATAAAATCTTGAGTTGGTAGGATCATTTGTTACAAATTTATAAGTGTAACCTCCACTTTTAGCCTCTTTCCATTCATTGGATTGGGCGTACGCGTTGAAGGATAATGCTGCAACCAGTAATACGGTAGAAATTCTTTTGATCATATATTATGTAAAATTGGGTGAAATAATTGAATTTTTCAATTGTAAATTTAAATGCCAAATTATCAAAAAGATTTTATTTACCTGCTGATTTTTATGATTTTATTTTAGTTTATAAAAATAACCCCACAAAAAACTCTCACTTCCAATTGTAGTTTTTACCATTTCTATTGTAAAAAGTAAGTCACAAATAAAAGTGAGAGTGGAATTTTTTTTCCCAATTATTTAAATCTCAAACAACATTCTCTCTGCGAATTTTTGTTCGCTAATTTTTCCGTTATCGTAAACCAGATTTCCGTTGACAAAGGTTTTATCAATTTTTGTAGAAAACTCGGTGCCTTCTAATGGACTCCAACCACATTTTGATAGGATATTTTCTTTTGCGACTGTCCATTTTTCATTCATATCAACCAAAACCAAATCCGCTTTATAACCTTCCTTAATAAATCCTCTTTTCTCGATTCTAAAAAGGATTGCAGGATTGTGAGCCATCTTCTGAACAATTTTTTCTAAAGTGATCTTACCATTCTTATAATTTTCTAACATTACATTCAAAGAATGCTGAACCAATGGCGCTCCAGAAGGACATTTGGTGTAAGAATTTTGTTTTTCTTCGTAAGTATGTGGCGCATGGTCGGTCGCAATCACATCTATTCTGTCATCTAACAAAGCTTCCCAAAGTCCATCTTTATCAGCTTGGGTTTTTACGGCAGGGTTCCACTTAATATACACCCCTTTTTTATCGTAATCTTCATTGGTAAACGTGAGATGATGTACACAAACTTCTGCAGTAATTTTTTTATCTTTTAACGGAATATCATTTCTAAATAAAGCCGTTTCTTTAGCGGTTGAAAGATGGAAAACGTGCAATCTAGCGCCTGTTTTCTCTGCCAATTCGATTGCTTTTGATGATGAAATATAACAAGCTTCTTCACTTCTTATCAAATGATGAAATTTAACCGGTATATCTTCGCCATATTCTACCAAATATTTTTCTGTATTGGCTCTAATGGTGGCTTCGTCCTCACAATGCACCGCAACAAGCATTTTGGTGTCGCTGAATATTTTTTCTAAAGTTTGTGGATTATCTACCAACATATTTCCTGTAGACGAACCCAAAAACAATTTTATTCCAGGAACATTTCTAGGATTGGTTTTTAGCACTTCTTCCAAATTATCATTGGTTCCACCCATCATAAAACCATAATTGGCGTACGCTTTTTCTGATGCAATTACATATTTAGCTTCCAACAATTCTTGAGTTACAGCATTAGGAACTGTGTTGGGTTGTTCTATAAAACTTGTAGTTCCACCTGCAATTGCTGCCCTAGATTCGGATTCTATATCGCCTTTGTGGGTAAGACCTGGCTCGCGAAAATGAACTTGGTCATCTATCACACCTGGCAAAAGATATTTGCCTTCGCCATCAATTATTTTGTCGGCGCTTTCTTCTAAAATATTTTGAGAAATTTTCGAAATCAAATCATTTTCCAGCAAAATATCACTTTCCACGATTTGTCCTTCATTAACGATTTTTACGTTTTTTATTAGCGTTTTCATTTTTACTTTTTAAATAGGAGATTTACTTATTATACAAAATTAACGTTTATGAATGAATTTTTATCTCACGATTCAAAAATCAGTTTCTAAATATTACATTTGTAGTAAATTTCAGAAAATTGTATAAAAAACTACTTGGGCAAACAGCGCTCTATGGATTAACTACGGTTATAATTAGACTTTTCCCCTTCATCGTAAACCCAATTATTACAAGGACATTTGGCCCTGAAGCATATTCTCCTTTTGCAGATTTTTATTCGGTGGCTGGGGTCATAGCTGTATTACTTACACATGGTATGGAAACTACCTTTTTTCGCTTTTCGTTAGACGAAAAAGATGATAGAAAGCTGACATCTACTGCATTTTTCAGCGTGGCATTTTTCAGTTTGGTATATCTCTTTGGTTCGCTTATTTTCAAACAAGATTTAGCTAATGCATTTAAAACTCCAGACCAAGTAAATCTTTTGACGCTTCTTACCATCACATTGGTTCTGGATGCGTTTTGCGCAATGCCATTTGTACTGCTTAGAAAAAACGAAAAACCATTAAAGTACGCTATCATTCGTATTTTCAATGGCGTTGTCAACTTTTCTATAGTCGTATTTTTCATTGCTTATTTACCAATGCATCCTGAAGGAATTTTTGGTTTAAAGTTTGATCCAAAATTTGGTATTGGATATGCTTTTGCGGCTAACTTGGTGGCAAGTGCACTTACTTTTATACTGCTATCTAAGGAAATTTTAATGGCTAAAATAAAATACTTTTCATGGGATCTTTGGAAAAAAATGATTAGCTACTCTTGGCCTATTACAATTGCAGGATTAGCGGGAATCATCAACGAAACATTCGATCGACAATTTCTTAAATTTTTGCTTCCAGAAAATATAGGAAGACACGAGTTAGGGGTATATGGGGGTGTTGCAAAAGTAGTGACATTTGTTATCTTATTTAGACAAGCTTATTCATTGGGTGTAGAGCCGTTCTTTTTTAGTAATTCTAAAAATGCAAACGCCAAGCAAACTTATGTGAAACTTATGGATGTTTTTATAGCAGTAAACTGTATGATTGTATTATTCTTAACTGTAAATATTGAATGGATTTCGCACTATTATATAAGAAATGAAGCTTATTATGAAGGAATTCCTATTCTTCCTATTTTATTTTTTGCAAGTTTGTTTTTAGGAATTTATCTCAATCTTTCAATTTGGTATAAACTAAACGACCAAACAATTATTGGAGCGTATATATCAGCAATTGGTGTTATAGTAACTATTGCAATCAATTTTTATTTTATCCCAGATTACGGATATTGGGCTTGTACATGGGCAACTTTTGTAAGTTATTTTGTAATGATGCTAATTTCTTATGTGTGGGGACAAAAAAAACATCCAATACCTTACAATGTGTTCCAAAACTCAGTAATTATACTGATAACTATTATCATTTCTTTACTTTGTTACCAATATTTAAAAGAAACCGTTTGGATAGGTAATCTTATATTTATACTTTTGGCGGGCATTTTGATTAAAACTCAGAAATTAATTCCAGAATCGCTACATAAAAAGTTTTCAAAACAATAAGACTTTATAAGCGCATTTTGCTTTAACAAAATTTTTATTTAATAAACATTCACATATGAAAATCATAGTTCCTATGGCGGGTCGCGGCTCAAGATTGCGCCCCCATACTCTTACCGTTCCAAAACCATTAATCCCAATTGCTGGTAAGCCAATTGTACAAAGATTAGTAGAGGATATTGCTAAAGTTGCAGGAGAAAAAATAGAAGAGGTAGCATTTATTATTGGAGATTTTGGTGATGAGGTAGAAAAATCTTTACTTCAGATTGCCGAAAGATTAGGAGCCAAAGGAAGTATTTACCATCAGCTAGAACCTCTTGGTACTGCACATGCAATAAAATGTGCTGAAGATTCTATGCAAGGTAATGTTGTAGTGGCATTTGCTGACACTCTTTTCCGTGCAGATTTTATCTTAGACAAAGAAGCTGATGGAGTAATCTGGGTAAAAAGTGTAGAAGATCCTTCAGCATTTGGAGTTGTGAAATTAGACGGCAACGATACCATTACAGATTTTATAGAAAAGCCAGAAACTTTTGTTTCAGACCTAGCTATTATTGGAATCTACTATTTCAACAGTGGAGAAAAACTGATGGACGAGATCAACTATATCATCTCTAACGACATCAAAAATGGTGGCGAATATCAACTTACTTTAGCACTAGAAAACCTAAAGGCAAAAGGAGCGAAATTCACAGCGGGTAAAGTTAATGATTGGATGGATTGTGGTAATAAAAATGCTACTGTAGAAACCAATTATAAGATATTAGAATACGAAAAAGAAGAAATGGCAACGTTTGCTGCTTCATCAGTAATCGAAAATTCTCTTATTATTCCTCCTTGTTTTATCGGAGAAAATGTAAAAATTTCAAATTCTAAAATTGGACCTGGTGTCTCTATCGGAAATAATACGATTATTGTAAACTCGAATATAGAAAATTCTCTTATTCAAGAAAAAACAACCATCAACCATGGTAATCTTTCCAACTCAATGATCGGTAATTCGGCTCAATATTTTGGGGTTTCAAGAGAAATATCGTTGGGCGATTTTTCAGTCTTAGATTTTATCAATAAAGATTAAATATCATTATATTAGCAAATCATTCCAAACCACACAACTCATATTGTGTGGTTTGGCTTTAATATTGCAAAATGTTATAATAAAAAATACATATGAAAAGATGGATAGCACTTCTATTGGTAGCCACAGTTATTCTCTCTTGTAAAACAAGAAAAATTGCTGATCCCAATTCTTCTGAAAATGATAGCATAAAATCTGTAGGTTCCGAGAAATATACGAGCTCTGAAAAAGATAAAAATATATCAGATAGATTAGCATTCTACGAAAATATCTACATCCATCCCAAATTTGAGTATGTAAAAATAAATAGTAAAATAACTTCGGATAACATCGGGGTAAGCCCATTGGATGCCACAATCTATATTGAAACCGACAAGAAAATATGGGCGAATATTACATTTCTTATAATTCCTGCGGCTAGAGCTCTTATCACACCAGAGGGCTTAAAAGCGATGGATCGTTATAACAAAAATTATATAGATTCTGATTTCGAATACCTTAATAACCTACTTAATACCAACCTGATTGATTACAAAAGTCTTGAGAAGATTCTTCTTGGTAGAACGTTTTTATCAGTAAGCGACAGAAACTCGAAAATAATAAAAAATAAAGAAGGTTATCAACTCGCTTCCATCGTGAACCAAAAAATTGTTACCAATGATCAGGTGCGAGAATATAAAGTCAATATGCAATATTCTAATGATTATAATTTAATTTTTGTAAAATTGCAAGATGTTAAAAGTAATGATGCAATAGAAATTGAATATGACAATTGGGTAACTCTAGAAAGTAAGATTAAACTTCCTAATTATGTTAAAATAATTATAAAAGGATCAAAAAACAGCCAGATTGTAGTAGAAAACACGAAATTTGGATTCACAAAAATGGAAACACCTTATTCAGTTCCAGCTAATTATAACAAAATTGAGATTAAATGATTAAAAAATTTAGCTTTTTAATAGGGATTTTGTTGTTCTCTTTGCACTCGGGGCAGAAAAAAGAGCAGTTACAAACGCAAAATGCCGAGCTTAAAAAACAAATTGCACAAATAAATTCTGATTTAGCAAAAACAAGAAATGAATCTAAACTTTCTTTATCTTATCTAAATAGTGTCAACGAGAAATTAGCACTTAGAGAAAAAGTATATACCAATACTCAAAAGGAAAAAAGATTTATAGAAGATGAAATTTATCTTCGCCAATTGGAAATTAATAGACAAAATAGGGAACTTGCGGTTCTTAGAAAAAACTATGCACAAGTACTTGTAAATGCGTATAAAAATAATGGGGTACAAAATAAAGTAACTTTTATTCTTTCTTCAAAAAACTTTGGAGAAGCTCTAAGGAGAGTACAATACTTGAAACAATATTCGGATTATCAAGATAAAAAAGCAGCTGAAATTACCAATGCAGCTATACTGCTAAAAAATACAGTAGCTTTAAAACAAAAATCTGCAAACGAAAAGCAAAATCTACTTGTCAATCAGCAAAAAGATCTTACAACAATTAATGCTGAAAAAGCGCAAAAAGCACAGCTTGTTGCTGAATTTAAGAATAACGAGACCAAACTTAGTGCGGAACTAAAGCAAAAGCAAACACAATCTAAAGTTTTGGAAGGGCAGATAAGAGCTATTATCTCAGAAGAAATAAGGATTGCAAAAGCTGAGGCGGAAGCTAAAAGAAAAGCTGAGGCAGAGAAAATTCGTTTGGCTAAGATTGCTGCAGATCGCGAGAAAGCTAGAATTGAAGCTGTAGCTAAAGCAAAAGCCGATGCCCTAGAAAGAGAGAGAAAATTGGCTGAAGCTGAAGCCAAAAAAGCTTCTGAACTTGCTTTAAAACGTGCTGAGGAAGAAAGAAAGCGTACAGAAGATGCGGCAAAAAGCGAAGCTAATGCGAGAGATGAAGCTAGAAAAGTAGCAGCAAAACAAGCTTCAGATGAAGCAGCAGCAAAATCTAGAATCGCAGCAAATAGAGTGGCAGCCGCAAAGGCAGCAGAAGCAGCTTTAGAAAAGAAAACAACTGATGATAAAAAAGCGGCAGAAACAAAGGCAATGACCAACTATGGCGTTTCTGGACCTGCGGCAGGTAATAATATTACCGCTAATAAAGGAAGGCTAGCAATGCCTGCAAGCGGATCTATAACGCATCGATTTGGTAGACAACCCCACCCTATTTTCAAGAATATTGTGGAGGAAAATAACGGAATTAAAATTTCGGCGGGGAAAGGATCTTCAGCAAGAGCAGTTTTCCCTGGTATTGTATCATCTATTACACCATCTTCTGATGGTACAAAGACGGTAATCATCAAACATGGGGAATATTTTACCATCTACTCTAATCTTAGTACCAATGCAGTATCCAAGGGACAGCAAGTCTCTGCAGGAACGGCAGTTGGAAATATTGCTCAAGATTTCGATGGCTCTTATACATTAGATTTCCAAATTTGGAATGGAACCACACCGGTTGATCCATTAGGTTGGGTTTCCTATTAAAAAAAAAAGTAACTTTGTAAAAAATTTAAGAGATGCAAACACTTACCATATTAGCCTTATCTTGGCAACACATATTGATTGTAGCAATCCTACTCGTTTTATTATTTGGTGGAAAAAAAATCCCTGAACTAATGAGAGGAATGGGATCAGGAATTAAAGAATTTAAAGATGCAGTAAAAGAAGAGGAAAAACCTGTTTCAAAAACAGACAATTCATCATCTACTCCTAATAATACTAGCAACTAAGAGTTCTTTAAAAAATGAATTTTACCGAAAATGCATGGATAATCTTCAATAAATCTATTGAAGATTATCATATTTATGATTCTACTCATACTCCAATTAATAACAATTATCCTAACGATAGTTTGGAACGAATTTTGTATGCTAAAAACTGGATTGACACCGTTCAATGGCATTTGGAAGATATTATCCGAGATGAGAATATAGATCCTGTAGAGGCTCTAGCATTGAAGAGAACGATAGATGCCTCAAATCAAAAGAGAACAGATCTAGTAGAGTATATTGATAGTTGGTTTTTTGAGAAATTTAAAAATATTACCCCAAAAGGAGATGCAAAAATTAATACAGAAACTATTGCATGGGCTGTAGATAGGCTATCAATTTTATCTCTAAAAATTTATCACATGTCTCTTGAAGCCAATAGAAAATCTGCTTCTGAGGAACATCGTATCAACTGTCAGACGAAACTAAATGTACTATTAGATCAAAAAGAGGATCTATGTATATCGATTGAGCAGTTACTTGTAGATATTGAAAATGGTGATGTTAAGATGAAGGTATACAAGCAGATGAAGATGTATAACGATGATAGTCTTAACCCAATCCTTTATCAAAAGGATCAAAAATGAAACAATTATTTTTAGTAGCAATATTGGTTGCGATCGTCAATACATCTTGCGCTACGGAAAAGCTTAATACTTCTCCGCTTTCTAGTAATTTTTATAGCGAAGCAAAAACTGCTCAAGCTGAGATTGAATCCAACAACGAAATTAATATCAATATTAGAGATAATGTGAACGCTTCTGAAATCACCAATTTAATTTCTACATTTCCAAACTTTAAAAATAAAGGACTAAATGAGCAAATTCAAATATTGAAATACAATTTGCAGAATTACCTGTATGCTATAGATGCAGGAAACAGATCTGGAAAAAATAGGAATATCAAAAGCGTAGAAAAGTCCTATAAAAATATTCAAAAATTGAGAAGTAGTCTTGATAATGATGACAACGAACTTTTGAATAGATATTTAGTTAAAATAAAAACCAACGTTTCGGTAATTGAAGATTCTGTAAACGGTAATGGTAACAAAAAATAAATACCTACTTAATGATCAAAATTCAGGCGGAATCTAATGTCCCAACCGAATATGGGATTTTCCGGATGATAGCTCTCTCGGAAGAATCTACAGATTGGATGCCTCATATGGCGCTTATTGCGCAGAATACAGATTTTTCTCAACCTATAAATGTGCGTTTTCATTCAGAATGTATAACAGGCGAAGTATTTCATTCCAAAAAATGCGAATGTGGTCAGCAACTCGATGCAGCAATGAAATATATGCAGGAAAATGGTGGAGTTATCGTCTATCTGAGACAAGAAGGGAGAAGCATTGGGATTATTAATAAGCTAAAAGCTTATTCTTTGCAAGAACAAGGATTTGACACGGTAAAAGCTAATTTGGAATTGGGTCTACCTGCAGATAACAGAGATTTTAGTGTTGCTATTGACATTTTGAATATACTTAATGTTAAAAATGTTAACTTGCTTACCAATAATCCTGAAAAAGTGAAATTTGTAGAACAAAGTAAAGTTCGACTTAATTCTAGAATTCCTTTGCAAATTGCTTCCAATGAGAACAGCAGAGAATATCTACAAACAAAAAAGGATTATTTTGGACATATGCTAAAGGACGAGTAATTAAAAACAAAATAAATAAAGGTAAAACTAATAAAAGTTTTATCTTTTTTCTATTAAAAACTAAAAAAAGCTCCAGAGTAAATTCTAGAGCTTTCTTTTTAAATATTTGAAAAGATATTTATTATTTAATAATAAAAGATTTTACATTATAATCATTTAGATTATAATATTTTACAACTGCATTATAGTCTTGCAAGTCTACAGCATTTGCTGTTTTTGCAGCACTTGCCGGAACCAAAACTACTCTGAATGTTTGATTGTTCAAATACTGATTTCTTTCCGTTGCTGACATCTGTGTAGACTGGTCAAAATTTGCTGACGTCATAATGTTTACTTCATTTGTATTGAAATTGAAGTTGTAATCTAATTCTCTACCTGTTGTAGGAGCTGATACATTATCTAGAAAATACGTTTTTGGTACGCTAACCCAATAATTTCCTTCTTTTCTGTAAACCAATACTACATCCGTATTTTGGATCGTAATATCCATACTTAGGGTATAATTGTCAGCACTTGTAAAGCTACCTGTGGCATCTCTCATCTGCGAATAAGTGTCATAATCAACACTATCATAGTTGTCATCATTACTATCACAACTGAATATGAATAAGCCAACAAAAGCTAGCATTAAAATCGGAAAAAACTTTTTCATTTTTAAAAATTTAGAATATTATATTTTAGCAGAATCAAAACATATACCAAAAATGTATAAAAGATGCGTATGGTTTTTTTTTTAATTGTATTTTTGTTCTTAATCAATCTATCATGAAAAAAGTAGTTACCAATATACTATTGTTTATCACAGTTATTAGTGCTAACGTATATGCGCAATATCAGCCCAAAAATGCAACAGCATCAGATGTACAAAATGCAAACATTTGGGTAAATAAAACTTACAATTCGCTTTCACAAGATGAAAAATTAGGGCAATTATTTATAGTAGCATTATATACCAACAAGGATGAAAATCACATCAATACGGTGAGAAAAATCGTAACCAATGAGAAAATTGGAGGACTTATTTTGATGCAAGATGATGCGGCAAGAGAAATAAATTTGGTAAACGAATTTCAAAAACAATCTAAAGTTCCGTTGATGATTGGTATGGATGCCGAATGGGGAATTCATCAAAGAATTGCCAAGGCACATAAATTTCCTTGGGCTATGGCATTAGGCGCTATACAAGATAAAAAATTAATATATGACATGGCTGCCAAAATTGCCGAAGACTGCCGTAGAATGGGCGTTAATTGGGACTTTGCACCCGTTGTGGATGTAAACACCAATCCTAATAATCCTATTATTGGGAATAGAAGTTTCGGGTCTGAAGTGGATAATGTAACAAATTCTGCACTTGCCTACTCCAACGGGTTACAAGATCATCAGATTTTGGCGGCGATAAAGCATTTCCCTGGTCATGGAGATACCAACACAGATTCTCACTTGGATCTTCCCGTAGTTTCTCATTCTTTAGAAAGGCTAAATGCTGTAGAGCTTGCACCGTTCATAGCATTGAAGGATAAAGGGATAGGTGGCGTAATGGTGGCGCATCTCTATGTTCCTAGTTTGGAACCTAAAAAAGGAATACCTGCTTCTGTTTCCAAAAACATTGTTACTGGATTATTAAAAGAAAAACTCGGGTACAAAGGTCTAATTATTACCGATGCTCTGAATATGGGCGCAGTGGCGAATAAATATAAAGCTGGTGAACTAGATGCAATGGCTTTTGAAGCAGGAAATGATATTATGCTTTTTTCTGAAGGAGTTTCTGAGGGAAAAAGACTCATCCAGAAAGCCTTGGAAAATGGTACTATTTCTCAGTCTCGAGTGGAGGAAAGTGTAAAGAAAATTTTATTGACTAAATATTATTTAGGTTTAAATAATTATCAACCAAAAAATCCTGAAAATGTAAATTTGGATATCAATAATGATACGCATAAAGTTTTGGTTCAAGATCTGTATGCAAATGCACTTACAGCGATAAAAGATGATAAAAAACTACTTCCATTGAAGCAAAATGCAACCTATTATTATGTGCCATTAGAAGAAGCACCTTATCAAACTTTTGCAGAACAGTTGGCTAAAAATGCATCAATCATAATTAAAAAACCTTCAGAAATAAATACAATTCCTGCCAATTCTACGGTGATTGTAGGTTTTCACAAAGACAATTCTTCAGCTTACAAACCATATAAAATTTCATCTGAATCTAAGAAAGTTTTAGATGAACTTAATAAAAATCAAAGTGTGATTCTGAATGTTTTCGGTAGTGCTTATGCATTGAAAGATGTAAATAGTAACACTACTTCTACCGTTTTGGTAGCTTACGAAAACAATGAAGATTCTATGAAATCAACTGCTGATGCTCTATTTGGCAAAACAAAAATCTGGGGAAAAATTCCTGTACTCGTAAATGAAAATCTAAAACCAGGAGTGGGTTTAACGATAGAAGCAATCCGATCTCAGAAAAATTAAATAATTACTCCATCTAAAT
The DNA here is from genome assembly GCF_045629545.1 of Chryseobacterium sp. Lineage (GTDB taxonomy): Bacteria > Bacteroidota > Bacteroidia > Flavobacteriales > Weeksellaceae > Chryseobacterium. Next base: position 223,062 of record NZ_JAZQRK010000026.1, on the reverse strand, counting down.
AAAGATAATTACAATGAAAATAGGTATACTTTGCTACCCAACCTACGGAGGAAGCGGAATTGTAGCCACTGAACTCGGCATGTCACTTGCCAACAAAGGCTATGAGGTACACTTTATCAGTTCTGCATTGCCCGCAAGATTAGATATTACCAATCCTAATATATTTTTCCATAAGGTAAACGTTCAGACTTATCCACTTTTCCAGTATCAGCCTTATGATATTGCGTTGAGTTCTATGATCTACCGAGTGGTGAATCTTTATAAGCTAGATCTTCTGCACGCACATTATGCAATTCCGTATGCGTATGCGGCGTTTACAGCGAAGCAAATGTTGCAAGAGGACAACAACGACATTCCTTTGGTAACGACGTTGCACGGCACTGATATTACATTGGTAGGACAACATCCCAGCTACAAACATGCGGTAGAATTTTCTATCAATAAGTCGGATGCAATCACGTCGGTCTCAGAAAGTTTAAAGAAGGATACGCTTCAGTTTTTTAGCATAAAAAAAGAAATTCAGGTGATTACCAATTTTATTGATAATTCTGAATTTGATGAACCTAGCGATTGCCAGAGAACACAATTCGCAAGTTCGGACGAAAAGATACTGATTCACGTTTCCAATCTTCGCCCCGTAAAAAGAGTGGAAGAAGTTTTACAAATCTTTAAAAACGTAGAGAAAAAAGTAAAATCTAAATTAATTATCATTGGAGAAGGTCCAGAAATGGAAAAAGTAAGTCAGTTTTTGGAGGAAAATCCAGAGCTAATTTCGAAAATACGTCTTTTGGGAAAAGTGAACGATTTGTATAGAATTCTTCAGCTTTCTGATGTTTTTTTATTGCCATCTGAGCAAGAAAGTTTCGGGTTGGCAGCATTAGAAGCAATGGCAGCTTATACGCCTGTGGTCAGTTCTAACGCAGGAGGAATCCCAGAAGTAAATATACAAGGAGAAACAGGATTTTTGGCAGAAATAGGAAACGTAGAAGCCATGAGCAACTACACGATAAAACTTCTTACCAATGAAGAATTGCTTGCCCAAATGAAAATTAATGCAAAAGAACAAGCGAAGAAGTTTGATCTAAAAAACATTCTTCCCATCTACGAAAATATGTACAAAACAACAATAGAAAAATTCAAGGAGGAGAAAGAAAAAACAGCAATTTCTAACTAATTTTTCTCTATTTTAAATATTAAACTACTCTATTTCGGGGTAGTTTTTTGTTTTAAATATTATTTTATTTAAAATAATCTCTCGAGTTTCTAGCCTCGATAGAAGCGACATCCTTTTTTTTGAGAGGAAAATGGGATGGAAAAAAAAAGATACAGCGGATAGCGAGTTTGGCTTCTAAAAAAAACATTGAAAATTTTATTAGACTATGTTAACTTGAGACCGTTTTTCTTGCTAAATTAGTGTTACACAACACTTTGAAAATGAATGAAAAATTATTGCAGTATCTCTGGAATTTTAAAATATTTAATAAGTATAATTTTAAAGATACCGAAGGAAATAGCATAGAGATCGAGGATTTTGGGACTTGGAACACCAATGCAGGGCCCGATTTTTTGATGGCAAAAATAAGGATTAAAGAAATCACGTTGCATGGAAATATAGAGCTGCATATGAAATCTTCGGATTGGATTTTTCATCAACATTCTACCGATGCTAACTATAATAATATCATCCTTCACGTGGTGTATGAAGAAGATGCTGACATTGCTGAACTGAAAATAAACAACATCTCAACTCTGGAACTGAAAAATCATATTGATGCTAACATTATAGAAAAATATAAGAAATTGCTGACGGAAACTCAGTTTATCGCTTGTGAAAATATTTTTCGCCCCGAGAAAATTCCATTTTTATTTTTTGAGGAAAGTCTTGTGAAAAAATTGGAAGATAAATCGGTAGAAATAGAGCAAGAACTGAAAAAATACCAGAATAATTATGAGGCCGTTTTGTTTCATAGCCTTGCGTATTCTTTTGGATTGAAGGTAAATGCCGAACTTTTCAAACTAATTGCTGAAAGTGTAGATTTCGGAATCATCAATAAAATAAGGCAGAATAACGTACAACTGGAAGCATTGTTTTTTGGAATTGCCGACTGGCTAGAAAACCCTGAAGATGCACCAATGAAAGTGTGGCAGACTGAATACTATTTTCTGAAAACCAAGTTTGGAATTTCGGATCTTAAGATTCGTCCTAAGTTTTTGAGACTTCGTCCGCCCAACTTCCCTACTATTCGGCTATCGCAATTGGCGCACCTTTATTATCAGGAAAAAAATCTATTTTCTAAAGTCATAAATGCTACAACCACGGAAGAATTATTACAAATATTTACAGCTGTAAAAGCATCAGAATATTGGGATAATCATTATAATTTCGGGAAGATTTCGCCTGTACAATCTCCAAAATTAATCAGTAAAGATTTTGCAGAATTGATTCTTCTCAATTCTATCTTACCTTTGAAATTTGCTTACCAAAAATATCATCAGGAGGAAATAACAGATGAGATCTTGGATTATTACAGAGAATTATCTGCTGAGAAAAATAGCATTATGGTAGGTTGGAAAGATCTGGGTGTAAAAATAAAGAACGCGTTGGAGTCTCAAGCATTGATTTATCATTACAAAAACTATTGTACACCAAAAAATTGCTTAAATTGCAGCATAGGATTTAAAATTTTAAAAGAAGAATAACATGTTTGATAATTTACGCCACAAGATGGAGAGAGAATGGTTCGGCGTCCTTACAAGAATGGGAGCAAAACTGGGAATTCCGGTTTCTAAACTGAGAGTTTTCTTCATCTACTCTACTTTTGCTACGGCAGGATTCTTCTTTTTAATCTATCTAGGTTTGGCTTTTACACTTTGGGTAAAAGATATCTTCGTTACCAGAAGACCTAGCGTATTTGATCTATAAATTATGGAATTTTTACACATCACAAGCGCTGTAGACTACAGAGTTGAAGCCATATACAACTCGTACTCTAATACTTTTCCGCCTGAGGAAAGGAGAGATCACAAGCAATTTTTGGATTTGTTTTCTAACGATAAAGTACGCGTAATCTCTGTATTGAATGAGAATCAGAATATCGGATATCTAGTACTTTGGCAACTAAGTAATACTACTTTCGTAGAGCATTTTGAGGTTTTCCAAGAATTTAGAAGTAAAAAATTAGGTTCTAAAATCACCGATTATTTATTTGAAAATCATGATAAAATTATCTTAGAAATAGAACATGAAACGTTGAATGATTATGCAAAAATGAGATATACATTCTATCAAAAGAACGGATTTTCTATCATCGATGAAACCTATGTCCAGCCAAGCTATGGTGAAGGAAAACCACCTTTGGATCTTTGGCTTTTGGCTAATTTTCAGCCTGAAGACATCAAAGCATTGAAAGAAGAAATCTATGATGTTGTTTATCACTAAAATAAAAAAGCCAGAATCAAGATTCTGGCTTTACTTTTAATCTACTTCGTATTCTAATTTTATTGTAATACTTGCTTCTTTTTCTTTTGAAGAAGTATTGAAAGTTCCTCCATAAGAATAATCTTCATTAGAATTGGGTGCGGTTATCTGGATAACGCCTGCGGATGCTTTCTTAAGATTTCCTAAGCTGCTCCCAGAATTTTCTGCTATTTTCTCGGCTCTTTCCTTAGCATCTTTTGTGGCACTGGCAATCATTTCTTGTTTTACAGTTGCCAATTTGGTGTAAAAGTACGAAGGTGAAGAAGAGGTAAATTCTATTCCTCTGTTGATAATTTCAGTGATATTTCTAGACAAATTTTCTATTTTGCCTACTTCCTTACTTTCGATAGATACTTTCTGAGTAAGATCGTATCCTACAAATTCGCCTTGGATATAATTTCCACTAGTGTCATTATAGTTTGTAAATTTTTTCTCTATATCTACTGAGGAAAACACAATTTCAGATTGTTTTATTCCTTTAGATAAAAGATAATCGTTTATAACTTTTCTATCCATCGCCAGCTCATCGTAAGCAGATTTTAGATCATAATTATTTTTAGAAAAACTACCAGACCACGTAATAAGATCTGACGTAAATTGTTTGGTTCCCAACCCTGTAACCGCAATGGTATTTTCAGATTTGTTCCGATTTTTCACGGCATTTCCGAGTAATCCCAAACCTACCACAAAACCTAAAGAGGCAATGGCAATAGAAATAATTGTTTTGTTCATTTGATGTGTATGTTTCTAGAATTACCATCAATATGCATTCCGAAAACTAAGAACTGATCTTGTGATTCTTTTTATATTGGTTGAAAGAACCCATGAGAATCATTGTAATTTCTTCTTTTTTGAAATTTTTTCTAAATCTTTTGGATAGATGATTTATTTTTTCTGTGTACAATAAAAAATGATCTATTCTTTCTTCATTCATGCCATACTTTGTAAGAAAAGATAAGTTGATTTCTGTTTTTATTTTATTTAAAAAATCTTGAGATTCATAAAAGTCAGGAGTTGTTATTTTTGGCTGAGATGCTTTATCTATAAGACCAATTGCAGTGGCAACAACAGCTATTATATCTACATTTACGGCTGAAAAATCGTTTCCCTGAAATGTTTTTGGAGCATCATTTCTAGGCAAAGGATCTTTCAAACCTGCCTTTATATAATCGTACACATGAGTTTTCATAGAAGCTACTTTCTTGGAGTCGTTGTAATGCTCGCTATCTTTTTTCAAGTCTCCAGTAGGTTTTATATTTATTTTCACTTCAGGAATTAATGTCTCTGCCCTCAATATCATCACTTTCATTAAAGAATTTATATCCTCTTGGGTTACAATTCTATCGGTTCTATAATAACCTTCTTTCACGAAACGAATCTCGTCATTTAATTTTACTTCTATAGAAAAACGACCAGAATAATCAGTAATTACAGATTTTTGAGAATTAACATTTAATACAAAAACCGAATTTATAGATGTGAAATCTTCACTCGTTACAAGTCCTGATATTTTTTGTTGAGAAAATGCACTGACGAAAAATAGGGTTAACAGTGAAAATAAAATTTTATTCATCGAAAAATTACGTATTTATATTTCTGAAGTTTTCAATCGTGCTACATAAATTGGGATTACATCTTCAAATTTCAACATGACTTTAGATAGATTATTTGCTTTGATATCGGCTCGAACTTCTGGTTTAATGATAAAACTGAATTCTAAAAATTCATTTATTTTTAATTTTGGAATTTCTGCTTTTATAAAATAATCATCTTCTAAACCTTTTTTAACCCAAAGGATATCATCCTGAATATCTTCATATTTATACCATCTTTTTTGCCTTCTTGCTTTACCACTTACCAAGTCATAAACGCCTTGTACATTCACTGCACCCGAAAGTGCTGCAACAACAACTTCTTTTACTTCTGCTGGTTTTTCACGAGGCTTTTCTGGAGATTTTGGCAATCCAATATCTTTTTGGAGTTGAGCAACTTTATCTTCTTTATTTACTTTTTTAGAGTCATTCTCCAAATTTCCGGACAATCCAAAAATATTCACAGTTTCTATTTGTTCTGGAATTCTAACTAAAATGATTGATAATGGAGAATTGGCGAGATTCACTTTTACCGCGTTTCTTTCTTATCCAAATTTAGAAAATCTAATCTCATCGCCAATTGAAGCGTCAATACTAAACTCGCCTCTCTCGTTGCTCATTGTTTTTTGATCGTTTGCTGTATTGACAACAAGTACTGAAGTGATTATCTTATCGCCTTCGCTCCGAATGGTACCAAAAATTTTTGTTTGAGAATATGATAGCGCAAATAATAAAGCAAATAGTAATGAAAAATTTTCTGACACCAATCTTCATCTTTTTATTTTTTGATAAGTGGTGCCCTGTAAGCATCGATCCTTTCTAGTACAGCTCTATGAAATCTATTCATATCTGCATGGTCCAAATATCCGTATTTAAGTATCTTTTTGCGTTCAAAGCCACCAGCTAACACATATTGTATAAAATGAAGACTTTGCTCAGGATTGATTTTTAAGTCTGTAAAATATTTCTCTCCTAATGATTTTTGTAAATAAGCCATCAAATCTATATCGTCCCATTTGTCTTTCACTTTCCCGATATTGAAACCTTGCCCTTTGGGTTGTACAAATTCTCCAGGTTTTGCCGCCAAAATTCTAGGATCAGATTTTTGGGAAATGTAGGCAGCCATGTCACTTTTCAGCTTTTCTACTTTTTTGGGAGGATTCATGGTTCTGGAATCCATTTTCAAATCTCCCGTTAGTCCTTTTTTGATCTCTACTTCTTGTATGAGTGCTGCTGCTCTCTTTAAAGTAATATTAATGGGTTGAGAAAGATTTTCTGTACTCACACTTACTTGCTCTCTTTCGTAGCCTACTTTTATAAATCTTAGATTATCTCCTGTTCTACCAGATATCATAAAATGCCCATCTTTATTAGTACTTACCCTCTCGTCGGTTCGTATATTAATCACAGTAACATCTATGATTTCTAGTTTTTCTTCGGTAACAATTTTTCCAAAAATATAATCTTGAGCCGAAATTTTTAAAAATAAAAAGAAAAATAAGAGAAATAGTAATTTTATTTTCACGGAGTAAGGTTTTATGGAGCAAATCTAAATTATTAATTTAGAGAAAAGTAAAGTTTAACCACAGTTAACGCTTTTAGTATATTTTTTAGAGTAAATCTTTTTTAAACTGTTAAAAAGCGCTGTTTTTTTGTTAAAATATGATTGAATTTTTGGTTAAATTGCACACAAAATCTATCGTTACCATGCAAAATTCTTATACTGTAATCAACGCTTCGGCAGGCTCGGGAAAAACCTATGCTCTTGTACAAAGATTGCTTATGATTTGCTTGAAATATCCCAACCAGCAACATTCTATCCGTACCGTTTTGGCACTTACTTTCACCAACAAAGCTGCCAACGAGATGAAGGAAAGAATACTATCATGGCTAGGAAACTTTACGCAACCCAATTTTGCGAGTAATGCAGACTTACAAAATATCCAATCTTCATTTGAAAAAGAAGGTATAAGAATAACACTAGATGAATTGCATGTACGTTCTCAAAAACTGCTAGACTACATTTTGCACAATTATTCTACTTTGAATATTGGGACGATAGACCGTTTCAATGCGCGTTTGGTGAGAAGTTTTTCTTATGAATTGGGTTTGGCGAAAAATTTTAATCTGGAAATTGACCCCGAACCTTACCTGATAGAAGCGGTAGACAAAATGCTAGAACAAATAGGTGAAAACGATAGCATTTCTAGTTCTTTCATGGATTATATAGATTATAGCCTTGATAATAATGAGAGAGTAAATCTTAATAAAAATCTGTACGATTCTGCAAAAGAATTCGTAAAAGACATCCATTACGAACATTTAAAAGAAAACAACAGCTTTGATAACGCTAAGTATGAGGAAATAAAAGATACGCTGAGAAAAGAAATACAAGCCAACAAAAAAAATGCGATAGAATTAGCACAAGAATCTTTGGCTCTTATAAAATCTAGAGATATTGAAATTGAAGATTTTGCCAATGGTAAAAATGGTATAGGAGGTTTTTTTGTGAAAGCGTACGAATTTTATTTAAAAAAAAGAGATAGCTTTCCGTTTCCTACAAACGAGGAAAATGCTAGAAAAAATTTTCTGAAAGGCGCTGCCACAAAGGCAAAGAATAGAGAGGCAGATATTGTTGAAATCTTGGACGAATTGATAAAAAATAGAATGTTCCAAATTTTACTCTATATCGAAACTCAAAAAAAGGAAAAAATTCTCGCCGCGCTTTTACCTTTAAAAGTAAATAAAGACATCCAAGATGAACTAAAAAAAATTGAGATAGAAAACGATTTGGTTTTGCTTTCAAAATTCAATATCATCATCAACGAAAATCTTAAAAATGAACCTTCGGCATTTATCTATGAAAAAGTAGGCGCGCAGTTTCACCATTATTTCTTCGACGAATTTCAGGATACGTCAGCATTACAATGGCAAAACTTTGTACCGTTGAGAGATCATTGTGTATCGTCTGATAATACTTCATTTACCATTGTTGGCGATCCAAAACAAAGTATCTACAGATTTCGAGGTGGAGAGAGCAAATTGATGCTAGATATCATTAATAAAACGGAACCTTCTCCTAAGGATGCAGATTTGTTGGTTCTAAAAGACAACTGGCGAAGTGCTAAAAATATTGTCTTATTTAATAATGAACTGTACCAATATCATTCTAAAGACTTGATGGAGGAGCATCAGGATATTTTCGGAATTGGAGCAGAACAAAATCCAAAATCTACGATTGAAGGAAGAGTAAGAATCAATTTAATAGAAAACCTAAGCAAAGAAGATTTCTACAATGATGTTTCTAACAAAATGCGTAATGATATCCAACAATGTTTAGACAATGGTTTCCGTTTTTCTGATATTACCATTTTGTGTAGAGGTAACTTTGATATTTTTAGTTATTCTCAAAAATTGGGAAACCTAAAAGTAAATTATCACGGCGAAAGTACCAATATAAAAACTATCTCTGATAAAGGTCTTACACTAGAATTATCTAATACTTTGCAAGCGGTAATTTTCTATTTGAAATGGGAAACCAACCCCAAAAGCAAACCTTTTCTTATCATGATGATGTTTTATCTCCATCGGTTGGAAAGAATTTCTATGCGCGATTTTAGTCTTGGGATGATGGAAATTTTAGCATACGAAACGCATGAAGAAATAATTGCTTTCATCAAGGAAAAATATGCTTTGGAGCTGACACAAGATCAGTTTCCGAAATTTAACCTTTATAATTTTGTTGAATATTATATTAATGAATTTTCTGTAGAAGATAAGGAAACAGATTTCCTACTGAATTTCTTGGAAATGCTTTTTAATTTTACTCAGAATGCTGGTGCTAGCACCAAAGAATTTTTGAAATATTGGGACGAAGAAGCCTCGAAATACACCATACAAGCCTCAGATAATATAGATGCAATACAAATTATGACCATTCATAAGGCGAAAGGTCTTGAGTTCCCGATTGTATTTATTCCCTTAGAAAATAAAAATTCTGATGGCCAATTTAACAATTGGTTTGACACGCATGCAGACGATGCCTTGAAATCGGTAAATATTAATCAGTTTAATAAAAATTTGGAAGCTTATGATCCAGAGATTCAAGAATTTAATAGTGTTAATGGTTATAAAAATCTAGTAGATCGACTGTGTTTGCAATATGTGGCGACCACTCGACCTGTAGAACAACTTTTCTTCTATCTGCAGAAAGCCAATAAAACGTCCAACCATCTAGAAATTTTAGATTTTATACAATCTAAAAATCCTGAGAATTTAGATGAATTTGATTTATATGAAATAAATGCAGAATCTCTAAAAAAACACGCCAAACATAAAGTTGCCACTTACCAAAGTCAGGATATACAAAACTTGAAAAGTAAGCATGAGAGCACAACATCTATAAAAATTGCAACACCCTCCAAAAATTATCAAGAAAGAAATAAAAAAGTGCGTACCGGTATTTTTGTTCACGAATTATTATCAAAAATAAAAACCGAAAAAGATATTCCAAAAATTCTAGAAAGTTATATGATGGAAGGTCTCATTACAGGTGAAGAAAGAGTAATCATCGAGAAAAGTTTGCTAGATATAACTTCAGAATATGCCGAATTTTTTGATGAGAAATGGGAAGTAATCAGCGAGAAAGATATTATGATTTCCACTAATAGCGTGAGCAAAATCTACAGACCAGATAGAATATTGAAAAGCGATGAAGGTTGTATAATCCTCGATTTCAAAACCGGTAGAGAATCTGCCAAAAACGATAAACAGATAGAAACTTACCAAACAGTTCTAGAAAATTTGGGATTAAAAGTTTTGAAAACACAATTGATCTATGTTAAATCCTAAGCGGGGCACCAAAGGTGCCGCCGCTTAGGATTTCAAATATCAGCCTAAAATAATAAATTACGCTGTAGGATCTGCAACAAAAACTCTCTGAGATAATTCTTGATCAAAAAGGTATAATGCAGAAGGATTATCGCAAACCATTTTAATTTTGGTTACATACTGAGAAGCACTTGCTTCTTCTTCTACTTGCTCGTTGATAAACCATTGTAAGAAAGAAGTGGTAGCAAAATCACCTTCGTCGTTGGCATTTTTTACAATATTAAAAATACTTTTAGTCACGATTTTTTCGTGCGCCAAAGCTTTCTCGAAAATATCTGTAGCACTTTCAAATTCATGTGGAGGTTTTGCAATTTCTCCCATGATGATTTCTCCACCTACATCGTTTAGAAAATCGAACATTTTGTCTGCATGCATCAATTCTTCTTTGCTTTGTACTCTAAAATAGTTGGCAATACCATCTAGATCTCTACTAGAAAACCACGCAGACATAGAAAGATAATATTGAGAAGCATATTGTTCGTGAGCAATTTGCTCGTTGATTAGTTTTGCAATTTTTTCGCTTACCATAATTAAAAATTATATCCAAAAGTAGGTATTTTAAAAACCAATTCAAAAGATTTCATAAAATTTAATATAAAAAAAGGGCAGAATTACTTCTACCCTTTCCACATTAAAATCAAAAATTATAAACTACTAGTTTACTTGAGATTGAGAAGCTTCTTTCAATCCGTGCTTCATGATATTTCTCTTTCCTTTCATTCCTTTTTCCTTCATCATTGCTCTTCTCTGATCCATTTTTGCTTTATTTGTAGCTTCCCATTTTGAAAACTGCTCTGCAGACAAAATTTTCTTCATATCATCATTCATCTGCAATTTTTTCGCCTTCATTTCCTCCCTCATCGCTTGTCTTGCAACGGAATCCTTTTCGAATTTCACTTTCATTTCCGCCTTTCTTTTTGCATGCAAGTCTTTAATTTGAGAAACCTGACTTTGGTTTAGATTAAGCTCTTTCTGCATTTCTTGCATTCTTGCTTGCTCTCTCTGCTCCATTTTTTTATGCATTTCTTCTTTCGTCATCTTTTTATCTTGTGGTACAGTTTGTTGAGCCATTGCAAAACTCCCCATTCCTATAAATGCTATTGCTAATATTAATTTTTTCATTTTATTTAAATTTAATTATTTATATATTTATTGTTTTGTTACATTTGTTTGATGATCAAAAAAGGCGTAAGTTAAATGCAATATTCATAAAATTTGTTAAAGTTTTATTGTTATAAATTAACATATTTTGAAAAAAAAAGGAGATCAGGCAACAAAACCTAATCTCCAACACTCAAAACACAAATTATGAACTTTCGTTTTTTCTAAGGCTTCATCTAAAACCTCCACCCTTTACCTGGCCATTATTATGCTGTTGTCTCGGACCCGAATTTTGTATTCTCGGAGCAGATTTCTCATTTCTAGATTGATTTCTAAAACCATTGTTACCCCTTGTAGAATTATTCACAACTTTAGGAGTTTCTTGTCTAGGGTGATTTACTCCCCCATTGCGGAATCCCCCATTGTTAGAATTTCCTCTTCCTCCATTATTAGGATTTCTTACCCCGATATTACTATTGCCTAGAGATGAATTGATCTGGGAGACTCTACTAGGGTTTCTAAATCCATTATTAGAATTAGCCTTTACACCACCTTCTCTGAAACCATTGTTTCTAGCTGAGGCAAAAACTTTGAAAGAAGGGTTATCTAGTCTTCTAAATTGACTTCTATCTACTCTGTATACATTTACGTTTACATTTCTATATCTTGGCATTACTGCATATCTTGGTACGTAGTAGGTTCTTCTATAATTTTGAAAATAAACCGTTGGACGATGTCCTTGATAATAGTTGTTTTGGAAGATTACAAAAACTCTTGGTCCTAGAATTCTTTCCATCGCGTAGAATCTATCATAATACCATCTATCAGGGTTGTTTTGGTAAAAATTATTCCAAGATGAGAAACTAGAGTACAAATTATTTAGATATAATATTTGATCTATTTGTGCTCTACTCAATCTATTTTGCTGGAAAAAAGAATTCCAATTGATATTGATAACACTATTTCTGTAGTCGTTGTAGTAACTTTGGTAATACTCTTGCGGATAATAGTTTTGCGGATAATTGTAATAATAATCATCTGGGAAATTATTTTGATCATAATCATCATAACCGTCATTATTTCCGTAATAGCTATCATCTCCCCAGCCGTTGTTTGGATATTGTTGTGCAAAAGTAAAAGTACCTGCTACTAATAATAAACCGAATATTATTTTTTTCATTTTATTTAATTTTATAGATCAACAAATACCAACTTGTCTTTCTTATCTTTTGGATATAAATAAAAAAAAGAAGTTAAACCCTAAAGTAAAACTTCTTCTAAAAATATTTTAACGTATTGATTTACAATAATAAAACTTTAATTAAGACCTACCACTATCAACTACCCAGCCTTTTATTTTATTGTTAAATTTTTCACTCTCCAAAAGCACATTCATATTAATATGCATTCTATATCTCCAATAATGAGGAAAAACAGCCGGATTATTTATTCGCTCATTATCCATATTTGGGTTGGTAAGTTCTCTGTCGGTTGCCAAAAATTCTTGTAATGGGAAAATAGCCAACATGGCATCATTATACAGATGCTGTTTCATAATTATTTCAGCTAACTCAGGTTCTAGGATTTTAGGCGCCTCACCATACTGATTTAATTGATGATTATAGTAATTCTGTGTAAGATCTGTATCTTCCTTCCACCACTGTCTCAAAGTAGAACTATCATGCGATGATGCCGTTACCACATTTAGGTAGTCCGCATTTTTTGGATCGTAGAAAGAGATATTATCTGATGGCATTCTTTGGACTTTTAGCGCAACTATTGCAAGTTCATCCATCACCTCAGGAACACAATCTGGTACCATACCTAGATCTTCTCCACAGATTAACATCCTAGTAGAATTGAGTATTACAGGAAGTTTTTCCATAGCTTTCTCTTTCCACAAATAATCTTGTCTCTTGAAAAAATAATCATTATAAAGTTCATAAATGCCAGATTTTTCCCCATCCGAAAGATAGTGATAGGAGGCGGTTTGATAGACATTGAATCTAGGGTGATAAACCTGTTCACCTTTTACTTCCTCTGTTAAAAATAAAACATTAGCGCACAAACTAATCAAACTATCCTGAATAGATCCCTCAGGATTCTCGGAAAAATAATCTGTAAGCTTTCTTTGGGTATCGAACTCAATTTTAAAATAATAAGTACCGTCTTCATTCGAATCTAGAAAACGAAATACGAATTCTTTATTTTCACCGAAATAATCAGTTAAAATCTGATCATTGATATAAGGTCTACAATATCGATTATAATTAAAAGGGATATTCCTTGCATTAAATTCTTCCTGTGAAACTGGCACTGCAGGATAGAAATAACCTAGTATACCTTGGGTTGCAGAAATGGGCATTCTCCAAATTCTGAAAAACCCCAAAATATGATCTATTCTCATGGCATCAAAATACTGCTCTAATGCTTTGAATCTATTTTTCCACCATTGGTAATTATTGGCTTTCATCGCTTCCCAATTATAAGTGGGAAATTCCCAATTTTGACCCAACTCCGTAAATTGATCTGGTGGTGCACCTGCCTGGAAATCCATCCCAAAAAGTTCAGGTTCCGTCCACGCCTCTACAGAATGTCTGTAGATGCCTATAGGCAAATCTCCTTTTACAGAAATCCCTAGTTGATGTGTATATTCTATAGCATCTGTCAACTGAAGATGAAGCTGATATTGTACCCAAGCATGAAGCATTGTAGCTTCATAATAATCGCTTTTTGGGGAGAAAAATTGGTTGATCTCCTCCGCTCTGCAGATGGAATGTGATGTCCAAAGGTTGAAATTGGGTGTATTATTTTCATCTCTTAGTACACAAAATGCTGCATAAGGAATTAACCAATGTTCGTTGTCTTTGATAAATTTTTTAAATAAATGATCATTAAGAATTACTGCGTGTTCTGCTTGAAAAATGGCCTTCAAATACTTCCATTTACCAGCAATCATTTTCTCATAATCAATTAATTCTAAACTATTTAAATATAATTTATCTTCATTATAACTAGTAACTAAGTCTTTAGGTATTTTGAATTCTAAATTTTCTAAATAGATATATTGAGGATGTAATGCATAAACAGAAACTGCTGCATACGGGTAAGAATCCGTCCAAGAATAGTTTGCCGTAGTATCATTGATAGGCAATATCTGAAGAACACTTAGAGAAGTGTTACTCGCCCAATCTGCTAATTTTTTGATATCAGAAAATTCTCCTACTCCAAATCCCTGCTCTGTTCTTATAGAAAATACTGGGATTGCAACGCCTGCAGCATGATACATTTGGTAAGCACTGAATTTGAAATAATGATCATTCTGTACATGCAATATTCCTTTCTGCGAATTGGGGGAAGCCATTCTGTTTTCCCCAGTTTCCACCTCTACTATTTTTCCTAGTTTATTATCGAAAATAGCATATTTATATTCAATTGTTTGAGGTTGTTCTATGCGTAAAGATAGTTCCCAAACTCCATAACTAGTATGAAATAATGGTAAAGCTTTATCATATTCCCAACCACCAAGTTCAGTACTATTACCTATCAAAACAATACACCAATCTGGGTTATATATAGGTGCTTCTATCCTAAACAGATGCGTACAATTTTCCTGAATGACATTCTTTTGAGGATTGAAATTATAGAGTTTATTATAAAATACCTTATTATTTAGATAGTTTTCGGGAAAATTTTTATTGTTCCAGACATCCTCAATTGCTAGTGCCTTGAAGCTTTCTGGGATAGATAAATAGTGCGGACTAAATTCTGATCGCACAGTGTTTCCATTTTTATCAACAACTTGATAATGATAGGAAACAGTTTTACTAAAAATCTCAATTTCTACATTCCAAACATCTTGGTTTACTAAAAACATTTTATATTTTTTACTAGGCATTCCCTTTTCTAGCAACACCCAATCTAATGTTTCGCCCAAGTTAACCTTATAATTAACTTTAAAATATAATTTCATCTACAAATTTTTCTATAAAAATACATCATAAAATTTAAAAATTTAAATTGTCTAATTATTTATTTAATAAAAATGCCCTTTCTTAAAGTCAGAAAGAGCATACTAGCAATCTTATTATTTAATCTATTATTTGGTAACTACTATTTTTTTAGAAAGAATAATATTTCCTTTTTCATCGGTGAGGGTTGCAATATAAGAACCCACTACAAAATTGGTAAGATGTATTTGGTTATCTACTCTACCATTGGTTGGAGATATCTGTTGTTTCAGGTTTTCTCTACCTGCAATATCAAATATTTTTAGGGTTAAATTTCCTTTAACCTGATTGTCATTAACTTTTATATTCAATATATTTTGATCTACTTTTGTTGGGTAAATATCTATGTCTAGCGTACTAGTGGAAATATTCATTTTTTCATTTAAAATATATTTACTCGCCAAATCATAAATAGGCTGAGTATTTTCTCCTGAAATCTTTTGAGCAACCAAATCTTTTAAATGTACCTCAAATAAAGATCCGCCTTTTGCGCTAGCAATCACAATATTTCCTTTCGCATTTACTGCTGCGCCGTTCACCGAATATTTCTCTGGTAAACCTTCTATTTTACCAATAAACTTAGCCTGTAATTCTTTAGTTAAAATTTTAAATACATTTCCGGAAGTTGAAAATACATAGAAATTATGGTCTGCATCTGCGATAATATCACCACCAAAACCTGTTTCTACAACAGTAAATGAGTTTTTACCATTAGAAGAATCATCTTTTACAATCCCTAAATCTTTTACGGAATATTGATTGTTTTTCTTGCTAATTTGAATAAACTGCGTTCCAGAATTATTCATTGCGTAGATAGAACCATCAGCACCCGTAGTCATCCTTGTAATGTGAGAATTGATATCACAAGCTGAAACTCTTGCAACTTCGTTTTCTACTAATATTGTCTCTTTAGTTTTTGGATTGTACACATAAATATTAGACGAAAACATAGGCATATAAACAAGATTTTCGCTATTTGGCTCCAAGGCAAGAGCTGCTAATGTGGTAGATTGTGAGTTTCCATAAGCGTTCTTATCTTCTGTAATCGCAGATTTTCTAGCTTGAGAAAAAATCTTTGGTTCAGCGTTTACCGAAAATAAAATCTCATCACCATTACTTTTTGAAAGATCCAAAGATCGAATATCGTTGAACTGAATAGTTGGAGAAATTTTGCCTGTGATAGCAAAAAAGTCTTGCTGTGCAGAAAGTGTACTTCCTAGCAACAACAAGACTATAGGGAATAAATGTTTTTTCATTTTGTAGATTTTAGAGTCTTAACCATTTTGTAATGACTAAGTTAACAAATTTTTGTATTCGCTGCTCAAATTTTCTACTATTTTGAAAAAGCATCATTTTTTTATTTAAAAATATTTATTTTGAGAACTTAATAATGTTAATTGATCACGTAAGAAGTTCCTTCTCTGCTGTCTTTAAGCTCTATTCCTTCTGCCAACAATTTGTCTCTAATTTGGTCTGAAAGATCGAAATTCTTAGATTTTCTAGCTTGATTTCTCAATTCTATTAAAACTTGAAGAGTCTGATCCAACTTCTCATTATTGTTTTCTTCAATCTGTTGCAATCCTAAAACGTCAAAAATAAATGCGTGTAATGTAGATTTCAAATCTTCTAAATCTGCAGAAGAAATTGTTTCTTTACCCTCTTTAAGGGCAAAAATAAACTTCACAGCCTCGAATAAATGCGCAATAAGAATTGGTGAATTAAAATCGTCTGTAAGCGCTTCGTATGCTTTGTTCTTCCAATCTGAAAGTCTGAAACCAGATTCTACTGCATCGTTTGCAGAGATAGATTGCAATACCTTCATCGCTTCCATTAATCTTGTAAAGCCTTTCTCGCTTGCTAACATTGCGTCATTCGAGATATCCAAAACACTTCTGTAATGCGCTTGTAAGAAACAAAATCGTACAATAGTTGGATGAAAAGGTTTCTCGAAAAAATCGTTTTCTCCAGAGATTAATTGCTGTGGAAGGATGTAATTTCCTGTAGATTTACTCATACGTTGAGAATTCATGGTCAACATATTGGCATGCATCCAATAGTTCACAGGTTCTACATCGTTACAAGCTTTACCTTGAGCAATTTCGCACTCGTGGTGAGGAAATTTTAAATCCATACCGCCTCCGTGGATATCAAATTTGTCTCCTAGATATTTTGTACTCATCGCAGTACATTCTAGGTGCCAACCGGGGAAACCTTCTCCCCAAGGAGAATTCCAACGCATAATGTGTGCTGGAGAAGCTTTTTTCCAAAGGGCAAAATCTTGTGGATTTTTCTTTTCGCCTTGTCCATCTAGATCTCTAGTATTTGCGAAAAGCTCTTCTATATTACGTTTTGATAACTCACCATAGTTGAGTCCTCTTTTGTTGTATTCTAAAACATCAAAATAGACAGAACCATTACTTTCGTAAGCGAATCCTTTTTCTATAAGCTTTTCTGTAAGTTCTATTTGCTCTACAATGTGTCCTGTTGCTGTAGGCTCGATATTGGGTGGAAGAAGATTGAACCAATCTAAAACTTTATGAAAATCTACCGTGTACTTTTGTACAATTTCCATAGGTTCAAGTTTTTCTAGACGCGTTTGTTTTACGAATCTATCGTTGTTTACATCGCCATCGTCTGTAAGATGTCCTGCATCTGTAATATTTCTCACATATCTCACTTTGTACCCAAGATGCATCAAACTTCTATAGATAAAATCGAAAGATAGAAAAGTTCTTACATTCCCCAAATGCACATTGCTGTAGACTGTAGGTCCGCAGACATACATCCCAACGTTACCTTCTAGTATGGGTGTAAAGATTTCTTTTTCTGCTTTGAGTGAGTTGTATATTTTTAGTTGCATATTTTTTATTATTAAATGATGATGATTAAAAAATGAGTTGTCATTGTTTATTTGGTTCCACATTATTGATATGATGTGAATATTGCAGCCCGACTTGAGCGGAGCTCTTTTTTCGTAAGCTGAGCGAATGCTCAGCTTACGAAAAAAAGCGGGAGCGGTTGGCGGAAATAGCTGCCCAAATAAAAAAGTTTAGCTATAAACGTATATCTAGCTACAACAAATAATTGTGGTGCTGAAAATGGACGTTAAAACTTTTCTAAATATAATCATTGTTAATCTATTTTTGCGTGGCTTCCTACATAATGTAGAAATTCTTGGCGAGTAATTGGGTTGGTTCTGAAAATCCCAGAAAGCTCTGCGGTAATGGTAGAACTCGCAGTATCTTTGATCCCTCTACAATTCACACAAAGGTGCTTAGCATCTATAATACAAGCTACATTGTTGGTTCCTAAAGCTTCTTTTAGCGCATTAACAATCTGCATGGTCAATCTCTCTTGTACTTGAGGTCTTTTGGCGTAATAATCTACAATTCTGTTGATTTTTGATAGCCCAATAACATCGCCGTTGGATATATAAGCAACGTGCGCGCGCCCAATAATAGGCAAGAAATGATGCTCGCAGAATGAATATACGGTAATATCTTTTTCCACCAACATTTGGCGGTATTTGTATTTGTTTGAAAAAGTGGATATTCCTGGTTTGTTTTCAGGTAAAAGCCCTCCGAAAATCTCGTTCACATACATTTTGGCTACACGTTTTGGAGAATCCTTCAGGGAATCGTCTTCCATATCTAGACCCAAAGTTTCCATAATCTCGCCAAAAAGTGCTGTGATTTTTTCTATTTTTTCTTGTGGCGATTTATCAAAAGCATCTTCTCGTATAGGTGTATGTTCTGTTCCTGTGAAAATATCATCATCGTTATCGGTAAAATCAACCATTTTTTATTTATTTTGCAACAAAAATACGGATAAAATTAATTTCTGTATTTCATATCTTATCAAATAAATGTTCTAATCCTATATATTTTAGCCTACAAATGATGATTACGGTTGAAGAAATGAATAATTCTGCACAAAAAAAAGAGTTTCTAGATTTCCCAGATAGACTTTATAAAAACGATAAATCTTATATAAGACCGCTAGATAATGATATAGAAGCAACCTTTGATCCTTCAAAAAACCCTTTCTTCGAACACGGCGAGTGCAAGAGATTTTTGTTTAAAAATGATAAAAATGAAACTGTTGGTAAAGTTGCGGTTTTTATAGATCGTCAATACATACAGAGCCAACCCACCGGCGGAATTGGTTTTTTCGATTGCATAAACGACCAAGATACTGCTAATTTTATTTTTGATTTTTGTAAAAAATGGCTACAAGATAAGGGCATGGAAGCGATGGATGGCTCCATTAACTTTGGAGAAAGAGATAAATTTTGGGGTATTTTGGTAGATGGCTATTCTGAACCTTTGTACGGAATGAATTATAACTTTCCTTATTATAAAGATTTGTTTGAAAATTATGGTTTCAAATCTTATTACAATCAGTTGTGTTTTAGTAGAAAAATACATGATTCTACCTCTAGAATTTTGAATTTGATGCACGCCAAGCATTCTAAAAACCCAATATTTTCTGCGAAACCTGTCAATAAGAAAAATATAGATGATTTTGCTCACGATTTTTTCGTCATTTATAATAAATCTTGGGAAAGCCATGGTAGTGGAAAACAAATGTCTCTAGAAGAAGTAAAAAAGACCTTTAGGAATATGAAACCCGTGATGAACGAACATATCGCATGGTTTGCTTATGAGAACGGAAATCCTATTGCCATGTGGATCAATATCCCTGACCTCAACCAATGGTTTAAATTTCTAAATGGGAAATTTGGATTGTGGGAAAAACTAAAATTCTTGTATTATAAAGCTACGAAAACCAATACCAAAATGGTAGGACTAATTTTTGGCGTAGTACCAGAATGGCAAAACAAAGGGATTGAAGGGTATATGATTATAGAAGGTACCGAGCACATCCGAAAAAACACGAATTTTAAAGATTTTGAAATGCAATGGATTGGAGATTTTAACCCCAAAATGCTAGGACTTGCCAAACATCTGGAAACAGAAACTACCAGAACGTTTTCTACTTACAGATATTTATTCGATCGTGATAAAGAATTTGAAAGACATCCTACCCTATAAATCAACAACCTCATCAGTCCGATGAGGTTTTTTATTTTTAAAACAAAGCATTCGCTACTTTTTGTGTATTGCTGGAGTTACTCATGGTGTAAAAATGCAATCCTGGAACGCCAAATTCCAGCAATTCTTTACATTGATTAATACACCATTCCAAGCCAATTTGTTTAATGGCTTCTTTATCTTTCGCTTTCAAAACTTCCATGGCTAAAGTTTCTGGCAAGTCAATATAAAAATTCTTAGGAATAGATGTTAAATGTCCAAAAGTAGTCAACGGCTTAATTCCCGGAATAATAGGAATGTTGATATCCATTTCACGACATTTCTTTACAAAATCAAAATATTTTTGATTATCAAAAAACATCTGCGTCACGATATAATCTGCGCCCAATTCTACTTTTTTCTTTAGATAGTAGAGATCCATTGCTAAATTCGGAGACTCAAAATGCTTCTCAGGATAACCCGCAATTCCGATGCAAAAATCCATATTCTGAGTTTCTTGCAGCTCATCATCCAAATAATTCCCGTGATTAAGACCGTTAATTTGCTCAATCAATTCCGAAGCGTAAGAATGTCCACCAGGTTCTGAAGCAAAAGTTTTTTCCGTTTTTATAGGATCTCCACGAAGTACCAAAACATTATCAATCCCCAAAAAATTAAGATCAATCAACGCATCTTCCGTATCTTCTTTCGTAAAACCGCCACAAATCAAATGCGGAATTGCATCAATTTTATAATGATTTTGTATTGCCGCACAAATCGCCACCGTTCCAGGTCTTTTTCGCACTTGGTACTGCTTCAACAATCCATTTTCCTTTTGTTTATAAATGTATTCCTCTCGATGATAGGTTACGTCTATAAAGGCAGGCTTCATCTCCACCAAAGGATCCAAAGTTTTGAAGGTACAACCCACGTTTTGCCCTTTCAATGGAGGTAAAATCTCCACCGAAAACAACGGCTTTCCGTTCGCTTTTTCTATATGTTCGGTAACTTTCATTACTTATAATTTTAATTTTTTATTGGGCGTATCCCTTGCCAAAGCTTTTGCCAATACTCGGGTCGCTACGTTCGCTACTATCTTTTATTCCAATGCTTTTTCCTTTGCTTATAAAAGGATATCCGCTACCATCGCTTACGCAACTTTTAGTCTGCCAAATTTGGAGAAAGCCATTTTTTAGCATAATCCAAATCAACATTTTTACGTTTTGCAAAATCTTCTAATTGATCTTCTTTTATTTTTCCAACTCCAAAATATTTGGCGTGGGGACTTCCGAAATAATAGCCAGAAACCGCCGCTGTTGGCCACATCGCCAAACTTTCGGTAAGTGTTACGTCAATATTTTCTTTCACTTTCAATAAATCCCAAATCGTCAGTTTGTCCAAATGATCTGGACAAGCGGGATACCCTGGAGCGGGACGAATTCCTTTATATTTCTCTGAAATTAAATCTTCATTACTCAAATTTTCATCGTAAGAATATCCCCAAAAATCGGTTCTTACTTTTTTGTGCAAATATTCAGCAAAGGCTTCTGCAAAACGATCCGCCAATGCTTTCACCATAATGGCAGAATAATCATCGTTTTCGTCCTCATATTTTTTAGCCAATTCATCGGTTCCAAAACCTGCAGTTACACAAAAAGCACCAACATAATCGGTTTTATTAGACGATTTTGGAGCGATAAAATCCGATAAAGCCAAATAATCTTTCCCTTCCGACTTTTTCAATTGTTGACGAAGTGTTCTGAAAAAGAAAGTTTTTTCTCCATTCTTTAATTCAATATCATCTTCCTCATTCGAGTTGGCTGGAAAAACTCCGAAAACTGCTTTTGCAACCAATAATTTTTCATTAATGATTTTTAGAAGCATTTTTTTAGCATCATCAAATAATTCTGTCGCTTGAACTCCAACAACTTTATCAGTTAAAATCTGTGGATATTTTCCGTGCAAATCCCAACTCCTAAAAAATGGACTCCAGTCGATGAAATCAACCAATTCTTCAAGATTTTGACATTCAATCACTTTTACACCCAAATTTTTCGGTTGGAAAATTTCTTCTTTTTCCCAATCGATTTTAAATTTTTGCTCGCGAGCTTCTTTAATGGAAACATATTCTTTGTCCACTTGACGATTCAAGAATTTCTCACGAAACTCCTCGTAATCGTTTCTTAACTCTAATTTATATCCGTTTGATTTTTCTTTATTTAAAAGCGAACTCACAATACCAACCGCTCTAGAAGCATCATTAACGTGAACGACTGTATTTCCGTATTTCGGAGCAATTTTTACCGCAGTATGCGCTTTAGAAGTTGTTGCACCACCGATCATTAAAGGAAAATTAAGATTTCTTCTTTCCAATTCAGCAGCGAGATGTACCATTTCGTCCAAACTTGGAGTAATCAAACCACTCAATCCAATCACATCTACATTTTCATCAATCGCCGTCTGGATAATCTTTTCGGCAGGAACCATAACGCCCAAATCTATTATTTCATAATTATTGCAACCCAAAACCACACTCACAATATTTTTTCCAATATCGTGAACATCGCCTTTTACAGTTGCCATCAAAATTTTTCCGTTCGCTGGTCTTGTACCATCTTTTTCGGCTTCAATAAAGGGTTGAAGATACGCTACGGCTTTTTTCATCACACGAGCAGATTTTACCACTTGCGGCAAAAACATTTTTCCACTTCCGAATAAATCACCAACAACGCTCATCCCCGTCATCAAATTAATTTCGATAACGTGCAATGGTTTTTCGGCTTGTTGACGAGCTTCTTCCACATCTTCTTCAATAAAACGATCAATTCCTTTTACCAAAGCGTGTGTTATTCTATCTTGTAAAGGCATATCGCGCCAAGCCAAATCTTCTGCCTTTTCTTTTTTGGTAGACTTTACCCTTTCAGAATAATCGAGCAATCTCTCGGTTGCATCATCTCTTCTGTCGAGCATCACATCTTCCACCAATTCTAATAATTCTTTTGGTATTTCGTCGTACACTTCCAACATTGTAGGATTCACGATTCCTATATTCATTCCCGCTTTGATAGCATAATACAAGAAAACAGAGTGCATCGCTTCTCGCACTGAATCGTTCCCACGAAACGAAAACGAAACATTGGAAACGCCACCACTCACTGAAACGTGAGGAAGATTTTCGCGAATCCATTTTGTAGCTTCAATAAAATCGATGGCATTTCTACGATGCTCATCCATTCCCGTTGCGACAGGGAAAATATTGAGATCGAAAATTATATCTTCCGCAGGAAAACCAACTTTATTTACTAATATATCATAAGAACGTTTGCTAATTTCCAAACGTCTTTCGTAATTATCAGCTTGTCCAACCTCATCAAAAGCCATCACAATTACTGCCGCACCATAACGTTTTACTGCTTTTGCGTGCTTGATAAATTCCTCTTCACCTTCTTTCAAAGAAATGGAATTCACCACCGCTTTTCCTTGTACAACTTGCAATCCAGCTTCCAAAATCTCCCATTTAGAAGAGTCTATCATAATCGGAATTCTAGCAATATCAGGTTCTGAAGCAATTAAATTCAGGAATTTCACCATTGATGCTTTTCCATCAATCAAACCATCATCAAAATTAACGTCTAAGACTTGCGCACCACCTTCCACTTGATTTCTTGCAATATCAAGGGCCTCCGCAAATTTTTCTTCTTTTATTAATCGTAAAAATTTCTTAGAACCCGCCACATTGGTACGTTCCCCAACATTAATAAAATTGGATTCTGGAGTGATAATGAGTGGTTCTAAACCTGATAATTTTAAATATTTGGGTGTCAGTTGTTGATTGTCGGTTGTTGGATATATGTTATTTCCCATCGTTTAATTTTTTGTAATAATTAATAAATCCATTAATTAATTTTTTGCAAATAAGAGCTTGAAGGTTTAGGACTTCAAATTCTTATTTTATAATATAATTTTGATCCAATGCTATATAAATTTGAGTTTCTAATTCGAAAAGCGAACCTTTCTCGATATACAAAAAATGGATGGTCTCTTTAGAAGATTGCCTACCACATCCTTCAGCAATATTAGAAGGTATAGAAACAGAACTTCTTCTCATTTGATTGGTTAAACCAAACTGCTCTTCCTTAGGAAATTGCTTTGAAGTGCTATAAAATAAATTGGTAAGCTTTCTAAACTCTGTCCAAACTTCTAATTTTTGTGAAATCCATTTTTCTCTATTATTAAAATCCGACAACCATCAACTATTAACTCTCAACCGTCTTGGTTTATAATTCTTCGTTAAATCAGCGATTGCTTTGATGTGTGGCGGCGTTGTTCCGCAGCAACCACCGATAATATTAATGAGCCCTTTTTCTAGATACTCTTTAATTTGTTCTGCCATTTGTTCTGGAGATTCGTCGTATTGACCGAAAGCATTAGGTAAACCTGCATTGGGATACGCAGATATACCGAATTCTGATTGTGCAGAAATGGCTTCTAGATAAGGCGTTAATTGTTTTGCACCCAAAGCGCAATTAAAACCAACACTCAACAAATTAAGATGAGAAATAGAGATTAAAAATGCTTCTGCAGTTTGTCCGCTCAAGGTTCGTCCGGAAGCGTCGGTAATGGTTCCTGAAACCATAATTGGAATTTGAATTCCTCGTTCTTCTTGAATTTCATCTATCGCAAAAAGTGCGGCTTTCGAATTTAAAGTATCGAAAATAGTTTCTACCAAAAGAATATCAGAGCCTCCGTCTAGCAAAGCTTCTGCTTGTTGTTTGTAAGCAACTCTTAATTCGTCAAAAGTAATCGCACGATAACCAGGATCGTTAACGTCTGGACTTAAACTTGCAGTTCTGTTGGTTGGTCCGATAGATCCTGCAACAAATCTAGGTTTATTAGGATTTTGAGCCGTGAATTCATCGCAAACTTGACGAGCAATTTTTGCCGATTCGAAGTTAAGTTCATAGACCAAATTTTCCATATGATAATCCGCCATTGCAATAGTTGTCCCCGAAAAAGTATTGGTTTCGATGATGTCAGCACCAGCTTCCAAATATTTACGATGAACTTCAGCAATTGCTTGTGGCTGGGTTAAAGAAAGCAAATCGTTATTTCCTTTCAAGGGAGATTTCCACTCTTTAAATCTTTCTCCTCTATAATCTTCTTCTTCAAATTTGTATCGCTGAAGCATTGTTCCCATCGCTCCGTCGAGAATGAGGATTCTTTCAGAAATGGCTTTATATAGTTTTTGGTTATTGGCTAACGGTTGTCGGTTATCAGCAACAACTCGATTAATATTTTGAGTACTCATTTTTGAAATGTTTTGTAATAGTTAATAAAACCATTTAATAATTTTTTGCAGGAAAGAATTTTTTCTGCAACAGATTTAAAATCTTCATCAGATATATAGTTTTGATCTAATGATAAGTATAATTGTGTTTCCAGCTCATAAACCGAACCTCTTGCAATATGTAAAAATTGAATAGTGTCGTTTGCTGTTCTTCTTCCACAACCTTCGGCAATATTTGACGATATAGAAATAGCAGCTCTTCGAATTTGATTAGTTAAACCAAATATCTCTTCTTTAGGGAATTTCTTTGTGAGAGTATAAACTAAATTCACCAATTTTCTAGACTCTTGCCAAACTTCTAATTCTGTATATTCCTTTTTCATCTCACTATTTTTACCAAAAACTGACAACTATCAACTGATAACCAATTTAATCTAACGCTTGTTTCAAATCGGCAATAATATCTTCTACATTTTCTAAACCTACGGAACAACGCACCAAACCTGGCGTGATTCCGACTTCGTTTCTCTCATCATCAGAAAGTTTAGAATGTGTTGTAGAAGCAGGATGTGTAACAATTGTTCGGGTATCTCCCAAGTTAGCAGAAAGCGAACACATTTTTATTCTGTTCAAGAAATTTCTACCTCCTTCAATACCACCTTTTACTTCGAAAGCAACAATGTTTCCACCTAATTTCATTTGTTTTTTGGCCGTTTCGTAATTGGGATGCGACGGTAAGAATGGGTATTTCACCAATTCAACATTTGGATGATTTTCTAGAAATTCAGCTACTTTCACGGCATTTTCACAATGCTTTTCTACTCTAATAGCAAGCGTTTCTAAACTTTTGGAAAGTACCCAAGCATTGAAAGGTGACATTGCCGGACCTGTATTTCTAGCAAATAAATAAATTTCACGAATCAGATCCTCGCAACCCACCGCTACACCACCTAATACGCGACCTTGACCATCAATTAACTTCGTTGCAGAATGCACGACGATGTCCGCTCCGAACTTAATGGGTTGTTGCAAATAAGGCGTTGCAAAACAGTTATCCACAATGAATAGTAAATTGTGTTTTTTCGCAATTTTGCCCATTAATTCTAAATCTAAAACTTCAATCGCAGGATTGGTCGGCGTTTCTAAATATAAAATTTTGGTATTGGGTTGAATGTACTTTTCGATATCGTTTTCTTCCTCAGCTTTGAAATACGTCGTGTTGATGGTCCATTTCGGAAAATATTTTGTAAACAACGTGTGTGTAGAACCAAACACGGATTGGCAACTTAATATGTGGTCGCCCGCGCTTAACAATGCCGCCAAGGTGGAATAAATGGCCGCCATTCCTGTTGCGAAGGCGTAACCCGATTCGGCTCCTTCCATCTTGGCAATTTTATTAACAAATTCCGTAACGTTAGGATTCGAAAAACGGCTGTATAAATTCTTTTCTTTTTCTTCTGCAAAACTGGCGCGCATATCTTCTGCATCTTCGAAAACGAAGCTCGACGTGAGATACAAAGGCGTTGAATGTTCATCAAATTGAGAACGTTCCGTTTGCGTACGAACCGCAAGGGTTTCGAAATTTTCTGATTTTGGATGATGTATATGACTCATTTTGGTAATTTAAAATGTTGATTTCTTATTTCGTTTCACTCAATCTTAAAATATCTCCGAAAACTCCTCTTGCGGTAACTTTTGCTCCAGCTCCGGCCCCCATAATAACGATAGGATTTTCAACGTAACTTTCTGTATAAATTTCAAAAATGGAATCCGAACCTTTCAGTTGTCCTAAAGCGGAGCTTGCGGGAACGGAAATTAGTTTAACATCTAATTCTCCTTTGTCTTTATTCAAATCGCCATGTAAATCGCCAACGTAACGAAGTACATGATTCGGTTCTTGATTTTCTTTTATTTTTTGATATTCTTCATCTAATTCTTGCAAACGAGCAATAAATTCTTCTTTCTTGATATCTAAAAGATTTACAGGAACTAAATTTTGAATGTTGATATCTGAAAATTCATTAATCAAATCTAGTTCTCTCGCTAAAATTAAAAGTTTGCGCGCCACATCATTTCCAGATAAATCTTCACGTGGATCGGGTTCTGTAAACCCTTTTTCCATTGCTTCTTTAATAATGGTTGAAAATTTCTCTTCTCTTAAACAAAAATTATTGAAAACGTAACTCAAAGTTCCTGAAAAAACGCCTTTTATTCTGGTAATATTTTCCCCTGAAAGATGCAGTAATTTAATCGTATCAATCAACGGCAATCCTGCTCCTACATTGGTTTCGTAAAGATATTTTCTATTTTTTTTGCTTAGTGTATATCTCAGATTTCGATACTGCTCTATCGGCAAAGTATTAAATACTTTATTAGACGAAACGAGATCGAAACCATTTTCTGCCAATAGTTGATAGTTTTGTACAAAATCGCTACTTGCTGTATTATCCACCACAATGAGGTTTTCTAACTGATTTTCTTGTGAAAACTGAATTAATTCTGACATATCTGATGTCGAAGTTGCGTTGGCAACTTCAACTTTCCAATTTTCATCGAAGCCGAATTTATTGTAAGCAATCTTTTTGGAGTTGGCAATTGCAACAATTTTAAGATCTATTTTTTTTCTTCTTTTTATTTCTTCAGAAGTTGATAAAATTTGGTCTATTAAAGCTTTTCCTACATTTCCGTGTCCGATTATTGCCAAGTGAACTGTTTTTGGTTTTTTGAAAATTTCAGCTTCTATGACATTTTTAGTTTTTTCATCTTGTGAAGATGCCACTACGATATTCACTCTATTTTGGCTAGCAATCTGATTTAGAAGTAATGGAAATACATTATTTCTAGCGAGTTCTGATAATATTTTGTTGTAGTCTTTGGTTACAAAACCCAAAACAGAAACATTATTAATACTATAAATTTGAGAAACTTTTCCATCTTTTCTTTCAGGTGCGAATTCTTCTATTAGGCAATTCACGGCTTTCTCAGAATCTGCTTCATTTACTAATATCGATAAACCGTTTTCTATCGCTTGTTGAGAAATTACGCCTACACTTATCCTTGCTAATGTAAGCGCTTTGAATATTCTCCCGTCTACACCAATTTCACCCAAGAAATCTTCTCCTTCAAATTTTATGATGGATCTGTGTTTAAAAAATTTAATCTCGTTGCTATCACTATTATTTTTCATGATCGAAAATTGTATTTATTATCATATTTAATTGTTTGTATTCCATTAAAAATGCGTCATGACCATGGATAGAACTGATTACGAAATGACGCACATTTTTATTTTTATTCTTTAGGAGTTCGAAAGTCAATTGGTTTTCTGAGGCAGGGTAAAATAGATCTGTATCTATGGATACAATACTAATGTTTGCATTGATACTACTAATCTCCTCTTCGGTAACACTCATCGTTGTTAATAAATGATTAACAAGCCAGTAAGCCTCTAAACTAAATCTATCGTTAAGCTCTTTACCATGATATTCTAGCCAATTTTGAGATTGAAGTTGCTGCTGCATTTCATCTTTCTCCCTCTTAAATCTAGAATTGATAGATTCTGGAGTTCTATAGCATAACATGGCATGCATTCTTGCTTTTTCTAACGGTTGATGGGTTGACTCTAATAGACACTTTTGAATGATGCACTGAGCATACATCCAATCTGTAGTTTTGTAATTTGTAGCAATAGGAATAAATTTTTCTGCAAGATTTTTTTCTAACGCCATCATTTGCCAACCGATAGAGCCACCTATAGAGCCACCAATTAGAGCATAAAGTTTATGTATATTGAGATATTTTAAACCATTTAGGAATAGTTGTGCTATGTCGCGAATGCTAAAATCTTCGTATCGATCTAATAATACGCCATCATATCCATTGCCTGGAATATTAAAGCATATAATAGTAAACTGGGAAGTATCAATTGTTTTTTGATTTCCTACAAGTGTTTTCCACCAGCCTTTTTCTCCCGCAACATCAGAATTGCCAGTCAGCGCATGGTTCACCATGATAATAGGTGCCGAAAATAAGCGTTTGCCAAAAAGCTGATAGCTAAGCGGAATTTGATATTCTTTATTAGAATAGGTAGTGTAGGATAAAATAAAGGTTTTCAGTTCTGTTTTCAATTTATATAATCTTAAATAAATTTGAAAATGCCACAGGAAATGGCTGAATAGAACTTCAGTAAGTTATCTGTCCAAAAAAATAATTTTGGTAGAACGTAGCACCTTCTTTACTTTCCTAAAGGGTTGCCAAGGCTTCATAGGGTCTAATCCCTCAACCTTTCTTGATAACATTTTCAATATGTGTATGATCGAATGGTACAAAGGTATATAATTTTCATTAAATAATTATAAAAAAATAATGATCTTCCTCTTTTCTCAATGATAAGCTTCTGATGGAGAGTATTAATATTTAATTAGCTTAAAATAATTGCTTTTATTTATCAAAAAATATACCTTAGCGTGGAAAATGTTGAATTATGAATGTTGAAAAACAAAGACTCCAAGATCCAAATTGGCGCAATTGGGGACCTTATGTAAGTAATAGACAATGGGGAAATGTACGTGAAGATTATAGTCACAATGGTGATGCATGGAATTTTACTACCCATGATAATGCTGAGAGCTATGCCTACCGTTGGGGCGAAGAAGGTATTGCTGGACTCTCGGATACCAAGCAACTCTTTTGTTTTTCTATGGCTTTTTGGAACAAAAATGATAAACAGGTCAAAGAGCGATTTTTCGGACTAAGCAATCCGCAAGGTAATCATGGTGAAGACATCAAAGAGATTTTTTACTATCTAGATAACACGCCAACTCATAGTTATATGAAGATGGTCTACAAATATCCCATTAATGCTTTTCCTTATGAAAATCTGATCGAAGAAAATGCTAGAAGAAGCAACTTGGAGCAGGAATATGAAATTATAGATACGGGAATTTTTGACAATGATGAGTATTTTGATATTTTTATTGAATACTGCAAATCTGATACAAATGATATTTTAGTCAGAATCAATATCTGTAATAGGAGTCATAACGATGCTCCACTATTTGTAATGCCAACTGTTTGGTTTAGAAACAATTGGAAATGGGGATATAATGAATATCAAGGACAATTTGACACCCATGAAAATGGATGTATTAATATACACCATGACAGTGTAGAAATAAAAAAATTCTACTCTAAGAATAAAAATGCCGAAGCTGTTTTTTGCAATAATGAAACTAACTATTCTAGAATCTACGGCAATCCTCATGTAGATAATGCCTACTACAAAGATGGCATCAATAATTATATTATTCATCAGCATAAAACCACCAATCCAGAAAAAAAAGGGAGCAAAGCAGCATTTGTAATAGAAACTATTATACCTGCAAAATCATCAGAAATCTTTGAATTTAGATTATCACCGCATGAGTTAGACGATGCATTCTTTGGATTTGATGAAATATTTGAAGGGAGAATTACTGAAGCCGATAGTTTTTACGAGACTATACAGCAAGATGTACCCAATGAAGATGAAAAAAATGTGCAAAGACAAGCATTTGCTGGTCTACTTTGGAACAAACAATTTTATCATTATAATATTGGAAAATGGCTAAAAGGAGACCCTAATAATAATGCCCCAAGAGATTTTAATAACCATGTTAGAAATACAGAGTGGGAGCATCTACACAATAAAGATATTATCTCTATGCCCGACAAGTGGGAATATCCTTGGTATGCAACTTGGGATCTAGCTTTTCACTGTGTTCCCTTTGCCATTATTGATGGAGATTTTGCTAAAAATCAATTGCTTTTGCTTACCAAAGAATGGTATATGCATCCCAACGGACAAATGCCTGCTTATGAATGGAATCTAAGTGATGTAAACCCGCCAGTACACGCATGGTCGTGTTTTAGAGTTTTTAAAATAGATGAAAAAAATAATGGAAAACCCGATTTATTATTTTTAGAAAAAGTATTTCAAAAATTGCTACTCAATTTTACATGGTGGGTCAATAGAAAAGATAAAAATGGAAAAAATATATTTGGAGGAGGTTTTTTGGGTCTTGATAATATAGGAGCTTTCGATAGAAATATGGAGCTTCATGATGGCGAGCATCTAGAGCAAGCTGATGGCACCAGTTGGATGGCAATGTACGCACTCAATATGATGCGTATCGCGATGGAATTGGCTCAGTATTATCAAGTATATGAAGATATGGCGATTAAATTTTTTGAGCACTATCTTTATATTGCAGAAGCCATGGAAAATATGGGTAATGATAAAACTGGTCTTTGGAACGAGGAAGATGGATTTTTCTACGATGTATTACAGTTGGCAAATGGTGAAAGTGTGACGCTAAGACTGCGAAGTATTGTAGGACTAATCCCACTGTTTGCAGTAGAAATTATAGATCACCATATTTTGGAAAAAATGCCTAATTTCAAAAAAAGGATGGATTGGGTACTAAAAAACAAACCAGAACTTGCTAATCTTGTTTCTCATTGGGAAGAAGAAGGCAGTGGAAGAAAACATCTAATGAGTATTCTACGTAAAAATAGACTGAAAAAAGTGCTTTCTAGGATGCTAGATGAAAAAGAATTCTTAAGCCAATATGGTATTCGTGCTATGTCTAAAGTATATGAAGAAAATCCATTTGTGTTTTCTGTACACGGTGTAGAAAATATTGTACGCTATACGCCAGCGGAAAGTGATAGCCGAATGTTTGGAGGCAATAGCAACTGGCGTGGACCGATTTGGTTTCCGATTAACTTTCTTATTGTGGAGAGTTTACAGCGTTTTCACTTCTACTACGGAAATAGCTTTACGGTAGAAATGCCTACAGGTAGTGGTAGCAAAAAAAATCTGGATGTGGTTGCCCATAATATTAGCAATAGATTGTGCTCTATATTCTTGAAAGATGAAAATGGGCAAAGAGCCTTTAACGGCGGAAACCAAAAATTTAATCATGATGAATTTTTCAAAGACTATATCACCTTCTACGAATATTTTCATGGAGATAATGGGCGAGGAGTTGGAGCTTCTCATCAAACGGGTTGGACGGCCACTGTAGCAAAACTGATGAAACATAGGATTGCATAATATCAAAAAAGGCTTTCAGAATAGTCTGAAAGCCTTTTTAACGATTATACTTTTTCACCATTCAAGTAGACTTCAAAGCCAATTTCCACATTAGGTTCTAAGGTCTTTGAAACCGAACAATATTTTTCGAAAGAAAGTTCTGCCGCTTTTTGGGCTTTGTTTGCATCTATTTTACCTTCCAAAAAGAATTTCACCATAATAGATTTAAAAGGCTTAGCGTCATCCACCACCACTCTTTCTCCTTCTACCTCAGCTTTGAAATCTGTAATTTCTTGCCTTTGCTTTTTCAAAATAGACACCACATCTATCCCACTACATCCCGCAACAGCCATCAAAATACTTTCCATAGGAGAAACTCCTTTTGCACCAGGCTGAGAAGTATTATCCAATAAAATAGAATTTCCTTGCGAATTGCTACATTCAAATAAATAATCTTCGTTCAGTCTATTTAATGTTATTTTCATAATTTTTTATATTATTTTTCATAAATCATTCCTTCAGGATCGATTGCTTTTCGATCTATTTCAGACATGCTTTTTCTTAGAACTTTCACAGTAAATGCACCTCTTATTGTATCTCCATCATAATACATCCAATCTGATATTCTATTAAATGGCACCTCAACAGAATCACCAAATTTAACATCTTTTACATCAATAGGATTATTTTGTACCACACCATAATACCTTCCATTAACTTTTTGAATTTCTCCAATCCACAAATGCTCATTTCCTTTTACTGTTGGAAAACTCTCCTTTAAGGTATAATTATAACTATTTGGATTGTTATTTTCTAATGCTATATCAAAACAATGAATTGATTTTTGTGCTTTATCTATAGCTTCGTTCATTGCTCCATCATCACTCTCTACAAACGAAACATCAGGTTCCGAATCTCGTTTCAGAGTAGAATATTTTTTCTCACAAGCAACATTTAATAAAAGTAAAAAGATCAATAAATTACATTTTTTCATGGTAATTTTTTACAAAATCCCTCTTGCCTTGATCTCCAAATATTTATTAATCACATCTACATTGAGATTCTCGGGCAAAGTATATACTGAGTAAATTCCGTATTTTTTTAGTTCCTGAATAATTAATTTTTTTTCAAATTCAAATTTTTCAGCAATCACTTCATCATAGATTTCCTGCATATTTTCTGGATTTTTGTGAATAAGAGATTGCAGCTCTGCGTTTTTAAAGAAAACCACTACAAGTAGATGATTTTTGGCGATACCACGAAGGTATTTCAACTGGCGATTGAGACCATCTAACGTTTCAAAATTGGTAAATAGCAATACCAAACTCCTTTGGTTGATAGAATACTTAACTTCTTGATACAATCTATTAAAATCACTTTCGGAAAAATCTGTTTTAATATTATACAAAGATTCTGATATTTTTCTTAGCTGACCCGATTTGTTATCAGCAGCCAATTTATTTTCAGATTTTTTAGAAAAAGCCATCATCCCTGCGCGATCTCCTTTTTTAAGTATAATATGCGATAAAGCCATCGTTGCATTGATGGAATAATCCAAAAGACTTAATCCATTAAAGGGCATTTTCATCGTTCTCCCTTTATCAATCAGGATGAAAACTTTCTGCGCTTTCTCATCCTGATATTGGTTTACCATGAGCCTATTGCTTTTGGAAGTCGCTTTCCAGTTGATGGTTCTGATATCATCTCCGGGTACATATTCTTTGATCTGTTCAAATTCCATGGTGTGGCCTAGCTTTCGTATTTTTTTCATTCCTCCCAATAAAAACTCATTTTGCAAAGCCATCAATTCATATTTTCTAAGATGGATAAACGACGGATAAGCTGCCAAATGAGCGTCTTTTTGAAATGAAAATCTTTTTGAAACCAATCCTAATGGAGAAGAAGTAAAAACATTCAGCGCACCGAAATGATATTCTCCACGCTCTTTTGGTTCAAGTACATATTGAAATAAAGTATTCTTTCCCGCTTCAATTTTTCTCTCAATAAGAAAATCGCGTTTCTGAAACTGAAAAGGAATTTCATCAATAATCTTGCAATGAATAGGGAATCCAAAATTATTTCTAATATCAATTTTCACAGGATTTTCGTCTCCATTAGAAAGTTTTTCCGGTAATATTCTTTGTGCCAAAATAGCTTCTTTCTGAAGAAACAAAAGTAAATAATCTACCATTGTTGCTAAAAATAGCACAAGTAAAATGCAATGCCCAACGATAACGAATGGCGAAAAGAAAAACCCGAAAACATACAAAATTCCCACTCCTATAAGTGCGAAGAAAAAGCGAGTATTGATGTATAAGTTTTTCATCATAACCTACCTAGGAATTTCTATTCCTTCTAAAATTTGGCGTATAATTTCATCAGCAGACAAACCTTCCATTTCTCTTTCCGGAGAAACGATAACTCTGTGTCGCAATACGGCAAAACTTGCCTCTTTGATGTCTTCTGGCGTTACAAAATCTCTTCCCCTTAATGCTGCAAAAGCTTTAGATGCTGTAAGCAAAGCTAAACTTGCTCTTGGCGAAGCACCCAAATATAAAAACGGATTTTCTCTTGTATTAATAATAATTTTCGCAATATATTCTAGCAACTGAGATTCTACAATCACTTCCTTTACCAAATTTTGGTACGTTGCCAATTGTGCAGCAGTTACTACAGGATTTATAACGTCAGTTTTATCTTCTAGCCTATTATCATGTTGTTTTTTGACAATGGAAATCTCTTGCTCCAAATTGGGATAGCCAACATTTATTTTAAACAAAAAGCGATCGAGTTGCGCCTCAGGAAGTCTGTAAGTTCCTTCGTGTTCTATTGGGTTTTGCGTGGCAATCACTAGAAAAGGAGCTTCCATTGGATATCGTATCCCATCCATCGTAATTTGTCTTTCTTCCATTACCTCAAATAAAGCAGATTGAGTTTTTGCAGGCGATCTATTAATTTCATCAATTAGAATAAAATGAGAAAATATAGGTCCTTTTTTAAACTCAAATTCAGAATTTTTTACATTAAAAATAGATGTTCCCAAAATATCAGAAGGCATCAAATCTGGCGTGAATTGTATTCTACTGAAATCTACCGCTATGGTTTTAGCAAGCATTTTTGCTGTAATAGTTTTGGCAACTCCTGGCACCCCTTCTACCAACACATGACCATTAGAAAGCAGCGCAGCCAATAAATGATCTATCATATCATCCTGTCCCACGATTACTTTTGCTAATTCTGCCTTTATTTTATCTAGGCTCAATCGCAATTCTATCATATCTATTCTAGAGTTGAAGTTGTTATCCGTTTTCTCTAAGTTTATAGTGTGCTTATTGTTTATATCTTCTTGGTTTTCCATAGTGTTTTTTTATTTTAAAATATCATCTAATAACTTATTCATCTTAGAGAGATCTTCCTTCATCACCGAGGCATAAGGATCTTGTGCTATCTTAATCAACGATATAGCTTCTTTTATTTTATCTATCGGCTGCCCTGTTTTTATCTGAAGTTTCTTAAGAAAATTATCATCCAAATTGGCAGTATCCATCAATAAGTCTAGTCTTACTTTATTCAAAAAATATTGAGCTTTTTTCGCCATCATATCATGAAAATCACCTTCTTGCAGATACAAGTTTCCAATACTTTTCACAAAATCTACTGAAGTATTTTCCAAAGGTTCTATGATGGGAACAATGCGTTGTTTTCTTTTGGCATTAAAAAAAACAAATAATACTAATCCTCCTAAGAAAATCCACCAAGCATACTTCAAAGGAGGGTTAGACAAGATGAACCTCATGAAAAACTGAGATTCTTTGGTATTGCTTTCTACGAACCAAAGTGTTTCTTGATCCTGAATATAAGAAAATACATCTTGGGCATATTTTACATTTCCAGATTTTAGTAAGTAATAATTCGTTAGAAATAAAGGTTCCGAGTGTACATAGATATTACCTTTTCCTATTTTGGCTTTTATGAAATTTGCCTGATCTTTATTTTTTTCTTCAACCGTTTTACCCAAAATTTCCACTTGTGGTTTTATGTAAGAAAAACCTTGACCTGATGGAAATTTATCCAATTTTATATAATCATTTTGATATTTTTTATCTGTAAGCTTCAATACATTCTCTTCGGCAAAAGCAATTTCAGAATCGTAATATCCAATGCTATCGGAGATTTCTTTGGGTAACCTCGCACCAATAATCATCGCGTCTGAGCCTTTGGCAACTTCATCTAAGATCTTATGCCAAGATTCTTCGTCTATATCACTTTCTATTATTAAAATATTATGATTCTTTCTATTATTCTTATCGTAATATTCGTACGGACTATCTTCTATTTTATAAAGTTTATTTTTAAATAAATATTTAGCTTCTTTATTAAATACAAACAATCCAAATGGTGTTTTTTTGTCAACATCAAAATTTTTTCGCCAATCTGTAACCTCTTTTTTATTGACTTCAAACAATGCCAAAATCACCATAATAATGATGAAAAGCAAGGCATATATTTTGAAAGTTTTATTCATAAAAAGAATTTTATTTAAAGTTTAAAAGATTGAAACTGATTCTTGTAATATTGATATCTTTCTTTATCAATAGAGAATTCTCCATACCATACATAATTAAAAATCTCGACTAAATCTGAGAAATCGCTTTTTTGTTGCGCTATCTTCAATTCATCAATGTAGTCTTTATTGGTTTTTTCGAAGTTCCAATTGATTAATTTTTTATCACTCATCTTTTTAAGTAGATACAAAAACTGATAACGTATCGCTGATCTATAATCTTTCTGAGACTCTAATTTTAAGATGTTTTCTGGGAAATTAATTTCATGAATATTCTCTACAAGCTCTTCTCCTACGATGGATACTTTTTTGTTTTTCTTACCAAAAAATAGGTTCCCGTTCTTGCCAATTATAAATTTTATCAAAAAATAAAGTATAAATCCTACAGCAACAATTACAAATAACCGAAAAATATGTGTAGCAAATCCAATTGATCCAGAAGGATTTACATTACCAAATATCGCACGAATTATTGCATATACTTTCCTCATTAATTTTTCTAAAAAAGACTCTCTTGGCTGTATAGTGGTATAATCATATTCTTTCCCTTTGTACCTAGAAGGCATATTCTCTTGAAATTTTTTAGGGAAAATTACATTTTCTGATTGTGGACGAGAAAGTAAAACCGAATCTGCTGGATACATATTGCTGTAGTGTCCCGTAGGCAAGATTTCTTCATAATAATCGTCCTCAGAACCCAAACTGTCCTGAACTTGAGAAGACATTATCGAAAACGAAAAGAAAACGAAGAGAAATACGATATATTTATTCATTGATGCCAATGGTATCTATTTCGGATAATTTTACTTTTTGGTGAAGATCCGTTCTGCTATCATAATACATCAAGCCAATACCCACGTATATTACATTAGAAACGATAAGAGAAACCAGCATTGATATCCCATAAATTACAAAGATAATTATTCCAAAAACTCCCGTAAATGGATTTTGCACGAAGGCAGAATCACTAGGCGCAGTAAGTAATGATGAATACAACATTAACATCGGAATCATCGTAAATATCGTGGAAATAATGTACAAAATAATAGAAATAATAATGGTTGTTCCCCAATATTTCCAATAGGGAGTTTTTTCTCGACCATTGGGATAAGAAAATTGTGATCTTACTGCTAAGCTAAAACTATCAAAAAACCTTCTTTCACTATTGAAATAATCGTAGGTCAAAAATAGGTTTATATTGTATATTGTAGGGATAACAAAGAAGAGCAAAATTATCCCAATGAATATAAAAATGAGAACATAGGTAAATGCAACCACCAAAACTGATAAAGGAGCCACAATAAAAATTATCCCTAAAGAAATCTTTATAATTTTATTTAAATTTTGCTTAAAATCTTGAATAATTTCATCTGTAGTAACGCTTTTCTGTCCATTAGCAATTCTTTTTAGATAAAAAACAGGAAATAGATAATTAATCACCATCATCAATAATCCTAAAATGATCAGCACAATAGTAACTCCAATGATAACACTCAAATTATCATTAAAGTACGTTTCAAGATAGGTAGATTGGCCAGCCATATTAGAACCCAAAAAATTTTGGATGATCTCTCTGTATCCAAGTGTAGAGATAACTACCATAGAAATCAGTAGCAATCCATTAATAAGGAGATAATTTTTGAAATAATTTTTTCCGTACAGTTTAAAAAAATTAAAGCTATCGCCTATAAGAGTTCCAAAATCTCTTTTCTTATAAAATTCCATCATCTGATAATTTGTTTTGGGTATATATTTGTGTTGTTTGTTTATAAATAATTTTAGGATAGATACAGTAATAAAAACCTATTATCCCAAATGAGCCAAATATAATAATGATATTCAAAAATAAGGGCATTTGTAACGCGTGTCTAGTTACGTATCCTTCTATTATACCCGCACAAATAGTAAATGGTATTGTGCTCAGAAATATTTTGAAAGAATCTTTTAATCCTATTTTTAAAGAATTGAAACGAGAATAGGTTTTAGGAAACAAAATAGACGCTCCCAAAATTAGGCCGCACATGGCTTCTACCACCATTGCAAAAATCTCGAATACACCATGAAGCCATATTCCTCTAGCACTATCCTGAAGTGCACCATAATCATAAAAAAAGTATTGAAATGAGCCTATCATTACGCTATTAGAAAGCAAAGCGTACAAAGATCCAACTCCGCCAAAAAAACCATATAGGTACATCTTGGCTCCTACCACAACATTATTAAATATAATACCAATAGTACTTCCCCACGTAGAACCACTTTGATAAATCCCTACTGCATTGCCTTTTTTAATATTTTCTATAGTTGTATTTACATACTCATCACCAAGAATAATAATTGCAAATTCTTTGTCATAGATTGCAGAGACTACTCCAATAGAGGTGAACAATATAAAAAATATAAATGAGTACATCAGATATCGTTTGTATTGATACACCAACAAAGGAACTTCAGTCCCGAAAAAATAGAATATCTTATTGCGTTCTACCCTTTTGGTTTTGTATACTTTTTGAAATATATGAGAAGACAAATGATTAAGGTAAACCGTCGTATTACTTTTAGGGTAATACGTTTGGGCAAAGGATAAATCATTGATTAGGTTGATATAGAGTGTGGACAAATCATCAGGATTTTTTTTTATATTTCCTTTGATAACCTGCTCAATTTCCAACCATTTTTCTTTATTTTGTTTAATGAAATAAATTTCTCTCATAATTGTAAGGCTAAAATAACAAAAAATATGTCTCAAATTTCGATTACTACTTCACAAAATGTAAATATAAATTTTATACTATCGAGTATAGGAGAAAGAATGGCTGCATTTGTGATAGATTGGCTTATAAAAGGCGTATATATAGCTGCAATTTTGTATTTATTTTACTCTATTTTCAATTTGGGTAATTATCTAAATTCTTTAGATCCTTGGTCGCAGATAACGATTTATATTTTATTGATGTTTCCTATTACCGTTTACCCATTGTTATTCGAAAGTATGATGCAAGGGCAAACTCCAGGTAAAAGATTTATGAAAATAAGAGTGGTAAAAATAGATGGATACCAAGCAAGTTTTGGAGATTACTTGATAAGATGGGTTTTTCGAGTTGTAGATACATCCATGCTCATTGTGGGCGCTTTGTCAATTATTTTAACCAAAAACAACCAAAGGTTAGGTGATATCGCTGCAGGAACAGCAGTAATATCGCTTAAAAATTCAATTAATATTTCTCATACCATTTTAGAAAATATTCAAGAGGATTACAAACCTACTTTCCCACAAGTGATTGGGCTGAGTGATAATGATATGAGAATCATCAAGGATAATTATGTAAAAGCTTTAAAGTACGACGATAGACAAATTATCACCAAACTATCCAACAAAATAAGAGAGTTGCTAAAACTTGAAATAGATTCTACAAAACTTACCGAGAGACAATTTATCGGAATTGTAATTAAAGATTATAATTTCTATACAGGTAAAGACAGCTAAACATTTCGCTTTTCTATTCTTACAATCAATACGGTTTAATTTTTGCTCCAATAATCAAAATATTAATTATGAATTTTGAAAACAAAAAATCTGGCAATGGCGGCTTGATTACTTTAAACAAAGAAAACCAAGAAGTTGGCAGACTTACCTACACCATCTTCCCTGAAGAAAACAAACTAATAATTTCTTTTGTAATGGTTCATAAAGAATTTGAAGGTCGTGGTATGGGAAAGTATCTCGTTGAGGAGGGTATAAAATTCGCAAGAGAAAATGGCTGGAACGTGTATCCACATTGTTCTTATGCAAGATCTGTGATGACGAGAATGAGAGATGTGGAGGATGTCTTCCTAAAAGAATAATAGGTCCTACTGTCAATTATGTTAACAAAAAAAAGAGGTGAAAATCAAATTTCACCTCCTTTTTATTTATTATAATGAATCTAAAAGTTCATCTGTAATTTCCATATTATGATAGACATTTTGTACATCATCATCTTCCTCAAAGCGATCTAGCATTTTCATATTTACCTTGAAATGCTCTTCTGAAACCTCTTTACTTGTATTAGGAATTCTTTGTAGTTCTGCACTTTTCACCTCTATACCTAGTTCATCTAATTTGTGAGATAAAGATCCGAAATCTTCAAAAGCAGTAGTTATCATTACTTCTTCTTCGTCTTTATCTACTTCTTCGGCTCCACCATCTATCATCTCCATCTCGAAATCATCCCAATCCATTTTGATTTGAGTGATGTCAATACTGAAAATTCCTTTTCTGTCAAACACAAACGCCAACTCACCATTTTTACCCAAGTTACCATCAAATTTATTGAAGATAGCTCTTACGTTAGCAACGGTTCTCGTAGGATTATTGGTAGTACATTCTACAAAAAAAGCAACACCACCTTGTCCATATCCTTCATAAGTGATTTCTTCATAGTGTTCTGCATCGGCACCACTTGCTTTTTTGATTGCTCTTTCTACATTATCTTTGGGCATATTGGCACCCTTCGCATTCTGTATACATCTTCTTAATGCAGGATTGGCATCAATTTCAGGTCCTCCTGCTTTTACTGCTAGTGCAATATCCTTTCCTATTTTTGAGAAAGTTTTGGCCATCTTATCCCAACGAGCCATTTTAGAAGCTTTTCTATATTCAAACGCTCTTCCCATTATATATTTTTATTTTTAACAAAATTACTCAAAATCATCAACAAAAAAAATACCTCCAAATAATTGGAGGTATTAATTATAGAGAAAAATTAATTATTTTTTCTTTTTAGCAGTAGCTTTTTTCTTAACTGCTTTTTTAACTGGAGCGTCTGCATAATCTTTCTTAGCGATAGCATTCCACTCGTTAGCATCTTCGATAGCTTTTACAACCACTTTTCTGTCAACTTGTCTTTCAGCATCAGAAGCTTTTTCAGATACAGTTGCTTTAGCTTCACCAACACCAATAGATTTAAGGGCATTTGCATCTACACCTCTTGCATCTAAAGCAGATACTACAGAGGCAGCTCTTTCTCTAGATAATTTCAAGTTGTAAGCTTCAGCACCTTTAGCATCAGTTCTACCTTCTAACAAGTAGTTACCACCATCTTTTTTGATTAGATCAGCAGCAGCGTCTAATGCATCTTTAGATGTAGCTTTGATTGTAGCTTTGTCGAAATCAAAGAATACACTACCTAATCTAGTTTCAACTTCAGTAGCTGTAACTGTTTTAGGTTTAGGACATCCGTTGTATTCTGGAAGACCTGGAACTGTAGGACAAGCATCATCTTTGTCTAAGATACCGTCGTTATCAGTATCTGGCCAAGGACAACCATTGTTTTCAGCAGGACCTGCAACTGTAGGACAAGCATCATCTTTGTCGATAACACCATCACCATCAGTATCTGGCCAAGGGCAACCGTTGTTTTCTACTGGACCAGCAACTTCTGGACATTGGTCGTCTTTATCTGGAACTCCATCACCGTCAGTATCAGGACATCCTTGGAATTCTGGTAAACCTGGAGTTTCTGGACATAAATCGTCTTTATCTAAGATACCATCTTTATCTTTATCTCTGTTACCAAATCTAAAGTTTAAAGTAGCAGAAGTCTGCCAAAAGTTTGCAATAGTAGATTTGTCTCCTGGAGTTGAAACGTAATCTCCTTGTACACCTAAACCGAAGTTTTTAGTAATCCAAAAGTTTACACCTGCACCTGTAGAAACTGTAAAGAAATTAGCTTTTCCGTTTTCGTTACCATTTTCACCGTTAGAGATTACTTCACCTCTATAATCAGCTCTTGGGAAAGAAAGTGCAGTATAGTCATGTCTAAGGTAGTTAGCACCTACTCTTAAGTAAGGATCAAACCAAGACTCTTCGTCCCAAAGAAGACCAGCTGCTTTAGCTTGGAAACCTAAACCAGTCATCAACATGAATTCTTTACCCATGTTAAATCTCTTGTTATCAACATTCCCAACAGAAGTCTGCCAATCGATTACTAAACCTTTACCAATATTTCTTGCAACAGTTAATTTTGATAATGGTGGAGTGATCGAATTATTGTTCATGTTGAACATAGTCTTCGTCAAGTTTGTTGCAGAAAAAGTATTACTAAAATTTCCTTTTACTGCTTTATGATTTTCCGCATGAGCACCAACTCCGATCATCCACGGGTTGTTGGTTGTCTGTGCGAAAACAGTAGTAGCAACAGTAAGCGCTAAAACTGAAATTCCTAATTTTAAATTTTTCATAGAATTAAATGATTAAATAATTGATAATGCAAAATAAATATAATTTTTCCTTATAAACAAAGTTTTCAGGATGATTTTTAACTTTTCTTTAATATTCTATCAAGGGTTCGTTTATTTTCTCTATCTTTAATAGCCTCACGCTTATCAAATAGCTTTTTCCCTCTCGCTAAAGCGATTAGCACTTTAGCTCTCCCTCTATCATTAATATAAAGTTTCAATGGAATAATAGTATTCCCAGCATCCTTTAGTTTTTTTTCAAGCTTTAACAACTCTCTTTTGTGCAACAGCAATTTTCGTTCCCTTTTTGCTTTGTGATTATAAAAAGTACCCAATTTGTACTCATCTATCATCATATTAATAAGGTATAATTCTCCATCGATAAACTGACAGAAGGCTTCCGTAATGGAAGCTTTGGAAGAACGCAAAGATTTTATCTCTGTACCCGTAAGTACCATCCCAGCCTCGTACTCCTCCATTATTTCGTATTCGAAACGGGCTCTTCTATTTAATATATTAACTGTTTTTTCGATCTTCATATAGGTAAAATTTCAAGGATGAAATATATAAAAAATATGATGTTTAAAAACTTGAGTATTACATTATTATAATTTACCCAAATTCTTTTCGTATTTTTGCGCAAATTTACAAAACTATATGTTAACAGTATCAAACTTATCTTTACAATTTGGAAAAAGAGTCCTTTTTGACGAGGTAAACATCATGTTTACAAAAGGAAATTGCTACGGTATCATCGGAGCAAATGGAGCTGGAAAGTCTACATTCCTTAAAATATTAACAGGAAAACAAGATCCTACTACAGGGCACGTATCTCTAGAACCTGGAAAAAGAATGTCAGTATTAGAACAAGATCACTTTGCATACGATCAATATACTGTTCTAGAAGCTGTACTTAGAGGAAATACAAAATTATTCGATATAAAAGAAGAGATGGACGCTTTGTACGCCAAAGAAGATTTCTCTGATGAAGATGGAATTAAAGCAGGTGAACTAGGCGTAGTATATGACGAAATGGGAGGTTGGAACTCTGAATCTGATGCACAAACCATGTTATCTAACGTTGGAATCAAAGACAGTATGCACTACCAACTAATGAGCGAACTAGAAAACCAAGACAAAGTAAAAGTACTATTAGCTCAAGCTCTATTTGGTAATCCTGATGTTCTTATTTTGGATGAGCCTACTAATGACTTGGATATCGAAACCATCGCATGGTTAGAAGATTTCTTAGCTGTATATGAAAATACAGTAATTGTGGTATCTCACGACCGTCACTTCTTAGATACTGTATGTACGCACATTGGAGATTTAGATTATGCTAAATTAAACTTGTACACAGGTAACTACTCTTTCTGGTACCAAGCTTCTCAGCTTGCAACAAGACAAAGAGCGCAGGCTAACAAAAAAGCAGAAGAAAAGAAGAAAGAACTTCAAGATTTCATCGCAAGATTTAGCTCTAACGTAGCAAAAGCAAAGCAGGCAACGGCTAGAAAAAAGATGATTGATAAGTTGAACATCGACGACATTAAGCCATCCTCTAGAAGATATCCTGCAATTATCTTTGAGATGGAAAGAGAAGTTGGAGATCAAATCTTAGATATCAAAGGTCTTGAAAAAACCAAAGATGGAGAATTGTTATTCTCTAATATTGATCTAAATCTTAAG
Source organism: Chryseobacterium sp. (assembly GCF_045629545.1). GTDB lineage: Bacteria > Bacteroidota > Bacteroidia > Flavobacteriales > Weeksellaceae > Chryseobacterium. The sequence goes on along the minus strand of NZ_JAZQRK010000026.1, from coordinate 178,127 downwards.
AAAGGTGATAAAGTAGCTGTATTATCTAAAAACTCATTGGCTATCACCGAGTTTTTCGAAATATTAGCAGGAAATATTGTAGCAGATAAAGGTGCTGTAGCTTGGGGAGTTACAACCAATCAATCTCACATGCCTTTAGATAACACCAGTTTCTTCCAAGAAGATATAAACTTGGTAGATTGGTTGAGACAATTTACTAAAAATGATGAAGAGCGCCATGAAGAATTTATGAGAGGTTTCCTAGGAAGAATGCTTTTCTCTGGAGATGAGGCTCTAAAATCTTGTAAGGTACTCTCTGGAGGAGAAAAAATGAGATGTATGTTTTCTAGAATGATGCTTCAAAAAGCAAACGTTCTATTATTAGATGAACCTACCAACCACTTAGATCTAGAAAGTATTACTACTTTAAACAACTCATTGAGTAACTTCAAAGGAAACTTACTTCTATCTTCTCATGACCACGAAATGTTGTCTACAGTTTGTAACAGAATTATAGAATTGACACCTAAGGGAATTATTGATAGAGAAATGACGTATGATGATTATCTTGCTGACAAGAAAATCAAAGAACTTAGAGAAAAAATGTATTCTTAAGAATCAATTTTTAATCACAAAAAAACCTCGAAACAAGTTCCGAGGTTTTTTTGTGGTCTATTTTAAAGTTTTTATTTCGTTAATTTTGTTGTAGGCAAAGTAATTGCACCTGGATCTTTCCACAGACCATCTTTCTCAGCACGCTTTTTTATCGCATCTGCTCTCTTGTTGCTATCTGGGTGAGAGTTGAACATCTTTTGGAACCCAGACTGAGCCGTGCCTCCTTCGGATAGTAAAGCTAATTTCTTGAATGCAGAATAAGCACCCATCACATTATAATTATTAGCTTTCATAAAATCATAAGAATAAGTATCTGCCTGTGATTCTTGCTTTTTGCTGTGCGAAGCATCTAAAAATTCATTAGCCATCTTCCCGATTTGGCTATCACTTAGTGTTGCCACAGCAGATGATGCAGAAGATGCAGCATCCATAGCTGCAGCTTTGAGATAAGCTGACTTCATAGCATCTTTTGTGTCTTCATTTTTTACGTGACCAATTTCATGACCAATAACTGCCAAAAGCTCATCATCTGTCATAATATCCATCAAAGAAGAGAATACACGTACACTACCATCAGCACATGCAAATGCATTGATATCTTTTACTTTATATACTTTATAATTAAGATTTAGGCCATCTTGAGATTTGTGTTTTCCGAAAAGTTTATTCAATCTTATGGTGTATGGATCTTTTGGCCCTGCAATCGGGTTATTTTTATCCATATAATCTACAGATTCTTTGGATAATGCAATGGCATCTGCATTAGAGAAAGTAAGCGCTTTAGACCCTTTAGATACTACGTCTACAGCCTTTCCCAAACTGATTTTTTGCGCATTTACGGTTTGCATTGCGCTTAGCACAAATGCTCCCAAAATAATTTTTTTCATAAGTGTAAATTTATTTAGCCAAGATACTGCTTTTGTAGAATTAGAATTATATTTTTCTGGTTGTAGGTTGAAATTATTTAAAAGCTAAACCTCATCTCAATCATAAATCATGCATCTGCTTCATTTTTATTAAATAAAATTTAGTGTTAAATGCGTTATAGTGAGTAAAAATTCATTTGAATCTTATTTAAAATAAACCTAAAAACCTCATCTAAAATATCTTTTATAAGATATTTTTAGAGTCCTATTTTATTTAATATTAAGAGTTTGATTGAATCGTTTTTAAAATATATTTTCCCTATTTTTGTGAAATGAGCCAAAAATGGATTTATAAAACCGAACCCGATGAGGAAGTAGTAGATGGACTAAGTTCATCGCTTGGTTTTGGTACTTTCGAATCCAAGTTGTTAGTTCTCAGAGGTATCGATAACTATCAGAAGGCAAGAGAATTTTTCAAACCTAACTTTACAGATATTCACAATCCCTTTTTGATGGCAGATATGCAAAAAGCAGTAGAGCGTGTTGCATCAGCGATAGAAAATGGAGAGAAAATATTGGTTTATGGAGACTACGATGTGGACGGTACGACGGCGGTAGCACTTACTTATCTTTATCTAAGCAAAATAGTTCACAAAAAATATTTGGATTATTATATCCCAGATAGAAATTCTGAAGGATATGGGATTTCTTCTGAAGGAATAGATTTTGCCAAAGAGAACGATTTTTCTTTAATAATAGCATTAGACTGTGGCATAAAATCCATAGACATGATAAATTATGCTAAAGAAAAAAATATAGATTTCATTATCTGCGACCATCATCTTCCTGGAGAAGAAATACCTGATGCGGTAGCTGTGTTGGATCCCAAAAGAAGCGACTGTAGATATCCCTTCAAAGAGCTTTCTGGTTGTGGCGTAGGTTTCAAACTTTGCCAAGGGCTGAATACCATCTACAAGATTCCGGAAACAGAATTGTACGAACTCACAGATCTTTTGGCAATATCTATTGCTGCCGACATCGTATCTATGACGGGAGAAAATAGAGTTTTTGCGAAAATGGGAATTAAGATTTTAAGAAAAACCCGAAATATGGGTCTTAGATTACTAATCCCTGAGGAAAAACTTTCAAATTTTGAAATTGCTAATATTGTTTTTGAAATTGCTCCAAAAATAAACGCTGCTGGAAGAATTTCTCATGGTAAAGCTGCTGTAGAATTGATGGTTTCTGACAATCTAAAGCATGCTGAAAAAATTGTAAGCGATATCATGAATCTAAATGACGAGAGAAGAGAATTGGATATGAGTTCTACTCATTCGGCTTTAGATCAAATAATAGAAACAAAACAAGAAGACAACTACGCAACTATTGTATATCATCCAGAATGGAACAAAGGGGTGATTGGCATTGTAGCATCGCGACTTATAGAAACCTACTACAAGCCAACTTTGGTTTTTACCGATGGTAATAACGGCGAAATGGTAGCATCTGCAAGATCGATCTCAGATTTTGATGTACATGAGGCGCTAGATCTATGCTCAGAATACTTCCTGAAATTTGGAGGTCATCACGCCGCTGCCGGTCTTTCTATGGAAAAATCTCAGTTTGAAGATTTTAAAAAGAAATTCGAGGAAGTGGTAGCATCCAAGATTCAAGAGCACCAAAAATCACCATCAATTACCGTAGATTCTGTGGTAAAAGCAGATGATATCAACCGGGATTTCATCAGTTTTCATCGCAAACTTTCTCCCTTTGGCCCACAGAACATGAAGCCCAATTTGGTGATTAAAAACCAAAGAATAGCGGGTTATCTAAAAACGATGGGTAAAGAAAATAATCATATAAAATTTTATATAAAGCAAGAATCTACGGGTAGAAATATAGAGTGTGTAGGTTTCAAGCTGGGTCAATATGCTGAAGAATTTAGGACAAAGGCTTTTGATATTGCCTTTACTTTAGAAGAAAATCATTGGAAAGGGAACGTAACCCATTACTTAAATATAAAAGACGTAAAATTTATAAATTAAATGAAAAAAGTTGGTCTTTTTTTCGGATCATTCAACCCTATTCACATTGGTCATTTGATATTGGCGAATTATATATTAGAAAATTCTAATATGGATGAATTGTGGTTTGTGGTGAGTCCGCAGAATCCTTTTAAAGAAAAAGCATCTCTACTGAAAGATCATAATAGATTGGATATGGTAGAGCTTGCCGTAAAAAATTATCCGAAAATGCGTGCGTCTAATGTAGAGTTTTCTCTACCAACGCCTAGCTACACTATAGATACGCTAACTTATCTTAAAGAAAAACATCCAGACTACTCTTTTAGTTTAATCATGGGTGAAGACAACCTCAGCAGCTTACACAAGTGGAAAAACTCTGAAACATTAATCAACAATCATCATATCATTGTATATCCAAGAATCTTTGAGGGTGAGAAAAAAGATTCTGATTATCTGCAACATGATAATATATCTATGGTGAAAGCACCTGTCATAGAACTTTCTGCCACAGAAATACGAACCATGATAAAAAATGGTAAAAACGTGCGCCCAATGCTTCCTCCAGAAGTGTTTGAATACCTAGATGGAAGTAATTTTTATCATTAATACTTCCGCTAGCTCAATTTTATAATTTTTAATTAAATGAATTTTTTAGAACAACTATTCTCGAAATATCCAGAAGAAAAAGTCATCAAATGGTTTAAACAAATTTGTGTTGCTGAAGCATGGTCATGGTTTTTCTTATTTACAGCTATGGTATGGATCCGTGAGGATCCTGAAGGTATTATTCCTATTATCTACATCAGCACGATTGGAAGTATACACGGATTGTTTTTCACCCTTTATCTTCTATTTTTACCTTCCGTTAGAAATATCTACAAATGGGATGATGAAGATTATGTATTTGCCTTAATCTCCGCGTTTTTTCCTTTTGCTACTGTTTGGATAGACAAAAAACTCGCAAGATTTGATAGAGAATAACATCAAAAAAAAAAGGACTTTCTACAAGTCCTTTTTTTTATTTCTATAAGTGTATTAATTATCCCTTTTCACATGTCCAGTCACGTTGAGAGTTCGTGTAATGGTAGTAATTGGAGAATATATATCTGTATACGTTCCATTAATTGTAAAATCGATATAATCTCCGACAGCTCCAATATGATTTATCTTTATGGTTAAATTATTCCCTTGCGCCGAAATTGGCATATTAGGAGAATTCGGGTATACTGTAAATCCTGTTGTATAAGTTCCCACAGTGTTCATATTATCTCCTTCTAGATTAAAGTAAGCCCCACCAACCAAATTTGCTGTACTGCTTATTTTAATGTTTGTACCTATAATGTTAGTTAGAAAACTAGTATTACAATATTGTACAGGCTGGGTATCTATTTGATAATTTACAAACTCTGTGATTGCAGTACATGTAGATATATTTCCCAAATTGGTACTAGGATAAGCGATAGTGAAATATACATCTCCACTGTTTTGCAAAGCATCTAGATCATATCCCGTCACTATCATTTGAGAACCTATGCTACAACCAAGACTAGTAAAACTAAATGCTCCATTATTAACGATAGAAATTGAACTAAAATAATTATTGATATTCGTGTTTTTCATTTCTACATAACCATTGGTAACATTATTTCCAGCACACGTTTTCAATGTACCAAAAATAGTAACCGTTGAAGCTATTGGTAAAATTATATCAGGTAGTACTGTAGTTGTTACTGATGGAAATGGCCCAATATTACCAGTTTGTACAGCCACATTGCAAGAATTATATATTCTAAGTTCTATATTTGCGTTAGCAGGTACAAAACCTGCAACCATCCCAGTATTATCTGTGTACTGAAACAATTCATAAGTCATGGAAGGAAGTTTCAATCCAACTTTTACATTGGATATAGGCAATCCATCTGGAGTTTTCAAACTTAATTTTATTTGGCTTAAATCCATTTGAACATCACAATTCCACCAAGAAAAATGTTTCACATTTCCTACATAGGTATTTCCTACTTTCGAGGCGCTACCTTCCTCCTTCCACATTCCTGTAATCTCGTCGAAAGACCATAATGGTATTGTAGATGGCGCAGTACCAGCTTGTGTTGGATTTATAGCCACAGTCATTTCGGCTTGATGCCCTTTTTCAATCTGTAAGTTTTGTCCAGCCGCGCCAGTAAGTTGCACATGAAGCATCCCAAAAGTTTCCATTAATTTTGCTTCACCTTGTGCATTACTTGCAAGTAGAGATCCAGGCATCAACTCGTTAAGATAAGTATCAGAAGGTTTTAGGTGAAACAAAGCTACATTCACTTTTCCAGAATATGGTGCGCCTGTATCATCTTTAAAACTACCATCGAATTTTACCTTCGTACCGTTGGGTAAAGAAACCGTAGATGTAATCCCAGAATCCACAGTTGCTGTATTGGTAATTGGGATCATCATGATTTTAATCAAATTGCTCCCATTAGTTGGCAAAATAGTCCTAGATCCTACCACGTAACCTTGCTTCGTTACTTTGGCATACGCGTAGTTCTCTTTCACGTTTGCATCTTTTATAATGAAAAATCCATCAGCATTAGTTAGCGCCGTTTTGCTCCCAATTACTACTGTTGCACCCGAAATAGGATCACCACTTGTGTCTAAAATGAGACCATGAAAATTTCTTATAGCTGCGTTTCCGTAATTGTAATTCGATGAGATTTTTACCGAATCGTCCGTTTCCATATTGAATTCTTCGGTACAGGAAAACATAAAGAATACCATTAAAAGTAAAGAGTAAATTTTAGACATATATAACAAATTTAGTTTCATCTAATGTACTTAAAAATTACCTTATCATTATTAATCCGTCGTGCCGCTACCATTTTTTTTTATTACCAAAGGATGATCTCCTTCAAATACTAAAAATTTAACTAAAAATTACATACCTGATAATCAATTATATAAATACATTATGTAAAATATATGAGTACTTTGCATTACATATTACTAAATTTATTATATATATTTGCAATGTAAAGTAGTTACAAACACCATCCTCTATAAAATTTAATAATCATGAAAAAAACGATACTTATATCTGCTCTATTCTTTACAGGATTGGCATTGGCACAAGAGAAAAAAGTAGACTCTACAAAAACTAAAAATATTGATGAGGTAACGCTTACCAAAAAAGTATTTAAAAAAGAAACAGATCGTTTCGTGTACGATGTAGCCTCGTCACCTGTAGCAAAAGGAAATACCACCTTCGAACTTCTAAAGCAAACGCCTCTACTATCCACTACCGATGATAAAACACTGATGATTGCTGGTAAAAGCAATGCCGTAATTTTCATCAATGGTAGAAAATCTACGATGGATGCCGAGTCGTTGGCTCAGTTTCTGAAAAGTACACCTGCTGATAATATCCAGAAGATTGAAGTGATTACGGTACCGGGAAGCGAGTTTCAAGTAGAATCATCAGAAGGAGTCATCAATATCATTTTAAAGAAAAAAATGACGGATGGCCTTAATGGAAGTATGAGACTATCTAACATCCAAAACAAATACAATGCTTCTTCATCTAGCTTTTCTGCTAATTATAGAAAAGATAAGTTGGGAATAAGTGCCAACCTTAGCGGGGGTGAAAATACAGAAGCTCAAAGTTATATTCTGAAAAACGGGAATCAAACCATTATGAACGAATCTGTAGGTAATGTAGATGATCCTAATAAAAATCTTGGTGGATATCTTAATATAGATTATCAACTTACGGATAAAAGCAATATAGCTTTATCTTGGAATACTTGGGCAAATAAAAGCAATAATTCTACCGTAGATCTTAATAACACAAGTACAAAGTATGATGATGCCAACAATTTGCTTAATACTGCCTACTCTCAATCTAAAAATAGTGATAATAGCAGATCTTATAATAATTCTTTTAACTTAAACTACGAACTAAAAACAGATTCTCTAGGAAGTAAATTGAACATAAATGCTGCTTACCTTAATTACAGAAAATTTCAAACAGCAGATAATAATACCATTGCTTCCAACTCCAATTGGGATAATCTAGGAACAACCTACCAAATTTTACAAAGTACCCCACAGCAAATCAATAATTATTCTGCGATGGCAGATTATATTCAGAAGTTTAAGAACGATTATACGGTTGCTATTGGTGGTAACTATAATAACACCAATACCGATAATGATACCCAATATTTCAGCAACGATTTTATAAACCCGATTGCGAGTAAACCCAATTACTTTGTTTATAAGGAGCATATTTATGGTTTATATTTAAATGTAGAAAAAAAATTCTCAAATCGCTTTTCAGGAAAAATTGGAGCTCGCTACGAAATGACAAACAGTCTAGGGACATCGGACCATGCACAAGACGAAAGCCTAAAAAGAATTGAAAGAAAATACAATAACTTTTTACCTTTCCTAAATTTGAATTTTGCCATCAATGAAAACCACAATCTATCCTACGCATTTTCTAGCCGTATGAGAAGACCCAGTTTTTGGGAGCTGAATCCTGTGAAAAATATTCTTACCAGAGATAATTATGTTCAAAATAACCCTTTTGTAAAAGCTTCTGCCAACTACAACCAAGAGCTTACTTATATGTACAAAAGTTCTTACTTCTTGATTCTAAGTCATAATTATGCTAAAGATAAAATTACGCAAGTCCCATTGCAAAGAGAGATAGAGAGAGATGGCGTGAAGTATCAGCAATTGGCTTACATCAGAAATAATTTTGGCAACAAACAAGAATTTTCTGCAATGTTGGGAATGCAAAAATCCTTTTTCAAACAATATCTTACTAGCAATTTCAATATAGGAGTTCAGCACAATAGAAATAACGGTTCTCTAAATACAGATCCTACTACAGGGGATATTTTTGATATTTACGAAAATCATAAAAACTCTACAAGTTTTGTGATACAAACCAATAACACGGTAAGATTGGATAAAGCTAAAACTTGGTTCGCGGGCGTAAATTTCTTCTTCGTAAACAAACAGCAGATAGAACTTGGGCAACTACAAGCATTATCTAGCTTGGATCTTAGCATCAAAAAAATATGGAATAGTTGGACGTTCTCTGCCAATTTCTCGGATATCCTAAAAAAGAATGTTGTCACGATAGAAGACAGACAAGTAGATGGTAACTACAACTACGTAAAAAATGATACCTACAATAGAGGAGCAACTATTAGCATTTCTTATAGTTTTGGAAACCAGAAAGTGCAAAAAATGAGAAATATAGATACCGCAGATAAAGACATAAAAAACAGAACCAAATAAAAAAAAAGCTTCTTCAACGCATTATTTTTACAGCAAAGCAAACGGAATATTTCTAGTGTGTTTTTTATTTTAAATCATTTTGTCATACCGAACGTAGCAAAGAGAAGTGAGGAAACTCTGGCTACTTGAGATTTCTCCTGCGTCGAAATGACAATATTCAGGAAAAGTATCAATCAAATTATCCACACTGTCATTCCGAATGGAGCAAAGCGGAATGAGGAATATATCACAACAAAAGATTTCTCCTTCGTCGAAGTGACAATATTCAGAAAAAGTATTAATCAAATTATCCACACTGTCATTCCGAATGGAGCAAAGCGGAATGAGGAATCTCTCACCATATTACACTACTTTTATATTCTTTTTGTTTTCATTATACTAAATTTATTTTAATATTACAAAATTGGCTTAACTACCGATTTTACAGGGAAACTATTCAACGAAATGTACGGTTGGTTGGGCTTCTCCCAAGACAAACTAAACGATGTAGTCCTCACACCATCTTATGTAGCTACTTTATTGGTAAAGTTGGCTCGTGTCAACAAAGACTCTTATGTTTGGGATTTTGCAACGGGTTCTGCGGGGCTTCTAGTAGCCGCGATGAACGAAATGTTGATAGATGCCAAAAACACAATACAATCTCCAGAAGAACTTCATCAAAAAGAAATTGCCATCAAAGCAGAACAACTACTAGGGCTAGAATTACTATCTAATGTCTATATGTTGGCTATTCTTAATATGATAATGATGGGAGATGGAAGTTCTAATATTTTAAACAAAGACTCCTTATCAGATTTTGATGGGAAATACGGATTTGGCAAGACAGATAATCATTTCCCAGCAAATGCGTTTATCCTAAATCCGCCCTACTCTGCTAGTGGTAATGGGATGAATTTTGTAGAACGAGCATTGGGTATGATGAAGAACGGTTATGCCTCTATCATTATTCAAAACTCTGCGGGTTCGGGTAAAGCAAAAGAGTATAACAAAAACATCTTAAAAAACAATACCCTTGTTGCAAGCATCAAGATGCCTATCGATATATTTATTGGTAAAAGTAGTGTACAAACCAATATCTATGTATTCCAAGTAGGGCAACCGCATCATAAAGACGAAGTAGTGAAGTTTATAGACTTTTCTTATGATGGCTACACACGTACCAACCGCAAGAAAGCAAGCAACAACCTAAAAGATACCGACCATGCAAAACAACGCTACCAAGAAGTAGTAGATTTGGTACGTTTTGGCAAAAGCAAACTCAAACTATTTACCGGAAAAGAATACCACGAAGGGCATATAGACCCAACCTATGGTGCCGATTGGAACCAAACCGCACCCATAGATGCCGAACCTACCCTAGCCGATTTCAAAAAAACAGTTAGCGATTACCTCGCTTGGGAAGTATCTAACATCATCAAAGGACAAAACGAAACGCTGGGAAAGTAGATGCCCTACTCAACGAAAAATTAATAAATGTTGAGTGGGGAGAATTTAAATTTATTCAAATTTTTAGGATTTTAAATGTTCCAAAAATGTACAATAAATCTATGCTAACCAAAATTGGAAATACACCTGTATATTCGTCAGAGTCATCCAACAATGGTATTATTGGTTATACAAATGATGAACCTGATTTTATTGTAGATGACACAATTCCATTATATATAGTTTTTGGTGACCATACAAGAACATTTAATTTAGCTTCAAACAGTTTTTCAGTAGCAGATAATGTTAAAGTACTACATACAAGAACAAAAATATCTCTTAAAACATTATTATTTATTGTTTCGTCTTGGCAGAAAAACATTCCCAATTTAGGATATTCAAGACACTGGAGTATTGCAAAGAATGTTCAGTTTAAATTACCTAAAACCAAAAACGGTGAGATTGATTTTGATTTTATGGAGTCTTTCATTGCCGAATTAGAGCAAGAACGTATGCAAACCCTACAAGCCTATTTACAAGCAACAGGTTTAGACAATTACGAACTAACTAAAGAGGAAGAAAAGGCAATAGCTGATTATGAGAAATTGGAATTTGCAGAATTTCCTATTACTCAAGTTTTCAATATTAAAAATACAGGCAATATATTATCTAGAGATATTGTCCTTAATAGTGGCAACACACCTTATCTGGGCGCAGGTTCAGAAAACAATAGTATAAGCTCCTATATAAAAAATGATGAAAAATACTTAGATAAAGGAAATTGCGTATTTATAGGTGGAAAAACATTTGTTGTTACATACCAAGAATCAGATTTTTTTTCTAATGATAGTCATAATTTAACATTAACACTAAAAAATGAAGCGTTTAAAAATAAACTTACTCAGCTATTTTTAGCCACATGTGTTAATAAAAGTTTAGGTTATAAATATTCTTGGGGCGATAGTGTAAGTAATAAGAAAATTCAAAAAGACTTAATTTCATTACCTACTGCTAATAATGAAGCTATTTATAAAGTGATGGCACCATTTATAAGAGCTATACAAAAGCTCGTTATAAAAGATGTAGTACACTATGCAAACAAAAAACTAGCAATATAAAAATAAACCAAAATGTAAAAAAAGCCAACTTTACCGTTGGCTTTTTTATTGAGCATCAGGTCTTTGTATTGCATTTTTTATTAACTTTAATTCTCAAAACAATTAAAATAACACACAAATGGCAACAGAAACAGGACACGCAAAAAATGTAGCAAACTTCCAAACTCTTATTTCTTTTATCAAAGGGTACGGAGATCGCTACAATCCCTCAAAGGAAATCCTAAAAGTACCCCAACTAGAAGCATTGCTTACTGATGCAAAGTCAAAACTAGAAGATGTTGTAGCGCAAAAAACAGCCTACAATACCAAAGTAAATGACAGAGCTACCGCTTTTGAGAATCTAAAATCATTGTCTACCCGCCTTATCAATGCACTACAAGCTACCGATGCTACAGACAAAACCATAGAAGACGCAAAAGGTTTCAATAAAAAAATACAAGGGCAAAAACCTTCTACACCAATTTCCAAAGATCCCAACATTATACCTCAAGACACAAACTCTACCAGTCAGCTATCATATGTACAGCAAATAGAGCATTTGTCTGGGCTTATCTCTATCCTACAATCAGAGCCTAGCTATGCACCCAATGAGGTAGATCTAAAGGTAGACACCCTACTCGCAAAACATACAGATCTTACTACCAAAAACTCCGAAGTAGCAACATCTTATACCAACATCAGCAATGCAAGAATAGGCAGAGACACCACACTATACAAAACCGAAAATAGTGTATTTGAAGTGGCATCAGAAGCAAAAAAGTATATCAAATCTGCATTCGGCGCTACGAGCCCAGAATTTTCTCAGGTAAAAGGCATAGAGTTTAAAAAACCTTAGATACATATCCCTTCAAAAGCAAATAAAGCTTACCCCTTTCAAGATATCTTATTCTCATTTTCATTGGTTTGTTCCGCAAACCTATTTTTTTTGTCCGTATTTGTAGATATTCTTTCCGAGGAATAAGATATAGCTTCCGCAATTATAGATAGGGTTTCCGCAATTATAAATCTAGCTTCCGCAATTACATGTAGAGCTACTTCCCATAGCAATATACCTTCTGCCTTTACAGTTTTTATTTTTGCTAAATAGTATTTGTTTTAAAATAATCAATACCATCCCAACCACATAATAAAAGCCCCAACTATCCATTGGATAATTGAGGCTTCGCTATATAAAAAGTGATGTTGGGTCTATTTTTTTGGCAGAAAAATTTCGGCAAGCATGCAACGCGCACTTCCACCCCCATTGGTTTCTATCGTTGAAAGATCTGCGTAGATAATTTCGTTGTATTTTTCAATATTGGCTATTTGTTCTTGGTTTAAAGATTGATAAGCACTTTGGCTCATTACTAGATATGGAGTGCCTTCTGTATTTTGTACTTGAAGCATATTTCCTGCAAATTGTTGCATTTGCTCCTCAGTAATTTCAATAATCTCCTTACCCGAATTTTTAATAGTTTCTATTACCTTACTTCTTTCCAATTCTTTATCGATGCAATCTAAACAAATCACTACGAAACGATCTGCAACACACATCATCACATTGGTATGATAAATTGGTAATCTCTCGTCGCCTACAGTTTGGTAAGAATGAAATACAATTGGTGTATAATTATATTTTGAACAAAATTCGCGGAAAACTTGCTCATCTAGCCTTAATGAAACCGAACCATAAGCCAATCTACAATCATGGTCGAATATCATACTTCCCGTTCCTTCTAGAAATTTGCCTTGCGTTTCTGAGAACGACCAATCGTCAATATCTTTTACTACAAATCCTTTTTCAGAAATGGTGTCAATAATATCTTCTCTGCGTTCTACTCTACGGTTGGAAGCAAACATGGGATATAAAACTACATTTCCGTCTTGATGAAAGCTTACCCAATTGTTCGGAAATATAGAATCTGGAGTATGTGGATCTAAGGTATCTTTGATGATAATTACATCAATTCCCTTGCTTCGAAGTTGATCTACAAAAGCATTAAACTCCCTTAAAGCCTTTTCCTGAATATCAGCTCCAGTTTGCTCTACTTGAAAGTAATTATTCTCTGCAGTCTCTGCGTTATAACCGAACGCTATCGGCTCTATCATTAGTACGGTATCTGTTGTTTGCATATTTGTTGTGTTGTTTAGCCCCGATTGTAACGAAAATCCTTTTTTGGGTGACTGAGCGGAGCCGAAGTCACCCAAAAAAGATTGTAGTGAAAAGCGGGAAATAGCTTCAAAAAAAAATCACTCTCTCACAAGTGGCATGGTAGAACATCTTAGTAAACCTCCCATTTTTGAAATTTCACGATAAGGGATTTCTTCAACTATCATTCCCCATTCGTTTTTGAGATGATTATTCATCCTTACAAATGTTTGATCAGAAACAACTACTTCGGGTGAAATAGAAAATATATTAGGATTCATTTCAAACATTTCCTCTGACGTCACATTGAAACAGTTTTCCTCTCCGAAAATATCTACGATAAGATTATAATCGCTTTCATCTACAAAACCCTCTTTATAGATGATGCATTTATCTTTACCTACAGGATTGAACGTACAATCTAGATGCAGAATCCCTTCGTAGGGTATTTGATCATTCTTTTTGAGTTCTAGATCAATAATTCTTTTTTTGGGGAAGTATTCCTTAAGAATATTAATCGCATATTCATTGGTTCTTGCCGTCTTATAATTTCTATAATCTTGGCTAAAACATGTACCTACAAATAGGAAATCACCCCACACAATGACGTCGCCTCCTTCTATATGAGCGGATTCTGGAAGATTGATAATATCGCGCCATTTTACCGTCTCGAAAATACCTTTGTAAGCATCTTGTTCGTCTGCACGATCTGAAATGACATTAGAAATAATCATTTTATCATCTATCACAAACGCTACATCTCTTGCAAAAACCTGGTTATATTCTTCTATAATACTTGGTCTCAAAACTTCAACGTCGTATTTTTGTAGAACATTCTCAAAGGCCTGCATCTCCGCAATTACATCTTTCTCCACAGGATAAATATTGTGTAGTATAGAATGATAAGATTTGGCATCATAGCTTTCCTCTAACGTAGGAATGGGTCCCATAGAATTGGGTTGTCCTAATACGACAGATTTTAGTCTGCCTGTTTCGTTTTTGATATTTAGTTTCATAAAAACAATTCTTATGTAGTCATCTTATAATAAAGGATTGCATACATACCATTTCTACAAATATAAACAAACACGCGAGATGTGTACAACTTTTATAAAACAAAAATCTTTGTAAACCCTTACCTAGTAGGCATTTGTTTATCTTAAAAATCTTATTTTCACTGCTGTTTTTATCTGCAATTGTCATATTGTATAGATAAATACAGCCTATTTATGCCTTAGCGCTGTAGATATTACCTCTGCAAAAATTGTTCTATCGATTTACATTTAAACTAATGATTATAAAGACGAAAAAAACCCAAAGAAATCTTTGGGTTTTTTTCAATTTGAAAATCAAATATTATCTGTTTGAAATATCAACGTAGTCTCTCAATTGAGAACCTTGATATACTTGTCTTGGTCTACCAATTGGGTCACCTTTCAATCTCATTTCTTTCCACTGAGCGATCCATCCTGGAAGTCTACCCAATGCAAACATTACTGTAAACATTTCTGTAGGAATTCCTAATGCTCTGTAGATGATACCAGAATAGAAATCTACGTTTGGATATAATTTTCTCTCGATGAAGTATTCGTCTTCCAGTGCTACTTTTTCTAGTTGCATTGCAATATCTAATGCCTTATCTTGGATACCTAATGCAGCTAACAAGTCGTCAGCAGCTTTCTTGATAATTTTTGCTCTTGGATCGAAGTTTTTGTAAACTCTGTGTCCGAATCCCATCAATCTGAAAGGATCTTGCTTGTCTTTCGCTTTAGCAACCCACTTGTTTACATCTCCACCATCTTTTTCGATCAACTCTAACATCTCGATTACCGCTTGGTTTGCACCACCATGAAGTGGACCCCAAAGTGCAGAAATACCAGCAGATACTGAAGCAAAAAGACCTGTGTGAGCAGAACCTACCATTCTTACTGTAGATGTAGAACAGTTTTGCTCATGGTCAGCATGTAAGATTAATAATTTGTCTAATGCAGCTACCACTACAGGATTCATTTCAAACTCTTCGTTTGGTAATCTGAACGCCATTTTGTAGAAGTTCTCAACATAGTTTAAGCTATTATCACCGTGGTTAAGTGGAAGACCCAAAGTTTTTCTGTAAGTCCAAGCACATAAGTGGGAGAATTTAGCAATTAGCAATTCTGCTGCGTGATCCATCTCTTCTTTAGAACTCACGTCTACGGCTTTCGGGTTGAATGCAGTAAGTGCAGAAGTAAGAGTAGATAAAACTCCCATTGGATGAGCAGAACGAGGGAAAGCATCGATGATTTTTTTCATCTCTTCCGCAACGAAGTTATAACTTTTAATGTTTCCATTGAAAGTATTGAATTGCTCTTGGTTTGGTAAGTTTCCATTAAGCAATAGGTACATTACCTCAGTAAAGTTAGACTTATCAGCAATTTGCTCGATAGGATATCCTCTATAGAATAACTCTCCTTTGTCACCGTCTAGATAAGTGATGTCACTAAGAGTAGCACCCGTATTTTTGTACCCTAGATCTAGAGTAATTAGACCTGTCTGGTCTCTTAATTTTGAAATATCTATTCCTCTGTCTCCGATTGTACTATCAACGATAGGGTATTCATATGAACTACCATCGTAGTTCAATATAACTTTGTTGTCTGACATTATATAATATTTTTATAATAATTTTCCTAAAAGTACATAAAAAAATAGCAACCAAAAAAATTGTTGCTACTTTTTTTTATTTATTATTTCTTGAATTTAAAAGCATGCAGTCCAGGGAAATAAGCAGTTTCTCCCAATGCCTCCTCTATTCTTAGAAGTTGGTTGTATTTTGCCATTCTATCTGATCTAGATGCAGAACCTGTTTTTATTTGTCCACAGTTCATAGCTACTGCAAGATCAGCAATGGTAGCATCCTCAGTTTCACCAGATCTGTGAGACATTACAGAAGTAAACTTATTGTGTTGTGCCATCTGTACCGCAGCCATTGTTTCAGAAAGAGAACCGATTTGGTTTACTTTTACCAAAATAGAATTTGCTATACCTTCATTTACTCCTTTAGCTAGTCTTTCTACATTAGTTACAAACAAATCATCTCCTACCAGTTGTACTTTGTCACCTATTTTCTCAGTAAGTAATTTCCATCCATCCCAATCGTTTTCTTGCATACCATCTTCAATAGAGATAATTGGATATTTGTTGACCAATTCTGCAAGATATGATACCTGTTCGCTACTGCTAAATTGTGCAGCATCTGGAGTTTGGAATTTTCTGTAATCGTAGATTCCATCTTTGTAGAATTCTGAAGCAGCACAATCTAATGCAATCATTACATCGTCACCAGGTTTATATCCTGCTTTTTCAATAGCTTGTAATAAGGTATCTAAGGCATCCTCGGTTCCTTTAAAAGTGGGTGCAAAACCACCTTCATCACCTACAGCTGTAGATAATCCTCTAGAATGTAAAATAGCCTTCAAACTATGAAAGATTTCAGTCCCTTTTCTTAAAGAATCTGAGAAAGATTCTGCCTTTACTGGCATTACCATAAATTCTTGGAATGCAATAGGAGCATCTGAATGCGATCCACCATTAATTACATTCATCATAGGTACAGGTAGTGTATTTGCATTGACACCTCCAACATACTTATATAATGGCATTCCAATTTCATTTGCAGCAGCTTTTGCCACTGCTAGGGAGGCACCTAAAATTGCATTAGCGCCAAGGTTTCCTTTATTCTTAGTTCCGTCTAGGTCAATCATTAAAAGATCAATAAAATTCTGATCGAATACTGATTTTCCAATTAATTCTGGAGCAATTACTTCTCTTACATTTTCAACAGCTTTTAATACTCCTTTTCCGTTGTATACAGATCCACCATCTCGTAACTCTACCGCCTCATGTTCACCAGTGGATGCACCAGAAGGAACAGCAGCACGACCCATCGCACCACTTGCTGTATATACATCAACTTCAATTGTAGGATTCCCTCTAGAATCCAAGATTTGTCTAGCCTCAATGTTTGAAATGTAACTCATTCTTATGTTTATTATATTTTACACAAATTTAATCAATTTTTAAGTTCACTCATAAGATTTATTCATGTTTTTAATTAGTTATCCGTTAAAATTTAGTTAATTTTACCTGTATATTTAAATCTTCAATTTTAATAAATAATAAATTCTATGATAAAAAAAGTCACCGTATTAATTCTGTTGTTTGGGATAATAATAGGATGTAAACAAGAAGGTAATAAAGCAGTATTGAAAACGCCTACTACAGACACATTGATACTGGCAGACAACGGTAAGGTAGATTCTACAATTAGCTATAACATAGATGTGAATGGAAAAAAGTCTTTAAAGACCAATTTTGTCTATGCAGCAACCGATGGCACTTTGGTAAAAGTAGTTTTCAACTATGATCCTAAAGACTATAAGGTTGCAATTACCAATAATAACAAAACCTTTACTTTGGATAAAAAATTGGCAAAGGGTAATGAAACAATCTATGAGAAAGATGATATGAAAGTTTTGGTAAAAGGGGATAGTTTAATTATACATCAAGGTAAAAATATAATAGAATTGGTAAAAACCAAAATATAAGGCACAAAAAAACCGTTCAGAATTCTGAACGGTTTTAAAATATATCTGTAAGAATATTATTCTCCAGCTTTTTCTTCAGTAGGTTCAGTAGCTTCAGCTGCTGTTTCATCTACCTTAGCAGCTTCAACAGCTACTTTAGGAGTAGATCTTCTACTTCTTCTTGTTACTTTTTTCTCCTCAGCATTAGGATTGTAAAGTTCGTTAAAATCTACAAGCTCAATAAGAGCCATATCAGCAGCATCTCCTTTTCTGAAGCCTGTCTTGATAATTCTTGTATAACCACCGTTTCTCTCAGCGATTTTAACAGCTACAGTTCTGAATAATTCAGTAACTGCTTCTTTACTTTGAAGATATGAAAAAACAATTCTTCTATTGTGTGTAGTATCTTCTTTTGCTTTTGTTAATAGAGGCTCAACATATACTCTTAAAGCTTTTGCTTTAGCTACAGTAGTGTTGATTCTTTTATGCTCAATTAGAGAACAAGCCATATTAGAAAGTAAAGCACTTCTATGAGAAGTTGTTCTTCCTAAGTGATTGAATTTTTTACCGTGTCTCATTATTATTTATTTATCAGCGTCTAACTTATATTTTGCAACGTCGAAACCGAAGTTAAGACCTTTTGAATGCACTAGTTCTTCTAGTTCTGTCAAAGATTTTTTACCAAAATTTCTGAATTTCATCAAATCAGACTTACTATAAGAAACAAGTTCACCAAGAGTTTCCACTTCAGCAGCTTTAAGACAGTTTAGGGCTCTTACAGAAAGATCCATATCTGCTAATTTAGACTTAAGAAGTTGTCTTGTGTGTAATGTTTCTTCATCGTATTGGATAGATGCCTTTACTGCTTCAGTTTCCAAAGTAATTCTCTCATCGGAGAATAACATGAAATGATAAATTAATATCTTTGAAGCTTCCGTTAAAGCATTTTGAGGGCTAATAGAGCCATCAGTTTCGATATCTAATACTAATTTTTCGTAGTCTGTCTTTTGCTCTACACGATAATTTTCAATGCTATATTGTACTTTCTTAATAGGTGTGTAAATAGAGTCAATAGCAATAGTACCTACAGGTGAATTGTTTGACTTATTAAGGTCAGATGGCACATAACCTCTACCCTTCTCTATATTGAACGTAATTTCAAAAGTAACATCAGAGTTTAGATTACAAATCAACAACTCAGGATTTAAAATCTCAAAGCCATTGATCGATTTACCCAAATCTCCAGCAGTAATAATATTTTTACCAGTAACTTTGGCAACCACCTGCTCATTAGATTGGTTTTCTGCCGTAGCTTTTAATCTCACCTGCTTAAGGTTAAGAATAATTTCGGTAACGTCTTCTATTACTCCTGAAATAGTTGAAAATTCGTGCTCTACACCTTCTATTTTGATAGATGAAATAGCGTATCCTTCTAGAGAAGAAAGCAACACTCTTCTCAAAGCATTACCGATTGTAAGCCCGAAACCTGGTTCTAAAGGTCTGAATTCGAATTGACCTTTAAATTCATCAGAGTTAAGTAGAATTACTTTATCGGGTTTTATGAATTGTAAAATTGCCATATTATTGGGTTGAGCAAAAATTTGATTAAAAAATTATTTAGAGTAAAGTTCCACGATAAGCTGTTCCTTAATGTCCTCCGGTATCTGGATTCTATCAGGTGCAGATACGAAAGTACCTTGCTGTTTCTCATCGTTGAATTGTAACCACTCATAGTTTGCTTTAGCAGCTAAAGAATCTGCAATTACTTCAAGAGATTTAGATTTTTCTCTTACAGCGATTACATCTCCAGCTTTTACCAAATAAGAAGGGATATTAAGAATTTCCCCATTCACAGTGATGTGTCTGTGAGAAACCAATTGTCTTGCACCAGATCTAGTTTTACCAAAACCTAATCTGTATACAACATTATCCAATCTTGATTCGCAAAGTTGCAAAAGAACTTCTCCTGTTACACCTTTACTTCTGTGCGCTTTATCAAAAAGATTCGCAAATTGCTTTTCTAAGATACCATAAGTATATTTAGCTTTTTGCTTTTCTGCTAATTGAATAGCATATTCTGATTTTTTAGCACCTCTTCTTTTATTAGGACCATGTTGTCCTGGCGGTTGGTTTTTTCTCTTTTCGAAGTTCTTATCATCTCCGTAGATTGCAGCACCAAACTTTCTAGCAATCTTAGTCTTAGGTCCAATATATCTTGCCATAATGGGTAAATTCTAAAAATTAAACTCTTCTTCTTTTCGGTGGTCTACATCCATTGTGTGGCATAGGAGTCACATCAATGATTTCGCTAACTTCAATACCTGAATTATGAATTGTTCTGATAGCAGACTCTCTACCTGCACCAGGACCTTTCACGTACACCTTTACTCTTCTTAGCCCAGCTTCGTGCGCTACGTTAGAGCAGTTTTCTGCTGCCATTTGAGCAGCAAATGGAGTATTCTTTTTAGAACCTCTGAAACCCATTTTACCGGCAGATGCCCAAGAGATAACTTCTCCTCCTTTATTTGTTAAAGAAATGATGATGTTATTGAATGATGCTTGAATATGCGCTTCACCAATAGCCTCAACTTTTACTTTTCTTTTTTTAACTACTTTACTTTGTTTTGCCATAATTCCTAACGATTATTTACTTGCTTTTTTCTTGTTAGCAACTGTTTTTCTCTTTCCTTTACGGGTTCTAGAGTTGTTTTTCGTTCTCTGGCCTCTTAAAGGTAGTCCTAGTCTGTGACGTATTCCTCGTTGGCATCCTATGTCCATCAATCGCTTGATGTTCAATTGCACTTCAGAACGTAATTCTCCTTCTACTTTGATGTTTTCAGAGATAAATGTTCTGATTGCAGCCAATTCATCGTCATTCCATTCGTTGACTTTCTTGTCTTCGCTAATACCAGCATTTTTTAAGATTTTAGAAGAAGTATTTCTTCCAACACCATAAATATAAGTTAAACCGATAACGCCTCTTTTGTTTTTTGGTAAATCAATACCTGCAATTCTCGCCATAATTTAATATTAGCCTTGTCTTTGTTTAAATTTTGGGTTTTTTTTGTTGATTACAAAAAGCACACCTTTTCTGCGTACAATTTTACAATCAGCACTTCTCTTTTTAATTGATGCTCTAACTTTCATTTGATCGTATTTATTTTTTTACAAATGTCAAATGGAAAACAAAAGATTCCATTTGACAAATTGTTAATATCTAAAAGTGATTCTTCCCTTTGTTAAATCATAGGGAGACATTTCAAGTTTTACCTTATCACCAGGTAAAAGTTTAATATAATGCATTCTCATTTTACCAGAAATATGAGCGATAAGAATATGCCCATTTTCTAATTCTACACGGAACTGAGCGTTCGAAAGTGCTTCCGTTATAACGCCGTCTTGTTCAATATGTTTTTGTTTTGCCATAAATTAATATCCAGTCGTTCTTGATAATTTAGACTGCATTAAGCCATCATAATGATGATTCAGCAGATAAGTGTTAATCTGTTGAACAGTATCTAATACTACCCCAACCATAATTAGCAAAGAAGTTCCCCCAAAAAATAGGGCGAACGCATCTGTCTGAACAAGGCTCCCATGCACTATTGCTGGAAGGACTGCAAAGATAGATAAAAATATTGCACCTGGCAAGGTAATTTTTGATAAAATATCATCTAAATAATCAGCAGTTTCTTTCCCAGGTCTTACTTTCGGTACTAAACCTCCGTTTCTCTTTAAATCATCAGCCATTTGGTTTACCGGAATTGTAATAGCGGTATAGAAAAATGAAAAAATAATAATTAGTAGCGCAAACAATACGTTGTATTGCCAGCTAAAAACATTTTTGAAACCTGCAAGAAAAGTATTTGTGTCATCAAACTTCGTTAATAAACCAGGTACAAACATTAATGCTTGCGCAAAAATGATTGGCATTACACCGGCAGCATTCACTTTTAATGGTATCCACTGTCTTGCTCCTTGCATAAGATTTTTATTGACACCTCCTCTAGCCTGAGCTCTACTTACATACTGAATAGGAATTTTTCTTACAGCAACAGAAAGTACCACTGCTAATAGAACCACCAACATCCAGAATATAACTTCAATTAGGATCATAATAGATCCCATTCCTCCTTTACCATTTTGAACTGCTATCTCTTGGACAAAAGCTTCAGGTAACCTAGATAGAATCCCTACCATAATAAGAATAGAAATACCATTTCCAATTCCTTTATCGGTAATTTTTTCTCCTAGCCACATTGCAAATACAGAACCTGCTACTAGTATAACAATACTTGGTAACCAGAACATAATTGAATTTGGATCTACAAAATATGCAGATTGAAACTGAGCATAAGGTAAAAATAATTGAGTAATAGAAGTTAAATACGAAGGTGCTTGTACAAGACAAACTCCGATAGTTAACCATCTAGTAATTTGATTCAAAGTATTTCTTCCAGATTCTCCGTCTTTTTGAAGCTTTTGAAGATAAGGAATAGCCATCCCCATCAACTGAACAATAATTGAAGCTGAAATATACGGCATGATACCCAACGCCATCACAGAAGCATGACTAAATGCACCTCCTGTAAACGACGAAAGCAAGCCAAGGAGACCTGCTCCTTGCTTGTTACCGCCTTGATTTTTATAATGCTCTAAGAGATCTCCCACCTCCGCAAGGTTAATTGCTGGCAGTGAGATAAAAGATGCGAATCTATACACAAGGATAATCCCTAAAGTAAAAAGAATTTTGTCTCTTAGTTCCTTAAGGCTCCATATATTTTGTAGGGTTTGTATAAATTCTTTCATTTAGTAAGTATTATAAAGTAATTGCTTTTCCGCCTGCTTTTGTAATAAGCTCTTCGGCAGATTTAGTAAATTTATCTGCAGAGATTGAAACCGCAGTTGTCAATTCTCCTCTACCCATAATTTTTACTAGTTCATTTTTACTAGCCAATCCGTGTTGTACCAATACTTCTTTTGTAATATCTCCAGTTATAGATTTATTTTCAATTAAAAGTTGAATACTATCAAGATTAACACCTCTATAGTCTTTTCTATTTACGTTCTTGAAACCAAATTTCGGTAATCTTCTCTGTAAAGGCATTTGCCCTCCTTCGAAACCGATCTTTTGAGAATAACCAGCTCTAGCTTGCTGACCATTGTGACCTTTCCCTGCTGTTCCACCTTTTCCACTTCCTTGTCCTCTACCAATTCTTTTTGAACTAAATGTAGAACCTGCTGCAGGTCTTATATTGTTTAAATTCATTTTAAATGTATTTTTTAAAATTATTTTTGAACTTCTAGTAAGTGACCAACTGCAGCTATCATACCTAAAATAGATGGTGTAGCTTCGTGCTCTATAACTTGGTGAAGTTTCTTAAATCCTAATGCTTCAAGCGTTCTCTTTTGGGTTTTTGTTCTACCAATAGCGCTTCTTACTTGCTTTACTCTAATTGTTGCCATTGTTTTATTATTAACCGTTAAACACTTTACTTAAAGAAACTCCTCTCATTCTTGCAATTTCTTCTGGTCTTCTGATGTCTAACAACGCTTTGAAAGTAGCTTTCACCACATTGTGAGGGTTTGAAGATCCTTTAGATTTTGAAAGGATGTCATGAATACCAGCTGATTCTAGTACCGCTCTTACTGCACCACCGGCAATAAGTCCTGTACCATGAGAAGCAGGTCTCAAGAAGATATCTGCACCACCATATCTAGCAGAAGATTGGTGAGGAATAGTGTGGTTCATTAAAGGAACTTTCACAAGATTTTTCTTTGCATCTTCTACTGCCTTAGCAATTGCAGATGCAACCTCTTTAGATTTTCCTAAACCAAAACCGATAGTTCCATTTTCGTCTCCTACAACAACAATTGCAGAAAATCCGAACGCTCTACCCCCTTTAGTTACTTTTGTTACCCTGTTTACGGATACGAGACGATCTTTTAATTCTAATCCTCCCGGTTTTACTCTTTCTATATTATCTAGTCCTAACATATTTTCCGAAATTTAATGATTAGAATTTAAGTCCTCCTTCTCTCGCACCATCAGCTAGAGCTTTCACTCTTCCATGGTATACGAATCCGTTTCTATCAAATACAATAGCTTCAATTCCTGCAGCGATTGCTTTAGCAGCGATTGCTTTACCTACTGCTGTAGAAACTTCACTTTTTGTACCGTTTGCATCAACTCCTTTTTCTCTTGAAGAAGCAGAAACTAATGTTTTACCATTTTTATCGTCTATTAACTGAGCGTAAATTTCCTTATTACTCTTGTATACAGATAATCTTGGCAATTCAGAAGATCCAGAGATTTTCCCTCTTACTCTTCTTTTTATTCTTATTCTTTTTTCTAATTTACTTAGTGCCATTTTCTTAAAATTTATTAAGCAGATTTACCAGCTTTACGTCTAACAATTTCTCCAACGAATCTTACACCTTTTCCTTTGTACGGCTCTGGCTTTCTGAATGAACGGATCTTTGCAGCCACCATTCCGATAAGTTGTTTGTCGAAAGACGTTAAAGTAATAATTGGGTTTTTACCTTTTTCAGTCAATGTATCAATTTTAACTTCTGAAGGAAGTTCCATTACGATACCGTGAGAGAATCCTAAAGCTAATTCAAGTTTTTGACCTGAATGTGATGCTCTATATCCTACTCCTACTAATTCTAGTTTCTTTTCGAAACCTTCTGATACTCCAACAGTCATGTTGTTGATCAACGCTCTGTATAAACCGTGAAGCGCTCTGTGTTGTTTAGAATCTGATGGTCTACTAAAAGTAAGAGTTCCATCATTATTTTCTAAAGTAATTCCCTCTGTAAGCTCCTGAGTAAGTTCTCCTTTAGGACCTTTAACTGTTACTACATTATCTTTTTGAGATACAGTAACACCAGCAGGAATTGTTATAATTGATTTACCAATTCTTGACATTTTCCTTTGATTAAAAATTAATAAACATAGCAGATTACTTCTCCACCAACTTTTTCTTGTCTAGCTTTCTTATCCGTCATTACTCCTCTTGAAGTTGAGATAATAGCTACACCCAAACCGTTCAATACTCTTGGAAGTTCGGTAGAACCTTTGTATTGTCTTAGACCTGGTCTTGAAGCTCTTTGGATAGACTTGATGGCAGGTTTGCTAGTTTGTTTGTCATACTTCAAAGCGATTTTGATAACCCCTTGAACTGCATTATCCTCAAACTTGTAGTTTAAGACATAACCTTGCTCAAATAAGATTTTCGTAATCTCTTTTTTGATTTTTGATGCAGGAATTTCCACCACTTTGTGGCCTGCGCTTTGTGCGTTCCTTACTCTAGTTAGGAAATCTGAAATTGGATCTGTTACCATTTTTCTATTTAAAATTATTGGTTAAAGACAATCAGTATTGAAAAGACTTAAAGAGTAAAATATCAGACTTCAGAAAATCTTAGGTCTGATATTTTGTTTCTTCAGTATCTAGACAACTTAATTGTCCATTTTTTTAATCAGTAAGTATTACCAACTAGCTTTTTTCACTCCAGGGATAAGACCATTGTTAGCCATTTCTCTGAAGGTTACTCTAGAAAGACCGAAGGTTCTCATGTAACCTCTTGGTCTGCCTGTAAGTTTACATCTGTTGTGTAATCTTACAGGAGAAGCATTTTTAGGTAATTTCTGTAATCCCAGGTAATCACCAGCTTCTTTTAAAGCTTTTCTTTTGTCAGCATATTTAGCAACTACTGCTTGTCTTTTGCGCTCACGCGCTTTCATTGATTCTTTAGCCATCTCTTAGTTCTTTTTGAATGGTAAACCGAAGTGAGTTAATAATGCTTTAGCTTCTTTATCTGTTTTCGCAGTTGTAACGAAAGTGATGTCCATCCCTTGGATTTTTTTCACCTTGTCAATTACGATTTCAGGGAAGATAATTTGCTCAGTAATACCTAAGTTGTAATTACCTCTACCATCGAAACCATCCGCTTTGATACCAGAAAAATCTCTAATACGTGGTAAAGCAGAAGAAGTTAATCTATCTAAGAATTCGTACATTTTGTGAGCTCTAAGAGTTACCTTAGCACCTACAGGCATACCTTTTCTTAATTTAAATGCAGCTTCATCTTTTTTAGAAATAGTACCTACCGCTTTCTGGCCAGTAATATTTGTAAGTTCTTCAACAGCATAATCAATGATTTTTTTGTCTGCAGTGGCATCACCTAATCCTTGAGATAGGATGATTTTTTCCAATTTAGGTACCTGCATTACAGATTTGTACCCAAATTCTTCCATCATTGCAGGAACAATTGTTTCGTTATATGCTTTTTTGGGTCTTGCGATATATTCCATGTGTTATTTAAAATTATAAAGTTTCACCCGTTTTTTTGTCGATTCTTACCTTCTTATCTCCTTCAGTTTTGAAACCGATTTTGATAGCTTTTCCGTCCTTATTAACTAAAGCTACGTTTGAGATATGAATAGAAGCTTCTTTTTCTACAATTCCTCCTTGAGGATTTGAAGCTGAAGGCTTAACGTGTTTTTTAACGATGTTAAGTCCTGCAACGATAACTCTAGGGTCTTTACCTTCTTTTTTGATCACTTCAATAACTTCACCAGTCTTACCTTTAATTTCTTTCTTACCGGTAGTGATGATTACGTTATCTCCTCTTTTTATTTTTAACTTTGACATTTTGTTTAAAAATTTTAAAAATTAAAGTACTTCAGGAGCCAATGAAATGATCTTCATATATTCTTTGTCTCTCAACTCACGAGCAACAGGTCCGAAAACACGTGTTCCTCTCATTTCTCCACCAGCGTTTAGTAATACACAAGCATTGTCTTCAAATTTGATGTATGAACCATCTTTTCTTCTTACTGCTTTTTTTGTTCTTACTACTACTGCTTTAGAAACTTGTCCTTTTTTTGCATTTCCTGATGGTGTAGAATCTTTAATAGTAACTACGACTTTATCACCAACTGAAGCATATCTTCTTCTGGTACCTCCCAGAACTCTGATTACTAGTACTTCTTTAGCACCAGTGTTATCAGCAACTTTTAATCTTGATTCTGTTTGTAACATTACTTAGCTTTTTCAATGATTCTTACTAATCTCCATCTCTTACTCTTACTCGTAGGTCTAGTTTCTTGGATAAGAACTGTATCCCCTTCCGTGCATTCGTTGTTTTCGTCGTGTGCAGTATATTTTTTCGTTTTCAAAACGAATTTACCGTACATCGGGTGTTTCACTCTAGTAGTCTCACTAACAACAATGGTCTTTTCCATTTTATTGCTGGAAACTATTCCGATTCTCTCTTTTCTTAAGTTTCTTTCCATAATGTATGAAAATCTTATTGTTGTTTAGTTGTTAACTCTGTATTTAGTCTTGCGATCGTCTTTCTCAAATCTCTGATTTGGATTGGATTTTCAAGTGGACTGATTTTGTGAGCCAGTTTCATTTTTGTGAATTCTGTCGTAGCTTCAGTCAATTTTGCTTGAACTTCTTCTGCGCTTAGATTTTTAATTTCAGCTTTTTTCATTGTATTCAGAGATTAAAGAGGTTTAACAAAATCGTTAGCAACTACAAACTTAGTAACTATTGGTAATTTCTGTGCAGCAAGTCTTAAAGCTTCCTTAGCGATCTCGTAAGAAACTCCTCCTACTTCGAACATAATTTTACCTGGTTTTACTACAGCTACCCAATATTCTACAGCACCTTTACCTTTACCCATACGTACTTCTGCAGGTTTTTTGGTAATTGGCTTATCTGGAAATATTTTGATCCATAGTTGACCCTCTCTTTTCATATATCTTGTAGCAGCAATACGTGCAGCTTCAATCTGTCTTGCAGTGATCCAAGCTCCTTCTGTGGCTTTGATTCCGAAAGTTCCGTAAGCGAGAAGACTACCTCTTTGAGCAATCCCCTTCATCTTCATCTTGTGAACTCTACGAAATTTGGTTCTTTTTGGTTGTAACATAATTTCTTAAATTTTAGATTTTAGAATTTAGATTTTAAAAAAGTAACGGTCATTTAAAACTATCCTCTAAAATTTTTTTAATTATTTTTTATCTCTTGAAGGTCTTCTGTTATCTCTATCACCTCTATTTCCACCTCCAGAAGGTCCTTTTTTCTGCTGTCCTACTAATGGCATAAGGTCTCTTTTACCGTACACTTCGCCTTTCATAATCCAAACTTTAACACCTAATTTACCGTAAGTAGTGTTAGATTCTGCAATGTGGTAATCGATATCAGCTCTGAAAGTAGACAATGGAATTCTTCCGTCTTTGAAAGATTCTGATCTTGCCATTTCAGCACCGTTCAATCTACCAGAGATTTGAACTTTGATACCTTCAGCACCCATTCTCATAGTACTAGCGATAGCCATCTTAACAGCTCTTCTGTAAGAGATTCTGTTTTCAATTTGCTTAGCAATACTATCAGATACTAAAACTGCATCAAGCTCAGGTCTTTTGATTTCGAAGATGTTGATTTGAATATCCTTACCAGTAAGTTTTTTCAATTCTTCTTTCAACTTATCAACTTCCTGACCTCCTTTACCGATGATTAATCCCGGTCTAGCAGTAGTAATAGTTACAGTTACTAATTTTAGAGTTCTTTCAATATAAATTTTTGAAATACCACCTTTAGATAATCTTGCTTCAAGGTATCTTCTGATTTTGTAGTCTTCAGCGATTCTGTCTCCATAATCGTTACCACCAAACCAGTTTGAATCCCATCCTCTGATGATACCTAATCTGTTACCAATTGGATTTGTCTTCTGTCCCATACCTTGATTAATTTTCTTTATTACCTAAGATTAGTGTAATGTGGTTAGATCTTTTTCTGATTCTGTGTCCTCTACCTTGTGGTGCAGGTCTTAGTCTCTTCAATTGTCTAGCACTATCTACAAATATTTCTTTAACGATAAGGTTTGCTTCTTCAATATCAGCACCTTCGTTTTTCGCTTGCCAGTTTGCCATTGCAGAAAGCAATACTTTCTCCAATTTGTTAGAAGCGTCTTTCTTAGAATATTTTAGAATGTATAGAGCTTTATCAACTTCTACCCCTCTGATGATATCAGCTACTAATCTCATTTTTCTTGGAGATGATGGGCAATCGTTGTGTAATGCTTTTACTACATCTTGATTTGTTAATTTACGTGCTAATGCACTTTCTCTTTTTCTTGATCCCATGATTATCTACTTCCTTTGTTTTTATTACCACCATGACCTCTAAAAGATCTTGTTGGAGAAAATTCGCCTAACTTGTGACCAACCATGTTTTCTGTAACATATACAGGGATAAAAGATTTCCCGTTGTGTACTGCAATAGTTTGTCCTACGAAGTCTGGAGAAATCATAGATGCTCTAGACCAAGTTTTGATTACTGTCTTCTTACCAGACTCTATATTTGCCTGAACCTTCTTATCTAAAGTATGATGAATGAATGGTCCTTTTTTAAGTGATCTTGCCATAATTATTTACGTTTAGATATGATATGACGGTTAGACGCTTTGTTTTTCTTTCTAGTCTTGTAACCTTTAGCCGGCATACCGTTTCTAGATCTTGGGTGACCTCCAGATGATTTACCTTCACCACCTCCCATTGGGTGATCTACAGGGTTCATTACTACTGGTCTAGTTCTAGGTCTTCTACCTAACCATCTGCTTCTACCAGCCTTACCTGAAACAGTTAACTGATGATCTGAGTTAGAAACAGATCCAATCATTGCATAACATTCAGTAAGAATCATTCTAGATTCTCCTGAAGGCAATTTGATAATTGCATATTTTCCATCTCTAGAAGTTAATTGAGCTGAAGAACCAGCACTTCTTGCTAAAATTGCACCTTGACCAGGCTTCATTTCGATACAAGAAATTACAGTACCCAATGGAATGTTTTTCAATTTCATTGCATTACCGATGTTCGGTTCAACGCTTTCTCCTGAAACTACCTTTTGATCTACTTTAATACCGTTTGGAGCGATGATATATCTCTTCTCTCCATCTGCATACTCTAGCAACGCAATAAATGCAGTTCTGTTTGGATCGTATTCTACAGTTTTTACCGTTGCTTCAACATCATGCTTGTTTCTTTTGAAGTCGATAATTCTGTATTTCTTTTTGTGTCCACCTCCGGTGTAACGCATGGTCATTTTACCAGTTTGGTTACGTCCACCTGACTTACTAATACCAACAGTTAGAGATTTCTCTGGTTTGTTAGTAGTAATTTCCTCAAAATTGTTAACAATTCTGAATCTCTGTCCTGGGGTGATAGGTTTTAATTTTCTAACAGACATTACTATTATATATAATTAATAATTAATTTACAGCAAAAATGTCGATTACTTCTCCCTCAACAAGAGTAATAACCGCCTTTTTTAATTTATTTGTCTTTCCTACTTGAAGACCTTTTTTAGTGTGCTTTGAAGAAACTTTAGGCGCATAAATCATGGTTCTAACGTCTGCTACTTTCACACCGTAAGTCGCTTCTACCGCTAATTTAACTTGGATTTTATTCGCCTTAGGGTTAACTAAGAAAGTATAAGCTCCTCTTAAATCTGTAAGGTAGTTCGCCTTTTCTGAAATAACTGGTTTAATAATAACTGACATGATCTATTTCTTTAAATTTTCCTGGAATTTTTCAACTGCACCTTCTAAGAAAACGATCTCACCTGCATTGATTAAGTCGTAAGAAGAAATTTCATTAAATTTCATCACCTTAGTCTTAGGCAAGTTTCTTGAAGATAGATATACATTTTTATTTGTATCAGAAAGAACGAATAAAGATTTTTTGTCAGTTAATGCTAATGCATTCAATACTGCAATAAAATCTTTTGTTTTTGGAGCAGCAATGCTCAATCCTTCCACAATTCTAATACTGTTGTCTCTCATTTTTTGAGATAAAACAGATTTTTTAGCTAATCTCTTAAGAGCTTTGTTCAATTTGAATCTGTAGTCTCTTGGTTTTGGGCCAAAAATTCTACCTCCACCTCTGAAAACTGGAGATTTGATATCACCATATCTTGCAGAACCTGAACCTTTTTGCTTTTTCAACTTTTTAGTTGACCCAGCGATTTCGCTTCTTTCTTTTGATTTATGAGTTCCTTGTCTTTGTGCTGCAAGGTACTGTTTTACTTCTAAGTAAACCGCGTGCTTATTTGGCTCAATTCCGAATACAGATTCGTCTAGAGTTACTTTCTTTCCGGTTTCCTTTCCTAATGCATTTAATACTACTAATTCCATTTTCTGATAATTACATAAGAATTTTTAGCTCCCGGAACAGCACCTTTTACTACTAAAAGATTTTGTTCTAAATCTACTTTTAACACTTGAAGGTTTTGTACAGTTACCTGCTTACCTCCCATTCTACCTGCCATTCTCATTCCTTTGAATACTCTTGAAGGATCTGATCCCGCACCAATAGAACCTGGAGCTCTAAGTCTGTTGTGCTGACCATGAGTAGCTTGCATTACACCTCCAAATCCGTGTCTTTTAACAACACCTTGGAAACCTTTACCTTTTGAAGTTCCTGTTACGTCTACATATTCACCTTCAGCAAATAAGTTTACTTTTACTTCATCTCCTACACTAACAGTATCAACGAATTCTCTGTAGAATTCTACTAATTTAGCTTTTGGAGTAGAACCAGCCTTTTTGAAATGACCAGCTAACGCTTTACCAACGTTCTTCTCACTCTTGTCATCGAAACCTAACTGAACAGATTTGTATCCGTCGTTTTCAATGGTTCTGACCTGTAAAACCGAGCATGGACCAGCTTGAATAACTGTACAAGGAATGTTTTTTCCTTCTTCGTTAAACAAAGATGTCATACCGATTTTTTTACCAATAATACCTGACATTATTTATATAATATGTTATAAAATTTCCTGAATTACACTTTCATTTTCAAGTTTCAAAGCAATATCTAAGTTTCAATTAGGCATACTCTTCCCCTAAAATGAGTGTGCAAATGTAAGAATAATTTTCAAAATGACAAATTTTTCTTACAAAATATTTTGATTTTTAAACGTTTAGGTCTTTTTTAATATTTAAATTGACTAATTCGTAAATAATATAATTAAATAAGGATCTCATCTTCATTTTCTCTTTTTCCCTTCCCATAATTTTATTCTAATAAAAAACTTTCTCTCATCTCCTAAAATTCTACTTCAAGGAAATGAGTGAATATTATGGTTTATTAAAAATCACTAAAATTAGGTAATTTTTTATAAAAAAGGTGAGAATTACTATTCAAAACTATTTAATACCCTTCAAACAATTGTATTTTTGTTAATATCTTTTAGATGTAAAAAAAATACATGCAGTGCACTTTATGATTAGACTTTTTTCCATTTTTACTACTCTGTTATTGTTCATATCATGTGATCAAAAAAAATCACATTCCTATACTTTCTATTATTGGAAAGCCAAACTATCATTGAGTACCCAGGAGAAAAATGAAATAGAGAAAACCTCTACACCTCTACTCTACACACGCTATTTTGATATAGACAAGATAGACAACAAATTTCAACCACTTGGGGTTATTACCCATAATGAAACTTTTAGTTTAAAAAATAAGATTGCACCTACCGTCTTTATTACTAATAGATCATTCATCAATATTACAGACCACGAAATTACATTTTTGGCGAATCAGACTCATCAACTTATTATAAAAAAGAGTAAAGATTACAAACTCAATACCAACGAAGAGATACAGATTGATTGCGATTGGACCGCAGGAACTAGGGATGATTATTTTAAATTTTTAAACGAACTCAAAACAATATCTGGAAAAAATATAACCTCAACTCTAAGGTTACATCAGGTAAAAGATAAAGATATAATGGGAATACCGCCTGTTTCTGCAGTATTTTTGATGTGCTACTCCACTTCTTCACCTTTAGAATATTCTACTAAAAATTCAATTTTAGATGTAACAACGCTCAAAAATTATTTGTCAAAACTGGAAGAGTATCCCATTAAAGAGATTCATGTAGCGCTACCTATTTATTCTTGGGGCATTGTAACCAATCATCTTGGTAAGCACAAATTGATAAATGGTTTATCTAAAAAAGATCTTCAGAACCCTAATTTTAGATTGATCTCTGAAAACGAAATTGAGATAACAAAAGAAGGTTATTATTTTGGAAATTTGCTTAATAGAGGATTCAAAATAAAAGTGGAAGAAATATCAAATGAGCAAATAAATGAGGTTGTGAAGTTTTTGGACGGTAAAATAAATGACTTTCCTATTATCTATTACCAACTTGATGAGCCCTTTTTGAAAGGAAGAAATTTTAATTTATACTAAATCTAACATTACTTTAAAATAAAAACATGAAAAAATATATAATATCATTGGCATTTGCCACCATGTTTTACACCCAATCTAATGCTTGCGCATGGGGCGATCCAGACTCAGATTATTTTAATCTTTTTACCCAAAGTATAATTAAAGACAAATCTTACTTGCCATTCTTGCACACTTATACTTCAAGATTTTACCAAGATTACAAAACCTCACATATTGCAGATGAAAATATTGAAGCATGGCAAAAGTATTTTAATAATCAGCTAAATTATGCCGAAACCTCTGCATTGGTGAATACTATAAGCATGGCAGAACTTAATCTTTTAAAAAGTGGAGCGCCAAATAATCCACTGCTAAAAAAGTTGGGAAATGGATTTTACCAAAAGTATTTTGAGGGTATCGATTATTTAATACAAGCTAAATATTTGGAACCTTATATGAGAATAAATTTTGTAGAAAGTGCAGATACGTTTTATTACAGAGAAAATGAGGTTTCAAAAAATGCAACCCAACTCGATTATAATAAAACAATTTCGGCACTTACATCACTTTATAATGCCGCCAAAAATCCGGAAATAAAACAACGTTATGGCTATCAGTTGGTGCGTTTCAACCACTATACCAGAAATTATGAGGCTTCCATAAGTGCATTTAAAAATTATGTACAACCTATTTCCAATAGAGGCGCTGTCTACTATTTGGCCTTGGATCAATTGGGCGGCGCGCAGCGTGGTTTGAATTTGGGTACTGAAGCTAATTGGAACTTCTTTCAGGTGTTTAAAAATAGCAAAAGTCGAAAAGAATCAGCATTTGTTTCTATGACATTGTCGGATTCTGCTTCATTTAATAATATTTTAAAAAGAGCTAATACCAACGAGGAGAAAAATATGGCGTACTTCCTTTTGGGTTACGAGGATTTCACCAATCCCATACCTACCATGGAAAAGATGTTTGATATAGATCCTCAATCTGAAATACTAAAGGTTTTAGCCGCTCGAAGCATCAATGAAATCGAAAGATCTTATCTTCCTTCTTACTATTACAAAGATGATAATGAAGTATCCAAAAACGCGTCTTCTCCTAGCGATAACAAAGTTTCAACAGAAGTAGCAACACCTGTAAAAATAGGGTTTTGGGAGAGAATAGTTTTGTTTTTCAAGAAATTATTTAGTTCGAAATCCAACCATTCATCGAATGAGCAGAAAAATGAGGTCAGTGATGAGGAAATACTTAACAATCCTAATAGAATTCCTTTTTACAACAATAATAAATCCTATTTCTACACTGAAGATAATAAACAGAAAGACTACCTAAACGAGCTTGAAGAATTCACAGAGAAAACCAAAGAAAAATCCAGCGATGAGTTTTGGCAGATTGCAGATGCTTATCTTAAATTTTTAAAGAAAGAATATAAAGAAAGTGCTGAAGTGTTGGATAATATTAAAACCAACAATCCAGAATATTTGGAGGAAATAACCCGAATGAAAGCTTTGAATGATATTGTTTCTCAACCCAAAATAACTGCCGAATATGAAGATGCATTGATGAATAAATATGCTGAATATTTTTTAGAGGAAAAAATGCCTACCGACAGCACAAAAACAGACTACGAAATCTATTATGGTCCGAAACCTTCTACAGCATCTTTCTTAAAAGATGTGCTTGCAAACAGATATTTCTTGCAAGGTGAAGAAGGAAAATCTTATCTGATGAGCAACAAACTTTCGGATCTGCAATACAACCCCAACTCTAGTTTGGTGAAAAAGATTGAGGAATTTTATAAAAAACCCAATAAGACAAAATTTGAGCAACAAATAATTGCCAAAAACATGGATAATGTGGGAAATATAGAGGCATTCTTTAATCTTATTTACGGCGATCGCGCAATGCGTTTAGCGGATTTTGATCAGGCTAAAAGCTATTATCAAAAAGCAATTAACTTTTCTGGATTGCCAAGAGATGACTACGAAAAATACAATGAGAAAACGAAAACTTATGATAAGGTAGTCTATACAGGGCAAAACTACGATGGATATCACAATATCTCAAACTTGGTTTTCGGATATAACGTATGGGAAAGCTTTGAAAGCAACGAGCAGGTAAGCATGAAAGCTGGTGATTATAGTGCATTTCCTTTTATTAGACCTCTCATGAATAAACTAGAATTGGCAGATGCTATCTTACAACTAAAGAAAATAGGTAACGGAAAAGACGATATGGCTGCTAATGCCAATCAGCTGATTGGTAATCTACTATACAATACTTCTATTCTGGGCTTTTATAGACATATTTTTGTGATGGATATTGATAATAGCAATGGTGGTAAATATTATTTCAATACGTCTGCCACACAATCACCATTCAAATATTACTATAAAAACTTTACTAGCAATAGTTTTATAGAACCTGACAATTTCGATAAATCCATGGGCTATTATCAAAAAGCGTTTAACCTTGCAACCAATAAAGAACAGAAAGCAAGAATATTGTTCCAAATGGCGAGTGCCGAACAGGGGAAATACTATCAGTACGAAGCTAACAACGAATTTAAGGTAGACTATAGCGATCCCGATTATACTAAAAAATCTGATGAGTTTGGAAAGCAAATGGCACAGACCAAAAACCAAAAGTACAGAACGTATTTTGCATTGCTAAAATCTCAATATTCTGATACTGAAACTTCTAGAAACCTCATGGGAAGTTGTACTTACTATGGGTATTTTATGAGGTAAGATTTTAGTTTTATTTAAAAATTAATGCCTTCCCATGATCAGGAAGGCTTTTTTGTTTTTTTACATTTAAGGGCTTGCTATTTTTCAGATTTCTTCTTCAGCCATTCTTCATGCCTTCTTCTAAAGAATTCGTGCTTATAGTTTTGATTAATCTTTGCCGCATCTATAGAATGCGACATATGGATATCAGCATCTTTTTCGGCAAGAGCAGCAAGATGTTCGTAATACGTATGCAGCTGATCTAGTTCCTTTTCTGTGAGATCCTCTATATCAACAATCCTATTGCTCGCTTTTTCATTTGCGGCAAGCAACTCGTTCAGCTTTATTTGGATCGCTTTAGAATCTTTGTTTTGTGCCTTCTGAATAAGGAAAACCATAAGGAAGGTGATAATGGTAGTACCTGTATTTATCACCAATTGCCATGTTTCAGAAT
Source organism: Chryseobacterium sp. (assembly GCF_045629545.1). GTDB lineage: Bacteria > Bacteroidota > Bacteroidia > Flavobacteriales > Weeksellaceae > Chryseobacterium. The sequence continues at coordinate 141,659 of NZ_JAZQRK010000026.1, read as the reverse complement.
AATTGAATAAAGGGCCGGTAAATGCCCATATACTAACGATAAGACTCGCCCCTATAAAAGCGCTAGAACTTCCCGTGAATTTGGTTGCCCAATTGGAAAACTTCTCGAAAGGACTATTATTTTTTGGCATGCTATATATTTTAATAGAAATTGCAAATACCCAGCCGAAGTGGAAAATAATAATTGATTTGCGTGATTCCTTAGTTAAATAAAATGCTACTCTAAATATAAACGTAATGGAATTAATCTATATTTATTAATCATATTTCTAATCATGAAAAACCGGAATTATGCATGGGCTACGTTAAATATTTTGCATAATAATAGTTTTACTAAAATTAAGTTTTAGCTTTTATTGACATTATAACTAAAAATTAATATCATATAATTAATATGTTAAATTTATAGATATCTACTCATTAAGAATGTATTATAGTTATCTTTGCATCCAATTATAAACATAAATACTTTAAATATGAAAAAAAATCTGCTTACGATTAGCTTTCTATCTATATCATTATTTTACAATGCTCAAGTAGGTGTTAATACGGAGAGTCCAAACGCTACTTTAGACGTTAAAGAAAAAAGAGCAGGTACCACAAGTGATGCAATTGCGTCTGATGGTATCTTGATCCCTAAGCTTACAAAACTTGAACTTGCGGCAAAAGCCGTGTCAGCTTATACCGCTGCACAGAACGGAGCTATTATATTCGTTACAGATATTTCTGGAACACCTACGGGTGCAAGCATAGTAAAAGTAGCAAATATAGATTCTAGCGGATTCTATTATTATGACGCTACTGTTTCTCTTTGGAAGAAGATGGATACGAATACTAATACAAATCTATATAATACAGATGGTAATCTTACAAACCCAAGAGTGGTAACACAAGGTACTAATACATTAGCATTTACCGGTACTGCAACTAATGCTTTTTCAGTAGATGGAACTACTCTATCCGTAGATGCAGCCAACAATAGAGTGGGCATCGGTACCGCTACTCCATCACAACCATTGGATGTTAACGCAAACAGCAATCCATTACAGATTACTAATCTTGCTTTTTTACCTTCTAATACAACTTCTAATAGTATTGTTATAGATAGTAGTGGTAAAGTATACAAAAATACAACACAAAATGTTGAAGGACAGATAATGAGATATCCATTGACAGGAGGTGCAGTACTAAATAATGTTGAAAGTCCTATTAGATTAACAGCTACACAAAGTTTGGCACCTAATAATGCTGAAAATTTAATTAATACAATAATTGGTGGATCAATAACTTCTAATGTATCAGCTCCTTCTGGAGGTACGGGATCAGGGACAACTGCAAGAACAACTGAGCAAATTACTCTACCGGCTGGTATTTATAAAATTGAAGTAAGATTAATTGGATTTTTCGCTACTGCAAACTCTTTAAATCATATGTGGGTTAAAGCAATTGTTAACAATAAAGAATATTCAATTCAGCCATTCTCTAGTAATACAAGTGGTAATCAGTATTTAGGAACTGGATTTGTATTTTCTGATTATATAAATTTACCATCTCAATCAACTTTAGATTTTACAATATTAGTTGATAGAAATGATTTTACTATCGTTTCAAGTCAATCTCCTGGATCTGGAACATCATACAGAAGTTTAGTTTTAGTGCAACGTTTAAAGTAAAAACAGAAAATCCCAACAAAAATTGTTGGGATTTTATATTTAAATTGTATCGAAATTAGAAATTAGACACAATAATTAAATGTATGATACTTCATTGCAAAAGATAATATAATTATCTTTGCATCCAATTATAAACATAAATACTTTAAATATGAAAAAAAATCTGCTTACGATTAGCTTTCTATCTATATCATTATTTTACAATGCTCAAGTAGGTGTTAATACGGAGAGTCCAAACGCTACTTTAGATGTTAAAGAAAAAAGAGCAGGTACCACAAGTGATGCAATTGCGTCTGATGGTATCTTGATCCCTAGGCTTACAAAACTTGAACTTGCAGCAAAAGCAGCGTCTGCTTATACTGTTTCCCAGAATGGAGCTATTGTGTATGTTACAGATTTCTCAGGAACTCCAACGGGTACCAGTGCATCTCAGGTAACTAATATTAATGCAGTGGGGTTCTATTATTTCGATGCTACAGCTTCACCAATGGTATGGAGAAAGCTCGATACCGACACCAATACAAACCTTTATAATACAGATGGTACTCTTAATAGCGCGAGAGTGGTAACACAAAATATAAACTCACTTTCTTTTGTAAATTCTAGTGCGACACCTGCAGGTAATAAAGTGGGAATTGGAACAATTTCTCCAAATTCAACCCTTACTGTAGAAGGATCTTTAGAAACAGCCTACAAAGAAATTACGAATTCAACTACATTATCAGCTAGTGACTATTACGTAACATATAACGGAACGTCTAATGCCACTATTACGATGCCTCCAGTAGGAACTTCATCAACTACAGCTTTTACAGGAAGAACATATAAAATTAAAAATATTTCCAATAATGCCATCACTATAACTGGAGATGCTGGAAATACTTTTAGAAATTCGGGAACAGCATTGCCTAACTTTACATTGACACCTGGACAGTATGTAGAAGTGGTAAATAATGGAAATATTGCAGGTGCTACTTGGGATGTATCCTCTATTAATGTAGCTGCACCTCCTGCAAGTACATGGCAATTTGATAATATCTATGATTATACTGCTACAACGTTTCAAGATATTACTGTTAATGGTACGGACTTGGCGGGCTTTAGCCAAACTATCACAATACCTGCTAATAAAGAAGCTAAAATTGTACTATCTTACAGTATACCTTTAGGTACGTCTAACAATAAGTACAATTTTAAGGCTGGTAATAATAATCCTACACCTACAACAGTTGCTCAGGTACAACAAAATTTAATTAATTCAAATTTAGATACTGATGGAGGGTACTATGGAATAACTCTTATGAAAGGTAACACAGAATTCGCAGCAGGTTCTAGAAAATCAACTGTTATTCCAAGAAATAATTCTGCATTATATTCTATGGTAACTATTGGAGCTTCCGTAGCTGACAATATCCCATCATCTACAACTGCCCAAACGATTACGTATAACTTAAAAGCATATACAGAAAATGTACCGGGTACTACCAGGTTTTTAATGTACGATTCAGGAAACAATCCAAATTTTAACTGGGGTAGAGGATACTGGTCAATCATGGTCTATCTCAAATAATGATTGAATTATAATTTTCACAAATCCCATCAAAATTGTTGGGATTTTTTTATTTTATGTGAAAAACATTTGTAATTTAGGAAAACCAAATTTTAAAAAATATTTATTATGCCTATTACAAATCTCAACAACAGCAAGCACCTTTCTACAGCCAAACTTGCAGATGCCGAAAACGCACTTACCACTTTGGAGGATGCTCTTTCTGAAATAAAGTACAATCTTACCCCAGAGGAAAGACAAAAGTACGGAAGCATCAACGAGCAGAATAAATTGGTGGTAGCCAAAGTGAACGATTTCTATACCAACCAGCCTCAGCTGGGAGCTCCCGAAGTAGACTGGGATGAATTTGCGAAAGACTTTGCAAGTAGAAAAATGCTCGACAATCTTATTAACCGATTGGATGCCATTAACCAAAATCTCAAAAATGCTAAGATATTGCACGATTTTGACAACTATCAGGCAGCACTTACAGATTACTCCTACTCTACCTATAAAGCAGGATCGGCAAGTGCGGGATTTGAAACAAAATACTCAGAACTAAAACAGTTTTTCAGCAATAGAAGCAATATGAATTCTCAAGAATAACACTACATATTCAAAACTTAATAAGGCATGGAACTCTAACGTTTCATGCTTTTTTTTGGTTTAAATTTTCCCTTCTCTTTTTATTATTAAATTTAATTTTATCAATAGATATCCGCTATGTTCTCAACGTATATTACCACGTCCCGAACGTATATTTCCACGTTCGGAACCATGCATACGACGTTCCATACTATGCACTCTACGTTCCACAGTATGCGTGCATGGTACAACAACCATGTGTACCACCTCCCGAACGTACCCATTGCCGTACCGAACCATGTGTTCCTCGTCTCGAACCATGCGTTTGGCGTATAGCAACCATGCGCACTACCTCTAGAACCAGGCACGCATACAAAACAACCAAGCACGCATACTAAAGAACCTAGTCGGCATACCTCATAACCATGCGCGCATACTAAACAACGTAGTGAGCATACTCACAAACCGTGTTTGCATCCTAAAAAACCAAGCGAGCATGGTAAAAAACATGGTTTTTATACTATTGAGGTTATTACAGGTGGAGAAATATTCAATACCATTTTGTTATTTAAATCACTGTAAAATATTGAACTACTATGGAGTTCTTTTTTGTATCATCCATTTCTGCTACACAGATGATATTATTCCTTCGGAGTATTTTCAATTACGGAAAATTTAAAAATAAAATGGTATAATAATTTATTAATATGTAATATTTTATTCATCCGCAAAAGTATAAAAAGCTTTAGCTTAAAAATAAGTAGATCAAAGTAAAATAAATATTTAAAGGATTAGTCGATAAATTATGAATTCGTCTGTATAATTAAAACTACATTATTTCTTGATGGGTACTTGGATAGCCGTGATAGTAGCGGCATCCTTTTTTTTTGCAATGGCATTGGGAGGAAAAAAAAGATATAGCGAATAGCGCGAAAAAGCTCCAAAAAAAAAAAATCCCTAATCTTGCGAGGAAGGATTTTCAGTTGTATCGAATTACTTTATTGGATATTGGATGGCTTTATCTATTTCTATCGGATTGTTATTTTTCCTTATTCTTTCTCGGCTTTCATCTGCCATACCTTTTAGCTGATCTATGCTTTTTATCTGAACTCCAGACACATAAAATGTGTTGTCTGGATTGGTATTGGCTTTAAAGGATTCTGCTATATTTCGCAGAGGATCATTATAGAGCTCCAATTGTTTTTTATGGATTATTTTTTCGGACACTGGAATTGGGTTTTTCCCCATACTGCTATTAAGAAATGGTGTTTCATAGGTTTTAGGCAGTTGTCTACTTTTTATCAGTTTAAAAATGAAATTATTTTTATCATCTCCAATCTCAAAGATAAGCCCTGGAAGACCTCGAAACTTATAAGGACCTTCGGATATAGCAACTTCTTTCGAAAACTAAGCGATCCAGCTCCTACCCCCAAAATGAGCAGTGGCTTTTTGCAGTGTATAAGCTCCTTCTACTTTTGTATCATGATGTAATTTCCAATCCATCTTATCAGTAGTTTTCACCGAAAAAAAATCATTCAGTAATATAAGTGATGTATTATCATAAGATTCTCTTTTTCTAATGAGTGATGGTAAATGATCTTCCCATATTGAATTTCTTTGTCCTCTTGTTATATTCAGAGAATCTGTTTCAGCATAAGAGTAAGGATAAAATTTCACTTCTGATGGGTTGATATCCAAAATCATATTATCTATTAGATACCCTTTAGATAATGAATCTAGCTTATATTGAAATTCATAAATAAATCGGTGCGTTTGTGCCGAAAAGAGTATAGGAAATAATAGCAAAATTAGTTTCTTCATATTTTAATTTTAATAAAGATAAAGATAATTTTAGATTTAAATTTTTAAAACAAAAAAAATCCCCAATCTTGCGAAAGGGGATTGTGTTTTTATGTATTTTTTGAGAGTGATTGAATCCTAATAGGTACTTTCTAAATGAGTATTGTTGTTCTTTTGTTCTTCTTGTAATTGTTTAATTCTTTGCTCGCTTACACTTTCAGATATTACACTATTCTTAATTCTGGCAATCAAACCCTCTCTGTATTCATCTTTTGCTTTCAAGAATTTATCTTTTGTAGTAGTAATAAGTTTACGTTTTCTAAATGATGGGATTGATAATGAAACTTCATTTTGATTTTTAGCATATCGTACCAATGAAAAATTAAAATACTGCTCGTCGTCATAAATTTCAACAATAAGACCTGGAAGTCCACGAAACTTGTAGGGACCATCACTGATCGGAATTTCCGAAGTAAACCAAGCGATAAAATTTTTTCCGAATGCCTTTACAGTAGCTTTTTGGCAAGTAAAACCAGCAATGTTTTTCTTTTCTTGGTGTAATTCCCAATTCAATATTGCGTCATCATTATAAATAAAATTATGAGTTCCAATTTTATCAATTACTTGTAAAGAACTTTTGGTGTCATTAAGATTTTTGGAAATATAGTATTTAAATTTTGCTTTTGGTAATCCTTTAAAACTTATAGACGAACTATTGTTTGCGGTATAATTTTTCCAAATAATTGCTTCTAAAGAATCCGCTTTCATATTCTCAATTTGAGTAAACAATAAGCTATCATTCTTTTTTATTAACACAAAATCAAATTCAAGTTTAGAATTTTTATTTAACGAATCCGTCTGCTGAGTAAGTTTATAATAAAACTTTGAGCAAGAACTACATTCTTGCCCAAATAATATCATTGAAAAACTTAATAAAAAAAATGAAAATATATTTTTAATCCCCATAACCACAAAAAGCTTCATTTAATAGTTGTCTCATCTCATCCAAAACTTCCCAATCTAATGTTCCTTCAGAATTTGATTCACCGCATGCTAAACCAGCTTCACCACAATCTGACTCTACAAAAGAGCAAAGTCGTTTAATTGCTGCTTTTTGAGAATTCTCGCTTTTACATTCATTATCAATCCTATCTCTTTCTACTAAAGAAATATCTTTAGCGCTTACAATACCTGCAACTCCTATCATTGCTACTGATAATAATTTTTTCATAAACGATAAATTTTTAATTTGGTTAACATTAAAGTTAAAATTATTTTGAAACATACCAAAATTACATTCATAAATGTTAGTAAGTTTATTTTATGTTAAATAAAATTTAATCGATATGATAAAATAAACGTTTATGAATTGACAATATTAAAAAGTAAACATTTTCTTTATAAAAAATAAAAATGCAAAATGTTAATAAATCTTAAATTTTTACAACAAAAAAATCCCCAATCTTGCGAAAGGGGATTTATATAATGATAATAGTTTACACTATCACACTTTAATTTCAACATCAACACCTGAAGGTAACTCTAATTTCATTAGAGCATCCACAGTTTTAGAAGAAGAAGAATAGATGTCCATTAGTCTCTTGTGAGCTGATAATTGGAATTGTTCTCTTGCTTTTTTGTTAACGTGTGGAGACTTCAATACAGTGAAGATTCTCTTGTTAGTTGGCAATGGTATTGGTCCGTTTACAACAGCACCAGTAGCCTTTACCGTTTTTACGATTTTCTCAGCAGACTTGTCTACCAAGTTGTAGTCGTAAGATTTTAGTTTTATTCTGATTCTTTGTGACATTTCTTGAATTTAAAAAAATTAACCTTTTGCTTTAGCAATAATATCTTCAGCAACGTTTTGAGGAGTAGCTTGGTACTTCTCTAATTCCATAGAAGAAGTAGCTCTTCCTGATGAAAGTGTTCTTAGAGTAGTTACATAACCAAACATTTCAGAAAGTGGAACTGAACCCTTGATAACAACAGCACCGTTCTTTTCTTCCTGACCACTGATAGTCCCTCTTCTTTTGTTAAGGTCACCAATGATGTTACCCATATATTCTTCTGGAGTTACAACCTCCAATTTCATAATAGGCTCCATAATTACTGGTTTAGCAGCACGTCCCGCTTCTTTAAATCCTAATTTAGCAGCCATTTCGAAAGAAAGGGCATCAGAATCCACTGCGTGGAAAGATCCATCTTTAAGAGTAACTTTAATACCTTCAACTTCGAAACCAGCCAATGGACCGTTTTTCATTGCAGCTTTAAAGCCTTTTTCAATTGCAGGAACAAATTCTCTAGGAACGTTACCACCTTTGATCTCGTTAACGAATTCTAAACCGATTTTACCTTCTTCAGCTGGTCCTAGTTCAAATACGATATCCGCAAATTTACCTTTACCACCAGATTGTTTTTTGTAAACTTCTCTGTGCTGAGCAACTCTTGTAAGATTTTCTTTGTATTCTACTTGAGGCTGACCTTGGTTCACTTCAACTTTGAATTCTCTTCTCATACGATCTACAATGATATCCAAGTGAAGCTCACCCATACCAGAGATAATCGTTTGTCCTGAAGCCTCATCAGTTCTCACTGTGAAAGTAGGATCTTCTTCAGCTAATTTAGCCAAAGCGTTACCCATCTTATCTTGGTCAGCTTTTGTTTTAGGCTCTACAGCGATACCAATTACTGGATCTGGGAAAACCATCGATTCTAATACGATTGGGTTTTTCTCATCACACATTGTATCACCAGTTTTGATAGATTTGAAACCTACAGCAGCACCAATATCACCAGCTTCAATATATTCTACTGGGTTTTGCTTGTTTGCGTGCATTTGGTAGATTCTAGAGATTCTTTCTTTATCACCAGAACGAGTGTTCAAGATATAAGAACCTGCATCTAATCTTCCAGAGTATGCTCTGAAGAATGCCAATCTTCCTACGAAAGGATCAGTAGCAATCTTAAATGCTAAAGCCGCGAAAGGCTCGTTTACGTCTGGTTTTCTGAATATTTCAGCATCTGTTCTTGGATCAGTACCTTTGATATCATCTTTATCTAATGGAGATGGTAAGTACTTACATACTGCATCTAGCATAAACTGTACTCCTTTATTCTTGAATGAAGAACCACAAGTCATTGGGATAATAGATAAATCGATAGTAGCTTTTCTAAGAGCGATGTTAATTTCTTCTTCTGAAATTGAATCTGGATCTTCGAAGAATTTCTCCATCAAAGTATCATCATAATCAGCAACAGCTTCTACTAACTTCTCTCTATATTCAAGAACTTCTTCTTTCATATCCTCAGGAATTGGAACTACCTCGAAAGTAGCACCTTGACCCGCTTCGTCCCAGATAATAGCTCTGTTCTTAATCAAGTCTACAACTCCTTTAAAATCTTCTTCAGCACCGATTGGTAAAACGATTGGAACTGCATTAGATCCTAACATAGACTTAACTTGGTTTACCACGTTAAGGAAGTCAGCACCTTGTCTGTCCATTTTGTTTACGAATCCCATTCTTGCAACTTTATAGTTGTCAGCAAGTCTCCAGTTTGTTTCAGACTGAGGCTCTACTCCATCTACTGCAGAGAATAAGAATACCAATCCATCTAATACTCTCAAAGATCTGTTAACCTCTACTGTAAAGTCAACGTGTCCTGGTGTATCGATGATGTTGAAGTGATAAGCTTTAGTATCAGCTAAAGGCTTACCTTGATCTGTAGGGAAATTCCAAGAACAAGTAGTTGCAGCAGAAGTAATTGTAATACCTCTTTCTGCTTCTTGCTCCATCCAGTCCATTGTAGAAGCACCATCATGTACTTCACCAATTTTGTGGTTTACTCCTGTATAGAATAATATTCTTTCTGTAGTGGTAGTTTTACCTGCATCGATGTGTGCAGCAATACCAATATTTCTAGTAAATTTAAGATCTCTACTCATTTCTAATTAGAATTTAAAGTGAGAGAAAGCTTTGTTAGCTTCTGCCATTTTGTGAGTATCAGATTTTTTCTTGTATGCAGCTCCTTCTTCTCTAGCAGCAGCAACAACCTCGTTAGCTAATTTCAAAGCCATTGATTTATCATTTCTCTTTTTAGAGTAAAGAATTAACCATTTCATTGCCATAGAAATTTTTCTATCCGCTCTGATTGGCATAGGAATTTGGAAGTTAGCTCCACCTACTCTTCTAGAACGTACTTCTACGTGAGGCATAACGTTAGTTAATGCATCTTTCCAGATTTCTAGAGCAGTCTTTTCAGTTTCTCCTTTTTTAGTTTCTACGATATCTAATGCATCATAGAAAATTTTAAATGCGATAGATTTTTTACCATCTAGCATTAAGTTATTTACAAATCTAGTTACCAATTGATCATTAAACTTCGGATCTGGTAACAACGGTCTTTTTTTTGCTTTCGTCTTTCTCATTGTTTCTGTACCTTATTTAATGATTATTTTTTCTTTCCTTTAGCTGGCGCTGCTGCTTGACCTGGTTTTGGTCTCTTAGCTCCATACTTAGATCTTCTTTGTGTTCTTCCACTAACACCAGCGGTGTCTAATGCACCTCTTACGATGTGATAACGTACTCCCGGTAGGTCTTTCACCCTTCCGCCTCTTACCAATACTATCGAGTGCTCTTGAAGATTATGTCCTTCGCCCGGGATGTAGGCGTTGACTTCTTTACCGTTAGAAAGTCTTACTCTCGCTACTTTTCTAAGTGCTGAGTTAGGTTTCTTTGGTGTGGTAGTATATACTCTCGTACATACACCTCGTCTTTGTGGACAAGAATCAAGGGCAGCCGATTTGCTCTTCTTGGCAAGTGAGACTCTTCCTTTTCTTACTAATTGTTGAATAGTAGGCATTTAATTGCTTTTTATTTTAGTCTGCAAAAGTAGTAATAATTTTTTAATTTGCAATATGTTAGCTATAAATATTCAGAATTATTTATTTTAAAACTAAAAATAGTTCGTTGATTATCATATGTATATATCGTATTCATTTTAAACATCTTCTGCAATACTTTACAATCCAATAATGTGTGAAATACTATATTTAATAGAGGTTATATGTAAATAAAATCTATTTAAACAACCGTTAAGATAACTTTTATCAATCGGAATTGAGGTAACAAAGCTGAAATAAATTCCTACTTTAGCGTATCAAAAATAAACTTATGAAAAATTCAAATATTATTGGTCTTCAAGAAGATGACTGCAAGAAAATCGCCGAAAAACTAAATACACTTTTAGCTAACTATTCTGTTTTTTATCAAAATACAAGAGGTTCTCATTGGAATATCAAGGGAGATCAGTTTTTCACTCTTCACCCAAAATTTGAAGAACTTTATAATAATTTAGTTTTAAAAATTGATGAGATCGCTGAGAGAATTTTAACATTAGGAGGAGTTCCAGCGCACAATTATAGTGACTATCTGAAAACGTCTACCATCAAAGAATCTACAGATGTAAGTAATGCCACCAAAGATGTAGAAAATATTTTAGCCTCTTTTAAAATTGTAATAGATCTGCAAAGAGAATTATTAGATATTACAGACAAAGCTGGTGACGAAGGTACAAACTCTCAGATGAGTGGATACATTGCTGAGCAAGAAAAAGAAGTTTGGATGTACAATTCTTATCTTGGAAAATAATTCTATTCAAAATTAAAAGCAGAGGACCATTAAAATTATTTAGTGGTTCTTTTTTTTGGTTAAATCTGAAGCGTACACTACTCTACTTTTATCCTTTACTGTATCCTCCACCATCCATTCAATCTTAGGATTTTTTGCCATCAATATATTACCATCAATATATCCGTCTTGCTGATTGACGTGTTTGTATTCTATCTCCTTGTTAACAAGGGGTATTTTATATTTTACAACCTTTCCTTCGTTCACAAGATCATCATAGAAATATTCTTTATCCTTAAAATGTGAAAGAGAATTTTCCACCTCGCTTTTTCTTTTTAGATAATCTGAAGGAATTTTTAGTACATATAAAGAATTAAACAAAAGAGAAATTACGGCTAGACAAAAAATGATTTTTTCAAATTTCAAATTTTTATAATACAAAATAATTACAGAGATGAAATAGAAAAAGGAACTTTCGGCTAGCATTCTCATATTGAGTTCTTCTATGCCTTGATAAAATTGCGTTACAAAAAGAAAGCCCGTGTAAACCAGGCCACATAATATTAGGAGAAGATGAAAATATCCTTTATTATTTTTAAAATAATCTCTCCAAACTTTATAAAAGAGATATATAAAGGATATGTTTATGACCCCTAAAAATAATTCTATAACGACAATCAAGGTAGAACTCCCATTCAATTTGATACCAAGAATCGGATTAAATGAATTGAATACACTTGCTATATTTCTTATTATGTTTTCCCAAACAAGAGTTGGAGGGGCATTTCTATATCTCTCGCCCATAAAATCTCCAAAGCTGAAATAATTAAACATACAATAAGCAACGATACCTAAACCTGAAACTAATAAAAATTTAAAGAAATCGTGCTTCCAAAAATTGATTTCATTTCTTTGTTTATAATAGAAAATTAGATAAAATAATCCCATTGCTACTCCTATATATATTGAAGAATATCTCACTACAAATGAAAATATAAGACAACAAGCAGCAGGTATTATAAAACTTGACCCTTTTATTTTACCGCTAAAAAAACCGTTTAGATAATAGATGAGTAGATAAAAAACTGCCAACCATAATCCTTCTGAAATAGCGTTGAAAAAACTGAAAAAGAAAATCTTTGTCGTTAGAAGAATTACGGTCTCTTTAAAGTAAAACTTTCTCCAATAAGCAAATAGTGCAATTGAGGTATAAAGCAAACAATTCAGGATTCTACTAGACCAAAAAAAGTCATTAGTGAAAAGATGAAAAACCTTTAGTAATAATGGATATCCCAGTGGGAATAAGCTCCATTTCGCATGCGGTAAATCATTTGCCAATCTAAAATAAGAGATAGAATCTGCAGTAATACCACCCGCCGGAATCCACAAAGGAACCATTACTATACTTAGGATAGAACAAAATAATAATAGAAAATAAGCTTTGATATTCATTCTTCAAAATTAAATGCACAAATTGCAAAAATAGCAGAATAAGTAGATTTTCAGATAGGTTTTTACTATATTTGTTAGGGTCAACAACAAAAAAATATGACAGAAACACATCTTAATTCTATTCTAGATAACGATTTTTATAAAATTACCATGCAAAATGCTGTGGTAAAGCTTTTTCCAAGTCAAATCGTAAAATATGAATTTATCAACCGAGGAAAACACCAATTTCCGGAAGGTTTTGACGTTGCGCTAAAGCATGCTGTCAATAAAATGGCAGAACTCAAATTATCTAAAGACGAAAAGAAATTTTTGGCGAAAACTTGCCCTTACTTAGATTTGCCTTATTTGGATTTCTTAGAAGGCTATCATTATGACCCTTCCGAGGTGAAAATTACCCAAACAGGAAGCGATCTTTCGGTTTCGGTAGAAGGACTTTGGTACCGTACCATTTTGTGGGAAGTTCCTCTACTCGCTCTTATCAGCGAATTGCATTACGAGATGAATCATATGGAAAGAGATTCTAACGAAATTGTAATGAATAAAACGCTAGAAAAAGCAGAATCACTAAATAAATTGGGTGTAACTTTTGCTGAATTTGGGACAAGAAGAAGACATTCTTTCAAAGTGCAAAATCTAGTAATGGATGCTTTGATCCGTGATAAAAACTCAACATTCATCGGAACTTCGAATGTGCATTTTGCCATGAAATACAATGTAAAACCTATCGGAACTCACGCTCATGAATGGTTTATGTTTCATGCCGCAGAATATGGTTTCAAGATGGCTAACAAGATTGCCCTAGATCATTGGGTAGACGTCTACAGAGGAGATTTGGGCGTTGCCTTATCTGATACTTTTACAACGGATGTATTCTTCCAACAATTCGATAAGAAATTTACCAAACTATTTGATGGTGTAAGACATGACAGTGGTGATCCCTTAGAATTTGCGGACAAAACTATTGCTCATTACGAAGCAAATGGCATTAATCCTTTATACAAATACATTATTTTCTCGGACGGACTAAATCTTGAGAAAGTAGAAGAAATTACCAACTATTGCAAAGGAAAAATAGGAGTTTCTTTTGGCATTGGTACGAATCTTACAAACGATGTCGGACTAAAACCAATGAACATCGTTATGAAATTAATTGGTGTACAAGCCATGAACAAAGATTGGATCCCAACGGTAAAACTTTCAGACGAGCGTGGAAAATACACTGGAGACCCTAAAATGATAGAATTGGCGAAGGAATTCTTGAGAATTAAGGATTAAAATAACTTAATTATCGTTCAATATATTGAAACCTGTCTTTATTGGCAGGTTTTATTTTTATGCAAATCTAATAAGAGTTTTAAATAAATATTTTTTAAACTTTTATCTTTTCGTAATTTTGAAAAATGGAAATAACGTATCTGATTTTTGGGTTTTTGATAGGCGGACTAATTGGAGCACTTGTAATTTATTTTGTTTTAAAATCTTCGATGATTGCAAGATCAGCGTATGAAGAATTGAATCATTTGCAAATAAAAAATAAGTCGGACTTAGAAAATTCTCAGAATAAAATAAGCGAGCTCAATGAAGAAATTGAAAAAGAAAAGAATAATTTTCTACAACAAAATGATTTGTATGACGATCTTAAAAACGAGTTTTCTAAAATTTCCGCAGAATACACTTCACTACAGCAGCAATATACAGAGCAAAAACACTATTCTACAAAACTAATTGCCCAACTTGAAATTGTTCAGAATGAGAAGCAAACAATATTTGCAAAAAATGTAGAATTATCCGCGCTAAATGAAAACTTCAAGCAATCTTTAGATAACCAAAAAGAAGAAATTTCAAAAATTCAAGAGGATAGCAAAATTCACTTTGAAAATTTGGCCAATAGAATTTTGGAAGAAAAAACCCAGAAATTCACCGCTCTCAATAACACGAATCTCAAAAATATTTTAGACCCATTTCAGGAAAAAATAAATGATCTAAAGGATAGAGTAAATGAAGCCTACGCCCAAGAAAACAAAGAACGTTTTTCACTTTCTGAAAAAGTAAAAGAATTAGCACTCCTCAACCAACAGATTTCTGAAGACGCTAAAAAATTGACACGTGCATTAAAAGGGGAAAGCAAAACGCAAGGTAATTGGGGCGAAATGATCTTGGAGAGTATTCTAGAAAAGTCAGGTCTTGCAAAAGGGCGAGAATATTTCTTGGAGCATGAACTTCGCGATGAAGATAATAAAGCTCTTTTTTCTGAGTTTTCTGGTAAAAAAATGCGTCCAGATGCAGTTATCAAGTACCCAGATGAACGAAACGTAATTATTGATTCTAAAGTTTCTTTAACGGCTTATATAGAATTGGTAGATGAATTGGATCCGGATATTTATCAAATAAAAATCAATCAGCATCTTCACTCTATCAAGACGCACATCAACCAATTGAGCCAAAAGGCCTACGATGATTACGGAAAATCTCTAGACTTCGTTATGATGTTTATCCCAAGCGAGCCCGCTTATATTGCAGCCATGCAAGCTGACCAAAATCTGTGGAACTTTGCTTATGAAAAACGAATTCTGCTGCTTAATCCTAGCAATCTTATCACTTCTCTGAAGTTGATTGCTGATCTTTGGAAAAGAGAATACCAAAATAAAAATGCCATGGAAATTGCAGAACGTGGCGCCAAACTCTATGATAAATTTGTCAATTTTGTAGAAAATCTAGAGAAAGTAGGTAAAAACCTAGACAATGCCAAAAACGTGTACAATGATGCATTCAAGCAATTGCATACAGGGAATGATAATTTAATTATTCAAACTCAAAAATTGAAATCATTGGGTATCAAAAACAAAAAAGACTTGCCTCAAAGTCTAATCGACAATTCAGATAATCTATTAGAATATTAAAGTATGATTGAAAGTTTTCAAAACGAAAAGATAAAGCACATCACCAAATTACTTACAGACAACCGTTCTAGAAAAAAATCTGGTGTGTTTGTAGTGGAAGGACAACAAGAAAACGAAAGAGCACAAAATTATCAATTCGAACCTGTAGAATTTTTCATTTGCGAAAGCATTTTCAAAGGCACATTACCGCAAGAGAAAATACATTATGTTTCTGAAAAAATCTACGAAAAAATAGCCTATCGTGGCACATCAGAAGGAATTATAGGGATCTATAAAACCAAAGAACAAAACCTTAGCGATTTTCAACCAAGTAAAAACTCCACTATTATTATTGTTGAAGGAGTGGAAAAACCTGGGAATTTGGGTGCTATTATTAGAAGTTGTGAAGCTTTTGGAATTGACGCATTAATAATTGCTGATGCTAAAACTGACTTTTATAATCCGAATGTCATCAGATCTAGTGTTGGATGTTTGTTTGGGATGAATGTTTACCAAGCAGAAAACCAAGATACCTTGAAATTTTTGCAAGACAATGACTATAATATCTACACTACCATAATGGATGAAAGTTCTGAAATGATACAAATTAGAGATTTCACCACCAAATCAGCAGTATTATTTGGTACGGAACATTCTGGACTCAGCGATTTCTGGTATGGTAAAGGTGAAAATACTTTGATCCCAATGGTGGGAAGTATAGACTCTCTGAATCTTAGTAACGCTGTGGCGATTACTTGCTATGAAGCTTTGAGACAGAAAAGTTAAATGTAAGACCAATTTTAAGCATAAAAAAACCGCTTTGCAATGCAAGGCGGTTTCTTTATGTTTAGAGAGTTGCTAATTATTTCTTAGCAGCATCTTTTACTTCTTCTTTAGCAACTTCAGTTGCAACTTTTACTGAATCAACAGCAGCGTTAGCGTTAGCTTTTACTGAATCAACAGCAGCACCAGCAGTAGAATCGATAGCAGCGATAGTAGAATCACCTGCTACAATTGTAGAATCAACAGCGTTTTCAGTAGTAGTAGCTTCAGTTTTTTTACAAGCAACTAAAGAGATTGCAGCGATAGCAGCTACGAATAATGACTTTTTCATAATAAATTAAATTTAATTTTGTTAATATTGTTTAATATTGTATTCTGTTCTGATATTTGAACAAGACAAAGGTATAGCAACTACAAAATTTGTTTATGAAAAATAATTGTAATACCTTTGTAAAACAGTTTTACAAATAAATACTACTGTAAATCAATAACTTAATCATTTTTAAATAAATTGACAGATTTAGATTTATTGCATTTTGAGCAACTCAAAAGAGAGGTACAAGCTCAATATCTTAAAGAATACACTCCTTCCTTTGATGATATATCAAAATGGAAAGGGATAGATATCATCTATTTTCAAGAAGATCTTAGAAAAAAAGCTAAAGGAAACATCAGCGAAAAGTCATTTTATACTTACTTCAAAAACTCTCCGGTGACCAAACTGCCACGAATAGATATGCTTAATTTATTGAGTATCTATACGGGTTACAATTCATGGTACGAATTTAAAAAACAACATCTTTTTGCAGGAGAATCGCTGACTAACGAGCATGAGATTGATGAAAATATAACTGAAGAAACAGAAGTTGTAGGTACACATCAACTCGATTCAACAAAAATTAAAGCTGTAGCAGAAAAGCATGATGAAATCACGTTAAAAAAACCAATTTTACAAAATAACCCAACTGATAATCAAACAATTGAACACAATCAACAACCAATTACAAATACTACTTTTGAGCGTGAAAAAACATTAAGAAAATCTATTTTAAAATACATTTTAATCTCTGCTGCAGTAATTATTGCTATTTTGGTAGGATTATTTATTTTTAAAGATGAATTATTCCAAAAAACATATACCTATTGTTTTACTGACGCAGATAGAAACCAAAATGTAAAAAGTGTGATTGAAATAAAGGTTATTAAACAAAATGAATCTCCCCTCTTTTATCGCATAAAACCTGGAGAGTGCTTTCATTACCAGACCAAGGACAAAAACCTCAAAATGCAGATAAGCTCTACAGTGTATCAAAATCTAGAAGTGAATAGAAATCTTGAGAATGCCCCTGAAGAAGAAACAATAGAAATGAAACCAGACGACTATAAAATGGCGGTGGCTTACTTCTCTACAAAAGATGTTTCTGGTGGATCATCAGACCAAATAAATCTCGAGCAATTAAATATAAAAAGGAAACAACTAGAGGATCGCATTAGCAATAATGCAGTTATTTATCAAGTGTATGATAATGAAATTTATGGTATTGAAACTTTAGATAAACAAAAATACATTACCTTAGTCACCACCCCGACCACTTCATTAAAAAACCTTTCTGTAATCGAGATGAAGACCGATCAGAAGGGAAAAATAGTTTCAATTAAATTTAAAATATCTTCCAATGAAAGTAATCAGTAAATTTTTGGCTTTTGTTATGCTGCTAGGAATAGTCGCTTCTTGTGTAAAAAAAGATGAGAAGACCGTTAGTGATTTGGATAAGCTGAGAAATAGTAATAATAAATCTACCTATCCAGCCATGCAGTTGGATAGCGCACAAGTAATAAATGATATAACGAGACAAAAGGTACAGGAAGTATTAGAATTATCCACATTATATCTTTCTGGAAACAAAAACACCGTGATAGATTCTACCATTTACAACCAAATGAAAGGTTATTTTCACCAGCCAGATAGCCTTACGTTCAAACCTCTATTTAAGGAATTGGAAAGTCTAAAAGTGAAAAAGGTATATGTAAATAACCTGAAGGTTAGTCAGGAAATAAAAAACTCTGACACTTTAGATTATGCCAACTTCAGTGTTGAATATTTTGATAGTAAAAACAAGTCGTTAGGAATTTTCCAAAGGAATGCTCAGTATACATTGGTGTCAAAGCCAGTACAATTTAAAAAAGAATTCAAATTTTATTTTGTCAACTTCTTTCAGAAATCTTCTCCGAAAGACAGCACTTCAGTCGGTGTAACGAGATAATCTAATCGGATATCATTTACCCAGACATCATCAATAGATTCATCGGGATTAAAATAATTGATTCCGATTTTTTTTGTTTTATCTGTTAGGTTTTTGAAAAATCCATCATAAAATCCCTTGCCATATCCAACTCTATTCCCTAAATGATCACAATATAAAAGTGGTGTGATCACAAAATCATAGTCATTAAGCCCTACATCATCATTTGAAATAGGTTCTTGTATTCCCCAAGAACTTGTTTCATAGATAGAGTCTTCAAATATTTCAACAGATATTAAATCATCTCCAACTACTTTAGGGACAAAAACTCTTATTTGATTTTCTAAGCAATTGTTTAGGATAAATTTTGTTTCAATCTCTACAAATTTTGCAATAGGCAAAAATAGATGAAGCTTTTGATTTTTTTTAGGCTTAAAAAATTGGACGAACTGCTGAGAAATTTTCTCAGATAACAATAAAACCTCATCAGATGACAAGGTTTTTCTTTGTTGTAAATATATTTTTCTAAGATCAGATTTCAGCATTACTATGCGTTTTCTTCGATTTTTTCTAATTTATAAATTTTGTCTGATGGACGTACTTTAAAAGGAAGTACAAATGTAATCTGATCTTGCTCTTGTGCTTTGTCGCTTGGCTGACCATCCACGAAAAGATTGGTAATGGTTACATGCTCTTCTCCTGTAGTGGGTCCCAAAATAAGAATCTCATCTCCAACTGCCAATTCATTTTTCTCTATTAAAAATTGAGCGATCTGAGACTTTGTATAGTAATGTTCTGCTTTACCAAGATAAATTTTCTTAACCTTACTTTTCTTAGAAACATTTTTGGGATCTATCTTCGCCAATGGCTTGTTTGCCATATCTCCAGAGATTTTAAACTTCAGAGATTCTGATCTACCTTTACGGAAAATTTTATTTCCGACTTGTAAACCTTTTCTAAGTTCAATCTGAGTTTCTACTGGCAGATGTATTGTTTCTAAACATTCTGAAGAACATGTATTCTCCATCGCAGCTTTGCATTCATCACATTGAATAAATAGCAAATGGCAAGCATCATTCGCACAATTGGTGTGATTATCGCAAGGCTTACCACATTGATGACATTGAGAAATAATATCATCTGTAATACGCTCACCCAAACGATGATCGAAAACGAAATTTTTACCAATAAATTTGCTCTCTATATTTTCTTCTTTGATCTGACGAGTGTACTCTATAATCCCACCTTCCAGCTGATATACATTTTTAAAACCTTGATGTTTGAAATAAGCACTGGCTTTTTCACATCGGATACCTCCTGTACAATACATCAGAAGGTTCTTGTCTTCTTTGTAATCTTGTAGTTGCTCGTTGATAATAGGTAAACTTTCTCTGAAGTTTTCTACATCTGGTGTTATGGCTCCTTCAAAATGTCCTACCTCACTCTCATAATGATTTCTAAAATCTACCACTATTGTATTCGGATCTTCTAGGAGATTATTAAACTCTTTAGCTTTGAGGTGAATCCCTCTGTTGGTTACATCAAAAGTTTCATCATTAAGACCATCGGCAACAATTTTGTTTCTTACCTTGATCGTTAATTTTAAAAAAGAATGATTGTCTTGCTCTACAGCTACATTAAGACGTATACCTTTCATAAAATCGTATACCTCTAATGTATTTCTAAACTCCTCAAAATGATCTGCAGGAATACTCATCTGAGCATTGATACCTTCATGCGCTACATAAATACGGCCTAATGCATCTAATGCGTTCCAAGCTATAAATAAGTCGTCGCGAAATTTTTTGGGGTTTTCAATTTTGGCATACGCATAGAAAGACAATGTAAGACGATCCTTACCAGCTTCATCAATAAGTTGAGCTCTTTCTTCTGCGCTTAATGTGTTATACAGTTGCATGCTATAAACGGTTTAAGTGAGAAAATTTATTATTTTGCAAATATAGTAATTTTTAGAAATTAAATAAAAGTCTATTCAAATAGAATAGATTTGACAGTTTTTAACCAAATTTTTCAGGTAAATTTAAATAAATGTTAAAAAAAGAAATACTTTTATGACAAAATGTACAAAAGTAAGATATAGCCGTTAAAAATTAGTTAAAAATAAATTATAGCATAGTAATTGTATATAAATTTAACAGTAAATTCGTGTTCAACTAAAACCAATAATAAAAAGAATATATACAATGAAGGATTCTTTAAAAAAACTACTACCTTTTGTCGTTGTTGGTGTACTTTCAGGAGCAACCACAGTTGGCGTACAACAATACATCGGAAATAGCTATAGCAATTCTGATGATACTTCTTATTTTACAAAATCTAATAATGCCTCATTTGTAGGGCTCAATACAGCAGGTATTGGCGACGATTTTGTAAATGCAGCAAAGACCACAGTTCCTGCTGTAGTAACCATAAAAAATTATAAGACCAGATCTACTTCAAATAGAGCATCTGATCAAGATATTTTCGATTTCTTTTTTGGCCCTCAAAATGGTAGAGGACAACAGAGACAACAACAACAGCAAGTACCAGATAATATGCCTTCTGGGATGGGGTCTGGTGTTATTATTTCGCCGGACGGTTATATCATCTCAAATAATCACGTAGTTGCTGGAGCCAATAAGCTAGAAGTAGTACTTAGTAACAAAAAAACATATATTGCAACCTTAGTTGGTACAGATCCCAACACAGATATTTCGTTACTAAAGATTGAAGAAAAAGGATTACCTTTTTTGAACTTTGCTAACTCTGATAATATTCAAGTAGGTCAATGGGCAATTGCTGTTGGTAACCCTATGGGACTTAACTCTACAGTAACAGCGGGTATTATTTCTGCTAAAGGTAGAGGAATTGGAATCTTGAGTCAACAGGGAAAAGCAAGCAATCCTATTGAGAGTTTTATACAAACTGATGCTGCAATTAACCCTGGGAATTCTGGGGGTGCACTTGTAAACGTGAATGGTGAATTAATAGGGATCAACTCTGCAATTTCTTCTACTACGGGATATTACCAAGGTTATGGCTTTGCGGTTCCAGCTAATTTAGCTAGAAAAATTGTAGAGGATATTAAGAAATTTGGTATTGTACAAAGAGGTTTCTTAGGTGTAAATTCTATTGACCTATCTAATGACCAATTGGTAGCTGCTTACAATAAAGAGAAAAAAGTCAACCTTAAAGTAGGATCTGGTATGTATGTATCTGGATTCTCTAATAAAAGTGGTGCAGAAGATGCAGGCCTAAAAATTGGAGATATCATTACTAAAATAGATGGAAATGCTATTACTGACTTTGCAGATCTTTCTGTAGCTGTAGGAAGTAAAAGACCTGGCGATAGAGTTCAGATTACTTATTTAAGAGATGGGAAGGAAAATATAACTACAGCAACTCTAAAAGATCAGAATGGTGGAACCTCATCTAGATCTAAATCTGACCTTACCATTACTGAGAAAATAGGAGCAGAATTTGAGATTATAGATGATAAAGCGAAAGCATACTATGGGCTAAATAGCGGGGTTATAGCTAAGAATGTAGTGGAAGGTAGCGAAATGGCTAAATCAGGAATTGTAGATGGATATATTATCACGGAGATCAATGGCAAACCTGTAAACTCTCAAAAAGATGTTGAAAATATCCTAAATAAATTTTCAGGAACCGTACAGATTAAATATATGGATGATTATGGTAGAGGCTATCAAAGAGGCTTTAAAATGCCTTAATACCCTTCAGAATTAAACAAAAAAAAAGCGCTGCAAATTTGCAACGCTTTTTTTTATTTTTATTGATTTAGTTTTTCTAAAATTTTTCTTTTCTTCTTTCTTTCATAAATTACTTCTACAATTTTTCCTCCAATCCAGGAGAATGGAAAAAATACAAGAAAAATAGAGATTTTGTAAAAGGTAGGGTGATAAGGAAATATAATGACATCTAGCATTGCAATAAACAACATGATAAACCCAATGAGAATCGCATAAGCAACTTTAGCGTACTTCACAATAAGTGCCGTTACTACACCACCAAAGGTTGTTCCTAAACCTGAAATAAATAATAAAAAACCAAAAAAAGCACTATCATGCTGTAAGCTTTCTAAAAATCTTTGCCATTGCTCGAAGGGGGCAAATGCATCAAAAGTATTCCAACGAGGAAATACTCTTATCCCAAAAGTAATAATGAGGCCTGCAATAGCTAGACCTACCAGAACGGCAAATGTATTTCTAAGAAAATTCATTACTCTTGATGTGCAATCATAGAAATTTCTACATCTACATCCTTTGGCAAGCGAGACACTTGTACCGTTTCTCGGGCAGGATAAGTACCTTCTTCCAAATAGGAAGCATATACTTCATTTACTGCTGCAAAATCGCCCATATCTTTAAGAAAAATAGTTGCCTTCACTACGTTTTTAAAAGTCATCCCAGCTTCAGTAAGGATAGCTTGTAGATTTTTCATTACCTGATGAGTTTCATTTTCAATACCTTCTACCAGTTCGTTGGTTGCAGGATCTACAGGTATTTGTCCAGAAATATACAAAATACCATTTGCAAAATTAGCTTGAGAATAAGGACCAATTGCTGCAGGAGCATTTTTTGTAGAAATTATTTTTTTCATATGAAGTTAATTAATTTTTCTATGATTTTATGCATTCACTTCTATCTTTAAAATATAAAAATTCTGTTTTAGAAGTGAAATGTATGAATTTTATTTTCGCTGCAAAGATAAAATTTAAATTCAAATATCATGATTATACTAGAAAGGAGCATTGGGTTGGGTAAAACTTCTATCCTTATACTTCAAGGCATCACTCAGGATATTAGCTTTTATCCCAATAAAGAAGTCGTACACTTTATACTGACCGAAAGGAACCCAATTGAAATTAATAGTAAAACTACGCTGATCTCTAGAGAAACCAATTCTAGTATACGCCAAATCTTTGGTTACCATATCGTAATGTGTACTTCCATTAATATTCCAATAAGGAGTTAGTTTTACACTACCATCTAGCCCAATAGAAGCTATCTTATTGGCAGTTCTAGATAAGGATTTAGAATAGGCGTAGTTTGCATTAATGTTAAGCGTCCAAGCTTGATCGAAATGGGCATAATTGTCATTATCAAAATAATAATTTTCGTTCCGTATTTCTCCTTTAGTAGAATATTTTTTGCTGTAATCTGTTTTCTCACCAAACAACTCGCTACTTAAGGGATAAGAAAGTTGAACATTAAATCCTTGCAAACTGAATGCTCCAAATTCTTCGCTCCTTACCCCTATCTCCTCTCCTGGTGCAAATACTGTTTTGTATGGATCTAGCATAAGGCTCGTATTAACGCTCAGTTTATTATCAAAAAAAGAAGATTGTCCACTGATAGAAATCACAGACCACGGGTGAGAGTCGGCAGCAAAGTTATAATTACCAGAAATATTAAGAGACTCAAAAATTTTCATTTTTTTTACTCCCGTAGAATCACTTTTAGATTTTACTTTCATTTCAATATTATTGCCAATATTAAATCCTAGCGCTCCAACCATACCAGAAGTAGGTCGACCTATGTTTCCTCCATCAAAAATAGAATAAGGAGTAAGAGCACCATTGGCATCAGAATAATTTTTGAAATAACCGTATTTCATCTCCCCAAAATCTGGTGCATAGGTAAAACTCACACTTGGGGTTACCATATGTCTTATTGCTTCTACAGCAGAACCTTTTTTAAACTTTAGCATTCCGTATAACATCGTTTGCAAACTTGCACTGGTAGAAAAAGTAGAATATCCTGCAATTTTTTTATTCACTTTATCTACCACCACATTTTCTATTGGATCATAGAACTTAGTAAGAGTTTTTGTAGTTAAAGCATTATCAATAGTAGCATTAAGGCTAAATGTAAAATATTTGGCAAAGGTAGTATTGGTACCCAAAGATATGTTATTTTTAAGTCCAGTTTGCATCTTATCCCACATTGCTTTTTTGAAAAGCTCTCCCTCCTCCGTACTTACATAATTGGTAAAATTCAGACCCGTATTTACAGTAATATTTTCCAATAAACCTTGTCTGACACCCGTTTTTGAACCGAAAAGATAAAATTGATTAATAGCAACATTCATTTGTGGTAAACGTAAATCTGCCAATCCTGTAGCAAAATTTTGTTGATAGGATGCGGTTCCAGTGATAGTAGCAGGAAGTTTTAAGAATCTTTTGGTAAGAGAGATCGTAGAATTCTGTTGTGTTCTCAGAACACTTTGATCCATGATATAACTGTTGTTAACTGTATTATTATAAAAAGTTTGGCTTGTTACATCCACAGAAGCTGAAAAAGTAAGAAATGGGTTGGCTTTCAAATCCTGAGAATGTCTCCAAGCAATTCTATAGGTTCCCGTCTTAGTATAATTATCAAGACCTTTTATACCTCTTACGGTGCTTCCGATATCGGCAGCGAAGTTTCCAGAGTAACGGTATTTTTTAAGATAGTTCATTTCTGGTCTTAGAGTCCAACTTCCTTTGGTATAGATGTCCGCTAGCACTTTCATATCGAAATGTTCTCCAATTGGCTGGTAATACCCAATTCCATTCAAGAAAAAGCCTACATCTTCTCTTTCTCCAAAACTGGGGATCAAAATTCCCGCAGATCTCTTCTCTGAAAATGGAAGTATAGCAAATGGCATTACCAATGGGGTAGGAACCTGCTCTATAAACATTTGCACTGGACCTGTAATTACTTGAGATCCATTTTTTCCCTTCACCAATTTGATATGAGAAGCTAATAGATGATAATCTGCTGCTGTATCTTTCTTTTTAAGAAAATAATCGTCTGTGGTAAATAATGCTTTTCGCATCACAAATACAGAATCATTGTATTTTTTTGTCTTTTGAGCCACAATGACCCCTTCACTTTCTTCAGTTCTAGCGTTGTAAGCAATTGCTTGGCGTGTTTTAGTATTATAACTAAAATCTGTGGTCTCATAGGTTTTCCCTCCTTGTGTCACTTTTATCAGTTCTACAATTTTACCTAAAGAATCCTGTTTTCCTCTTGCGAAGAATATACTTTTCTTATCATCAATGGAGATGTAATCTGCCTCAATCTGCATATCCTGATATTTTACCTGCGCATTTTTCAGGAGGTAGGTCATTCTATTGGGTATATCTCTTCTCATATTATCAGATTTTGTTTCCAATATATCTTGTAGAGATTCTGTTTTTACAACTACGGTGTCCTTTTTGGGAATGGTATCATTAACTACCGTGTTTTTAAGCATTTCTTTAGGTTTTTGTTGTGCTAAAAAACTGTTAAAAATTAGGATAATTAAAAATTGTAATATATTTTTGAAGACGGTTTTGTCCAATTTTTTATTTATATAATTAAAGGTCAAAATTAGTATAATTTTTAAAACTGTAAGATGTACAAACTAAATTTTAGAATAATTTTAGCATTTCTCTTTTTTCTTTCTACACAATTTGCTGATGCTCAAAAAAAATTCACTGTTGTTTTGGATGCAGGACATGGAGGAGGAGATCATGGTGCCAACCGTAATTATGCAGAAGTAGGTAATGTATTAGAAAAAGAAGTTACCCTAGCCGTAGTGTTGAAATTGGGAGCCATGCTAGAGAAAAACAAAGATTTCAAGATTATCTATACTAGAAAAATAGACGAGTATCCATCACTTACTGACAGAACCAACATTGCAAATAGGAGCAAAGCAGATTTGTTTATATCAGTTCACGTTAATTCTTCAGCAAGCAAGTCTGCTACTGCAAAAGGAACTGAAACATTTGTACAGGGACCCGCACAAAATAAAGAAAATCTGGAAGTTGCAAAGCAAGAGAATAATGTGATCTATTTGGATGAAAAAGATAGAGAAACTTTCTCATCTTATGATCCTAGTTCTCCAGAATCACTTATAGCATTAAAAATTCAACAAAGCAAATACCTAGAAAACAGTTTGATTTTAGGAAGTTTTGTAGAAGAAAATTTTGTAAAATCTGGAAGATTTTCTCGAGGTGTAAAGCAAGCTAACCTTCACATTCTAAGAAGAAGTGCCATGCCATCTGTACTCATCGAAACTGGATTTGTAAATAACTACGAAGATGCAATATATCTAAGTTCAGCAAGCGGACAACAGCAAGTAGCAGAAAATATTTATAATGCTATTATCAATTATAAAAAATTGTTCGATAGAAAATCTGGGTATGTAGCGAATGTGAAAAAACCAGAACCTGAGAAAAAAGTTGAGGTACCTTTAAAAAATGATTTTAGAATTCTACTGATGACTTCTGCTATAAAATACAACGAAAATGATCCTGCACTAAAGGGTCTTAATTACATTCTACCATTAAAAGAGAATGGGATCTACAAATATTACTATGGAGTTACCAATATGGCTAGCATTAAAGATATTAATCTAAAAACAGCTAAAGATGCAGGCTTTAAAAATGCCTACGCAGTTGGATTTATGCCCAATCAGAAAATGAGCACTGGATATTACACTATTGAAGTTTATATAGGGAAAGATAAGTTAAGCGCAAATTCTCCACTAATTT
This sequence comes from Chryseobacterium sp., assembly GCF_045629545.1. GTDB lineage: Bacteria > Bacteroidota > Bacteroidia > Flavobacteriales > Weeksellaceae > Chryseobacterium. The sequence continues at coordinate 114,521 of NZ_JAZQRK010000026.1, read as the reverse complement.
TAAGTTTGAAAGACATGCAAAGAGAAAAGAAGAATGGCATGTTTTATTATACTTATGGGAGAGTAAACTCATTAGAGGATGCTGTAAAATTGCAAAAACAAGTAGAAGAAAAAGGCATTAGAAACACGATTATTCAAAAAAGTTATAAATAATCGTAAAATAATTTTGAAGTTTGAAACTTTATCTTTAGTTTTGCAAACTCAAAATTTGGCCTATTCGTCTAGTGGTCAGGACTCCAGGTTTTCATCCTGGCAACAGGGGTTCGATTCCCCTATAGGCTACCAAATTTGATTGTGCTTTAGTGAAAAATATTCATGTTTATTGATTATTTTTAGCTAGAAAAAAACAGTAAAATGCGAGTTTAAATTACTCAAAATGAATGGTTTTGAAAGAGCAAAGTTGAGGAGAATTTTGAAGGGTAAAAAATCTAAAAATTAAGAAATAATTAAAATTTAATAATTGAGATGATTGCCCAACTAGAAGAAGTTGTAGATGATTTGATTGTAAAAAAAAGATCGTTTGCTAGAAAAGGAGCTTAATTAATTTAATAATAAAAAAACAAGCATTAGATAAACTGCTAAAAGCCTCAAAAAATATTTTTTTAAAATTTTTAAAAATAAATTTGGCTGGAAAGAAAAAAGTTTATACATTTGCACTCACATTTGAACGATATGGCAAATCATAAATCAGCACTAAAAAGAATTAGACAAAACGAAAAGAGAAAAGTTCGTAACAGATACTACCACAAAACAGCTAGAACTGCTTTGAAAGTATTAAGAAACGAAGACAACAAGGCTGCAGCTGTAGAGCAATTGCCAAAAGTTATCTCTTTATTGGATAGATTAGCTAAGAAAAATATCATCCACAAGAACAAAGCAGCTAACTTGAAAAGTAAATTAACTAAGCACGTTAACAAATTAGCGTAATTAATTATAGTTGGCCCGTTCGTCTATCGGTTAGGACCTCAGGTTTTCATCCTGGTAAGAGGGGTTCGACTCCCCTACGGGCTACTAAATAAAAGAGACTTACCTTAAAGTCTGTCTCTTTTATTTACTCTTTTTCAATTTTAGAAAAAGAAACTCTGCGAAAGCAAACAAAATTTAGTTAGGTTTGGAATAACATAACACATAGTAGGCCCGTTCGTCTATCGGTTAGGACCTCAGGTTTTCATCCTGGTAAGAGGGGTTCGACTCCCCTACGGGCTACTAAGCAAAAGCACTGAAATCATTCAGTGCTTTTTTTATGTCTTATATTTTATGTCAAAATCAAAAAAAATGCGCTTACAAAATGTAAACGCATGATCAGTAACTGTTATTATTTCTTGCTTATTGCATTCTCATATCTTTTACTAACTTCCTTCCAGTTCAACACATTCCAGATTGCTGTAAGATAGTCTGCTCTTTTGTTTTGATATTTCAGGTAGTATGCGTGTTCCCAAACATCAATACCAAGAATTGGTGTTCCTTTTTCTTCTACAACATCCATCAAAGGATTGTCTTGGTTTGGAGTAGAGGATACAAACAACTTACCATCTTTACCTACAGACAACCAAGCCCAACCTGATCCGAAACGATCTGCACCAGCCTTGCTTATTTTTTCTTTAAGAGCATCTACTGTACCGAATGATTCTGTAATTGCTTTTAATAACTTTGGAGAGGGTTTCGTGTTTTTCTCAGGGGTCAACATCGTCCAGAAAAGTTCGTGGTTAAAATGCCCACCCGCATTGTTTCTGACTGCAGGACTAAGTGTAGAAACTTCAGACAAAATTTTCAATAGTGTTTCTTTTTCTTGTGGAGTTCCTGCAATCGCTTTATTAAGATTGGTAGCATATCCGGCAGCGTGTTTTGTGTAGTGGATTTCCATTGTCTTCGCATCTATGTTGCCTTCTAATGCATTATAAGCATATGCCAAAGGAGTCTGAGTATATTGTGCAAAAGCAAACTGAGTTGCGAACACAGCGCTAAGTGCGGCTATTTTATAAAATTTCATAAGTATATGTTTATGGGGTTTAACTATTATATTTTAAAGTTACACTTTTTTATTTCAACAAAGATTTGATGTCTTCTATCAAGAAGTCTCTATCTGGATGAAATTTGCCAGTAAATTTGGGTATTTTTCCAGCAGCATCAGAATAATTTAAGCCAGAATAATACAAAATGGGCATCTTATGGTCATCAAAACGACAACGGATATTTCCCTCTTCATCTACCAGTGCAATCATTCCGCTATGGTTGAGTCCTTCCCCATCTTCTTCTTCATCTCCTACATAGATATTGAAAGAGTCTGCAAGTTTTCCAATATAAGTTCTATCACCAGTAAGAAAATGCCAATTGGCTGAAGTGACACCAATTTTTGTAGCATGCTGCTTTAAAACTTCGGGTGTATCATTGTAAGAATCTATGCTGATAGAGATAATTCCAAATTTCGGATTATTAATCTCCTTCATTATCACTTTCATATTAGAATTCATTACAGGGCAAATAGTAGGACATTTACTAAAGAAAAATTCTACCAAATACACTTTACCAAGCATATCTTTGTTAGATATTTTTTGGTTATTCTGATCTGTCAGTTCAAAATCTGGAACTTTCATCACCGTAAATAAATTATTTTTAAAAAGTCGGCTCCCAAAAATAATCCCTATAATTAAAATTGCGATAATACCAATCGGCAATAGTACACTAGTTTTTTTATTTTTCAACATACTGTTCTGGATTCTTCTTAAATTCATCTTTACAATAGGTACTGCAAAAACCGTACGTTTTTGTTTGATATAGTATAGTATCTTGCAAAAAACCTTCTACTTCCATATTACAAATCGGATCTATTTTGTTTACAACCTTTATATTTTTCAGTTGAGAAGAAGTAGAACCACCCATCGATTGATGTTTTACTGTAGGCGTTTCTTGTTTACAAGAAAGGATAATAGAAGATAATATTGAAATGTATAAGATGATTTTCTTTTGCATAATGATAATAATTTGAGTGAATAATTTATAAGCTACACCAATCATATAGCTATTTAAATAAAATAGAAAATTACAAATCTTTACTACAAAGATACCTCTCAAAAATCAGTTAGAATCACTTTCTAATAAATATCATCTTTAGATTAATATAAAAAATAACCGACTAAAATTTCATCCTTTGAATTCTTACCGCATTCAGTATCGCTAGAAGCGCGACTCCAACATCTGCAAATACAGCCTCCCACATGGTGGCAATTCCGCCTGCGCCCAATAATAAAACGATTACTTTTACAGAGAATGCCAAAATGATGTTTTGCCAAACTACTTTTTTGGTTTGTTTTCCTATTTTTATAGCCATTGCTATTTTACTTGGCTTATCATCTTGTATTACGATATCTGCAGTTTCTATAGTTGCATCGCTTCCCAATCCGCCCATCGCAATTCCAACATCACTAAGAGCAACCACAGGAGCATCATTCACGCCATCTCCCACAAAGGCTACAGATTCTTTATGCATTTTTATTGCTTTCAGTTTTGCTACCTTATCTTCTGGAAGCAAATTTCCAAACGCTGTTGTGATACCCAAATTATTTGCGACTTCTTGCACTACCGCGTTTTTATCACCACTTAGCATTGTTGTTTTCACTTTGAGAGCGTGCAATTGATCGATAGCCAATTTTGCATCCTCTTTTATACGATCTGCAATGGTAATATATCCCACGAACTTTTTGTCCCAAGCAACTGCGACGACAGTAGAAACGATGTCGTCTAATTTTACATTATAATTTATTTTAAACTGATCTAGCAATTTAAAATTTCCAACCAAAATTTCTTTACCATCAACATTGGCTTTCAAACCTTTTCCAGCAATTTCTTCAATCTGCTCAATGGGCAAAGCATGATCTATTTCTCCTACAAACTCGTAGATTGCAGTTGCTATTGGATGTGTACTTTTGCTTTCTAAAGCGTTTACTATTTTTAAAATATAAGATTCGTCATTATCTTTATTAAATTTGACTTCTTGTACTTTAAAAACACCTTCCGTCAGCGTTCCTGTTTTATCCATCACTACATTCTGGATGGTTGCTAGAATATCTAGAAAATTGCTTCCTTTAATTAAAATTCCGTTTCTACTTCCCGCTCCTATTCCACCAAAGTATCCCAACGGAATAGAAATTACCAAAGCACAAGGACAAGAAATCACCAAAAATACCAATGCCCTATACAACCAATCTCTAAAAATATAATCTTGATCAAAGAAATAAGGCAAAAATGTTACGCATAATGCGAGTAAAACAACGATTGGTGTATATATTTTTGCGAATTTTTTGATGAATAACTCTGTGGGAGCCTTTTGAGAGGAAGCATTCTGAACTAATTCTAAAATTTTACTCAATTTGCTATCTTGATAGGTTGCTGTAACTTTTATTAGTGAAATTGTATTTAGATTGATCATTCCCGCCAATATTTTGTCTCCTTTTGTCTTGCGATCTGGTTTGCTTTCTCCCGTAAGTGCAGAAGTATTGAATGAACCAGTATCAGAAATTAGTTCTCCATCTAACGCTAACTTTTCGCCAGATTTCAATTGAATAATAGAATCTACGATTACCTCATTAGCTTTCACTAATTTTGGTAAATTATTTTCAAGTATCGATACTTCATCAGGTCTTTGGTCCAGTAGAGTTTTTATATTAGACTTAGCTTTGATCACAGCCAATGACTGAAATATTTCGCCAACGGCATAAAATAGCATAACGGCTACCCCTTCTGGATATTCTCCAATGACAAAAGCTCCCAAAGTAGCAATACTCATTAATAAAAATTCTGAGAAAACATCTCCTTTGGTAACCCCTTCAAATGATTCTTTAAGAACTGGCAAACCTACAGGAATATAGGCTACAACATACCATATTAAACGGATGTAACCAGAAAACCAATCTAATTTCAACCAATGATCTGCAATAAAACCAACAATAAGCAAGGTAAAAGATAGCGAAACAGGAAAAAATAATTGAAAATTGCTCTGTTCTCCATTTTCGTGATTATGAGAATGCTCATGAGAATGCTCATGATCGTGCTCCTCATTATGGTCGTGTGTAGTTTTTGGCTTTGTCTTGCAACAATCTTCCATAATTAATTAGATTAATTTAAACAAATGTAAAACGTTATATTATGCAATACTATTGCACACGCTCTAAACGGTTTTCACAGATTCCTTTGGCAAATAATCGCACTTCATCAATTCTTAAGCTAGAAGCAGATGTTTCTGGAAATATGATATCTTCTATACAAGTGGTTTGTTTGCAAATTTTACAATAAAAATGCAAATGCCAATCTTTGTGTGTGTGCTCATTGCAATCGTCATGTCACTATTTTTATTTGGTAGTATTATTTTTTTTTATGCTGTGTACAATTTATTTTTCTTCAAAAGTTTTTAACGTTCTGTATAATGTTGTTCTATCAGCATGTTCGAAATAAAGTTCTATTTCAGATAAAGATAAAGCAGTAGTTTGTACACTCAAGTAATCTTACACCAAAACCCGCATATTGATGGGTTTTGTATTTTTGGTGATGAGCTTATTTTCAATTTCTTCATTCATAATTCGTTTAAATTTAATTTGAAAATAATAAGTTATCTAACAAAGCTAAATCTAAAAAACAAATAAACACTTCTCTTGAAAAAAAATATTACTTTTATCCTATGAAAGTTTTAATAGTAAACGGACCGAATCTCAATCTATTGGGTAAGAGAGAACCTGAAATATATGGAACAACGTCCATGGAAGATTATCTATTAGATTTAAAATCTGAATTTCAAAATCATGAAATCTCCTATTATCAATCTAATATAGAAGGTGAAATTATCAATAGACTACAAGAAGACAATTTTGATGTAATAATTATCAATCCAGGAGCTTATACTCATTATTCTTATGCAATTGCAGATTGTTTAAAAAATATTAGAAAGCCGAAAATAGAAGTTCACATCAGTAATATCTACAAAAGAGAAGAATTCCGACAAAAATCGGTAACGGCTGCTTCCACCGATAGTGTGCTTTCTGGGTTTGGAATGCGAGGATATCGCCTGGCTTTATTCAGCTTAAATGATTTTATATAAAAAAACCTCATCTTTCGATGAGGTTTTGTATGAATTAGATTGTTTGTTGTTGCAATTGTGGTCCGCTTGCTACTAAACTTCTTCCAGCCTCTGTATCGCAATATTGCTCAAAATTCTGAATATATTTTGCAGCAAGATCTTTTGCTTTTACTTCCCATTCTTCTACTGAAGCATAAGTTTCTCTAGGATCCAAAATTCCTTCAGATACATTAGGTAACGCAGTAGGAATCTCAAGATTCATAATTGGAACTACAGTTTTTTCAGCATTTTCTATAGATCCATCGATGATAGAGTCTATGATTGCACGGGTATCTTTAAGAGAAATCCTTTTTCCAGTACCATTCCATCCTGTATTTACCAAATAAGCTTTAGCGCCATGTTCGTGCATTTTACTAATTAATGTTTTAGAATACATTGTTGGGTGTAAAGTAAGGAAAGCTTCCCCAAATGCAGGCGAGAACGAAGGTTCTGGAGCAGTAATTCCTCTCTCAGTACCTGCTAATTTAGAAGTATATCCGCAAAGGAAGTGATACTGAGCTTGGTTTTCATCCAAGATAGATACTGGAGGTAATACTCCAAATGCATCCGCTGATAAATAAACAATTTTCTTAGCGTGTCCAGCTTTAGATGGCAATACAATTTTGTTGATATGATAGATTGGATAAGATACTCTTGTATTTTCTGTGATAGAGTTATCAGAGTAATCTGCTACTCCATCTTTCACGACAACGTTTTCTAAAAGAGCATCTCTTTTTATAGCTCTGAAGATATCTGGTTCTTTTTCTTCAGAAAGGTCAATTACCTTTGCATAGCAACCTCCTTCATAGTTGAATACTCCATTGTTATCCCAACCATGCTCATCATCACCAATAAGGTATCTTTTAGGATCTGCAGAAAGTGTAGTTTTACCCGTACCTGATAAACCAAAGAAAAGAGCTACATCGCCTTCTTCACCTACGTTTGCAGAACAATGCATTGAAGCCATACCCTTCAATGGAAGGTAATAGTTCATGATAGCGAACATTCCTTTCTTCATCTCTCCACCGTACCATGTACCTCCAATAATTTGGATTTTCTGAGTAAGGTTGAACATTACAAAATTCTCAGAATTTAGGTTTTGCTCTTCCCAATTTGGATTGGTAGTTTTCGATCCGTTGATAACTACAAAATCTGGCTCACCGTAATTTTCTAGCTCATAGTGAGAAGGACGGATAAACATATTGGTAACAAAGTGTGCTTGCCAAGCCACTTCTACGATAAATCTTACTTTTAATCTTGTATCTACGTTGGTACCACAGAAAGTATCTACTACGTATAGTTTTTTTGATTTAGAAAGTTGGTCTAAAACCAAATCTTTACAAGATTGGAAAATTTCAGGAGATGTAGGTAAGTTGACTTTACCATCCCAGAAAATAGTGTCTTTGGTTACATCATCAAGGACAATATATCGATCTTTTGGAGAACGACCTGTAAAAATACCTGTTTGTACAGACACCGTACCTGATTCTGTAACTACTGCTTTTTCAAAACCTTGATTTTCAGATGATATTTCATCCTGATATAACCTCTCGTACGATGGATTATAGATTAATTCGTAATCACCCGTTATACCTAATTTTTGTAAATCTTGGTTAATTTTAGCGTTTTTCATTTTACTTATATTTTGTAATTTTATTCTTGGCTAACAAAATTAAATATTAATTAATTGTTAATCGTGGATAAATATAATGATATAAGTCAGAATCGCAAAGAAAAAATAGAGCTTTTAATCAATTGAAAATCAGCCTATTAATTCCTTCCAATCAAAAATAGTGGTAAATCCTTTTCCCCAAAAATAGTCTTTATAGCCTGGAAATTTGGAGCTCATCACAAAATCTCCGCCCCAAGCACCCAAACTTTTTACGAAAACGGGACAGTCATTGAAATAGAGGCTTTTAACTGTCGGAATTTCAATAAAATCTGATATTTTACGTTCATGTAATGACATTAATTCAGAAAAAATATTCAATTCGCTACAATTTAAAACTTTCGTTGTAATATCAGAAAATTCGTTTATAAGATTTTCAGACTTTAATTTTGTTTTATAAAGATTGATTCCTTCTCTACTATCTTGCTTCTGATTAAGATGAATAAAGATGAGTTGATCTGAAAAAATGGGATCAAATTTTAGGGTTTTATAATTGTTTGTTGGTTTGTTTTTGTAAAGGACGGCAGATTTTGCTTGTGCCACGGCAATATCATATCCACTTCCGCCCAAGCTTATTGCATTGAGATGAAAAGGATCTATATTTGCCCATTCTGCAAGATTATTCATTAAGGTAGAACTGCTGCCCAAACCATAGTCTGGAGGAAACTGCAAGTTGGTTTTTAAATGATAAGATTGGTTAGATTTAAATTTAAATTCAGAAAGAGCCTGAACATTTTTTAGAACTTTAAGTATAAACTCGGCACTAGCTGATATGTTGGTTTCTATTATTTGCCAAGATGTATAATTTATAATCACCTTTAGCCATGGTTGATTCTGATGAAAAGCCTCCCAAATTATAATAGACTGAGCATCTTCTATTTCATTAAAAAAAAACTCTTGTCCTAGCTTGGTAGGTACCGCTAAGACAAGAGCTCCGTCTACAGCGAAATATTCAGAGGTAAGCATTAGCTTTCCAGGTGAAAAAATCTCGCCCATCATTATATTTTATATTGCAGAAGCAACTTCAACTGAATTATCAATTTTTTTGATAAGTCCTTGAAGTGTTTTTCCAGGACCGACTTCTATAAACTTAGAAGCACCGTCTTTTATCATATTTTCTACAGATTGAGTCCATTTAACTGGGCCTGTAAGTTGAGCAATCAGATTTTGCTTAATCTCCTCTGGATTTGTGACAGCTGTTGTAGTAATGTTTTGATAAACAGGAATAGTTGGTTTTCTAAATTTTGTAACTTCTATAGCAGCAGCTAATCTTTCTTGTGCTGGCATCATTACTGGAGAATGGAACGCTCCGTTCACAGGTAAAAGTAATGCTCTTTTTGCACCAGCTTCTTTCATTTTTACACAAGCTTCTTCTACAGCTTCAGTTTCACCAGAAATTACCAATTGTCCAGGACAGTTGTAATTTGCAGGTACTACAATACCACCAATAGATGCACAAATTTCTTCAATTTTCTCATCTGCCAATCCAAGTATTGCTGCCATAGAGCTAGGGTTTGCATTACAAGCATCTTGCATTGCTTTAGCTCTTTCGGAAACCAATTTAAGACCATCATCGAAAGACAAAACGCCATTAGCTACTAGTGCAGAAAATTCTCCCAAAGAGTGTCCAGCTACCATTTCTGCTCCAAGACCATTAACTGCTTTAAGTGAAGCAACAGAATGGATGAAAATAGCGGGTTGCGTAACTTCAGTCTTTTTAAGATCCTCATCGGTACCATTAAACATAATAGAAAGAATGTCGAATCCTAGAACCTCATTAGCAAACTGCATCAAATCTTTAATGTCTTTACGGGAATCGTATAATTCTTTTCCCATACCTACAAACTGCGAGCCTTGCCCAGGAAATATAAGTGCTTTCATTTATTTATTTAAAAATTGCTACAAAGATAAGCATTTAAATGTTGAAAATCTTTCAGATTAAGGAACAAGTCTCACTACTCTTAATCCTGTATTTACATAAGCACCATTGGCTTTGGACTTTACAAATTCAAATTTGGTAGCCAACTGAGTTTGCACCTTATCCATTTGTTTAAAGATTTCGCCTTTTTTGTTTTCACGAGATAGCATATCATTTACTACATCAAAACCAATTATAGCGTATTTGCCAGGTGTTTTACAATATTTTGCTTTGTATGCTGCCAATGTTTCTTTTTCGAAACTACCTTCAGTATTTATTTTTCTATCCATTAGATAAACCAAATTGGCTTGACTTAGCTCATCTATTTTCTTTTCGAAACTCGGAACTGAATACATACTAAATGCTCTCATCCCTTGTACTTCTTTGGAAAGTGCAATCATCTTAGAAGAAAAAGCTTCTCCTACACTATCATTATTATTAGCTAAAATTGCAATTACAGGTGCAGATTGCCCAGTCATCATATTTTGATCCAGTTGGATATCTGCAGCTGAATTTATAATCACAACATTAGGGTCTTTCACTGCTTTCTCTAGATTTCCTTTGATATAATTGGCATTGTCTTTTTTAGAATCTGCTACAATATATATTTTCTGGTTAGAATAAATTGTTTTTACTTCCTCTACAATTTTATCAGAATACGTTTGATCATTTGTTTCAACAATAATTAAATTGCTATAGTTGTATAATTCTGGAGAATTGGCAAATGGGGCAACTACCGGAATTTTCTGAGTTTTCGTAAAATCTAAAAGATCGATAACATTCGACTTGAAGAATGGACCAATTATAAGATCGGTATTGTTTGGATTGATCTGAGTAAGAGAACTCTTGAAAGTCGCCTCATTACCAGAATCTACAATCTTGATATCTAATTTTTGTCCTTTAGATGTATTTTTCTCTATAGCAAGTTTAGCACCAGTAAGGAAATCCAACGCCATATTTCTATACTGTGCCTCGTTAGAATTATATCCAAATGGCAACATTAATACGACATTAAGTGCATCTCCACTTTTCTTAACATATGCTGCATCCAGTTTTTTAATTTTTAATACCATTCCTGCTTTCAATCCTTTGGAAAGTTCTGGATTGAGTGCAATCAGCTCGTCTATTGTTACACCATATTTATTCACAATAGAAAACACAGTGTCACCAGATTGCACTTCATATGTTACATATTCGTCCTGGGAAGATGAAGATACAGTGGATGTTGCTCTTTCGTTGCTAGAATCAATTTTGGTTTTTGTGTTGCTCACTGGAGTTGGCTCAGTAATGATTGGGGAGGCAGTGGCAGACTGCTGGTTTCCACCATATTTTTTTATGCTAGCAAGTGGCAATGTAATCTCGTCACCTATTTTCAGGTGAGAATCTAGTTCAGGATTTAATTTTCTAAGATCGGTCTCCGAGATTTTATATTGCTTAGTAATACCATACACGGTCTGTTTTGGTTGCAATATAATAACGCCCAATTTTGAACTGGTAACCACTGGAGTTGGAGTCGCCTTTGCAACTGATGTGGACACAGGAGTTGCCTTCTTGATATTTAGGATATCTCCAATGGCTAACTTTCCATCTTTATATTTGGGATTATTTTTCAGTAGTTCGTCGACAGTGATACCATATTTTTTCGAAATATTGTATGGGTTATCACCTTTTTCAACAGTATGAGTTTTCTGAGCTGATATACCCAAAAATACACATAGACTAGATAGTAAAAAAAACTTTTTTATCATAGCTGACATTATAATGTACAAAAATACTTCTTTAAAATTAAATGGCAATAATTATTAATTTAGACTCTGCCACGTCCATCTCTTTCAAGCAAGCATCAAGCCAAGAATAACCATTGTCAGAGAAAAACATGCTGAAATTAAAAATCCTTTCTTGCCATGTTTTCGCGGGATGTACTTCCAAAAATAGCATTTCTAATCTTTCTAGAAGCTCACTTTGTTTTACTTTTTCCGCCTTGAGCAATCTCTTTTTCAATCTCTTGAAAGATTTCAGTTGTCTTACTTCTTCAGCGGCCACCATGTTTCCAAAAGATTTTTCTGTACTTTCTGCCAATATTTTTAGCGAATCAAAATGGTTGATAAGCATTTTTTCTTGTTCTTGCAAAGTTTTCAAGATTTCAGAATGATCCAAGATTTTTTCATTGGTAATGGTTGTAAAATTGGTGAAGAAATTCTCTAGTTTTAAACTCAACTTCTCTATTTTACCTAAAGTTTTCTGTTTGATAAATAACATGGAGTTCCTTGGGATCAAAATAGGAAATGATAATTCTAAAAATTCAAAATAATCTTTAAGCTCTAGCCAATACATAATCTCTGCATTACCCCCAATATAAGCTAAATTCGGCATTACCTTTTCCTGAAAAATAGGACGCATTAATGCATTTGGACTAAATCTTTCGGTGTTGTTGTCAAGCTCAAATAAAATTTCATCTTTTGTAAAAAATTGATCCGAATCAACAATTTGGAATTGATCTCCTACACCTTCTATTCTATTTCTACTTTCAGACAAATAAAATAGATTGATATCACGAGGATTTACTTGAACCTTACCATATTTTTCCGTCAGGAATTTTACTTTTTCTTTAGACCAATTTTGCAATTGGTTATGCAGAAGTTCACCCTTAAAGACAGTAATCATCTGACGCTTCAATGCCAGAGAGTCTCCATCTAGGATAAGCAATCCGTAGGCTGAGAAAAGTCTATTAACAAATAATTGTATGGCTTGTGTAAGTGTATTTCCGGAGTGATAAGATTCCTTTAACATTAAGATAAGTTCGGTTCCAAAAATAGAATCTTTAAATTCTTTTTCGAAATCTGAAATAAATGCAGTGTCTGTAATCTTTATTCTCCCAACTGCACCTCCGAATTTCTCGTTAAACTCGTAATAATTATTTTCTGTCTTGAAATGATTAATTTCAGCAAAATCATGATCTTCGGTTGCCATCCAATATACAGGCACAAAATTGTATTCTGGAAAATGATTCTTTAGAAATAAACAGGTCTTAATCGTCTGCAAAATTTTATATACAAAAAAGACTGGTCCAGAAAAAAGATTCAGCTGATGCCCAGTAGTAATAGTAAAAGTATCACCAGACTTTATCAGTTCTATATTTTCCTTTTGCTTTATCGAAAGCGTAAGGTAAGAAAGCTGACGGCTAAATTCTTCTGATAAAATTTCTCTTTGGAAATCCTCAAAAGTACTTTTTTTATGTTGAATTTGCTTTGCGAAATTCTCAAGTGAAAAGGTAGAGTCCTCAAATCCATCAATACTGTGGTTCAGGAAATCTTTTACCAATTGCGGAATTGTATCTATTTCTGTGAAAGCTATTTTATTAACTGTTTTCAAGTTGTTGTTTTTTTAATTAAATAAATACCATACAATACCCAAATTCAGTCTGAAATCATACACTGGATAATGCGGAAAAGCATAAGATTTGTTGTGGGCGATCACCGTTCCTATTTGTTGTCCTTCTATAAAGAAAAACATCTTTTTCACCTTTAGGTTAAAATAGATATCTGCAATAGGTTGCCCACCAATAGAAAAGGAATTTGCATTGGGTAAAATATATTCGTTGATGAGTGGTAAATATTCCCTGGAGGCAAACTTTGTGAAATAATATACTTTTATACCTGTCTGAATTTCTGCTGCATTTTTAAAGGCTTTAGACTGAAAAAAGAGGTTCCCTCTCCCAATGAATGAGGGTAATGGCAATAAATCTTTGTTGGTAAGATTATTCTGAAACTGCACTCTTGCATTCAGGTGAAATTTGCCAAAACTAAAAGTAGCGTCTCCACCAATTTGTGAGATATTAAGAGGTGTATCGCTTTGCAAAGGCATTGCATCTTCATTGAAATAAGTATAATTATCAATCCTAAAGTAGTTGGCAAAGATTTGCGTTTTAAACCACTTCAGGTCTACACTTCCTCCAATTTCTGTTACATTCTGATTCTTGATATCGGCTAAATAATAATTGAATTTACTGTAAACCGAAGCATTAGCTAAATAATTGAATGATGGATAAACGCTTTGAAAATTCACTTTTGCATTGATAGAATAATCTTTGATGGGTTCAAAATGAAAATAATTAGTTGTTTTCAGATAATTACCAAATTGATTTCCTTTTGATATTTCCAGAAATGAATTTAGCTGCAATTTTTCAAATAATTTTATCTGCAAATTGGCCACTGCCCCCAATCTATTCTCTTTTGTCTCTGCTGGAAAATCTGATAATGGAACAGATAACTCATTAAGTCCGAATTTCAGAATCTGATAACGCACTCCAGCATCAAGCTTAAATTTTTCATTATCCAAAACCAAACTTACCGTATTGCTAAAATTGCTAGAATATTTTTTGGTAGACAAAGGGAATGAGCTATCTACTTCCGTCGGCAACTCAAACCAATAGTTTTCTAAAGCATCTTGATGAAAATAATATTTGTTGCTTTGGTTGGACAAAGTGTGTCTAATCCTGAAGGGAAATTTTTCAGAATTAAAAGGTGTATACTGATGACTCAGATAATATCTTCGGTAAGAAAACTGAGTACTTGTAGATGCCAGATTTACTTGTGCATTCCAACGGTTACTAAATTCATTGTCTCCTGATTGGAAAAGTTCATCATTTACAATTCCTCCATTCTCTTGGTTATTCACATTTTGATGTAAATAATGAGCGAAGAGTTCATATCTACCACTTTTTGAAGTATAGTGTCCTGAGAATAATGTATTGTTATTAGCCGCCAAAGAATTTCTATACATTCCTTGAGAGCGTAGTCCGAAATATTCTATAGCAAAATTGAATTGTTTACCAATATTCTGAGTGTAAGTAGAATTTAGAGCTGCACCATTTTTCATGGCATTATGGTAGATGAATGTTGCAGTGGGAGTTTTTACATCATAATATCGAATGTGATTGGGACCCAGAATTCCATAAGACTTATTGGTAGGCAACATAGAGAGATTCTGCTCTGCGTTAACCTCATAAGAAAGCGGATTGAAACCTGCACCTATGTTTGCAAATTGTACTTTTCCGAAATTATCTTTATCGTTAAACTGCGAGAATATATAGGTTTTATCAACACTTAAAACTGTGTCGAAAACTTTCTTTTCGCCATATTGTTTTTGAAATTGATAATCCTGAATGGTGGGTTTAAAAATTTTCATAGAATCTTTCTTACCAGAATCTATGACCAAAGTATCCTCAATTTTTTTTTCAGATGCAATAACTTCTGTTTTATTAACAATCACTTGAGCTTTGGCAGTGAAGCCAAAAAATATGATAAGAATGATGTATTTCATTATAAATAGTATAATGCAAAAATAAATAAAAAATCCTCGCAGTGCGAGGATTTATAAAAACAGTATAGTAAAATAAAATTTACTAGATTATTAGAAGTTTGGATTATTCAAAACTTCTTGTTGTGGAATTTTCATATATAATCTTTCATCATCATAAGAAAAAGATTGACCTGCCAAAAATCGGTGATTTGTACCTCTAGTCACAGTTGCTTTATTCCTTTTCAAAGCAAAATAAGATTTACCTTCTCCCCAAAATTCTATACGTGTATTCTTATAAATTTCAGTTTGTAAAGCAACTCCAGAAAGAGTATCAATATAACTTACATCTGTAATTCTATTTTGCAAATAATTTTTAAGTATTTGTTTAGCCTCTCCTTCTTGTCCAGATTTTGCTAAAGATTCAGCAGCTAATAAATGAAATTCATCAACTCTCATATAGATATAATCCGCATCAATTTGTCTCTGTTTTTGAAATATTCTATCAGGCGCATAAAACTTATTACCAGGATAATTTCTTGCAGGAGTTGCAGCAATATTAGCTTGAACATCATTTGCCATTACAAACTGATTTTTTCTCGCATCATCTGCTCTCATACTATTGTATAAGTTTAAATCTATTCCTTTTCTATCTCCTACAGAAGCATAGCTATAAGTAAACATATCAACTTGTCCCCACCAGCTTATTAAATCTAAACCATTCACGACTTCAATATCATAACCCCACATCCAACTTGGCGTTTCTAAGTCATTAAATCCACCGCCACTAGGGGCAGCTCCCGCAGAATGAGCCATTCTTATGGCTTGAGTTTTAGATGTTATTGGATAACCGTAATTAGTTATGATATCTTTAGAAAGTGTTGCAGCTAAAGCATATTGTTCTGTCGCTGCATAAGTATATGCTAAAAGACCTTTCGCAACAGATTGATCAATTTGTCCTTTATTTTCTCTATTGAAGCCTTCTAAGTAATCAATAGATTTAGTCAAATCGTCTGTTATCTGACCATAAACTTGTTGCTGCGTTGCCTTAGGACCTGCTGGTGATTGAGATGTTGTATATAATGGGATTGACGGCTCGTTTGCACTATATCCTTTAGTGTACATTTGCATTAGTTGAAAATAGGCTAAGCCTCTAATTGCTTTTGCTTGACCCATTGCATATCTCTCATCTGAACCAGAGGGAACTGCATTTGTTCCACCCAACTCATCAATTACATCGTTTGCCCCTGCGATTAATCTATAATAAAATCTCCAAGGTCTATAATTTTCTTGTTGAGTAAAATCTGCAGGTGCAGACAAACTTGCCATATTAGAGTACCAACCATAGGTTACTCCTTCTAAAACAAAATCTTGTGACAGAATATCCGTATAAATATCATATCCTTTGTGACCCATATCATCATGTGCAGTCGTTCCTCCAGATTCTGCTGTAATCATTAAATTATATAAACCGTTTAATTTAATTTGCAATGGTGCATCTCCTATTGTTTGTGTAGGTGAAGTTTCAAGAAACTCATCCTTACAAGAAATAGTAAGTGTTGCCAATGCAATACTTGATAATAGTAATATCTTTTTCATTTTTAGTTTAATCTTTAGAAGTTAATTTTTGCACCAAAGGTAATAGTTGATAATGGAGCATACGCATAAGTATCACTACCACCTGTTTCAGAAACACTTGGGTTTAAACCTTTTCTTTTACTTGTAATCCATAAATTATCACCAGTTATAAAAAGATTAAATCCGGTCATACCCAAAGCTTTGACATAATTTTGGGGAAGAGAATATCCAACTCTTAAATTATTAAGAGCAATAAAATCTGATTTAATAAGAAATCTACTTGATCTTGCATTAAAATTAACATCAGCAGCATAATTAGATGAAAGTCTTGGAACATCAGTTACATCACCTGGATTTTGCCATCTATTAAGAATGTCATCATGCCAATTGTTTCCACCTACTTGTCTATTATGCATAAGCCCTGCATAAGCTCCATCGTATGCATAACCTCCTACACTATATAGAAATTGTACACCTAGAGAGAAAGATTTGTATCCAAAATCTAAATTAAATGCTCCTCTAATATCAGGAATTGCAGATTTATCTAGATATTTTTGTGTCGCTTGTGCATAGTTTTCGGTTGTTCCAGTTCTAATGTCAGCATTAGGATTTTGTGACTGATATTCATATAGTGATGTTATCTGTTCGCCAGCATCGAACCCACCATTTCCATTCTTATCTAAGTAATTTACATACCATTGTGCTGCTCCAGTAGCCGAATTCACACCCGCATATTCTCTCATATAATAATCGTAAATAGATCTACCCGCTGCACGTCCAAAACCAGCTTCTGATAAATCTAATAATTTACGTTCTCCAGTACTAATATCTACTGGCATTTGAGCTAGTTCATTTTTTAGAACTTCTCCATTAAAGCCAAAATCTAGTCTAAAATCGTTTTTATTAATAATATGTGTATTTACTGTAAATTCTAATCCTTGATTCTTCAAAATACCATCGTTAACTTTCAAGATAGCATTACCTGTAGATGGTGCTAATCTATTGTCAAAAATTAAATTATTTGTTTTTTTCGCATAATAATCAACCGTTATTTCAACAGCACTATTTTTAAATAAATTAAGTTCTATACCTCCTTGGAAATTATTTGCTTTTTCCCATGTTAACTCTGGATATCCATTTCTATCGAAAGCTGCACCGGGTAGTCCCATAAAATTACCAGGATTATATACATTGTAGCCAGGATAGAATCCTACTCCTCCTTGATCTCCCACAGTTCCATAACTAGCTTTTAACTTCAGATACTTAATTGTCTTATTATCTTGGAGAAAGTTTTCTCTTGAAGCTAACCATCCGATTCCTCCAGATGCAAAGGTATCCCATTTTTGGTTTAAAAATCTAGATGATCCATCTCTTCTTACTGTACCATCAAAAAAGTATTTGCCTTTAAAATTATAACTTAACTGGCCAAAATAACTTTCTAACATATAGCTATTAAGGTATGAGCTAGATTGAGACTCACCAATTCCAATATTCAATTCAGGAATCATATCTATAATATTGGGTCTTCCAGCCGACATATATTTCTGTTCCCAACTATTACTTTCATGAGCAACAAATGCTTGAACACTATGATCGTCAAACTTTTTGTTAAATCTCAATAACTGAAGCCAGTTGTATGACATAAGCTCTGTCTTCGTCTTAAAGATATATCCATTTTGACTCGCAGCACTTCCATAGTATGGATTATCAACCTGATCATTACTATTATTATAATACTGCCCTCCAATTCTTGTTTCAAAACTTAGGAATTTTGTAATATCAGCTTTTAAAAACATATTCGCATTTAGCTCATGCTTATAAAAATTATTCTGATTATATGTTGCGTCGGCTATTGAATTGGTTAGAGCACCAAAGCCTCTTCCGTTTGGACCATCCCCATAATCATATTGGAAACCACCGTAACGTGGATCTGCAACCTTATTACCCGCAGCATCTCTTAAAAATAAAGGATATATTGAAGGTATATTATCTACAAACCAAAAAATACTTCCAGAATCTGCCGTCTGACCATTTCTTTTAGCTTTTGAATAAGAATATCCTAAATTAAATTCACCTTTTAACCAGCTTTTAGCTTGATGAGATAAATTTAATCTACCATTATATCTTTCAAAATTTGAATTTATTGAATAACCTTCATCACTTAGATATCCAATATTGGTGTAAAAAGTTGTTTTATCACTACCACCACTTATACTTAAATTATTCTCAGTTCTAACTGAAGTTTGAAATGCATAATCTTCCCAATTCTCAGGATCATATTTTCTGCTCAATCCAGGTCTTACCTGACCTGTTGCAGGATCTATTAATTGTGATCCAGAAAGTCCCCATAAGTTATAATCGGGGCTAATACCTGTACCACTGAAAAGATTATTATTAGCATATGTTATTGGATTAGCATTATTTAATAATCTTCCTTGATTTCTTAAAGCTTCCCAACTTAAACCTACGAATTGTTCTGGAGATTTTATTGTTTCATAACGAGGTAACAACCCCATATTAAATCCAACTTTAGACTCTATTTGAATTACTGATTTATTAGCTCTACCTTTCTTGGTATTCATTACAACAACTCCGTTTGCTCCTCTTGCACCATAAATTGATGTTGCAGTGGCATCCTTAAGAATTATCATATTTTCGATATCATCAGGGTTAATTGCACTTACATTTCCTGTGTAAGGAACTCCATCTAATACATAAAGTGGACTTCTGTTTCCATTTACTGATCCAAAACCTCTAATTCTAATTGTAGCATCTGTACCAGGTTGCCCTGAAGTGTTTATAACTCTTACACCCGCCGATTCTCCAGCTAGAGCCTGACTAACTGTAGATACATTTTTAGCTTCAATTGATTTGGCATTTACTTTGGAAGCTGTCCCTACATAACTCTCTTTTGGAACACTACTATAACCAATCATTACTACCTCTTCAATTTGAGTTTCATTATCAGCAGTATCTTTTGGTTTTTGTTGTGCAAATGCAACTTGTCCCAAAAAGAACAGAGCTCCAGCACTTAATACACGTAATTTAACATTCATATTAACAAATTTTAATATATTTTATCGGCAAATATGTTAATAAATATTAACATATGCAAATTTAAATTCAAATTTATTATTTGTTATTTATAGAATTATCTTCAATATGTATTTGTTCCTGCACTATTATGATAAAAAATGAATCAAAACACAGTATAAACTTAGTAATTTCATATAAAATTGATAATTTTTAACTGTTTTGATATTATTTATAATCTTTCTATTTTATTGCATATACCTGTTAAATTCTAAAAAAAAAGACTGTTTTCGTCAGTAACGAAAACAGTCTATTATATAGAATCACAACACTTGCTGTGACTTTGAGGGTCTTCAAGAAATTATTTCAGTTTTTTCTTCACTGCAACTTCTTCATATACTTCAAGGATATCATATTGTTCGATATCGTTGTAGCCTTTAAGGTTCAATCCACATTCGTAGCCTTTTGTAACTTCTCTTACATCGTCTTTGAAACGTTTTAAACTCTCTAGTTCACCGTCAAATTTCACGATACCATCACGAAGTACTCTTACTTTAGATTGTCTTGTTACTTTACCAGAAAGAACCATACAACCCGCAATTGTACCAATCTTAGAAATCTTGAATACTTCTCTGATCTCCACATTACCAATTACTTGTTCTTTAATCTCTGGAGATAACATACCTTCCATTGCATCTTTTACCTCTTCAATAGCGGCATAGATTACAGAATAATGTCTGATTTCTATTTCTTCTTTATCTGCAAGCTCTTTAGCATTAGCACCAGCTCTTACGTTGAATCCAATAATGATTGCGTCTGAAGCTGCTGCCAAGTTGATGTCTGATTCAGTAATCTGACCTACACCAGAGTGAAGGATATTTACGCTGATTTCCTCTGTGGAAAGTCTTTGTAATTGGTCTGATAATGCTTCTACAGAACCATCTACATCACCCTTAAGGATTATATTCAGTTCTTTGAAATCACCAATAGCAATACGTCTACCCAACTCTTCTAATGTAGTATGTTTCTTAGTTCTGATAGAAAGCTCTCTTTGTAGTTGTTCTCTCTTGTTAGCAATAGATTTTGCTTCACTTTCGTCTTCAAATACTTTAAACTTATCCCCAGCAGTAGGTGCTCCATCTAAACCTAAAATAGTGACTGGGATAGAAGGTCCTGCTTCTGTAAGATTTTTACCCCTTTCATCAAGCATAGCTTTTACCTTACCATGGTTTTTACCTGCTAATACATAATCTCCAACTTTTAGAGTACCAGATTGTACCAACATTGTTGCTACATATCCTCTACCTTTATCCAGTGAAGCTTCAATTACAACACCCTGAGCATTTCTATTAGGATTTGCTTTTAGCTCTAACATCTCTGCCTGCAATAATACTTTTTCTAAAAGAAGATCCATATTATTCCCAAATTTAGCTGAGATTTCTTGTGCTTGTACAGTACCACCCCACTCTTCTACAAGAATATTCATTCCAGAAAGTTGCTGACGTACGTTGTCTGCATTTGCACCTTGCTTATCTACTTTGTTAAATGCTATAATCATTGGTACACCTGCAGCTTGTGCGTGAGAAATAGCTTCTTTCGTTTGAGGCATTACATCATCATCAGCAGCAATCACAATAATTGCAATATCTGTGATCTGTGCACCTCTCGCTCTCATCGCGGTAAACGCTTCGTGACCTGGTGTATCCAAGAATGTAATTCTCTGTCCACCTTCTAATTTCACATTGTAAGCACCAATGTGCTGTGTAATACCTCCAGATTCCCCAGCGATGACATTAGTTTTTCTAATATAATCTAGTAGAGATGTTTTACCATGATCTACGTGACCCATTACTGTCACAATTGGAGCTCTAGGTAGTAGATCTTCTTCAGTATCTACATACTCTTCAGTATCTGCTTCTTCTAGATCTGCATCAGAAAATTCAATTTTATATCCGAATTCATCTGCAACTAATAATAAGGTATCCGCTTCTAATCTTTGGTTCATGGTAACCATTACCCCAAGAGAGAAACATGCTGAGATTACTTCCGTAGGAGAAACATTCATCAAACTTGCCAATTCACCTACAGTGATGAATTCTGTTACTTTTAATGTGATATCTTGCGCATCAATTTCTTGCTGACGCTCATCTTGTTCTCTACGGTATGTTCTCTTGTCCTTTCTATGTTTAGACGATTTGGATTTTCCTCCTTTATTTGTTAATTTCTCAAGAGTTTCCTTGATTTGATTTTTAACTTGTTCGTCTGTCAACTCAACCGGCATTGTTCTTTGCCCTGGTCTATTATTATTTCCTCCTGGAGCTTTCTTGAAGCCTCCACCTTGTCCTGGTGGACGGTTTCCTTGGTTATTACCAAAACGGTTTGGTCCTGTACCCGCTTGTCCTGGTGGACGGTTTCCTCCTGAACCTGCTTGTCCTGGTGGGCGGTTTCCTCCTGGGCCATTTTGTCCTTGAGGACGGTTGGCACCACCTGATGGGTTGTTACCCGTGTTAGGTTGGTTAGTTCCAGGTTTTTCTATTCTTTTTCGCTTCTTTTTAGCACCCGCATTAGGCTTTGGTGCAAATTGAGACAAATCAATTTTTTCACCTACAATTTTTGGCCCATCCAGTTTCTGATATACAGTTTCTATCTTCTGAGATTCCTGAGGTTCGTCTACTATGGGTTCCACTTTTTTCTGCTCCACTTTTTCAATTGGTTTTTCAACCGGCTTAGGTGTTTCCACAATTGGCATTACTGCTTTCACTTCTGGCTTTGCTACCTCAGCTTTAGGTTTATCTTTTTTTGCAGGTCTATTTCTATTTCCCTCAATCTGAGACAAATCAATTTTATCCAACACTTTAAATTCCTGCTTTTCTTGTATTGGTTTGGTTACCGCAACCTGAGTTGGCTCTTCTTTTGCCACCTCTATTTCTTTTACTTCTTCTTTCTTCTCTTCTACAGGAGCAGAAGTAGGAGGAGTTTCTACCACAAACTCAGTCTTTTTAGGTTCAAGATCTATCTTACCTAAAATTCTAGTTTCCGGTTTTGTATTAGCTTTAGCTCTTATTACTTCAGGTGCTTTCTCTTCTACTATTTCCAACTTTTCTTCTGGAACTTTAGAAATAACCACCTCATGAGAAGCCTTACGTTGCTCGCCATCTTTGGCAAACTCAGCTTCTAATGCAGAATATGCCGCTTCTTCTAATTGAGCGTTAGGATTACTTTCAACCACGAAGTCTTTTGACTGCAAAAATTCTACTAGTCGCGTCATCGATATGTTAAATTCCTTAACCGCTTTATTTAATCTTATTTTTGGCATCTATATTATTTACTATTTTTTAATTTTTAAAATTAAAGTATTTTTACTTTTTATTAAAATTTATTATGAAATTTTAATCTTCAAATTCCTCTCTCAAAATACGTTTTACGTCTTCGATTGTTTCTTCTTCTAGATCAACCATATTTAAAAGACTTTCTGTTTCCTTATCCAATACAGATTTTGCAGTTGTAAGACCCACTTTCTTAAACTCATCTAAAACCCATTGTTCAATATCATCGTTGAACTCTCTAAGATCAACGTCATCATCTTCACTCGCTTCTCTGTGTACATCTATCTCGTACCCAGTAAGCCATGAAGCCAATCTGATGTTTTGCCCTTGTTTACCAATTACCTTAGAAATTTCTTCGATAGGCGTGTATACCATCGCATACTTTCTCTCCTCGTTAATCTCGATTTTATTAATCGTTACGTTTCCTAAAGCTCTCTTTACAAAAATTTCAGGGTTTTTGGACCACTGAATAACATCTATATTTTCGTTTCTTAATTCTCTTACTACACCATGTATTCTAGAACCTTTCACTCCAACACAAGCTCCTACTGGATCTATTCTATCATCGTAAGCATCCACAGCAATTTTGGCTTTTTCACCAGGTATTCTCACTGCTTTTTTTAGAATAATAGTTCCGTCTTGAATTTCAGGAATTTCTAATTCTAATAATTTCTCTAAGAATTTAGGAGCCGTTCTTGAAATAATAATTTGTGGTTTAGATCCTTTGAAATCTACAGATTCTACTACTGCTCTGATGTTTTCTCCTTTCTTGAAGAAATCTGAAGATATTTGGTTTTCTTTAGGTAAAATAAACTCATTCTCTTCATCATCTAATAAAATAACGTGCTTGTGACGGATATGGTGTATTTCGCCCATTACGATCTCGCCAATTCTATCTTTAAACTGCTCGTAAAGCATTGCATTATTGTGTTCCTGCAATTTCGTAGCCAAAATTTGTTTCAAAGTAAGGATACTTCTTCTTCCAAGCTGTGCTACAGGAATTTCCATAGTGAAATCTTCCCCTACTTCAAAAGTAGGATCTATTTTCTTTGCTGCAGTGATTTCTATTTCCAAATCATCATCTTCAGACATCTCGTCTTCAACGATCGTTTTATTTAAAAAAATCTGAAAGTCACCTTTATCAGGGTTTACAATTACATCAAAATGATCATCAGAATCAAATCTTTTTCTCAAAAGAGTTTTTAGAGAATCTTCAATAATTGCCATAAGATCAATCTTACTGATCCCTTTCTCGTCTTTAAAATCACCAAAGGATTCAATCAACGCTATATTATCCATTTATTCTTTTTTTTCTTTTTAAAATTTAATTGCGACTAACGCTTTTTTGATATCAGAGTATACAATTTCTCTTTCCTCTTCCACGTCTACCTTTCCTTTACCTACTTCTTTCGGTTTTCTGTAACGTAGTACCAGCGTTATCTTTTCCTCATCTACGTCTACTAATTCTCCTTCAATTTCAGAAGAATCTTGTAGCATAATCTCTATATCTCTACCAAGATTTTTATTAAATTGTCTTGGCGTCACCAATGGCTCACTAAGCCCTGCAGACATTACTTGAAGGCTAAAATCATGCTCCTCACGATCCATATTGAATTCTATAGCGCGGCTTGCGTCTAAACAATCCTGCAAAGTGACACCATTATCACCGTCCAAAATTACGGTAACATCGCTTGCCGTAGAAATCTTTAAATCAATAAGAAATAAATCTTCTCTTGTTGCCAAGAAATCATTTAATAATGTTTCAATATTTTTTCTAAACTCCATATCGTATGTAATGATGATTTACCCGTACGAAAAAAGGCTTTCTCTCGAAGCCTTTTCATTTTTTCCGTAAATCTCCTGCAAATATACAACAAATTTATAAAAAACGCAAATACTGTTCATAATCAACGCAATAACAATACCTAATAAAATCAACATTAAGAGAAAGAAAAGATAAAATATTTTATGATTCTCATAATAAACACAGCATTTTGTTTGAATTATACACAAGTTATTGGTTGTTTAAGAGGATTTGGAACTATTTTTAGTATTTTTGTCAATAATTAAAAAACATATATTTTGAATATAACAATCGTAGGAACAGGTTACGTAGGTTTGGTAACAGGTACTACCCTGGCAGAGCTTGGAAATTCTGTATACTGTGTTGATATCGATGAAAAAAAAGTAGAAGGAATGAAAAAAGGGATCGTGCCGATATACGAACCCAATTTGGAAGAAATGTTCCTTAGAAATATACAATCTGAAAGATTATTTTTTACTACAGATCTTCAAGAAGCTTTAGAGAAAAGTGAAGTCATTTATCTTGCTTTACCTACTCCACCAGGAGAGGATGGATCTGCGGATCTTTCATACGTTTTGAGCGTTGCCGATAAAGTAGGCGAAATGATCACCGAGTATAAAGTAATCGTGAACAAAAGTACAGTTCCTGTAGGCACAGCCGATAGAGTAAGAGAAGTGATCTCGGCTAGAACCAATATAGAATTTGATGTAGTTTCTAATCCCGAATTTCTGAGAGAAGGATTTGCCGTAGAAGACTCTATGAACCCTGCACGAGTTGTGGTAGGATCTAGCTCTGAACGAGCTAAAGACATTATGTCTCAAATTTACCAGCCTTTTACCAATACTGGTATACCTATTATCTTTATGGATGAGAAATCATCCGAATTAACGAAATACGCATCCAATTCATTTTTGGCAGTAAAGATTACCTTTATGAATGAAATTGCCAACTATTGTGAAAAAGTAGGCGCAGACGTAGATAAAGTAAGATTGGGCATGGGAAGTGACGACCGTATTGGAAACCGTTTTCTTTTCCCAGGAATTGGATATGGAGGAAGCTGCTTCCCAAAAGATGTGAAAGCATTAATAAGATCTGGAAAAGATGAAAACTTCGATTTTGAAATTCTTGAAGCAACCGAAAAAGTAAACATTTCGCAAAAAGTAATTCTGGTTTCGGAAATAGAAAAATATTTCAATGGCGATATTGCTGGGAAAACAATTGCTGTATGGGGACTTGCCTTTAAAGCCAATACAGACGATATTAGAGAAGCCTCTTCATTAGATAATATAGAAATATTATTAGAAAAAGGGGCAAAAGTAGTTGCCTATGATACTGTAGCAGAGAAAAATGTAAGAAAAATCTTAGATGATAAAATACAGTATGCAAAAAGCATGTATGAAGCTTTGGAAAATGCTGATGCATTATTGATTGCTACAGAATGGCCAGAATTTAAAAACCCTAACTTTAAGATGATGTCGGAAAAGATGAATAATAAAGTCATCTTTGATGGTAGAAACCTTTACCCTCTAGAAATACCTGAGCAAAACGGATTCTTCTACAAAAGTATCGGTAGAAAGACAATTTTGGGATAATACTTCAATACCCAACGTAGATTAATATAAAAACTATAAATCGTCATTATAATATTTTAATATCTTTGGCGCTTCATTTTATCATAAAAACACAGAATAATGCAAAATATAATCATCACAGGAGGAGCTGGATTTATAGGCTCACATGTTGTTAGAGAATTTGTGATCAATAATCCCAATACTAGGATCATCAACCTTGATGCACTTACATACGCAGGAAATCTAGAAAATCTAAAAGACATAGAAAATGAACCTAATTACGTTTTCGAAAAAGCAGATATCACAAAACCTGAAGAACTAAGAAAGGTTTTTGAAAAATATTATCCAGATGCTGTAATTCACCTTGCTGCAGAAAGCCATGTAGATAGAAGTATTACAGATCCTATGGCGTTTATTAACACAAATGTGAATGGAACAGCTAATCTTCTCAATCTTTGTAAAGAATTTTGGACGCTAAACCCAGATCATCAACATGGTAATTTCCCTGATGGACCAAGAACAAATCTTTTCTATCATGTTTCAACCGATGAGGTATATGGAAGTTTGGGCGAAACAGGTTTCTTTTTGGAGACTACTGCTTACGATCCACAATCTCCGTACTCAGCATCTAAAGCAGCATCAGACCATTTGGTAAGAGCTTATGGTAATACGTATGGTATGCCTTTTATCTTGTCTAATTGTTCTAACAATTACGGTCCAAATCATTTTCCAGAGAAACTCATTCCGCTTTGTATTTCGAATATCCTTAATGGTAAATCTTTACCTAT
Source organism: Chryseobacterium sp. (assembly GCF_045629545.1). Lineage (GTDB taxonomy): Bacteria > Bacteroidota > Bacteroidia > Flavobacteriales > Weeksellaceae > Chryseobacterium. The sequence goes on along the minus strand of NZ_JAZQRK010000026.1, from coordinate 87,431 downwards.
ATACGGAGATGGAAAATATACGAGAGATTGGCTTTTCGTAATCGATCACGCCAAAGCAATACACCAAATCTTCAATGAAGCTAAAACGGGAGAAACTTACAATATTGGTGGTTTCAACGAGTGGCAGAATATTGATTTGGTAAAAGAACTGATCAAGCAGATGGATGAAAAACTAGGTAATCCTATTGGTTATTCAGAAAAATTGATCACTTATGTGAAAGATAGACCAGGACACGACAAACGTTACGCCATTGATGCAACCAAACTCAATAAAGATTTGGGTTGGAAACCATCGGTTACCTTTGAACAAGGACTAAGCAAAACGATAGATTGGTTTTTGGATAACAAAGAATGGCTAGACAACGTAACTTCGGGCGACTATCAAAAGTACTATGATAAGCAATATTCTTAGTTAATTAGAATGTTAGAAAGACTAAAAGGTTAGAGAGTTAGAGAGTTAGAGAGTTAGAGAGTGAAATTGTAAGATTTAATGAATATACAATCACATAAGGATTTGAAAGTTTGGCAAGAATCAATGCTTCTTGTGGAGGATATATACAAAATAACTTCTAGCTTTCCCAAAGAAGAATTATTTGGTCTGACGAGCCAAATGAAAAGAGCCGCCATTTCAGTTCCTTCAAATATTGCAGAAGGTTCAGGAAGAAAAGGAAGCGCTGAATTAATGCGATTTCTATACATTTCGTTAGGCTCTTTAAGTGAACTCGATACTCAATTAGAAATAGCAGAACGTCTTTCATTTATAAAAAGGAATGACGATACAATAAAAAGAATTTATTACATCAAAAATATGTTGGCAAAGTTAATAGCAAGTTTGAAAGAAAAAGGCACCCAAATGTAACGCCTTATCTCTCTAACTTTTTAACATTCTAACCACAAAAATTAAAACATGAAAGGAATTATATTAGCTGGAGGTTCTGGCACAAGATTATACCCACTTACTATAGCCGTTAGCAAGCAATTGATGCCGGTGTATGACAAACCCATGATTTACTATCCATTGTCTACCCTATTATTGGCGGGCATTAGAGAAATATTGATTATTACAACTCCTCACGATCAAGAAGGATTTATCAAACTATTGGGCGATGGTTCTCAATTGGGTTGTCATATACAATATAAAACACAGCCAAGTCCAGATGGGCTAGCACAAGCATTTATATTAGGAGAAGAATTCATTGGGGACGATTCCGTAGCACTTGTTTTGGGAGATAATATCTTCTACGGTGCAGGATTACCAGAATTACTTACCAGCAAAACCAATGTAAAAGGCGGTTGTGTGTTTGCGTACCAAGTATCGGATCCCGAAAGATATGGCGTGGTAGAATTTGATGATGAACTAAAAGCAATCTCTATTGAAGAAAAACCAGAACATCCGAAATCTAATTTTGCTGTTCCTGGTTTGTACTTCTATGATAATTCTGTGGTAGAAATTGCTAAAAATCTAAAACCTTCACCAAGAGGAGAATTAGAAATCACTGATGTAAACAGAGTTTACCTAGAACAAGGAAATCTAGAAGTGGGCGTTATGAGTCGTGGTACTGCATGGCTAGACACTGGGACTTTCGATTCTTTGCATGATGCTTCAGAATTTGTAAAAGTGCTAGAAAAAAGACAAGGATTCAAAATTTCTTGTATTGAAGAAATTGCATATAAAAAAGGCTATATCAACGAAGAGCAACTTCTAGATGCAGCCAAAAAATATGGCAAAAGCGGATACGGTGGTTACCTTAAAAATCTGATTGGTAAATAGTACCTATCTAAAACAATTACTACCAACATGGTAGTTGTTGTTTTTGGTATTAACTATCAGAATACACAATATTAATTAAAATTTATAATACAAATCCCTCACAAATGAATACACCACAACAAAAGTGGACCGATGTAATAGAGTCTAAAGACTCATTATTTCGACTGAACCTTAAGGAAGTCTGGCAATATCGCGATTTGGTTTTCATGTTTGTGAAAAGAGATTTTATTTCTTCTTTCAAGCAAACCATATTGGGACCACTTTGGTTTTTCATCAATCCTATTCTTACCACCATTGTATTTACACTTGTTTTTGGTAATATCGCAAGTTTGCCTACAGATGGCATTCCGCCTGTACTATTCTACCTTGCAGGAAATACACTATGGGGGTACTTTAGCACGACAATGCTTAGTGTTTCTAATGTTTTCACTGGTAATGCGGGGATTTTTGGTAAGGTCTATTTCCCAAGATTGGTAACACCTATCTCTACTATTATCTCTAGTTTTATGAGATTGGGCGTACAGCTTATTTTATTTTTTATTGTACTGGCTTACTTTATATACCGTGGAGAAGTACAACCCAATTTGTGGGCATTGTTCTCACCTGTATTAATTATCTTTCTTGCTTTATTTTCTTTAGGGCTTGGGATGTTATTTTCTTCACTTACCACCAAATATAGAGATTTGTCTTTGTTATTAGGCTTTGGAGTAAGTTTATTTATGTGGTTTACACCTGTTATTTTGCCTACTACATTGGTAAAACAAAAACTAGGAAGCTATGGATATTTAGCGGACCTAAACCCTTTAACTCCAATATTCGAGTGTTTTAAATACGGTTTTATAGGCTCTGGAGATTTCAATGTAGCTAGATTGCTGATGAGTTTTGTTTTTATCATTGTCGTATTACTATTTGGGCTTGTAGTATTCAACAAATCCGAAAAATCGTTTATCGATACCGTATAATGATTGCTTGGTGATAATGAATCAGTATAACCTCTAAAATAAAAATAATATGCTTGCTTTAAAAGCTGAAAATATATCAAAACAATACCGTCTAGGACAAGTAGGAACAGGTACACTAACCCATGATCTTAATAGATTCTGGCACAAAGTAAGAGGAAAAGAAGATCCTTACTTGAAGATTGGAGAATCAAATGATAGAAGTTCTAAAGGAAATTCCGACTACGTTTGGTCTTTACAAGACATCAATTTTGAAATTGAGCAAGGCGATGCCGTAGGGATAATCGGACGTAACGGTGCCGGAAAATCTACTCTCCTTAAAATTCTTAGTAAAGTAACTCAGCCTACTACCGGTAAAATATTTACACAAGGTCGTATCGCTTCATTGCTAGAAGTAGGTACAGGTTTTCACCCTGAAATGACGGGTAGAGAAAACGTTTTTCTAAACGGTGCCATCCTTGGGATGACCAAGAAAGAAATCACTAGAAAATTTGATGAGATTGTAGCTTTCTCAGGTGTAGAGAGATATATTGATACCCCTGTAAAAAGATATTCTTCGGGGATGTATGTACGTCTTGCTTTTGCCGTAGCGGCGCATCTAGAATCTGAAATTCTTATAGTAGATGAGGTTTTAGCTGTAGGAGATGCCGAATTTCAAAAGAAATGTTTAGGAAAAATGGGTGATGTAACGAAAGGAGAAGGAAGAACTATCTTATTTGTGAGTCATAATATAAGTGCTATAAAATCTCTTTGTAACAAAGGTATAGTAATGGCGAATGGTAACATAGTTTATAATGGGTTAATTGATCGCGCTATTAGTGCCTATAATGGTGAAAAAGAAAGTTTTGGTAATGGCGTTCAATTTGGGGATCATAAGGATTTTAAAAATTCAATGTATTCCTTAAATAGTATAGAGTTAGTTGATGGTAACTATCTTACCAAAGATGAAGATTTCATTGAAGATGAAAAATTTAATTTATTAACCGACATAGAAATTTTTGATAGCGGCAGTAATTATCATTTATCATATGTGGTTAAAAATTTTAATAATGATGTGTTATTTACAATAAACAATGCTTTCAATACTAAATTAAAAACGGGTAAAAATAGATTAATTTGCGACATTCCTAAAGGATTTTTTAATGTAGGAGAATATATTTTGGATATGTATATAATTAAAGATTTACAAGATTCTGTACTCATTGAAGAAGACGTACTAACGTTTCGAATTATTGAAAAACAAAAAGAATTAGGACAATGGCTGGGTGTTGAGCCTGGTTTTATTAAGACAAGCTTTGAATGGAGGCAATTATAAAAAGATGTTTACAATTCATCAATAATGATTCTGCTATTTCTAATTACTTAATTAGATTTATATTCAATATTATATATTATAGACGCTCAAAGATTGCAAAAATTAAAGACTATGAATTCATTAATGGGAAAGAGTTAATAGAAGGATCTATATTTGAATCTTTCCCACCCATATCAGGTAAATGTGAAGTTCAAAAAAGCATAAAAACACCAACTCCAGATGTTAAACTATTTAAATTTAATAATGCACTTATCCATGCAGATAGTTCATCTATATTAATAGGTTCTAATTTATTGGTTAATAGATACCAAGATGAAAGATATAACGAGGGGTTTGTAAAAGTACATAATCAACAATATGCCAAAATTAAATATGATGATGTAGAAACAATTAGTGAAGGTTTTTTTCTTGGTGGAAATGGATCTTGGAATTGGTATCATTATTTAATAGAAATACTTCCAAAAATATTGTTGTATGAAAAATTACCTAGTACAATATTAATTAGTGATGTTGTAAAGAAATTTCCAACGATGCAAGCCGCACTAGATTTATTGATTGGAGATAATTGTAAAATTATTTATCTTTCAAGAAATAAATCTTATCGAGTAGGCGAGTTATATTATATTAATAATTTTAATCATCTACAGTTTAATAGATTTGACAACCAAATATTAGGAATAGGTACTTATTATAATAAAAAAATATTAACAAGATTTTCTGATACCCTACTTAGAAAAATTAATCCAGATTCAAGAAGCGATACAAAATTTTTCTTGTATAGAAAAAACACTCATAGGATTGCTAAAAATCAGGAAGAACTTAAATACTTTTTAGAGAAAGAAGGATTCATAACGATATGTTTAGAAGAACTTACATTAGAGCAACAAGTTTCAATATTTTATAATGCCACTTTCATTGTAGGTATTTCTGGTGCTGCTTGGACTAATCTAATATTTTGTAGAAATAAAGCCAAAGCAATATGTTTTATTCCAGATAATGCTAAAGAATTTTCTGCATTTTCAAATTTGGCAAAGTTATCAGGAGTTGAATTTTATGGTAGTTATTATAAAAATGAAGGAAATCATATTTCTAATAACTTTGATTTAGATTTATTTACATTTAAACAATTATATTCACAAATAAATGAATTATAGAGAACCACAGATTATAAATATCAACAGAATTGGTTCTTCAGAGCTAGGATTCATATCCATAGCCGAAGAACATCACAATATACCTTTTGATATAAAACGAGTGTATTGGACGTATTATACCCCTCAAGATGTAACGAGAGGTGGGCACGCACATAAAGATCTTCAACAAGTTATTTTTGCAGTTTCTGGTACGATTACCTTTAATCTTACAGACCAATTGGGTAACAAAAAAACAGTTGTACTATCCAATCCATCTGAAGGTTTGTATTTACCCAAACTTATTTGGAGAGATATCCATTTTACACACAATGCTGTACTACTTTGCTTAGCTTCTGAGCACTATTCGGAAGCAGATTACTTTAGAGATTACGAAGATTTTAAAAACTATTGCAATGAAATTTAATAATAGAAACGTCTATATAAGTCCAAAAGCTAGAATTGGACAAAATGTAAAAATTGGAGATAATACTACTATTTACGATAATGTTATTATTGGAGATAACTCGATTATAGCAAATGACTGTATTATAGGAGAACCTCTACATGACTATTATCACAATGAGAATTATGACAATCCCGAAACAATAATAGGTGAAAATGCAATGATTCGTAGTCATACTATAATTTATGCAAATTCTACATTTGGCAAAAACTTTTCTACTGGTCATAGAGTTACTATTAGGGAACACTCTAAATTTGGAGATAACTGCCGACTAGGAACGGTAACGGATATTCAAGGATATGTAGAGTTTGGTAACAATTGTTGGCTTCATAGTAATGTGCATATTGGGCAAAAGTCCAAAATCGGAAATTTTGTATTTATCTATCCTTATGTAGTTCTTACTAATGATCCTACTCCACCTTCTGACATCTGCATTGGGGCTACAATAGGAGACTTCTCTCAAATTGCAGTAGGTACCGTATTATTACCAGCAACAAAAATTGGAAAACATTGTCTAGTAGGTGCACAATCCTTAGTAGGTGGCGAATATGAAGATTACTCTCTGATTATTGGAAATCCTGGGAAGCGCATAAAAGATGTGAGAGATATGAAAAATAGAGAAACTGGCATATCTCATTATCCATGGCCTTATAATTTTGATAGAGGGATGCCTTGGATCGAGGAAGGATTCGAGAAATGGAAAGTAAAAAACGGATTTGAAAATGATTAAAATTTTATGACGCCAAAAAAAGCAAATTTCCGCTACGACATCTCTTTTTTAAGAGTTGTCGCTGTTTTATCCGTAGTACTCTATCATTTCCATTTTCAGTATTTCGAAGGAGGCTTTATTGGAGTGGATATTTTCTTTGTAATCTCTGGTTATTTGATGACGAGTATTATTTGGGGTGGAATTAGTAATAATAAATTTGATTTATTAGATTTTTACAGCAAACGTATCAATAGAATTATACCTGCATTGTTATTTGCTATAATAACTACTGGGATAATGGTTTACATCCTATTGCCTATACAATTTTTATCTTATCTCAATTCTGCATTCTCTAGTAGTCTGTTATTTTCTAATATATATTACTATTTACAATCTGGATATTTCGAAGCGAGCTCTCATACCAATTTTTTATTACATACTTGGTCGCTATCTGTAGAATGGCAGTTTTATATAATTTTTCCCCTTCTTGTTCTGTTGGCAAAGCGTTTGGGCATTGTAAGCAACTTTGCATTTAAGACATTATTGATTGTTATGACCATAGCCTCATTTGCAATTATGTATGCATATACTCATACAGATAAAAGTTTTGCTTTCTATATTACTTATACTCGCATATGGGAAATGCTAGTAGGAGGTTTGGTCTTATTTTATGCTAAATATACAGAGCTACTAAGCAAAAAGTTAAAATTAATATTGAGTTTCATCTGTTACTTTGTATTAGCCTATTTCATCGTCAATGCAAATCCTATCTATTGGCCATCTTATAAAACGGCATTCCCTGTACTAGCTACTTCAATCATTATCGCCATGAACTTTGATGGGAAATTATATCATCTGTCTATTTTCAAATATTTGGGAGATATATCTTACTCTTTGTACTTATACCATTGGCCAATATCCGTATTTTTAGTTTTTTTTGCTTACAATGAGTCATTACAGTTTAAAATTTTTGCGGTATTGTTCTCCATACTATTAGCAATAGCATCTTTTGAATTAATTGAAAAAAGAAATTATAAAAATCATACACTGAAAATTGTAACAGCAATATTTGCTATATTTTTGGGCTTTTGGGGAGTCAAAAATATTAATCCCTTACTATTTTTGGGTGAAGATGGTAATCTTGCAAAATCTGTAACTAATTACAAAACAGATGAAGCAAGCAAGCAATATCATTTTAAAAAGAAAAATGAGCAAGGCACTTCCAAGCATATAACTGATTATATGGAACCAAAGGATTTTGATGTTCAACAACTTAAAAATTTGGATAATGGAAAACCCAATATAATATTATTAGGAGATAGCCATGCGGGTATGTTTGGTAAAACATTTGATAATATTGCAAAATCTGCAGATATAAATGTAATTCAGATGACGGCTGATGGTACCTACCCTTCTTATCCCGCAAAAGGTAAAATTGAGGGATCAAAAGAATTTTTCAATACTCAGTTTACTCAATTCTTTCCCAAAAATCATCAAAAAATAGACTTAGTAGTTATTTCCTCTAATTACTCTGCTTATGATAAATCAACAATTGATAAAAATATTAAATGGTCACAGCAGTACTTTGCTAAATATAAAATTAAATTATTATTTTTAGGCCAAACTAATATCTATAAAATTGATTATCCTACCACATATTATGTATATAAAAACTATAATATAATATATCCTCAAAACACTAATTCAGAGCTTAAATTAAAAGATAAAAATGCTTCTTATCAACAAATAATAGGTAAGGATGAGTATATTAACCTCCTGAATTATCCCATACAAAAAATATCAAAAGATGGGGAACCTTATATCTATGATAACAACCATCTTAGCTATTATGGGACAGAGCAGTATAAAAATATAATCGCAACTAGAATACAAGAGGCAATAAAAAAATAAAAACATGATGATAAAATTCTTAGACCTACAAAAAATCAACCTCCTACATCAGGAAGAGATAGAACAAAGAATACTTAATACTTTCCGCTCTGGATGGTACCTAATGGGGAATGAGCTGAAAACTTTCGAGCAAAACCTAGCTCAGTATAACGGTTCTCAACATGCCATTGGTGTAGCCAATGGGTTGGATGCTCTTCGTTTAATCTTCCGTGCTTATATAGAAATGGGCATTATGGCAGAAGGAGATGAGGTAATAGTACCTGCTAATACTTATATCGCTTCTATACTTGCCTTATCAGATAACAAACTAGTTCCTGTCTTGGTAGAACCAGATCCACAGACCTATAATCTAGATCTAGATTTGGTAGAAGCAGCTATTACGCCAAAAACCAAAGCCATCCTATTGGTACACCTACAAGGGCGTATTGTTTTCAGTGAGGCTTTGCAAACTTTAGCAAAAAAACATCAATTAAAGATTGTAGAAGACAATGCCCAAGCGATAGGCGCAATGTGGCAAGGTAAAAAATCTGGAAACCTAGGTGATGCCGCAGGCTTTAGCTTTTATCCTGGGAAAAACCTTGGCGCTTTAGGCGATGCTGGTGCTGTAACTACCAATGATGATGCTTTGGCAACTACCATAAGAGCCATTGCCAACTACGGATCCAACCAAAAATATGTGAATATCTATAAAGGACTCAACTCTAGACTAGACGAGATACAAGCGGCTGTTTTGGATGTAAAACTAAAATATATAGACGAAGAAAATGCCATAAGAACAAAGATTGCTTCCCGCTACCAAGCAGAGATTACCAACCCTAACATTATACTGCCAGAGCATCCAGCAGATGCAGCAGAACACGTTTGGCATGTGTATGTAATAAGAACATCTCGTCGAGATGAGTTGCAACAATACCTTACCGACAAGGGTGTACAAACCATTATCCATTACCCTATACCACCTCATCAGCAAAAAGCATATCCAGAACTCAATCATCTTTCTTTCCCGATTACGGAGCAAATGCACAATGAGGTTCTGAGCTTACCGATAAGCCCAGTAATGACGGATGATGAAGTAGCAGAAGTAATAGCAGCAGTCAATTCTTTCGCATAATATTTACCTCTTATCTAAATATAAATAAAGACCAATACTTTCGTGTTGGTCTTTTTTCTTTATAAAACCTCACCTCTATTGATAATGTGTTGCTTATTTTGAATTTTAATTAAATATTTAATACATAAAAGATAAATCAATTGAATTATTTATTACATTTATGCTACAATCTTTAAAAACAACAAGATGAGTCTAAACAATTTAGCGAGTGTATCTTTCACTCCCGCAGAACTATCCCAACTGGATGATGCTATAAACAGTATCAATACCGTTCTACAAAATAAAACCTACAATCTCAACCCAGAGCAAAGGCAAGAGTATAGCCGCATCAACGAGCAAAATAAGCTCTTTGTGAACAAGGCAAAACTCTTTATGGAGCAATATCCACAGCACCTCCCCGCTTTTGTAGATAAGGCAGAGTTTGATAAGGACTATAATGCAAGAGTAGATCTAGAGAAAAGGATGCTACAACTAAAAAGCATTACAGAGCAGTTGTCTGACACTAAAATCCTACTGGATCACGACAATTATCATGATAGCATTAGCTTTTATAGAAACGTAAAATTTTTATCGAACGAAAATGTGCCTGGAACCAATACCTTGTATGAAGAGCTAAACCAATTTTTCGGTTCATCTGGAGGCAGTACCCCACCACTAAGCACAGAATCTAAATCTTAATTTCAAATTTTTCCCTAACCCTAGTAGTTAGGGATTTTTGCTTATTTTTAAGTCCCTAAACCCACTTCAGAAGTCCCTATACCCCACTTCAGAAGTCCCCTTACCCCACTTCGGAAGTCCCTAAGGTTCTATCTCTCAATATGCTCTACTTCTTTATTTTTACTATATTTGCTCACACAAATAACCCTCAATTACACAAATGACTCCTCTCGTTAGCATACTATGCCTTTGCTATAACCAAGCTACATTCATCCGTGAATCTTTGGACAGCATCAAGAAACAATTGTATACAAATTATGAAATACTTATATGTGATGATTTTTCTAAAGATAATTCGGTAGAGATTATAGAACAATGGATTTCTGAAAACCCTACTCTACCTATTACATTTGTAAAGCATGAGGAAAATAAAGGAATTTGTAAATCACTCAATGAGTTGCTGTCGCTATCTAGAGGAAAATACATCCAGCTATTGGCATTAGATGATCTTTTGGAAGAGGACAAATTGCAAAGACATGTATCATTATTAGAGCGATCTAAAGAAACGGAGGCATTGGTATTTTCGGAGGCTCATCTTATTGATGATTATAGCAAGAGGTATCAAAACAAATTTATCGCTTACCATCATCAGTATCTAAGTTTGGAATCTCGAAACTACTATCACGACATCTTAATGAAAAATTTCATTCCTGCGATGTCTACCCTACTGAAATCTAGTATTATTAAAGAGATGGGAGGATGGGACGAAACTCTTTCATACGAGGATTACGATATGTGGCTAGGACTGAGTAGAGATTTCGATTTTATTTTTGATGATAAACCTTCTTGCTCCTATAGACTTCATGCCTCCAATACGCATAAGAAAAAGAATTTCACCGAAGATTCGAACTTTGATATTTTTATAAAACACAAAGAGCATCCTATTGCAAAACAACGCTTATTTAGTATTGTAAAAGATAAATATTTCAAAAGAACGCTAAAAAACGAACATATCCGATATTATTCCATCTATAAAGATTATCCCTCAGAACAGTATTGTATAAAGAAAAATATATCGCCAATGACCTATAAAATATGGGCGAGTGTAAAGCAAGTATTAGGAAAATAGCAGCAATATCAAAATCACCATTGCAAAAGTGTATATAAAAAAATTATGAGTCCATTAGTTACCATCGTCGTAGTATGTTACAATCATTCGAAATACATTAAGGAAAATCTCGAGAGCATTAAATCTCAAACCTACCCCAATATTCAGCTAATTGTGGCAGATGATGCCTCGCCGGATAACTCTGTGGAAGTGTTTGAAGAATGGCTAACCGATAACAATTATCCTGCGCTAAAAAATTATCACAAAAAAAATAAAGGATTAGCAACAACGCTAAACGAATGTATAGAATTGGCTAAAGGTAAATATATAAAGTTGATTGCGGCTGATGATTGCTTAGAGCCTACTTATATTGAGAAATGTATAGATCAATTTATGAATAGCACCGCTGAAATTGTTTTTACTAACGCTTCTGAAATAGATGATAATGGGGTAATATTATCCGAATCTTATTTTAAAGTTCCAAAATTTTCTACCCAATTTGAGCTGGAAAATTTATTATTGGACGGAAATTTTATATCTGGAGCTACTCTCATGACTACTCGTAGCATTTATGCAACACTTGGCCCATACAATCCTGCTACATTATTGGAAGATTACAACCTAATCTTAAGAGCATTAAAAAAGAATTTATTTGTATCGTACATCCCTGAGAATTTGATCCATTATAGAAGACACGAAAATAATATTACCCTAAAAAGGTTTCACAAACTTGAAGTTGAAACTATTAAGGAAAAAATATTATTTGATAAAAAAGGGAGATATGCCGATATAATACATTCTAACATAAAAAAACAAGTAAATAATAACAATCCAGAAATCAAAGACTTAAAGTATTTATATATAAAGTATAAAAGCTTTGATTTTAAATTTTATATTATTCATTTTTATAGTAAACTTTATTCATTTTTTAAAGCATGATTTCTCTAATAGTATCATCCTATCAAAAGGATAAATTTTCCAATTTTAGTAAAAATATAAGAGAAACTATAGGTATTGGTTTCAGTTATGAAATTATCGCCATAGAGAATCCTGGTCTTATGGGCATATGTGAAGCTTATAATAAAGGAGCAGAAAAATCCTTATACAGCAATTTGCTTTTTATACACGAAGATGTGCTTTTTACCACTCAAAACTGGGGTGAAGTATTAATAAGGCATCTTGGGCAACCAAATTGTGGATGTGTAGGAGTAGCAGGAAATGCCATAAAAACTAGATTTCCTATTGCATGGTGGGATATAAAAGAAAGCAAATTTACACATATAGACCAATCTACTAAGAGCGGTACATTAATAAAAAAAAGGTTAGCTACCAATACTAATGACGCTGTATTATTAGATGGTGTATTTATAGGTGTAAAAAAAGAAGTTTGGAATAAAATAAAATTCAACGAAGGACTTCTTAAAAATTTCCACGGATACGATATTGATTTCTCTATTCGTGTATCAAGATATTACAACAACTATATTATTAATGACATCCACCTCACTCATTTTTCTGAAGGAACCCCCAACAAAAAATGGTTTGAAGAACTAACAAAAGTATATCAATACAATAAGGGATTCATTAATAAAAGCCAAATAAAACTTGATGACATCAAACATATAGAACTTTATTTTAGATATCTAAGAGCATATAATTTTACTAAGAAAAATAGAATACGTCTGTTTCTGAAATTTTATAATCCATTAAGATATAGCCTAATAGACAATTATAGAATTTTGAAGATGTTGCATTTTTATACATTCAAATAAGGATTATGTATGGGTATGCAATTCTTAGACTCTATAATATTTTCAAACCAATTGCTGAAAGAGTATTTATTTTTTATATCATCCGTATAATCAACAAATGGTGTATTAATAAATTCTTTTATATCATTATCTAAATTATCATTCAGCACCAAAATATTGTTTGGGTTATAAAAGTCATATTTTTTCACATGAGTATTGGTTGTAACTATCTTCTTATTCAGTTGAATACACTCAAAAAATCGAAATGATAAGCCATCGTGTATATCAGCTTTTAAATCTAAAATCACGTTGCTTTCGTTATGAATTTTCAATAATTCAGAGTACGTATAAAAGTGATGGAGATCTTTAATTGTATTACTAGATTGTAAAAGTAGTCTATCATGATGAGAGAATGCCTTTAGTATAAAATTGGTAATTACAGAAGAATTATGGTCAGATAATTGATGCAGGATATCAAACCTCTTAGTAGTAAAATATCCTATATAGGTGAGATCCCACTTAGTTTTTTTGGATTCTTTGATATCAATGACGTCAAAATAAAAATTAGTGATGAATTTTAGGTTATTATTAATGGCGTCCATAGGATCGAAAGAGAAAAATGTATCAAAATATTTTATCTTAGAAAAGATATTTGGAGTACGCTTTAATCCGTCCCAATGAAAGGCTATCATTTTCTTAGAATTTTGTTTTAGATTTAATAATAAATCATCATCATATTCATCTGCTCTAAAAACCAAGGTATAATCATACTTTTCTTGATAAATCTTTTGTAAATGATCATCATTATTTTTATGATTGATTAAATTATATTTATTTTGCTTTGCTGATATATAGTTGCCATTTTTGTAGAATGGAAATGTAATAAAATTTAACAATTTGACCCAAAGGTTAATTTTTAAAGTTTTTTGATCTGGACAGGGAAAAGTAGAAACATTATAATTATTTTTTTTTAAATTCAGTTCTATCAAATCAACGAATGCGTTTTTGGTTTGGAGTAATATTAATACTTTTGGTATCATAATATGAGGATATATAAAACTTCTAATAAAAATCAGACATCATTCTATACTATTTTCTAAAAATACTATGTAATAACGACATCTATATTAAAAGTAAGGACGTAAAAGTAAAAAATAATAATTACTATAACTTAATTATACATTAAAAAAGGTGAAAAACTAAAACTATATTTCTTAAAAAAAATAATTAACTCGCTGATATAATAAAATTAGCACCCAACTTTTACAAGATTAAAAAGAATATAAATATCTGAAAACTAAAACATCAAATGATCCCAAAAAAAATACATTATTGTTGGTTTGGCGGCAATCCTAAACCAGAGTCCTTTTACATTTGCCTAGATAGTTGGAAAAAAGCATTACCTGATTATGAAATTATAGAATGGAACGAATCTAACTTTGACATTAATTGCTGCATCTATGTAAAATTAGCTGCAGAAAGTAAAAAATGGGCTTTTGTTTCGGACTATGCTCGTGCATTAGCACTATTTCAGCAAGGAGGCATCTATATGGATATTGACGTGGAAGTAAAATTTTCATTAGATGAATTTTTACATCACAGAGCCTTTTCAGGGTTTGAAATAAAAGGTTCCCCTTTCACAGCATTATGGGCTACAGAACCTGGGCATCCTTGGCCCAAAAAAGTTTTAGATTTTTATCATTTAAAAACTGATTTCGATCTTACAACAAACACAGTTTTTGTGTCTGATTTGCTAGTAAAAGAATATGGAATAAATCCTGAAAAAGACGAATACCAAGAAGGTAAAGACGGAATTGTAATATATCCATCAACTTACTTCTGTTTAGATTTGCCAAAAAATTATGCTACTCATCACTTTGTGGGGACTTGGCACGATAGAGAAACACCTAATCCTTATAAAGATTATGTACATGCTTATTATAAATCCAAAGAATTCTCTGATATCCGAAATGGAAAGAGGGAAATAAATAATATCATGAATAATATGAAAATGTTATCTGCAGATGATATTTTAAATCAGATTCCTTTAAAAGTAATCATTAAATTTGTACTGAACAAAATAATGAAAAAAAACGAATGATCGCTATAATTTATGGTACTAGGCCCGAATTTTTAAAAGTATATCCATTAATACTTGAAGCCAAAAGAAGAAAACTAGAATTTATCACAATCAATACAGGACAACATAATTCTATGCTTCAAGAAATGGAAAATATTTTCCAGTTTAAAGCAAATAACTATCTATACTGCCAAAATAATGATTTTAGTAATTCTAATCTTGTTGCAAAACTTATAGATTCTATTTCTGCTGTTATAAAAGAAAAAAATGTTAAAAAGATTATTGCTCAAGGAGATACTTTTACCGTTTTAGCTTCCTCTATTGTTGCATTTTTAGAGAAGAGAAATTTTTATCATATCGAAGCTGGTTTAAGAACCGATGATATAAGATTTCCTTTTCCAGAAGAGTTCAACCGAAGAATTGTCTCTTTAACATCGCATATCAATTTTGCTCCTACCCAACTTTCTAAAGATAATTTGCTTAAAGAAAATATTTCTGAAGATAAAATAGTAATTACAGGAAACACTATAATAGACCTGCTAAAATATGTGTTAGCTAATGAAAGTATAGAAGTATATAAAGGTAAAAATATATTTATAACTGCCCATAGAAGAGAAAACCTAAATGAGAATATGTCTGCTATTTGTGATGCAATAAAAGAATTGGCAACAGAAAATCCAGAGTTTACATTCCATTGGAGTTTACATCCTAATCCGTCTACAAGAAAATTTATTTTTGAAGCATTTTTAGATTTCCCTGAGAATATAAAATTTATAGAGCCCTTGAATTATATTGATGCTGTAAGACTAATGGCATCTTGTGCTATGATTATATCTGACTCTGGAGGTATACAAGAAGAAGCTCCTACATTACAAAAGAAGGTAATAGTACTAAGAGAAGAAACCGAAAGACCAGAAGTAATCAATTGTGGTAGTGGAGTTTTGGTAGGGGCAAGTAAGGAAAAAATAAAAAAAGAATTTTACAAAGAGTTGGCTATAGGAGAGAATCATTTTGTTAACCCTTTCGGAAATGGCAATGCATCATCCATAATATTTGACCATATATGATAGTTGGCAGTGGACTTATAGCATCTCTTTTTGCAAATATTGATAACGAAAATATTATTTTTTTCGCTTCTGGAGTTTCTAATTCTTCCGAAACAGATCCGCAGCAATTTCTCCGCGAGGAAAATCTTATTAGAGAAACTATTCTAGGGAATAAGGACAAATTATTTTTATACTTCAGCACTTGTAGCATTTATGACTCCTCCAAAATGAATAGTCCATATGTTTTGCATAAACATAAAATGGAAGAAATAATCATGCAAGAGATGATGTATTTTCTAATCTTGCGGATAAGTAATGCAGTTGGAAATGGTGGAAACCCAAATTTACTAATGAATTATCTGGTTAGATCATTAAAAAAGGGTGAGAAAATTACTATACACGAGAAAGCAACTAGAAATCTAATTGATGTAGAAGACATTAAAAAAATAACTCAGAATCTAATAGAAAATAAAATGCGCAATAGCATTATTAATATTGCGTATCCTACTAATTATAATATTAAGAATTTAGTAGATATCATAGAGAATTATTTTAATAAAAAAACAGATCACACTTTCTTAAATGCGGGTTCCGATTATGGAATTAATATTTCAGAAACTGAAAATTATTTCGTTGAGAATCATCTGTTGGATAAGGAAGAGTATATTATCAATATTCTTAGAAAATATTATTCCTAAAATCTGAATATGAAAAATACTGAGAAGAGTTTTATCTTTGAATATAAATTGAATACATGCAAAATTTTAAAAACACATTAGAAAATAAAAATATTCTTGTTACTGGAGGAGCCGGTTTTATCGGCTCTAATCTTTCCGAAGAACTCCTAAAATTGGGTGCAAAAGTTACTTGTTTGGATAATTTTTCTACGGGTAGAAGAGAAAATTTAGTTGCCATTATTAATCATCCTAATTATACGCTTATCGAAGGTGACATTAGAGATATAGAAACTTGCCATAGAGCTTGCGAAAGTAAAGATTTTGTTCTCCATGAAGCAGCTTTAGGTTCTGTCCCAAGATCTATAAACGATCCTATTACAAGCAACGATGTAAATGTGGGTGGATTCCTTAATATGCTTGTATCCTCAAGAGATGCAGGTGTAAAAAGATTTGTTTATGCTGCAAGTTCATCTACTTATGGAGATTCTGAAACTTTACCGAAAGTTGAAGACAAAATCGGGCGTCCCTTATCTCCTTATGCAATCACTAAATTTGTAAACGAGTTGTACGCGGATGTTTTCAAAAAGACCTACGATTTCGATACCATTGGTTTAAGATACTTCAATGTATTTGGGAGAAAACAAAATCCTGGTGGAGCTTACGCAGCCGTAATCCCGAAATTTGTAATGCAGTTTATGAATTACGAATCGCCCGTAATTAATGGTGGTGGAGAATATTCTAGAGATTTCACATACATCGATAATGTGATTTTAATGAATATTTTAGCTATCACTACAGAAAACACGGAAGCACTGAACCAAGTCTACAATACTGCTTTTGGCGAAAGAACAACCTTAAATGATTTGGTACAATATCTGAAAGAATATTTGTCGGAATATGACCCAAAAATTGCTGATGTAGAAGTAATCTACGGAGATTATAGAAAAGGTGATGTTCCGCATTCTTTAGCAAGCATAGACAAAGCAAAATCATTATTAAGTTACAATCCTGAATTTTCTATGAAAAACGGACTAAAAGAAGCCGTAAAATGGTATTGGGAAAATTTAAAATAAAAACAAAAAAGCAGTTCTAAGATTTTAGAACTGCTTTTTTTTATCTTTCGTATCTCCATTTAAATATTTTGAAGGAAACATTTTTCGGTATGGAAGTGAAAAAATTATTTTTCTTCAACTCTTTAGTATATGCTGAAGAAAAATATTGAGAGAATGTAAGTTTAGATAATTTCGAGTATGCATCATAACTTCGTTTCCACAAATCTTCATTTTTTTGTGCCTTCCAATTCATCTGTAAAGTCATTGCCTTAAAATCGATAAGATATTTTAGAAGCAATTTCTTTTTCTCGGGATTTGCTTGCTCTTTCACTGCTCGATCCATATAGCCAGCAATCGTTATCCAATTTCCAAAATGTCTTTCTCCTCTGTTATGGATAATCGATGCATCGTGAAAATAATAGATGTAAGTATCTTTTCTAAGGAATGCCACTTTGGTAAGCTTCAATGAGCTTTGGAAGCTCCACAAAACATCTTGAGAAAACAAATCTTGAACAAAATACAATTGGTTTTTAATTATAAAATCTTTTCTTACCAACTTATCACAAGCCATCACGGGATATTTGTTTTCAACAAAATGGGTTAAAATTTCTTCATTTCCTTCAAGAACGTCCTTTTTCGAATTGATCGGAAAATAATCCCTCTCCCAACCTTCTTTTTCATTCACGCAGATACAATGTCCTAGCGTTAATTCGGCTTTAGTGCTCTCAGCAAGTGTAACCAAATCTTTTATCGCATCAATTGTAATTTCGTCATCACTATCAAGAAAATACAAATATTCTCCCTTAGCTTCGTCTATCCCAGCATTTCTAGCCATGGACAAACCTAAATTTTTGGGTTGTTTTAAAATTCTAAAATGAGTAAGATGATTTTCATTAATGAAATTCTGGGATATTTCAATTGAACGATCTGGACCACAATCATCTACCAAAATACATTCTATGGCAGAATAAGATTGATTTTTGACAGAAGTAAGACAACGGATAACAAAATTCTCAACTTTATAAATGGGAATAATGATACTAACTAGAGGGAAATGCATTTGTGTGATATTTTCAACAAAAATAAATAATTAGAATGTAAAAACATATATTTGTAGGCATATATAAACAGCTAAATAATCTTTGTACATTGAGTTTTATTAAAAAAAACAGTAAACAGATCAACTCCCTCATTTAGCTTTAATTTTTTAAAACACAAAAAAAGAAAAAAGATGTCGCAACCTACAGTCTCAATTATAATGCTCACCTATGGCCATGAAAAATATATCGAAAAAGCCATCAGAAGTGTTTTTATGCAGAAAACAAATTTCGACTGTGAACTCATCATTGCCAATGATAATTCTCCAGACAACACAGATGTTGTAGTAAAAAAAGTAATCTTGGATGCTCCTGAAAATATCTCTGTGAGGTATGTAAAACATGAGAAAAACATGACCATGAATCCCAATTTTCTTTGGGCTTTAAAAGAATGTAAAGGCAAATATATAGCATTATGTGAGGGTGACGACTATTGGCTAGATGATCATAAACTTCAAAAGCAAGTGGATTTCATGGATAAAAATTCAGATTTTTCTATGTATTTTCATAAGTCTCAGGATGATCATGCAAAAATCCTTCAAGATCTAGAAACTAAAATTTACTCTGAACAAGAGATTTTAAATAGTTGGTATATCCATACCGCAAGTGTTTTATTTCCTAATTCTTTTGAGGAACCAGATTACAAACTTTTAGCATCAGATAAAATACATTTCTATGATTTGATTCTTTTTCTAATTTTAGCTAATAAGGGAAAAGTATGGGGAACTAATGAAAATATGTCCTTCTACAGATATATAGAAACTAGTATTACTAATACTTCCAAGAAGATAGAGTATTATGAAAGTCTTTTCAATCATTTGGATTTAATTTCTACAATTTATGATAGCAAGTACAAACCTTATAATAAACATAGAGTTAAAAGCCAAGCATATAAACTCTTTAGACATTATGCGCTGAAAGGAAATCCTAAAACAATAAAATATTTGCTTCACTATATAAAGAACTAAATATGCAGGTAAACCCAATAGTGAGCATTGTAATGTCCGTCTATAATGCTGAAAAACATCTGTCTTTAGCAATAGAATCTATTTTAAATCAAAGTTTTTCAAATTTTGAACTCATCATTATTGAAGATTGTTCTACTGATGAATCTCTGTCGATTATAAAAAAATATCAAGCGAAAGATTCTAGGGTTTTTGTTATCAAAAAAGATAAAAACAAAGGATTCAAAGGATTTGTGGAAAATCTTAATTTGGGAATAGAAACAGCACGAGGAATATATATTGCGAGAATGGATGCTGATGATATTTCTAATATTGATCGTTTAAAAAATCAAGTAGAATATCTAGATAATCATCCAGAATGCTTTTTGGTAGGCAGTTCTGCAGTACATATTGATGAAAATGGGGAAAAAATAGGTGCATTTTTATCTGAAACGAATGATAAAAAACTGATGAATCTTTTAAAGAAAAGAAATACAATTTATCATCCCACTATAATGTTCAGAAAAGAACTTGGCTTGCATTATCGTGATAAAATGAATGGATGCGAAGACTATGATTTTTATCTAAGATTACTTTCCAAGGACAAGATATTTCATAATTTGGGAGAGCCACTACTTCAATACAGAATATTAGACAATTCTATTTCTAGAAAAGATAATTATTTTGTAAAGTGGATGTTTGTAGAAAAAGCCAAAGAGTTTTATTACCAAAGAAAATCTACAGGTAAAGATTTGTATCACCAATTTGATGAACAAGAATTGAAACAGTTTTTCGAAATAGAAAATCCATCTTCGGAAAATATTATTTTAGGATTAAAAACTGCAATATCTCTTCAAGATATTGATTATTTGAAGCAATTATCTCATAAATTTTCTACTCTATATCCAAGCCATAAAGAGTCTAAAAAGTATGCTCTGTTTTCAAAATTTCCCATTTTTATTTTAAAAATTATCAATAAAATATCATGACTCATATTTTCATCAAATCCTTCAATAGACCTTATTATTTAGACCGTTGTATTGCTTCTATATATCAAAATGTTAGTGGTAATTTTGAAATTATTGTGTTGGATGATGGTACTCCCGAGAAGTATATAAACAAAATAAAACTTAAATATCCATCTATTTTTGTAAGAATTTCTAAACAAGCGATAAAAAAAAGAATCGCGATAAAAGAAAATTTAGAAACAGGCAAAAAAATAAATGGTTTTGAAATCCCTACAGATCTATGGAAATCTGAAGTGCAAATTGCAAAAGATTACGTGCTAGTAACGGAAGATGATGTATGGTTTACTACACCAATAGATTTAGATGATCTTATTAAATGTATTTATAAAGAAAATATTCCATTAGTGAAACTAGGATGGCTCGGGATGAATTATAATGCAGATAAATGCTACACAAATATCTTAAGCGAAAACATAGTAAATGCGACTCCAAAAAAACTTTTTACCTCCAACAAATTGATAATGAATTTGTTTATGTATAATAAATACAAATTTTTTACTATCCTATACAAATTAGGTTATGTAGATAATAATACAAAAGAGGAGTATTGGCATCTAAACTCAATTCTAATGGGCCTATATAAAAAGGAATATTGGCTAACGATTTGGAAAGATGCCATTGGCCAAGTAGACGAAAAACAACAGCTAAGAAATGCCGCAGCTTGGTATCATAAAAATAAAAATGCAATATTTGCGAGAACTAAACAAGAGGTTCTAAAAACTACTTTCAAATCTTCTGCTACAAGTTCTTATCACGAATATGGAAATCCCTTTGATGTGAATAGATTCAATTTTATTTTGAATGAGTTTTGGTTAAATGATGATTTTAATAGCCTAGAAAATTACCCTAATGACTTTTCAGATGGGTATATACAACAGAAATTAGAGAAAGCCAATCATCCCGATGCACAATATACTGAATGGTACATTTGGGCTGAAAAATTCAGGCAACAATATAGAAATATTGGTTGTATTGTAGAATAATTATCAATTTTATCTACATTTAAAAAACCAAAAACCACCAATTGAACGATTGGTGGTTTTGTGTAATATATTTTTCTGGTAAATTATTTAATGAATAACCCGATGTATTTATCTTCATAAGCCACCACAGTTGGTGTAATATCATTTTGTGTACAAAAATCTTGAAATGCAGAGTTATCATTAATATCATCACTAATGAAAACACCTCCTTTTCTAAGGTTCGCGTATAATTGTTGGTAAGCCCACATCATACCGTTGTAAGCTTTATCAGAATCATAGTGGACAACATCATAGTTTTTGGCTTCACCGAATATTTTAGGTAAAGATTCTTTATCTGCAAAACGAAATAATTTCCAGAATTTTTTAAGGTTTTCTGGTACTACATATCCTACATACTGATCTCCATCTTGTCCTAGATAAGGCATATCCGAGCTATAAAGCATTCCGCCTCTTTTCTCCAAGGATAACAATGCTGCCAATGAAGACCATCCATACGCAACACCAGTTTCTACCATCGCTTTTGCATTGGTAAATTCGCAAGCATAATAAATTAATTCTAACGCTCCTGGACCACCCATCTTGATAGGACAAGTATCCTGACGATTCTGAGAAAACTTCATCACATCGGGGAAAATAGATGCTACAGAATTTGGGGTGATAGAGAATAATTTTTGGATAGCTTCATCTTGTGATAATGCTAAAGAAGCTGCCCATTGGTTGGTTTTCTCCTTACCTTTTGTAGCATTTCCTCTATTTACTGTATTTTTTATTATTTTTCTACCTAATTCTGGATATAGGTCGGGCCTCTTAAGATAGGCTACGAACGTCTTTAATACTCGGGATATTTCACTCATTGCGTTTTTTGTAAGCAGCAAAAATATATATTTTTAATGTATATTTAAATTATATTTGCATAAAATCAAAAACCAATGACGAAAAAGAGTTGGAATAAAGAACAAATCCATACTTTACATTAGGAATCTTGCATCATTATAAACCATTACTTTTTGTGCAGTCACTTTGGGAGTTTCACTATTTTTTTTGAATATTGAAATGTATGATTTATAAAAACACACTTTATGATCAGTTCCTTATTACAAAAACTTCAGCGCAAATCTCAGTTTTCTATTCTCAGCAAACACCCAAATGTAAAATACGGGGCAGTGAGGATGGGAATTGACAATCATTTCAATATTCATCCACGCGCCAAAAATCTCAATATAGGAAGCAAACTAAATTTGAGAAATTACGTTCACTTTTTAATCGGCGAAAATGCTGAATGCGTTATTGAAGAAAACGTTTTCATGAATAATTTTTGTTCTGTAAATTGTCTACACCAAATTTTTATTGGCAAGAACACTCTGTTTGGAGAAAATGTAAAAATTTACGATCACAATCACGTTTATACACGTTCTGAACCTTTACTAATACAGCATCAAGAATTCACTTCTGCGCCAATACATATTGGCAAAAACTGCTGGTTGGGTAGCAATGTGACTATTCTGAAAGGTGTTACCATTGGTGACAATGCTATTATTGGTGCTGGTTGTACGATCTTCAAAGATGTACCAGCTAATACAACTGTAGTTAACTCCCAAGTTTTAATAGAAAAAAGTAGGTTATAGTCTACCAATTTGAATTTTAAAATTAGAAAAAAGATTTCCCCTCTTTTATTTTAAATTAAATTCGAATACGTATTATGTAGAATTTGCAGCTCAATTAGAAATTAAACACAATGAAAAACACAAAAAAAATAAAAGTTCTCTTTAGGCATCGCTCCATGGAGATGGGTGGTGTAGAAAAAGTAGTTCTCAGCATGCTCAATAATCTGAATAGGGAGAAATTTGAGATGACAATTTGCTTAAATATTAATCAAGGTGAACTTAGAAATGAAATTTCTACTCATGTAAGAAAAGTTTTTATTGCTGATGGAAAAGAAGATTTATCTAAAAATCCTTTGCTTCAAAAAATACAATTGGTAAAGCGAAAGCTTAGACTAGAAGCTGCGCAAAAAAATCCAACTATTGCTCAAAAATTATTGGGAGAAGATTATGATGTGGAGATCGCTACCACATATGCAGCTTTTTCTTCGGTCCTCAATTCTAGCAATCGCCTATCAAAAAAAATTGGGTGGTTTCATTCTGATATTACCTTACCAAAACTACAACCCCTTGTTCCTAAAATACTCGAACAAATTCCTCAATTCGATTATTTCATTTTTGGATCTCAGCAAACTAAGGAAATTTTTGTAGAAACGTATCCAAATATAAAATTGCCAGAAAATCAGGTAATACTTAATGCAATACCGATTGAGGAATTAAAAAGGAAAGCCAAAGACTTTGTTCCTAATCTACCCCAAAAACCTGTTTTTTGCTCAGTTGCTAGATTGCATAGTAGAAAGGGATTTCACAAACTAATGGATGCACATGCACAACTTCTCAGAGAAGGATTTGATCATCATATAGTGATTGTTGGAGACGGTGATGAAAAAGAAAATTTAAAGAAACAAGCTGCAGGATTGGGAGTCACAGAAAGTTTCGAATTTTTCGGCTCTCTGATGAATCCTTATCCTTACGTAAAGAATGCAGATTTCTTTATCCTCCCTTCAGAATCGGAAGGTTGGCCTCTTATCATTGCAGACACTTTAATATTACAAAAACCTATAATTTCTACCAATGTGGGAGGAGTTCCGGAGATGATAGAACATCTGAAAACGGGCTATCTGATCGATTATGAAACAGAACAAATGTATGAAGCAATGAAAAAGTTTCTTACAGATAAAGCTACAGTTTCTACCCTACAGGAAAACCTAAAGAATATTGAAAAACAATTTGATAACCAGAAAATTTTTGATGCCGTAGAACAAATTATTGTGCAACTTTCCAAAAACAACTAGATGACTATTGTATACAGAATTATCATTAAGCTACATACCCTTTGGCAAAACATTTACAAAAATGCCTATATAGAAATCTGTAAAAAAAGAGGACTTATAGTTGGCAAAGATGTCATTTTCATAGAAGCTCCAGCGTTTGGGTCTGAACCTTATTTAATAGAGATTGGAGATCGAACAAAAATTACGGCTGGCGCTACTTTTATCAATCATGATGGAGCAATGTATACCATTCGAAGTATGGATAAATATAAGGATGCCAGAAATTTTGGAAGAATAAAAATTGGCAAAAATTGCTTTGTAGGAAATAATTGCATATTTCTACCAGGTTCACAGATGGGCGACAATTGTATATTGGGAGCGGGATCTACGCTTAATTCTTCAATGCCACACAACACTGTGTATGCTGGTACACCTGCAAAGTATATTTGCACTATTGAAGAGTATGGTGACAAAGCACTTGCCAACAATGTGATGTATCCTAGAGAATTGGAGAAAAACAGAGCTCAGCTAGATGATTATATCAAAAAAAATCTACCTCGTACTTTCAAACCCATAAAGAAATAAATGAGATCGAAGAAAAAAATCCTTATCCGTATTGGTTCTCTGCGTCATGGTGGTGCCGAAAAAGTATTGGTAACTTTCCTGAAAAATCTACCTCAAGATAAATATGAGATCGATTTGCTACTCAATCTTTATTCTGGTAAATATCTTGCTGATGTACCAAGTTGGATCAATGTATTGCATCTGAATAAAGGAGAAATGATCACTACCAATCGTCCAAAAGATATTCCGAAGAAGGCTTTTAGAAAGGTGTATCAAGGAATGCTAAAAAAATACCCTCATCTGTTGTATCAATTTATTTTAAAAAATAAAAAATACGATATCGAGTTTGCGGCAATTCATGGTTTTCGGGATGAAATTTTAAATTCGCCTATTCGATCTTCAAAAAAAATCATGTGGATTCATAATGATTTAAGAAAAACCGAATTTCACGATTATACGGATAACGAAGTTAGAAAATTCTTCGGTTATGATAAAGTGATGGTGATTTCTGAGCATATTCAGAAAGATTTTGAATCGATGGCAAGAAATGAAGATGAGAAATCTAAAATTGTAAGAATCTATAATCCTTTGGACACTCATGAAATTCTTTCGAAAGCCGAAATTCCAATTCAGAAATATCAATTTAATAAAAAAGTACCTACTTTCATTTCTATCGGAACGATTTTTCCACAAAAAGGCTTTGATCGACTTTTAAAAGTGCATAAAAAACTTTTAGACGAAGGTCTTCTACATCACTTGCTAATTGTTGGCGATGGTTATGATTTTGAAAATATAAAAAATTTAAAAACCAAATTAGATGTAGATCATACTGCAACTATGTTGGGTTTTAGCGATAATCCATATCCTTACATTAAGGAAGCCGATTTTTATGTTTTGAGCTCTCGATATGAAGGATTTCCTACCGTTTTGTTTGAAGCCATGACTTTGAAAAAGAAAATTATTGCAACAGATGTTTCGGGAGTTTCTGAAATGCTACAAAAAGGAAAACTGGGCTTGATTGTAGACAATTCTGAAGAAGGTCTTTATCTAGGGATGAAAAAAGCACTCAGTCAACCAGAAGAATTCAACCACTATACAGATTTGCTGAAGGTTTATGAAATGCCTTTTGACCTAGAAAATTCTGTATCTCAAATTAGTTCTATTTTAGATTCTATATAAAATAATAAATTCTATTACCTAAATTTGTTTTATGGCAGACAACCATTCAATTATTCAAAAGGATTTTTATAGGGAGAGCGGAAAATGGCTTTCTACATTTTCTATTTGGAAAAAATGCATCAGCCCAAATTTGCACTTTATCTATATTTTAAGAAAGACTCAGGCTTCAATGAATACTCCTATTTTGGGATTAATTTGGAGATTGAGACTCAGACATTTTCAGATAAAATATGGTTTTCAGATTTATCCTGAAACCCAAATTGGAGAAGGATTTTACCTTGGACATTGGGGAAGTTTGGTGATTAATCCGAAAACCATTATTGGCAAAAATTGCAATATCGCTCAGGGAGTTACCATTGGGCAACAGAATCGTGGTAAAAATGAAGGTTTCCCAGTGATTGGTGATGAAGTTTGGATTGGTACAAATGCTGTAATCGTTGGGAATATTAAGATTGGCAACAATGTTCTGATTGCACCGAATTCTTATGTAACTTTTGATGTTCCCGACAACTCAATTGTTATGGGGAATCCTGCAACCATTATACCCAATATAAGTGCTACAGATGGATATATTAATAATTGTGTCGGATGAATATTAACAGTAATTTAAATTTCATATTAAATTTTGTTAAAAAAGGTAAATCATTCGATAAAAATTATATTTTTGCATAATTATTGATTCAGTCTATTGAAATTCAAAATAATTTAAACGAAATAAATAACTATAAACTTTTTAAATTTTATTGTATGTCACAATCGTACGAAGCTATTTTTGAAAACAATAAAAAGTGGGTAGAATCTAAAATTGCTAAAGATCCAAGTTTTTTTCAAGAATTAGCAAAGACACAAACACCCGATTATTTATATATAGGATGCTCTGATAGTAGAGTTACCGCTGAAGAATTGATGGGTACAGAGCCTGGTGAAGTTTTTGTAACAAGAAACATTGCTAATGTGGTAAATACTTTGGATATGAGTTCCACAGCCGTAATACAGTACGCTGTAGAACATCTAAAAGTGAAACATATTATTGTATGCGGACATTACAATTGCGGAGGTGTGAAAGCTGCGATGACTCCTCAAGATTTAGGATTACTGAATCCTTGGTTGAGAAACATTCGTGACGTATACAGATTACACCAAGCCGAGCTAGACGCTATTTCTGACGAAAGTAAACGTTATGATAGATTGGTAGAACTAAATGTTCAGGAACAATGTATCAACGTTGTAAAAATGGCATGTGTACAAGAAAGATACATTTTAGATGAATCTCCTGTAGTACATGGCTGGGTATTTGACCTTAGAACGGGTAAAATTATTGATTTGGAGATCGACTTTGAGAAAATTTTAAAAGACATCCAAAAAATCTATAACCTTACAAGTTCAGATTGGGTAATGAGCAGAAAGAACAAATAATCTTTCTAAAAAATAAAAAATTGAAAATGAAATTCTGGAGTACAATTACATTACTGTTTTTCCTAAACTTTACAGCGTTGCCTTGCATTGCTGCAATTTTTGGTTGGGAACTTCAACGTATGAATATTGTAATAAACGAAGAAGAACCTCATTCTCAATACTCATCTCTGTCTGTGTACGAGAAGACAATCCCAAAAACTTTAACGGTATATGATTATCTGAAGTTTTTTGAGCCAGATTTGTCTGGACAATCTTATAATCTAATAGATGATGATTTTCATCTATCGCCTTTACTTACTATATTTTCTCCGCCTCCAGAGGCATAGTTTTTTCTTTAACGCAATTTCATATTCATATCAATTATTTGATCTTGAATAGTATACTTTTAATTAATTATTAATCAATCTCGGTTGGTTGGTTTTAATCAATCAGTCATTGATATAATCGTATTTTTCAATTGTCATGAAAAAACAAACCTCATTTTTCGGAGAAGTTAAAGAAAACTTCCCCTCAGGACTTGTTGTCTTTTTAGTAGCTCTACCACTCTGTTTGGGAATAGCATTAGCCTCTGGCGCTCCACCCTTATCTGGAGTTATTGCAGGTATAGTAGGAGGATTATTAGTAGGATTTCTAAGTAATTCTAATATCTCAGTCTCAGGTCCTGCGGCTGGTCTTACTGCCATTGTTTTAGTAGCAATTACTGATCTAGGAGCTTTCGAGCTTTTTCTATGTGCGGGTATTATTGCAGGTATCATACAACTTTTCTTAGGCTTTATAAGAGCGGGAAGTATTTCCAATTATTTCCCTAATAATGTAATTGAAGGGATGCTTGCGGGTATCGGTATCACTATAATCTTAACTCAAATTCCTCATGCTTTAGGATATGACAAGGAACAGATGAGCCAAGAAAGCCTTTTTGAAAATGGTATTAATATGAACTATTTTTCAGAATTGTTTTCCTCTATTCACCCAGGAGTAATCATTATTGCTTTAGTTTCTTTTGCTATACTTTTAGCTTGGGATAATATACCTGCACTGAAAAAACTTAAAATGTTACCTGGAGCTTTGGTAGCAGTGATTGTAAGTATTTTATTAAATGAGTTATTCAAAATGTGTGCAAATTCATTAGCGATAGGTTCTGAGCATTTGGTAAAATTACCAGTTCCACAATCTCTAGATGATTTCAAAAACCTTATTGTTTTTCCTGATTTTAACGGATTTCTAAATCCTAAAGTTTGGATAGCGGGTGCTACCATCGCCATTGTAGCTTCTATTGAAACATTATTATGTATTGAGGCGTCAGACCGTTTAGATAAAAAAAGAAGAATTACGGATACCAATTTAGAACTAAGAGCTCAAGGTATTGGTAACTTATTAAGTTCTTTTATTGGTGGTTTACCAATGACATCAGTTGTGGTAAGAAGTTCTGCCAATGCTAATGCAGGAGCAACTACTAAAGTATCTACAATGATACACGGGTTGTTATTATTAATCTGTGTACTTACAATTCCTTTCATTCTAAACTTAATTCCGTTTGCTACTCTTGCTGCAGTATTAATTTTAGTAGGTTACAAATTGGCAAAAGTATCTACCATTATGCATTTTTGGCACAAAGGGAAATATCAATTTATTCCTTTCATAGCTACCATTTTAGCAGTTGTCTTTTTAGATTTGCTGAAAGGTGTAGGTATTGGTTTGCTAATCTCAGTAATCTATATTTTGCAAGGAAATATGAAAAGAGCTTACTACCTAAGACGTGACCAAATGGAAGAAGGAGACGAGATCAATATTAAATTGGCTGAAGAAGTTTCTTTCTTAAATAAAGCGGCAATAAAGAAAACTTTGAAAAATGTACCTGCACACGCTATTGTAAAGATAGATGCTACCGGTACTTCTTATATCGCAACCGATGTAATAGAGATGATTGAAGATTTTGCAAACATTAGAGCAAAAGAAGATGACATCAATGTACAACTACTCGGTTTCAAAACTTCATACAGAGATTACGAAGAAGATGAAGAATCTCACATCGTAGTAGCTCACAGAAGATCAATGTAAATAATTGTTAATTTTAATTTTAAAAAAAAGTTCTTTGAACAATCCATATATGAAAGCACACACTTCAGAAACACAATCTACAATTTCTCCAGCAAAAGCATTAGAATTTTTAAAAGAGGGAAATTCAAGATTTGTAAATAACTTAAAGGTTAATAGAAATCTATTAGAGCAAGTAAACGATACTAGAGCTGGGCAGTGGCCATTTGCAGTAATATTAAGCTGTATTGATAGTAGAACATCTGCAGAACTTATATTCGACCAAGGTTTAGGAGATATATTCAGCGTTAGAATTGCAGGTAACTTCGTGAATCAAGATATCTTAGGATCAATGGAATTTGGATGTAACGTAGCAGGATCCAAATTGGTTGTCGTACTTGGACACAGCAAATGTGGCGCTTTGAAAGGCGGTCTAGACGCTGATAAAATAAAAGGTTTAGGAATGAGCAATTTAAATCATTTAGTGAATCATTTCGAACCAATAATTAACGAAATCATCGAAGAAGGTGAAGATAGATCGTCTAAAAATGCAGATTTATTAGAAAGATTGAATGTTTGTAATGTTCAAAAATCTATCGAGGTGATTCGTGAAGAGAGCGAAACTCTTAGAAACCTAGAAAAAGAAGGAAAAATCAAAATAGTTGGAGCCAATTATAATGTAGATTCTGGCTTGGTAACTTGGTTATAAACCATTATTTACACTACAAAAAAGCGTCACCCTATTGAAAAGGTGACGCTTTTTTATTTTCCATTAAAGGAAGACATTGTATTGCCAATCCCAGCAAAGACAAATGATAGGCAAGATTTGGCGAATTTTTCTATTCTTTCGGGTAGTTTTTCTATTTCTTCTTCTTTCCAAGTTCCTAGTACATAATCTACTTGTCTACCTTCCGAAAACTCGGCAGAGATTCCAAATCTCAATCTGGCATAGTTAGGCGTTTGTAGCATCTCTTGTACACTTTTTAGTCCATTGTGGCCTGCATCAGAACCTTTCATTTTCATTCTTAAAGTACCAAATGGAAGCGCTAAATCATCGGTTACAATAAGTACATTTTCCAAAGGAATATTTTCTTTCTGTATCCAATATTTTACAGCGTTGCCAGAAAGATTCATATAGGTATCTGGTTTCAGTACAAATACTTTTCTCCCTTTATATTTGCCTTCTGCCATCCATCCAAAATTACTTGTGTTGAATGAAACTTCTAGAAGTCCAGCAATTTTATCTGCTACCTTAAAACCTATATTATGACGTGTATTTTCGTATTCGGCTCCTTTATTCCCAAGGCCAACGATAAGATATTTCATGTGAAATTTTTGCAAAATTAAGAGTTATAAAATAAAAATGCTCAATCCGATAAAGAATTGAGCTAAAATATTTTTAGTAATGCAAGATTACATAGGCTTGTAAATATAATTAAGACTATATCCATTCGTCATATAGGTTTGTGCATCATATCTAAAGTTTGAAGAAAATATTACAGGCACAGGCAATGAAGGCATTAGATCTGTAATTGTTTTTCTCTTCGGATTATTAGGCGATAACATCATGCTTTTACTATCATTAGCCATAGTCGATATTAAGTGAGATACTTTATATGCGAATGGTAACAAGGTATAAGGACTTATTTGGTCATCATAGTTCAGAAATTCATAACTGTATTTCATGGTAGGAGTACCATTAGATGTACCATTGATTGGACCATAGAATCTTTGTACTTTGGTCACATTATCACCCACATAAGAATATCCCGATTTAGAATATGCATTGTAAGCAAAAGTAGTTCCTGGTGTATCAACTCCAGTTTTCATTAAGATAGAATCCAATTTATTGGTTGTAGAAGTGTACTTCAAGTCGTACATAGTTTTCATTTTTGAATTGAGAACCGCTGGACCTGGTGTAGTGGATGGTGGTACAGGTGGTGTTCTTACATAAGTAGAACGATTTTCTGTAATACGCGTTAAATTACCCAAATTCCCATAAGTGAATAACTGAGTGTATGAAGTACTATCTGGGCCTAAAGTACCAGTCCCATTATAATCCAAATATCCATTGAAGGTAATTTGGCTTATCTTATCGCCACTCCACATAATGTTGGTGATCGATTTTTTAGCGGTGATTACCTGAGATAACAGCAAACCATTGTAACGGTATTCTGCTACAGTATCAGAATTGCTAACCTCCCTAAATAAAGCTCTTTTCCCGTTGAATCCAGTAGAGTCATTCAAGTCAATCAGTGGGCTTCCTTCCTCATCTAGCATATCTTTACAAGAATGAAAAGATGATAGACCTGCAGCAAGCAAAACAAAGTAGAAAAGTTGTTTCATATTTAGGTGGATTGTTTATATTTCCACAAATATAATTTTTTTTTGAATAAAAATCATATAATTATTTATATTATCACAAAACTAATAATCTATAAGCCATCAAAATAAATAAGTAAGCATTATAGACACAGCGTTTCTACAATCCCAATATAGATTTTAATAAAACATTTACCTCATCTACATTCTGCACCCCATCTTTTCTCATCATCAGCTGATTACCCTCTTTACCCATTTTTTCTTTTAGCTGTGCTTGTGATGGATTTTGAGTAAGATAGGTAATAATATGCCTGAACTGATCGGTCTGATAAAACTTATCCTGAGGATTATTTGGGAAATATCCCAAGAATACACCATTTTTCATCACAATTTTTTCAAAACCAATATCGGATGCCAACCATTTTAGGGCAACACTTTTCAAAAGGTTAATTACTTCTTGTGGCAGTACACCAAAACGATCTAAAAGTTCAGACTCAAACTTCGTTAGATCTTTTTCACTACTGATTTCTGCTAATTTTTGGTACAATAGCAATCTTTCTTCCGTGCTCGAAATATAAGAATCTGGAAGCATCAACTCTAGATCGGTGTCTATATTAACTTCTTTTACCGACTTAAATAATTTCTGACGATCTTCTTCATTTTCAAATAAATCTTCAAACTCTTTATCATCTTTTAGCTCTTCCAAGGCTTCTTGCATCATTTTTTGATACGTTTCGAATCCCATCTCATTGATGAATCCACTTTGCTCTCCTCCTAGTAAATCTCCTGCGCCTCTTATTTCCAAATCTTTCATCGCAATCTGGAAACCACTTCCAAGATCCGAAAATTGCTCTATTGCTTCCAGTCTTTTTCTAGCCTCACTAGAAATCAAATCGAAAGGTGGTGTTATAAGATAACAGAAAGCTTTACGATTGCTACGTCCCACACGACCTCTCATCTGGTGGATATCTGCCATCCCAAATCTTTGTGCATCATTGATGAATATTGTATTGGCATTGGGTACATCTACTCCACTTTCTACAATGGTTGTAGAAACCAAAACATCATATTTCCCATCCATGAAATGCAGCACATTCTGTTCTAGCTGTTTGCCATCCATTTGCCCATGCCCCGTAATTACTCTTGCATCGGGCACCAACCTTTGTATAAGCCCAGCAATATCTTTTAGGTTTTCTACTCTATTATTAATAAAATAAACTTGCCCATCACGCTGCAACTCATAAGAAATAGCATCTCTTATCGTCTCTTCATCAAAGCCTACCATCTGCGTTTCTACAGGTTGTCTATTGGGTGGTGGAGTTTTAATAACAGAAAGATCTCTCGCTGCCATCAAAGAAAACTGTAAAGTTCTCGGTATTGGTGTTGCAGTAAGAGTTAGCGTATCTACATTAGATTTTAAGGTTTTCAATTTATCTTTTACAGCTACACCGAATTTATGTTCTTCATCTATAATTAAAAGTCCTAAATCTTTAAATTTCACTTTTTCTGAAGCCAATTGGTGCGTACCAATTACAATATCCACTTTTCCCGTTTTCAGTCCTTCTATGGTTTCAGCTTTTTGTTTTGCCGTTCGGAATCTATTTAAGTAGGAAATATTTACTGGAAAGTCTTTCAAACGATCTTGGAAACTTCTGAAATGTTGAAATGCCAAAATTGTAGTCGGCACCAATATCGCAACTTGCTTCCCGTCTGTAGCCGCTTTGAAGGCTGCACGTATCGCAACTTCTGTTTTTCCAAAACCTACGTCACCACATACCAAACGATCCATCACGGTATCGGCTTCCATATCTCTCTTTACATCAATAGTGGCTTTTTCTTGGTCGGGTGTATCTTCATACAAGAAACTTGCTTCTAGCTCATTTTGCAAATAGGTATCTGGAGTGTAAGCAAAACCTTTAGCCGTTTTTCTTTCAGCGTATAATTTGATAAGGTCAAAAGCAATTTGTTTTACTTTGGCTTTTGTTTTTTGTTTTAAAGATTTCCAAGCTGGCGAACCCAATTTACTCAAGGTAATTTCTTTACCATCTGGTCCATTATATTTAGAAATCTTATGCAAAGAGTGAATACTTACATAGAGCAAATCTCCATTTTTATAAGTTAGCTTGAAGCATTCTTGTATTTTGCCATCGTTATTCACCTTTACCAATCCCATGAATTTTCCTATTCCGTGATCGATGTGGGCAATATAGTCTCCAATTTTCAGAGACATCAAATCCTTTAGTGTGATTTGTTCAGATTTGGCAAACGTATTTTTGGCTTTATATCTTTGGTATCTATCAAAAATCTGATGATCTGTGTAGACTAATATTTTATGATCGTTATCTACAAAACCTTCATGAAGTTCAGATTTAAAACTTTTAAAAATCAATCTTCTTTCAATATCTTCAAAGATAGATTCTAGCCTTTCTTTTTGTTTATCTGTAGAGAAGGAAATCCAAGTTTCGAAACCATCATTTTGTTTTTCTTCTAAATTTTCAAAAAGCAATTCAAAATTTTTATGAAAAGAAGGTTGTTGCGTCTGGTTGAGCTTCAATTCTTCACTTTCTACATTTTCTACGGCGACACTTCCAAAATCTATCGTTTTATACTTTTTATAATCAAATAAAAATTCTTGATCAGAAATAAATAATTCTTGAGGAGTTCTGTGTGCAATATCTTTATTGAGTTCTGCATATTTCTGTATTGCCTTATCATAGAAAGATTTTATGGTTTTTAGGCCTATAGATGCGTTTTTAGAAACCACAATACTATCTTTCGGAAGTAGTTCTAGCAAAGAAACTTTACTCCCCGAAACCGAAAAGTTCATGTTGGAAACCAGCTTAAAATCTTTTACTTTGTCTAGCGATAATTGCGTTTCTATATCGAAGGTCTTAATGTTTTCTACCTCATTTCCAAAGAATGTTATTCTATAAGGTTTCTCATTAGAGTAAGAAAAAACATCTACTATACCACCTCTCACTGAAAATTCTCCCGGTTCTGATACAAAATCTGTCTGCTGAAATTGGTAATGCGATAATAACTCATCTACAAAATCAAAATCCAACTGATCTCCTACTTTAATATGATGGGAAATTGCCTTGAAATCTTCTTTTTTTAATACTTTTTCAGACAAAGCACCCATATAAGCCACAATTACTTTGGGAGACTTTTCAGAATTTATTTTATTTAAAACATCAGTTCTCAATACCAAATTGGCATTCTGCGTTTTCTCTAGTTGATAAGGTTCTAGATGGGTAGCCGGAAAGTACAAAACTTTATCAGAACCCAATAGATCTTCCATCTCTGTATTTACGTACAAAGCATCTTCTTTCTCATCTACCAAAAGCAATATGCTTTTTTTGTGGGCAAGAAAAAGTTCTGCAGCAAAAATACTCACAGAAGAACCAGCATTACCCTTCACCGAGAGATGCTGATTATTTTCAAACCGAGCAAAAATCTCTTTTCCGAATTCTTTTTTTAGTAGATCTGGTAAGAAACTTTCTTTGATGGTTTTTAAATGCATATAAAAATAGGTATAAACGACAAAATCGATTTCGAGGCTTTCCCGAAATCGTTATTGAATGATAACAAAGGTAATGCTAATTTCTCAGCTCTCAAAGATTTTAATTTAACCAACAAAATCCTCATAATCATTACAGATTCTTAATTATTTATAATTTAATTTAAATATATGTTAAAAAAATTAATAATAAAATTTATAGGCACAATCTTTGCGATTACTTATTTCAATTATTAAATCAAAATTATTATGAAAAATTTAATTAAGGTATTAGGAATTTTTATGCTTGTTGTATTTTCTGCAACAGCAATAATGTCATGTAACAATGACGATGATCCGGCAGATAATGATTTCTTTGCAGGTACATACAATGGAAGCATCAAGTATTTTGATGGGGATACCACAAAAACGGTAGATAATGGTAAAGTATTTGTAACAAAAATTGCCAGCGGAACCAAATATAATTTTGCTTTCTCTGATGGAATTGCTGACCTAAATGGTGTAGAATTTCAAAAAGAAGGTGATAACGTATTGGTAAGTGTAGGATCTTCAGCAACCTCTTATATTAGAATAGACAATAATACATTGAAAATGCTTTATGTAAAAGATGGAAAAACTTGGACAGCTAATTGTACGAGATAATCACACTATTCATATTTTTTTTAAAACCTGTTTCATTATTGATGAAACAGGTTTTTTTATTATAAATTATCCTGTTCAATTCTCAATTTTAAAAACGATTTCGCTAGGGATTTTTTTAATATTTCTTTTAATTTAATTTTAATCTGTAACAAAATTGAGTTAAACTTAATAAAAAACATGATAGTTGAATACTTTTTGTATAATTTTAGTACAACAAACAACAACATATTTCTCATGAAAAAATTTCTTACTGCAATGTCTATCGTATTAGGATTAGGATTTGCAAATGCTCAACAAGCAGCACCTGCAACACAAAAGACTCAGCAGGTAACCTCTACAACAACGAAAACTTCCCCAACTCAGAAAACAACAACTACCCATACCAATACGGCAACAAAAAATGCCAAAACAGGTACAACTAACGCTACTACTACCACTCCAACAAAGGATGTGAAGATGAAAAAAGATGGTACTCCGGATAAAAGATACAGGCAAAACCAAAATTTGAAAAAAGACGGGACGCCAGACAAAAGATATAAAGCTAATAAATAGCAATTCAATTTCTATCATCGATAATTTTTGTATGCCGATGATTTTTTTCATCGGTTTTTTTATGATTCTACACCAAATGATAGAATCATGTCTTTAGTTATTTATAAATTTGAACTATGTTAAACTTTCTCAAGAAAAATATTGCGCTCATCTGGGCAAAAAAACATGTTCAGAAGGCAGAAGAATTTAAAAATAATGCAGAAAAAAACCAAGAAGAGCTATTACTTTCTATGGTAAAAAATGCTGAAAAAACGCTTTTTGGAAGACAACATCAGTTTGAAAATATAAAATCTATAGCCGATTTTCAGAAGAGCGTCCCTATTGCCGACTATGAAAATCTAAAACCTTATATAGAAAAAGTAAAACGCGGACAGCGCAATATTTTGTGGACAGAAACACCAGAATATTTCGCAAAAACTTCGGGTACAACTTCTGGTGCCAAGTATATCCCAATTTCTAAAGAAGGAATGCCATACCAAATTGCGGGTGCACAGAGCGCACTTTTTCATTATATCGCCCAAAAGGGGAATGCCAATTTTGTAAAGGGAAAAATGATATTCTTGCAAGGAAGTCCAGAGCTAGAAGAAGTTTTCGGGATAAAAACAGGGAGATTATCTGGTATTGTAGCACACCACATCCCGAAATATTTGCAAAAAAACAGATTGCCAAGTTGGGAAACTAATATGATGGAAGATTGGGAGGCAAAAGTAGATAAAATTGTAGAGGAAACAGAGAAGCAAAATATGACTCTAATATCTGGGATACCGCCTTGGTTGATTATGTATTTCGAAAAATTAATTGAAAAAAATGGAAAGAAAATAAAAGAGATTTTCCCGAATCTTCAATTGATTGTTACTGGCGGAGTAAACTATGAACCATATCGAGAAAAAATGGAAATGCTGTTGGGAGGAAAAGTAGATATTGTACAAACTTTCCCTGCTTCTGAAGGATTTTTTGCATTTCAAGATGATTATACCAAAGAAGGACTTTTGTTATTGACGAATCATGGCATTTTCTATGAATTTATTCCTTTAGAACAATATGGAAAACCCAATGCACAGCGATTGACCTTAAAAGAGGTACAACTCAATAAAGATTATGCTCTCATACTCTCTACCAATTCTGGACTTTGGGGATATTCTATAGGCGATGTTGTAAGATTTATTGATAAAAAGCCATATCGAATTTTGGTAAGTGGAAGAACCAAACATTTCACATCAGCTTTTGGGGAGCATGTAATCGGTATTGAAGTAGAAGAAGCAATGAAAGCCACATTAGAGAAGTTTCCGGCACAGATTACAGAATTTCATTTAGCTCCACAAGTTAATCCTGAGGAAGGTCTTCCCTACCATGAATGGTTTGTAGAATTTGAAAAGGAACCAGAAAATCTAGGTCATTTCAGAGAAGAACTGGACGATCAGATGAGAAAGAGAAATACATATTATGATGATTTGGTTTCTGGAAATATTCTGCAAAAACTTAAAATAAGTGTTTTACAAAAAAATGCCTTTCATGAGTACGCCAAATCTGAAGGTAAATTGGGAGGTCAAAATAAAATTCCGCGTTTGGCTAATGATACCAAAATTGCAGATCTCCTGAAAGTTTACAAAAAATAATCACTTTTTGTAGATTCTGAAAACATATATTCAAAAAATAGTATAAATTTGGGAAAATAAAAAATAATAATGAGAGCATCTGTACTTTTAAAATCATCTTTGTTAACTTCTTTATTTGTATTGTCGTCATGTGCTACCACAAAATATAGTGAAGATATTTCTAAAAATAACTATTCTAACCTTGAAGCAGGAAGAATGTACACGGTAACCATGAGAGATGGTTCTAAAAGTCAAAAAATGCTTTTCCGTAATATTGATGGCGACAATCTGATTGGTACAGCTGGTAAAAAAGATAGTGCAGAGGTTATCATCCCAAAATCTAATGTAGTTTCTGTAAAAGATAGATCTCGTGCAAGAGTAGCTGGAGGCGCTGTAGTAATAGGCGCAGCAGCTGTAGCAGCTATTGTAATAAGCTCGTCTAGAGCCGACTAATATTATCAATAAAAAAAATACAACTAACAAATAGCCCCGAATTATATTTAGGGCTATTTTTGTGGAATGATTTCTCTATCTCCACTTAAGACTTTACAAAATAAAGAATTCCGAAATCTACTTACTGGTAGATTTTTTATCGTATTGGCATTTAGAATGTTGGCTACACTTCTTGGTTGGTGGGTCTATCAACTGACTAAGGATCCATTCTCCATTGGACTTATTGGGCTTTCAGAGGTTATTCCTGCAGTTTCTTGCGCCTTATACGCAGGACACGTAATTGATACCAACGAGAAAAAGAGACTACTACTTATTTGTAATTATGCGTATGTTTTCTTGATTGGGCTTTTGCTTATCCCCGCATTTTACAATATAGAATTGCATTTTTCTGGGCATCAGATTACCTATTTTATCTATGCTGTCATATTTTTCACGGGTATTGCCAGAGCTTTTATTGGACCTATTGTCCCTTCTATGATCCCAAAAATTGTGGATAAGATAAATCTCCCTAGTGCGATTACACTCAACCAAGCTACATTTCTTACTTCATCTGTTTGTGGTCATGCTATAGGTGGATTTCTGATTGGCTTTTTCGGTGTAAAATATACTTTACTAGTTATCATCTCTTTGATTGTAATTGCTTCCATATTTTTTTGGCAACTGAATGAACAGCATTCTCAGAATAAAAAGGAAAATATGAAAATTATGGAAAGCATGAAGGAAGGCGTTGACTATATCTTAAAAACTAAAGAGATATTAGGAGCCTTGTGTCTAGATATGTTTGCCGTACTTTTTGGAGGTGCCGTTGCACTAATTCCTGTTTTTGCCACGGATATTTTAAAATCTGGAGCTGAAGGTTTTGGATTGCTAAATGCAGCATCAGACATAGGATCTATGATTATTATTGCAACCTTAGCCATGGTACCATTAAGGAAAAACCAAGGCAAAATATTATTGGTTGCTGTGGCAGGATTTGGACTCTGTATTATTGGTTTCGGATTGTCACAATATTATTGGTTATCATTTTTCTTTTTAGTTTTAAGTGGAATGTTGGATGGGATTTCTGTAGTAATAAGAGGAACTATTGTACAACTGAAAACGCCTGATCATATCAGAGGAAGAGTGCTAAGTGTAAATTCTATTTTTATTATGTCTAGTAACGAGATGGGGCAATTCGAAAGTGGTCTGATGGCAAAAATGCTAGGCGTAGTAAGGTCTGTAGTGATTGGAGGTAGTATTACTGTACTTATAGCACTATTGGTTGGTAGTAATAACAAGAAATTGAGGAATATGCAATATTAATTAAAAATCGTTATATTATTTAAATATAATCTTAAATTTTATCGCAAGGTTAATATTATTTTTTCATACTTTTATAAAAAAAAAATATGAAAAAATATTTACTGGTTTTCATACTTTGTCTATCACAAATATTCCTTGCACAATCTAGTTCCGATTGCGGTGCTACAACCGTTCAGGTGTGTGGTAATTCGCCTATATCATTTACCCCTACAGGACCTGGAGATACTTTAGAAACACTAGGTGGATGTCTTAGCGGAGAACATTTTTCTGTATGGTACACCTTTAATATCGCAACTTCTGGTACATTGACTTTTAACATCAATCCCAATGACTTAAGTGATGATTATGATTGGGCAGTGTATGGACCTAATAAAACATGTGCTAACCTAGGATCCCCAATTCGTTGTAACTATTCTGCAGCAGATGGCCCTACAGGACTGAATATGACCTCAACCCTTACATCAGCTACTGCAACCCAAAGTCCGTTTTGTTCTTATATGAATGTAGTTGCAGGAGAAACATACTATCTAATTGTAGATAACTTCTCCTCTTCCGCTAACGGATTTGTACTGACTTGGGGTGGAACAGCACAATTGGTCTCACCTTTTAATTCAGCTTATCAACCTAATCCATTTATTGCTCCAGGTGATCCAGGCCCAACGCCTACTTCACCTAGAGAAGTTATAGTTTGTTCGGATCCAGCAGTCTTTGATTTCAGTACGCTATCTGCTGGTATTATCAACAACAACCCAAATTTCATTGTAAATTATCATTATAATCCTAACGATGCTATTAATGGCAATAATCCTATTAATACACCTATTCCGGTAAATACTACGGACACTTATTATTATGCAATCATGTATAATGATCCCGCAGCACCATCGGGAGCAATCAATAGGTGCAGAATACCTGGTACATTCAAATTTGTGCAACATGCACTCACGGTAAATAACGCCACTCTTACTGCGTGTAATAATAATGATATAGGGACAGCTGTATTCAATCTATCTGATGCCATCGTAACCGCAAATACGAATGTTGTATACAAATACTTCCCAACAATGAATGATGCAATTGCTGGAACTAACGAAATTACAAACCCTTTTCAATACACCTCAGCTGGTGGAACAGTATACGTAAAAGTAACTTCCCAATATGGATGTGTAGATATTGCTGAGATCAAACTTACATTCTACGCTCCTATTGTTGTGACAGATGCCATATTAAGATCTTGTTTTATAGACACAAATCCTTCCACAGGATTATTTGATCTTACTACCGCTAATGTTACTTTGCAAGGAGGTACTACAAAACAATATTTCCCTTCTGAGGCTGATGCTGTAAATAATACCAACGAAATACAAAGTCCTGCAAACCATATTGCTCCTACAGGCGTTGCCTTTGTGAGAGTAAATGATGCAAATGGATGCTTCAATGTAGCTAAAGTCAATTTGTATGTAATACCTCCAATATATAGTACAGTATTGGAAGATAAAATAATATGTATAGAAAACACAACCACACTAGACGCAGGTCCTGGATTTGATGGATATTTGTGGAGCACAGGTGCTACAACACAATCTGTATTTAATATTGGTGTGGGAACGTATTGGGTGCAGCTGAAAAGTGGAAATTGTACCTCTATGCAAAAAGTGACAGTTTATCCATCTGAGCAACCCGTGATCACATATATTGATGTCACTACAAGTACTATTACTGTAAATGTAGTAGGTGGTACACCTTCTTACAAATATTCTTTGGATGATATTGTATGGCAAGATTCTAATGTGTTTAATAATCTTACAAGAGGAGATTACACAGTATATGTAAAAGATGCTTACAATTGTATACCAATCCAGATTGGTATTGCAATCCCTAACTTGGTGAATGTTATTACTCCAAACGGAGATGGCATCAATGATGTAATTAATTATTCATCTTTCGCTAACAGTCACAATTTGATAATGGACATATTTGATCGTTATGGAACCAAGATTCATAGAGCAGACAAATCTAATGGTTATACCTGGGATGGAACGATAGCAGGCAAAAAGGTAGCCACTGGAAATTATTGGTATTCTGTAACTTGGAATGAAAATAATAAAAACAAGACATCCATGAAATATTCTGGATGGATTATGGTTAAAAACAGAGAATAAAGGATCTAAGTTTCAAAAGAAAATCGCTTTATGAAGCGATTTTCTTTATTTTACAATAAATTGTATAATTTTAATTAAATTTGAAGAAAAGTTACCCAATATGAAAAAAATATTACTTTTTTTTACGATAATTTTAGTTCAACTATTTTATTCTCAGTCAGATTGTATATCTGCAGTGCCTGTCTGTGGTAATTCAAGCTTTTCTTATAATTCTGTAAGTAGCGGAT
The DNA here is from genome assembly GCF_045629545.1 of Chryseobacterium sp. GTDB lineage: Bacteria > Bacteroidota > Bacteroidia > Flavobacteriales > Weeksellaceae > Chryseobacterium. Next base: position 44,793 of record NZ_JAZQRK010000026.1, on the reverse strand, counting down.
CTGAAGCTGAAGATTTAATGGGGTGTCTTTCAAGTGATGAGCACAATTCGGTATGGTATACTTTTACCATTGCAACTTCAGGAACTCTTACCTTTGTCATTAATCCAAATGATTATGCAGATGATTACGATTTTGGGGTATATGGACCCAACCAAACTTGTGGAGCCTTATCTCCACCTATTAGATGTAATTATTCAGGGGTGGATGGGCCAACAGGTTTAGACCTAACACTTACAGGTAACGCCACTAGTGGAACAATGAGTGCTTATTTAGATGTGTTAGCTGGTGAAACCTATTATTTGGTGATTGATAACTTTTTGAGCTCAGGAAACGGATTTTCTCTAAATTGGGGTGGTACTGCTACTCTTACCTCGGCTTTTAACGATCCAGCATTAACGCCATTTCCATTTGTAACTCCTGGTGTTCCTGCAGCAAATCCTTCAGATCCAAAAGAAATACTAAAATGTGCATTACCAACGCAATTTAATTTCACTACACTCTCTGCAGGAATTCTAAATAACAATCCCAACTTTGTAGTTACTTATCATAATACTAATAATGATGCCATTACAGGCAATAATCCACTTACCACAACGACGATTGACGGGACTACAACCTATTATTACAGATTACGTTATCAGGATCCAAATAATGCTACAAACCCTATTAATGGTTGTTTCGAGTTGGGTGAATTTAAATTTAAACAAGGAAATATTGTCGCTTTAGATGATGACCTTACAGAATGTAATAATAATGGTGCAGGTACAGCAACTTACAACCTTACTTCAGCAATAGTATTTGCAGATCCATTGGCTACTAAAAAATACTATCCAACCCTTGCTGATCTTAATGCCAACACTAATCAAATAATGAATCCCACAGCATACGTTTCCGCTGAGAAAACAGTTTACGTTTTGGTAACTTCTGTGGAAGGTTGTACAGATGTTGGAGAAATCTTATTGAAATTTTATCCAAACATTCAAGCTACACCTGCAGCATTAGAATCTTGTTATATAGAATCTGCTGTTACTACAGCTTCTTTTGATCTTACTTCTGCTAATGTGACATCAAATACTGGAATTACAAAAAAATTCTACACCTCTTTAGCTAATGCACAAGCTGGAACCAATGAAATTCTTAATCCTACTGCATATATCACTCCCTCTACCGAAGTATACGTAAGAATCACGAGTGTAGCCAATTGTTATGTGATTACAAAAATTAGCCTTAAAGTTTTGCCACCTGCAAAATCTGGTATTTTAAAAGATAAAACTATTTGTATAGAAGATAGAACTACATTAGATGCAGGTCCTGGATTTGATGGATATGAATGGAGTACTGGTGCTACCACGCAATCTATACAAGGAGTTGGTGTAGGAACTTATTGGGTGATATTAAAAACAGGCAAATGTTTTACAAAACAAGAAGTGAAAGTGCATGCCAACCAACAATTTGTAATTTCCAATATCGATATTAGCAATAATACCATTACCGTAAACGTAAATAGTGGCACGGCTCCTTATCAATATTCGCTAGATGGCATTACGTGGCAAGAATCTAATATATTTTCTAATTTACCAAGAGGTGAAGTGAAAGTGTTTGTAAAAGACAAATTCGATTGTGACCCAATGATGGTAGAAATAACAGTCCCAAATCTCATCAATGCAATAACTCCAAATGGAGACAACATCAATGATGAAATAGATTATTCTGCATTAGCTTACAAAAAAAATCTTGTATTCTCAGTTTACAATAGATACGGAAACAAAGTGCATGAAGCTGATAAACAAAGAAATTATAAATGGGATGGAACCTCTGGCGGTAAAAAACTGAATACTGGTACATATTGGTACACCATCACTTGGATTGAAGACAATAAAGAAAATACGCCTACCAAATATACCGGTTGGATTCTTCTTAAAAATATTGAATAAATATTTTCTAAATACAAATTTCTAAAATCACTTCAGCAATGAAGTGATTTTTTTTACTTTTCAAGTGTAGTCTATAAATCAAAATATTAAGAACTCAATCCAAATTATTTTTCTTAAAAAAAACTATCTTTGCATTCACTATGGCTCAAAAAGAAACTTTATCATCTCTTACTCAAGGAAACTTTGCTAAGGAATTATCTATTGCAGACGGCAAAATGCCTCCCAACGCATTAGATTTTGAACGATTAGTAATTGGTACTTTTTTAATAGACAAAAAAGGACTCGATGAATCTATTGACCTTCTTACGCCAGAAGTTTTCTATGATCCTAGACACCAAGTGATCTTCGAAACTATTTTAAAATTATACGAAGGTAACTTCCCCGTGGATCTGATGACCGTTATACAAGAGCTTAGAAAAGGAGACCGCCTGAATACTGCAGGTGGTGATAGCTACATCATAGAATTGACAATGGGAGTGAGTTCTTCTGCACATATAGAATACCACGTAAGGGTAATTTTAGAAAAATATATTTTAAGAAGCTTAATCAATGTTTCTGCAAATGTTATAGATAACTCTTATAAAGAATCTACAGATGTTTTTGAACTTTTGGACAAAGCCGAACAATCTTTTTTTGAAATCACCAACGGAACCATTAAAAAAGGATTCGACACCGCAAATTCTTTGGTAAAACAGGCTATTGACACCATAAAATCTCTTAAGGATAAAGAAGGAATATCTGGAGTTCCCTCTGGTTTTTCTGGCATTGACAAAGAAACTGGTGGGTGGCAAAATTCGGATCTTATTATTATCGCAGCACGTCCTGCTATGGGTAAAACCGCATTTCTTCTCTCTATGGCTAGAAATATTGCAGTAGGACACAAAATCCCTATGGCATTATTCTCTCTGGAGATGGCTTCTGTACAATTAATTACAAGGATGATTGCGTCCGAAACAGGTATATCATCAGAAAAATTAAGAAAAGGACAAATGAGCGATGAAGAGTGGCAAAGACTATTCTCCAACGTATCCGAACTAGAAAACGCACCACTTTTTATAGATGAAACTCCATCTCTATCAATATTCGATTTCCGTGCAAAATGCCGAAGATTGGTGATGCAACATGGTGTAAAAATCATCATGGTGGATTACCTTCAGTTAATGACTGCGAGTAGTGGCGGTAAAGGAGCTGGAAATCGTGAACAAGAAATTGCCATGATCTCTAGATCCTTGAAGGCTATTGCCAAAGAACTGAATGTTCCTGTAATTGCCCTATCACAGCTTTCTAGAAGTGTGGAAACTCGACCAGGGAAAAGACCTCAACTTTCTGACCTTAGGGAATCTGGAGCTATTGAGCAGGATGCCGATATTGTATCTTTTATCTTCAGACCAGAATATTACAAAATTGCCGTTTGGGATAATGATGAAGAAGGACAAGAGACTTCTACAGAAAACCAAGCAGAGCTTATTATCGCAAAACATAGAAATGGTGCTACGGCAGACGTAAGAATGTCGTTCATGAAGAATATTGCAAAATTTGGCGATCTGGATGTATTTGGAAGTGGATACGGATACCCTTCTGGTAATGCGCAACCACAAGATCAAAGTGGGTTTGATAAAATAAAGACTACTATCCAACCAGGTGCTGCTTTCGATCTTCCAGAAAAATCTAAACTATCCGGATCTTCGATGAATGATCTTGATGATGAAGAAGATTTTCCATTTTAAATAAATAAAAAAGTGTTTTCTTTTTTGATAATTAAATTCATTTTACAATCCACTTGAGAATAGAAATATATACCGATGGTGCATGCAGTGGAAACCCTGGTAAAGGTGGATACGGAATATTGATGCGCGTTCCTGAAAAAAATTACGAAAAAAGATTTTCTAAAGGTTTCAGAAAAACCACCAACAATCGCATGGAACTTTTGGCGGTAATTACGGCGCTAGAGAAACTGAAATCCACAGAAAACGACATCCATGTATTTACCGATAGCAAATATGTGTCCGATTCTATCAATAAAAATTGGATTGCGGGATGGATTAAAAGAGGCTGGAAAAATGTAAAAAATCCTGATCTGTGGAAAAGATTCGTGATGCTATACAATCAGCACAATCCTACGATGTATTGGGTAAAGGGACATGCTGGGCATTTCGAAAATGAAATTTGCGATCAACTTGCGGTAGCAGGCGCCAACTCTGAAATTTTGGAGGTAGATACTTATTTTGAATCATTAGAAAACCAAGGTTTATTCTAGATTCATTCTCCCTTTTTCCGATTGCAATTATTTTCATCGATAATTTTAAAGAAAAACCTTAGCAATTCGGTATTATTCCTACTAATATTTGCTTTAATACTCTTATTATTCATATTCAATTCCTAAATTTGTTTTATGAATCATTTGGAAGCACTTAGCAGAAGATATTCTGTGAAAAAATTTAATCCCGAGAAAATTGTTCCTCAAGAAAAACTACTTCGTATTTTGGAAGCTGGTAAACTTACGGCTAGTTCTCTAGGGTTACAACCTTATGAGATAATTATTGTGGAAAGCCAAGAGATGAAAGAAAAACTTATCCCTGCTTTCTACAATCCTTCCCAAATTTCTACTTGCTCTCACCTTATTGTAATAGTTTCTAAAAAGAAGATAGACGAGCGTTATATTCAAGGTTATTTTTCTCATATTTCTGAGGTAAGAGAGGTGCCAATGGATGATCTTGCACTTTTCAAGAATAGCATTAGCCATCATATCGAACAAAAAAATGAAGACGAAGTTTTCAACTGGGCAGAAAAGCAATCTTATATTGTACTTGCCAATCTGATGTATGCGGCTGCTATAGAGGAAATAGATACTTGCCCTATGGAAGGCTTTAGACAAGATAAAATAGATGAAATTCTAGGTATCGATTTAGAAAAAGAAAAAGTGACTGTTACATTGGCTTTGGGATATAGATCTGAGGATGATGACTTTCAACATTTAAAAAAAATAAGAAAACCCAACGATAAATTGTTTAAATTTATATAAGTAGCCAACAATTACCCTAAAGTAAGTTTATGATAAAAGCGGATGTATTAGTAATTGGTTCCGGAATTTCGGGATTATCTTATGCCATTAAGGTTTCCGAACAATTACCGAATGCCAAAATAATCATCGTTACAAAATCTGATGAAGACGAGAGCAACACCAAGTATGCACAAGGTGGTTTGGCTGTGGTTACAGATTTTAAGAATGATAATTTCGAAAAACATATAGAAGACACCATGCGAGCTGGCGATGGCGAAAACCAACGCGATGTAGTAGAAATGGTAGTAAGGGAGGCTCCGATAAGATTCAACGAAATTGTAGAATGGGGCGCGCAATTCGATATGAAAAACGGCGAATTTGCCTTAGGAAGAGAAGGTGGCCATACAGAAAATCGTATTGTTCATCATAAAGATATTACAGGTTTTGAAATCGAAAGAGCACTTTTACAAACCGTAAAAAACAGCCCTAATATTGAGATCCTAGATCATCATTATGTGATTGATATCATTACGCAACATCACGTACCAGGAAAAGAACTGAATGAAGGCGACATCCATTGTTATGGCGCGTATATTTTGGACGAAAGGTCTAAACTCATAAAAAAAATTACTTCAAAAATTACATTAGTGGCTACAGGAGGCGCAGGACATGTTTATAAAAACACTACCAATCCAACCATCGCAACAGGTGACGGAATTGCTTTCGTAGCTCGTGCAAAAGGAAAAGTGACTAATATGCAATATTATCAGTTTCACCCTACTGCAATGTACAGCAAGCTAGACGGAATGTTGTTTTTAATATCCGAAGCGGTACGTGGTGATGGTGCAAAACTGAGAACCAAAAGAGGTGAAAAATTCATGCATAAGTATGATGAACGCGAAGAATTGGCTTCTAGAGATATTGTAGCAAGAGCCATTGATAGCGAAATGAAAATTACTGGTGATGAATACGCAGGATTGGATTGTCGAGAAATGGACCAAGAAAAATTCTTAGAACATTTTCCAAATATTTATAAAAAATGCAAGAGTGAAGGAATTGATCCATTTACACGATTGATACCTATTGTTCCTGCATGTCATTATCTGATGGGAGGAATTGAAGTAGATAAAGACGGACAATCTTCAATCAACAATCTTTTTGCGGTGGGCGAATGTACCAATTCTGGCTTACATGGTGCCAATAGATTGGCTTCGAATTCTCTTCTAGAAGGTTTGGTTTTCGGACATAATGCAGCCATAAAGACAATGCAGCTTCTTAGAGAAAACAACTTCAATGTAGAAGATCTAAAGGCTGTCCCAGAATGGAATGAAGATGGCATGAAAATCATAGAAGAAATGGTAATCGTCTCCTATCTGAGAAAACAACTTCAAGAAATGATGAGTGACCTTGTAGGTATTGTAAGAAGTAATAGCCGACTGAAAATGGCATTACAAAAGCACCAAGAAATTGCTGCGGCTGTAGATGAAACCTACCGCTACTCTATTATTTCACCACAACTTTCAGAACTTAGAAATTTGACTACTGTTGCCCACCTTATCATCACACAATCTATTGAGATGACCCAAAACAAAGGCGCATTTTACAACAAAGATTTAGCATAAAGCATTATAATTACACAATCAACATGAAAAGACCCAACTACGCGACTGATAAAGTGATCAAACAATTTATAAAAAATGCTTTGGAAGAAGACATCCAAGACGGTGATCACTCTACTCTTTCTACCATACCCAAAAATCTGCAGCAAAGTGCTAAGCTATTGGTAAAACAAGATTGTATTTTGGCAGGTGTAGAACTAGCCGAAATGATTTTTAAAACTTTTGATAAAAACTTAAAAGTAGAAATTTTCATTAAAGATGGAAAAACAGCCAACATTGGAGATGTAGCACTTACTGTAACAGGTAGCGCAAGATCTATCCTTACTACTGAAAGATTGGTACTCAACTGTATGCAAAGAATGAGTGGGATTGCCACCCTTACTCACGAATGGGATTCTAGATTGATTGGTTCTAAAACTAAACTTTTAGATACAAGAAAGACAACGCCTAACTTCAGAGTTTGTGAAAAATGGGCAGTTGCCATTGGTGGTGGCACCAACCACAGATACGGGTTGTATGATATGATTATGCTAAAAGACAATCATATAGATTATAACGGAAGTATTACCAATGCGGTAAGAATGGCTAAAGAATACATCAAAACAACCAAAAAGAAACTTAAAATTGAAGTCGAAACTAGAAATCTAGCAGAGGTAAAAGAAGCTATTGCAGCCAATGTAGATAGGATTATGCTGGACAATATGGATGTTGAAATGATGAGAAAAGCAGTTCAATTGATCAATGGCAGTTGCGAAAGTGAAGCTTCTGGTGGAATTACCAGAGATCAACTAAAAGAAATTGCTACTACGGGCGTAACATATATTTCTGCTGGAGCGCTGACGCATTCGGCTGAAAATATAGATCTTAGCCTGAAGGCGGTAAAACAATTAGAACTATTTAACGAGTAAAATTTATAAATTTTTTGTGTATCAGTGAGGAATTGAAACTGTATTTTTTACTATAATTAAGGTTATTTATTTTAAAAAATTTATAATCGAATACGAAATATACGCTAATTTTATTATTATGCAATTCATAAAAACATCTTATTATCCTTAAAAAATAGATAATATGACATTTTTCACATGAAAATTCAGAAATAATCTAATGTACTCATAATAAATTATTTACAGCTTATTGAGATTGATTAAAAATTAACATTAAGTTAATAATAGTTAAAATAAATTTACCGATTTTTGCACAAAAATTAAATCTAACTATTACTTACGATTATGAAATTAATCAACAAATCGATGCTGACAGTGATTGTATCACTTTCTACTGCTAGTATTTATTATGCTCAACAAACTCAGGACACCTTGAAATCAACAAGGTCTAAAGATATTGAAGAGGTAATATTACAAGGTGTAACAGATATCGCTAAAGATAGAAAAACACCTGTAGCTGCATCAACGATTAAAGCTGCTCAAATTATTGAAAGATTAGGAAACCAAGAATTACCAGAAATCTTGAATACAACTCCATCAGTATATGCTACTAAAAGTGGTGGTGGATTTGGAGATGGAGGTATCACAATGCGTGGTTTCGAATCTAGAAATATTGCTGTAATGGTAAACGGTATGCCAGTGAATGATATGGAAGGAGGCTCAGTTTATTTCTCAAACTGGTCTGGTCTTTCTGATGTTACTAGTACACTACAAGTACAGAGAGGTTTGGGTTCTTCTAAATTGGCAATCGCATCTGTTGGAGGTACGATGAACTTCATAACAAGAACTGCTGATATGAAAAAAGGAGGTGTAGTAAGATTAGGAGTTGGTAACAACGACTATTTAAAGACATCTTTTGCTTATAACACAGGAAAATCTAACGATGGTTGGTCTTCTTCAATTTTAATGAGTAGACAAGCTGGTTCTACTTATATTGAGAACACAGACTTCGAAGCTTATGCATATTATTTTGCATTAGGTTTTGAACCAAATAAAAAACACAATTTTCAATTTACTTTAACTTCTGCTCCACAATGGCACGATCAAAGAAGTTATGCAAGTACAATTAATGATTATATCAAATATAATCCAGATAACGACGGTACTCCAAACAGATCTTACAACTCAGATTTCGGATATTATACAAATAGCGAGGGTAAAAGAGTAGCTCTATCAAATAGAGGTAACTACTACGCTAAGCCTGTAATGATGTTGAACTGGGATTGGACGATGTCTGAAAAATCTAAATTATCTACAGTAATCTATGCTTCTAATGGTAGAGGTGGTGGTACTGGTGATTTAGGAAGAGTGGGTGGTAAAGGGATCAACAACTTTACAAGAGATGCTGGTGGACATTACGACTATGATGCAATCTTTGCTGCCAATGCAGCTGTAAATCTTAACAATCCAGCTACAGCTTCAAACTCTACGTTGGTACAGAGATCTTCTATCAACTCTCACAACTGGTATGGTATTATCGCAAACTTCCAGCATAAAATAAATGATAATTGGAATTTCTCAATAGGAACTGATGATAGATATTATTATGGTTACCACTACCAAGTTATCAATAATCTATATGGTGCTTCGGGATATAAAGATAATAAAAATGTAAATTTAGCTCCTAGAGTCGTTTCTAGAGCTTTCAATTATAAAAACTTATCTTGGAACCCATTCGGTGGTAAAACTGCAGATTTAGAAGACCAAGTAGGTTACAGTAACGATGGAGAAGTATTATGGTACTCTGGTTTCGGACAAATCGAGTATTCTAAAAATAATCTTTCTGCATTTGTACAAGGATCAATCTCTAATCAATCATACCAAAGAATTGATAACTTTGTGAAAAATGATGGATCTACTATTCAACAAGGACAAAATGTGAATACTAAAACTGGTTTCAAAGACCTTTTTGGATACAATGTTAAAGGGGGATTAAACTATAATATCAACGATAACCATAATGTATTTGGTAATATAGGATACTATAGTAAACAACCATTTATGAATTCTGTTTACCCATCTAACCAACAAGTTCTTAATCCAACTCTTACCAACGAGAAAATTTTCTCTGCTGAATTAGGATATGGTTTTAGATCTGCAAAATTCAATGCAAACGTTAACGTTTACAGAACTGAATGGAAAGACAGATGGATGAGAAAATCTCAAGATTTTGATGTTTTAGATCCAACAACGAATATTAGCTCTATAGTAGCAGGATATGCTGAAATTAACGGAATCACCCAGGTACACATGGGGGTTGAGGTAGATGCAAGCTACAAAGCAACTAATTGGTTAGAATTCCAAGGTATGTTATCTTACGGAGACTATAAGTATGAAGGAAATGCTACAGGAGTTACGTTTGATAATAACAATAACCCGATTAATGTTGTAGGAGGAACTAATAGTACTACACTTTATTTAGATGGTGTAAAAGTAGGAGGATCAGGATCTAACTCTATCCCTCAATTTACTGCTTCATTAGGAGCTACACTAAGACCAGTAAAAGATTTATCAATCTATGGTACTTGGAGATATACAGGAGAATTATATTCATCTATTGATCCTACAACTTTCTCTAAAATCGAAAATCAAGAAAGAGGTACTTTACAATTACCAGATTTCAATGTATTTGATTTAGGTATCTCTTATAAAATTAGATTGAACAATCCTTCAAACTATTTCACAATAGGGGCAAATGTATACAACTTGTTTGATACTACCTATATTGCTGATGGTGCCACAAATATCTTCAGTGATGACAAAATTACAACTAATGGTGATCCAGACAAAGGTAAATCTTACTATGAAGCGGGAAGAATGTATGAAGGTGTTGCTACTGCTAACAGAGTTTATTTCGGATTCGGAAGAACTTGGTCAGCTAACTTATCTTTCAATTTCTAAGAATAATAATTCTTATAATGATATTAATCCCGACTCTACGTCGGGATTTTTTTTATCTTTGCAATTAACTTAAAATTATCAGTATGGATTTCAATTTTATGCTTCAAGCACACCGTGGTTTCGCTTATTTAATATTGCTTGCAATTGCAATTTTCGTAGTTGCATTAGTAGTAACCATGTTTGGATATTCAGGAAAAATTTCAAAATTATTGCGAAAATCTACTCTTTTCACCATGATTTTCTTTCATACCCAAGCTGTTATTGGTTTGGTAATGTTATTTTTCTTCTCACCAGGATTCAAAGCAGCTACGGCAGCAGGAACATTAATGAAAGATTCTGTTTCTCGTAATGCTTATGTAGAACATCCTTTTGCAATGATTGTGGCGGCTGTATTGTTAACTATTTTAAATAAAAAATTTAAAACAAACGACAAGTTACAAATGAGCTGGGTAATTATGGCTGTAGTAGCTTTAGCATTAGTACTTTGGGCTTTCCAATGGCATAGGCTTTTTGCTTAAATGAATAACGAATATATATACAAATAAACCCTTTTTTAATACAATGAAAGTAGCTGTGGTAGGATCCACCGGAATGGTGGGGCAAGTGATGCTGAAAGTTTTGGATGAAAGAAATTTCCCAATAACAGAATTAATTTTGGTAGCTTCTGAGAAGTCTATCGGGAAAAAGATAAAGTATAAACAGGTAGACTATACTATTGTAAGTATGGAAGACGCCATTGCAGCCAAACCCGAAATCGCTATTTTCTCTGCTGGAGGAAGTATTTCTTTAGAATATGCACCCAAATTTGCAGAAGTAGGAACTACAGTTATTGATAATTCTTCAGCTTGGAGAATGCATCCAGACAAAAAATTGGTGGTACCAGAAATCAATGCGCAAGTATTGACTAAAGAAGATAAAATTATTGCTAACCCAAATTGTTCTACAATTCAATTGGTAATGGTATTAGGTCCACTTAATCAGAAATACGATCTAAAAAGAGTTGTCATCTCTACTTATCAATCTGTTACAGGTACTGGTAAAGCAGCAGTAGATCAGCTAAACGGTGAGGTAGTAGGTAATGATGATGTGGCAAAGGTATATCCTTACCAAATTTTCAAGAATGCGCTTCCTCATTGTGATGTATTTTCTGATGACGATTATACCAAAGAAGAAATTAAACTAATGAAAGAACCAAAAAAGATTTTGGGTGATGATACATTTAGTTTAACGGCAACTGCGGTAAGAGTTCCTGTACAAGGAGGACACTCTGAAAGCGTAAATATCGAATTTGAAAATGAATTTGATTTGGATGAAGTAAGAAAAATACTCTCTGAAACTCCTGGCGTTGTGGTGATGGATAATGTTGCTAATAACGAATATCCAATGCCATTCTACTCTGAAGGTAAAGATGAGGTTTTTGTAGGACGTATCCGCCGAGACCGATCTCAACCCAATACGCTGAATCTTTGGATAGTAGCAGACAATCTCCGAAAGGGCGCTGCTACAAACGCAGTACAGATCGCAGAATACTTAGTAGAAAATAAATTAGTATAAACTAACAAAAAAGAAAAGAGTCTCCAAAAGAGATTCTTTTTTTTATCAAAGTATGGATACAAAAAACATCGTAAAAGAGAATATCTCGTTTCAAAAATGGATTGCTATTTTTGGAATGTTGCTCTTTATGGCTAAAATTGTCGCTTGGAAACTTACAGATTCAGATGCTGTATTTTCTGATGCGATGGAAAGTATTGTGAATGTTATTAGTGCATTTATGGGATTATATTCATTGTATTTAGCTTCCAAACCTAAAGACGAAGACCATCCTTACGGGCATGGCAAAGTAGAATTCGTAACATCGGGCATAGAAGGAGCGCTTATCGCAATTGCGGGGATTATGATTATCTATGAGGGAATTAATAGTTTGATTATAGGAAAAATATTGAAATCTTTAGATTGGGGGATTGCCATCATTGCAGCAACGGCTATCATCAACTATATTTTAGGATATATTTCAATAAAAAAAGGTAAAAAAGTAAACTCAGTAGTCCTTATATCCTCGGGGAAACATCTTCAATCTGATACTATTACTACGTTAGGCGTAGTGATCAGTTTAGTAATTGTATATTTAACCCACATATTCTGGCTAGATTCGGTCATAGCGCTCCTATTTGGGCTATACATTATATTTGTTGGATACAAAATTATCAGAAAAGCACTTAGCGGAATAATGGATGAACAAGATCCTCAAATTCTAGACAATATTATACGCGTATTAGAAAATAATAGAAAAATAGAGTGGATAGATGTGCATAATATGAAAGTACAACAGTTTGGAGCGTCGCTGCACATTGATGCCCATATCACTCTGCCATGGTATTACAGCCTAAGAGATGCCCACAACGAAATGGAAAATATGATTCTATTACTAGCAAAAAACACAAAAAGAACGATCGAATTCAATTTTCATATGGACGATTGCAAACCAATATCCTGCGAAGTTTGCCAAATATCAGATTGTAAAGTAAGAGAAAGAACCTTTGTAAAAAGGGTTGTATGGACGGCCGAAAACGTGACACATATCAAAAAACACAGTTTATAAAACTACCTACTCTATCATTTTCTTTCGGTAGTAGAAAATCGGAACAATAAGTAGCAATATCAAAGGTTGTATTACAAATCTTCTCATATAAAAAGAAAAAAGGTAGCCAATTTCAAAATTATTATCGATGCAAAATAGATAGATAGGAAATGTAATTGCGAATACAATAAAAATCAATAACGCTCCTTGTTGTGTCCATTGTTTATTTTTAAAGATAAAATGAATGATAACACAAGAGAATATGAGATTCAAAACAAACCTAGATAGATGCCCAAATATGAGTTTTGTCCATTCTACTTGTGGTAGCTTCATATTTTCGTTTGAATCATGAAAATAGGCTAGTAGAGGATCATAGAATAGCTTATCTTCTAGTATTCTTACACTCATCAGCCCTGCGATTCCCAGAATCACCATTATCCAAGAAATTATTTTCATTTTTTCAGGGCAAAAAATTTAATCCAAACCAACCATAATATCACCACAGTACCGTAGATAATTGCAGGAAAAAAATAGTCGTGGGACATCTTACTATATTTAGGATAATCTCTTGTCACTAAATTAAGGCCAGCAATTCTAATCACATTAATAATATAAAGAATTATAAATCCAATAATTCCGAATAGGAAAGTTTTTGCTCCTTTATAAAAAGCAAAAATAAAAGCAAAAAACAAGATAATCACAGAGATTGCATTGCAACCTTCCACCATTCTTGTCACATACTCATTCTTTACAATAAAATAAACCTGCTCATTATTCACATCGTCAAACAATGAAGTAGAAAATCCCAAATGATTCTGAATGAACATAACTTGGTCGGCAACAAGTCTAGAAAAAGGGTCCAAACCTTGCGCTCTAAAGCTATTCAGATAAAACTGATAACCAAGCAGCAACACCAAATAGATGATGATAAATCGTAATAAAATGATTAAAATAGGTTTAAAATCCTTTAGCATTCTACAAAGATAAAAATTAGGGTGTAATTTAGTATATTTGTCGACTATTATGATATCCGAAAACGCAAAAATATTTTTCGAATCCTATTTTGGTGAAAAATCAACCCAATTTACCACCTTGGCTCAGAGCGGATCTGCAAGAGTGAATTTTTTGGCTCAAAACAAAAAAGGAGATTTCATCGTTACCTACAATGAAAATGTTTCGGAAAACGAGTGTTTTTTTTATTTTTCTAACGTTTTTTCTAGTTTACATCTAAATACGCCTACTCTATTTCAGATTTCTAATGATAGAAAAACGTATATCCAAGAAAACGTAGGAAATGCTACTTTTTCTGAAATAATAAGCGAAGAAGGCGCATCTAATCGAGTAAAATTGCTTGCGAAACAAGCTTTGCAAAAACTTTTTATCCTACAAACTGCTACAAAAGATAAAATAGATTTCACCCAAACTTTCGAGTACGAAAAATATGATGAACTACCTGTAATGCACGATTTGTATTATTTCAAAAATTTTGTGGTAGACGTTTTAGAACTAGAATATCACAAGTCTACTCTACTCAAAGAATTTAAAAAAATAGTGGCATTAGTAGAAAATACTGCACCACAAGGATTGATGATTCGCGATTTCCAAGCAAGAAATATCATGGTGAATAATCATGACGAAGTTTCCTTTATAGATTATCAATCTTCGATGCAAGGACCTTTGATGTATGATGTGATTTCGTTTTTATATCAAGCCAAAGCCAATTTTAGCACAAATTTCAGAGCTGAAATGCTAGATTTTTATATTCAGCAATTTGATGATGAAAAAACCAAAACAGATCTTAGAAATTCTATACAACCTATACAATTAATGAGATTTTTACAAGTTTTGGGTGCTTACGGTTTCCGTGGATTGATCCAGAAAAAACAACATTTCATCGCAAGTATAGGCAAAGGCATAGAAAACATCATACAGTTTTCTACATCTTGGGGGTCTATGAACCAATATCCAGAGCTGAATAAGGTAATTTCGCAACTGAATACTACAAAAACTAAGGAGAAAATTTCTGCTTTAGTTTCTCAATAATAATTTAATTTTAAATAACTAATCATGTTACATATAGACATCCACAGTTTTTCTTACAAAAAAGGAGGCATCCCAAAAGATCATTCTGGTAATGGCGGAGGCTTCGCATTCGATTGTAGAGGAATTTTGAACCCTGGGAGGATTGAAGAATACAAAATACAGACAGGTAATGATGTTGGCGTGCAAGATTATTTGGAGACTAAAACCGAAATGCCAAAATTTTTGAACTTGGTGAAAGATTTGGTGTCCATTAATATCAACGATTATTTAAACAGAGGATTTGACAATCTACAAATCAACTTTGGATGTACTGGCGGACAACACAGATCGGTATATTGTGCAATAAAAATTGCAGAATTTATCAAAGAAAAATTTCCAGAAGGAACAGAAGTAAGCATTCATCACGATGAGCAACCTCAACTCAACAAATAATCAGCTCTTTCCACATTTTGGAATTTAGGTTTATTTTAAAATAATTCATTCTTATTACATAATGAAAGCATTACTCTTTGCAGCGGGAAAAGGCACTCGCCTAAAACCTTTTACAGATCATCATCCAAAAGCTTTGGCAAAAGTAAACGGAGTTCCACTATTAGAAAGAAATATCAAATATTTGAAGGGATTTGGGATTACCGACTTTGTGATTAATATTCACCATTTTGGTAGTCAAATTTCGGATTTTTTGAAAACGAACAATAATTTCAATTGTAATATAGAGTTTTCTGATGAAGCTTCTGAACTCTTAGAAACTGGTGGTGGTTTGATTTTTGCTAAAAGATTCTTAGATCATGGTGAGGACTTCCTTATTATGAATGCCGACATACTTACTAAAATCAATATCACAGATTTTGTAGCGTATCACAAAAACATCAATGACTTTGCTACTTTAGCAGTTTCGGATAGAGACAGCTCTAGAAAATTGCTTTTTAATGATGATATGGTTTTGCGCGGTTGGATGAATGTGCAAACAGGTGAACAAAGATTAGCAAAGTTTAATAAAGCCTTTAAACCCTACGCATTTAGTGGAGTGCATTGCATCAACCCTGAAATTTTTAATAAAATAAAAAGAACAGGAAAATTTTCTATTATGGAAGAATATTTGGATCTAATGAACACAGAAAAAATTCATGGGTTCTTGCACGAAAGTATTTTGGTAGATGTAGGAAGACCCGAATCTGTAATAGAAGCAGAAAAACACTTTAAATAAAATACAATGAAAATTGAAGAAAGATCTCATGAAGGGAACGTAAATCCTGAATACAGTTTAGAAGAAAGAAAATTACACAATAGTTTCAAGCAAAAAACATGGGACCAAATTGTAACAAAGGACAGCTGGATGGTTTTCAAGATCATGGCAGAATTTGTCGATGGCTACGAAAGAATGTCTAAAATTGGCCCTTGTGTTACCATTTTTGGATCTGCAAGACTAAAACCGGATACCAAGTACTATGATATGGCAGTAGAGATTGCCGAAAAAATTACAAAAATTGGTTTCGGCATTATCACTGGAGGCGGCCCTGGTATTATGGAGGCAGGTAATAAAGGGGCACATAATGCCAACGGAACTTCTATTGGATTGAATATTGAATTGCCCTTTGAGCAGCATTTCAACCCTTATATCAGCAAAATGCTTTCGATGAACTATGATTATTTCTTCGTAAGAAAAGTGATGTTTGTGAAGTATTCTCAAGGTTTTGTGGTGATGCCTGGCGGTTTTGGAACATTAGATGAGCTTACAGAGGCACTTACCTTAATACAAACTAATAAAATTGGGAAGTTCCCAATTGTTCTTGTTGGTACCGAATTTTGGAGCGGACTTTTGGGTTGGTTCAAAGATACTTTACTCAAAGAAGGGATGATTGCCAAAGAGGATCTAGACCTTTACAGAGTGGTAGATTCCGCAGACGAAGCAGTGGAACACATTAATGCATTTTACAAAAAATACGCAGTGAACGTTAATTTTTAATTGGCATTATATTTGAGACTTACATATAACAGAATGATTGCAAATTTATTTAATAAAATGAAAATAAAATTATACATATCGGGCATCTTTACCCTATTAGTTCTCATGAGTTTCATAAGTGCCGATTTTTACTCCTCTATGACGAAAGTAGATTATATTGATGGTAGCAAGACTTTGAAATTTACTACTAAGATAAATACAGATCATATTGCGGATGCTATAAAGATTAATAAAAGTACTGCTGGCTTTGAAGCAGAAGTAAAAAAATACGTGAATAATAATTTTGATGTATATGTAAATAATTCTCCCAAAACACTCACTTTTACAGGAAGCCAAGTAAGTGGAGAAACTGTTTGGGTATACTTTGAAGCTGGTGGCGTAGCAGACATAAGTAGCTTAAAGATAAAGAATACTATTTTACTGGGCGCATTTCCTAAACAGATCAACCTAGTGAATATTGCCTATAAAGGCAAACAAAAGACCATGAACTTCCAAAGAGGAAAAGAGGTAAATGAAGTTTCTTTTTAAGTTAAAATAAATAAAATAGAAAATCCGTTGCGTTGTCTACGGATTTTTTTTGCTTAAAAAACATCATTTAAATTCGTTTAAAAACAAAAAGCAAAGCGAACAATAATGCTCGCTTCACCCAATAATCACCTGTGTTTTATCAATTGTTATTGTCCTTTTATTTTGAAATCGTCAACTTCCCAAGTCGCTGCCGAAAATGAAGTTGAGGTATATCTAAATCCTATTCTTACATTTTTACCTAAGAAAGAATTCAAACTCACATTACCAGATCCTACCCAGTCTCCAAAAGCCAAATTATTGCTATCTAGTGTGGCTGGTAAGATAACCCAAACAGTAGTAGAAGGATCTCCTGTATATTGCTCTGTAGCGTAAACCTGCAAAGAATTTCCTGCATATCTTACATCTGATGTAAAACTCACCGCTGCTTGCGTTTTCCCTACCAAACTCACAGATTTTGAAATCAGCCAATCTTCATTGGTGCTATTTCCAGTGGCAAAACCATTCATGGTTGCGTAATAATTTGTTCCATTTCCAACATTAGAAGTTTGCCAAATTGGAGCTCCAACAACATTATAAGTAGTCCAATCTGAACTAAAACCAGTAGCACCAAAACCATCTTCATACAAGGTTGGTAACGATATATAAGTAGAGCCATCACATCTTGTAGCATCTAGATCAGCACCCAAAAGGTCTCTTATCCAAATTTGATAATTACCATTATATAATGTAAGTATCCCATAGATATCACCCTTTCCAGTCTCAATTGTAGTACTTGCAAAATCCGCAAAACTACTTGTACGAAGTGTAAGAGTATTTCCTACACAATCTTCCAAGGTTCTATTGGAAACATTAGATGCAGAGTATACTTTTTCTAAATCTGAATTGATAAACTGTAAATCTTTAATTTTTACAAACTTACCTACATCCGCCATACCAAGTTGTTTGATGGTTTTCTCCGTTGGGATCGGTGAAGAAATAAGAGTATTGGCATCAAAGAAATATTGGTAAATATCAACTTCGGGTATTCTTCCCACTTCTCCATTGAAAGGCATACCCAATTGTACTTCGCCCGAAATAGAACCCACATATAAATTCTTTAATTTGATATAAATATCTTTTCCTACAACAAAACGAGCATCACTATAAAGATCTAATTTATCAATATTTATTCTAATTCCTCCACTTGCATCTTCCACATATAGATATTTGTAAAAATTCCCAGATTTATCATTTGCGGTTACTTTACCTTTTATATAGAAATCTCCAGTAATAGGTACTAGCGTACCAGTAGTCAATTGTTTTACCTCAGCAATTGTCTTTTGAGTTAAGTCCACATTACTAAACTTACAAGGATCACTCGTAAGACCATCCAAACGTGGAAATTTAATCATCTCTAGATCGGTTAGTTTATTAATGAACATTTGGTAAGTAGAATTATACTTACTATAGATTCCTACAAATTTACCATTACCCGAAGGTAATTTTTCTTTGGCAAATGCAGCATATCCACTATTCCTTACCACTCTAGCCGTTGTGGTACTTGCATCTCTTATTTGCTTGTCTACACTGGTGCCACTAGGAGCAAATTGGGTACACAGAACTTTGCGGTCAAACTCCGCATTATTAATCTGAATAAGACAACCAATATATTGGTCATTAGCTGACACCATTTGTGCTGCTGTCATTATTTTAGGGACTATTATACCCTTTATGGTGCAAGATCTGAATAAGTGGTTAGAAATATTTTTCTCTTTAATTCTAGAAACTGATGTGGCTGAAGATTCTGTACCTGTTTTTTCTCCCAATTGTACAACGCCCCCATATGCTCCCACAGCAAGCCCATTTAGCTTAATATAAATTTTAGATCCTTGAGGAAATTGAGTATAAGTACTCACCGCATCTACGCTAATGGTAAACCCATGAGTAGGATTTTCTAAAGCATCTTGTATGTAAATTGTTTTATAAATATTGCCAGATTCATCTGTGGAAGTAACATACCCTTCTGTATAAAGATCGTCACTCCCATCATTAGGTGTAGCATCCAAAGGAAATACAAAAGGAGCATGCGTAGGATTATTGAGCGTGTATTTTTCTTTAAGCTGTTTTAAAGTGACCGTAGTTTTAAAATCTGAAACACAATTATAAGATCCCAAATCGGGTTCGTTATAGGTATCATCATGTACACACCCTGCCAAGATCAGTAGAATTACCGAAAGAAAAATATATCGTAGGAAAAGGTTATTATTTTTCATCTGAATTTTGTTTTTAGAATCTTAAATAAAGATTGGTGAAGAAAGTAGTTCCGCGATCATACCAAAGTTTGGGAGCAAAATAGGGGTTGGCACGCTGAGAATCTGCCAAAGCATCAGCAAAATTTACGTTTCTACCTTGCTCGAAACCACCTGTAACATAGTTTCTATTGTTCAAAATATTATTTACAGATATGCTTAGCCCCATGCGATACTTGCCCAATAGAAAAGATTTTCCCGCATTGGCATTAAGCATAAACTGATTATCAAACTTCTTTTGAGCCGTAATTTGTTGTATTAATTCGGGTGTTACATTGGGATAGGGATCGTTGGTAGAGGGATTAGTATACATATAAGGAGTCTTATTGAGTGCCGAAAAATCCAAATACTGATCCATCAGATAATTGGCAGAAGCTCCTATCCACCAATATTTAGGCGAATTGTATTTTAAACCAAAAGAAAATGCTTTTTGCGGCGTGCCTGCTACTTTATAATCTTTGATGTTGGCTTTTCCCCAAGTATCATTGGAAGATCGAAATCCATTAATGTCATCAAACGTAGATACTTCAGGATTATGGGTATACTTATATTCTCCTACACTTACTACACCAAGGGCATTCAGCGTTGGCAATATTTTTACATCAATTCCTAGTTCTATTCCTAGGTAAGATTTATTAACGCCACTCATGGCTTCATTTACTAATGTACTGAGTGAACTTGTAGAGCCAGGGCTATCTACATCCGCGTAGTATCTAGATATTTCTGTAGCATTTTGTATCGTTGTGTAATATCCCGAAAGTCTTAGTTTAAGAATCTGACCTCTCAATATATAACTAATATCGTTAGAATTAATTATTTGATTTTTAACACCTGGCGTGGTGAAATCTGCAGTCCTTGGATTGATAAAAATTTCGTTGAATGTAGGCGCCAAACTAAAAAATGCGCCATTATAAACTATGAAATTCTTACCATTTATTTTATAGGTAATTTTTCCTTTTATACCAGCATCCAAGGCATCGTATACGGCACTTTTGCCTTTGGAATGATCTTTAAAAATAGCGATACCACTTCTATACGCTCCATCTCTTTGAGATTCTGAATAAGAACTGAATAAGGATGCGACGATGTTCCATCTTTTAAAATCAATTTCAGAAGAAACATGGAGGCTATACGAAGATTTGTTTAGCTGATAAGAATATTGTGTTCGATCTCCTACCCTTGCTTCTACATTGTCATCATCCACATTGTAACGTACATCATTATTAAAGGCGTTGAGATTATAGGCGAAATTGGCTCCCAGTAGATCTTTAATTCTTCTAAAATTGTCTGATTGGAAATTTTGGTAATTCACATTAATGTTCAATTTCCAATTTTCGGCTATACGAGTATCAAAATGCGAAGCAAAATTGAATGTTTTATCTTTATTCACATCTTCTACAATACTGTATATCGCGCCACGCGGATTACCAGACATATCTATAAGATTATTACGATTTGCATTATACAGAGATTGCCAATCTATCTGAGCATTTTCCCGAAATTCGTCTTCTGTTGCCAAACCATAACTTGGCAATTTTCTATAATAAGTGGGATTGGGATCTTCCGCATGAAACCAATCTAGCCTACTTCTAGCATCACTTCCTATTTGGTAGGATAACGTATTTATCCAATTAGAATTTTTACCTAGCTTCAAATAATCCGTTAGCATAAACATGGGCTCAAACACATTTCTTATTCTCGCATTTCGTTTTTCTCCATCTTGCCATCCCCAATAAGAGTTGTAATTTTTCCCCATGATATCGTACACCTCTTGGGTATTCGGAGAATTAGAGGCTCTGTAGGTAGGCGAGCCAAACCCTGTAAAATTAAGAGAATGCTTGTCACTAAATTTCTTTTCGATAGAACCAAAATATCCATAAGAATCTTGGTAAACACCATCAATTATTGCACGATCTCCCCATCTTCTATTTGCCGAAAAAGTAAAAGCCCAACCTTTTTTAGACAATCCAGTAGAATAGGTAGCCATCACTCGGTGGAAATAACTTCTATTACTAAAAGAATAGGCGATAGAAGTTTGTTTTCTATAGCCAGAAGCTTTGGTATTGTAGTAAGCTACACCACCAAGATTTCCAAATGTATATTCTGAAGGTGTAATATTATCTACATATTCGTAAGGATAACGCGTCACATCATTCAGTCCGCCCCAATTGCTAAAATCTATTTTTCCATCATCATTTTTAGACATCAAAACTCCATTGAATGATACATCTTCAAACCGATTATCAACTCCTCTTGCCCGAAACCAATAAGCACCAAGATCGAATGCTGAAACATTTTGAAAAATATCTTTTCCGGAACTAAGCAAACCAATTGTAGGCTGCATAGAAGACCCTCCATCTTCTGTATCGTTAGCCGAATCGTCTACTACCACAACACCAGCGTCAGATTGTAAAGCAGAAGGAAGTAAAACAACTCCTAAATCCTTTCTTTTTTCTTTGTTTAAAATATCAAACTCAAGAATCTTGGATTCTAAATTGGGTTTTGAAATAATAATCCTATAATGACCAGATTTAAGATCTACAAACTGAAAATATCCTATTTTGTCTGTTTCTACCTCATCTATCTGATCTAGAATTACGGTAGCTTTTTCTAATGGTTTACCATCTTGTCCCCTTACATAGGCATATACAGTAGTTTGTGCATAGTAATAAGAAGCTGGTAGCAAAGTGAACAATGCGATTAAGGGAATTTTTTTCATCATCGTTAGTGGTTTGTTTAAAATTATTTAACACAACACAAACAAATGTAATATTATTTTCATTAATTTTGAAAAATAACAACACGAATTATATTAAAATATCTTAACAAATTAAAATATCTATAATCGATAAGGCTTTTAACTGTAAAATTCAAAATTGAATTATAGACTTTATAAATCATATTTGTTTTAATAATAATTAAAAACACTTTTATATGAAAAAATATTCGATTTTAGTTTTTATGCTCCTTTTCGCAATCACTTTTGGACAACAAAAACAAGTAAAAAGAGCAACCATTGCATTCTTGAACGTAGAAAATCTTTGGGACACAATAGCCTCGGCAGACTATATAGATGGTACTTTACCCTTTAGTAATCCCAAATTTCACAGAAGTGTCCCCTTGGATTCTTTGAAATTTTTGGAAACTACAGAAAATTACAAAGGCGAATGGAAAGATGAATTATTAGTAGGTAAAAAGGTGATAAAAAGGCAAATATTATCCGATGATTTCACACCAAAAAGTCCGAAACTATGGGGAACGAAATTTTATAATCAAAAATTAGCCAACGAGGCTAAAGTGATTTCGGAATTGGGAAGACAATATACCAATGATAATCCTGTGGTTTGTGGTCTTATAGAAGTAGAAAATAGACAAGTGATAGAGGATCTAATAAGGCAACCTGCTCTCGCAAAAAGTGATTATGGCATTGTTCATACCAATTCTTATGATGCTAGAGGGATTGATATTGCTCTCATATACCAAAAAAACAGATTTGTGGTAGAAGATTTTTACACCAAAGAAATCAAAATATTTAATGAAGAAGGTAGAAGACAGCATACGAGAGATCTATTGGTAACTTTAGGCTATTTGGATGGCGAAAAGATCGCAATTTTCATGAATCACTGGCCTTCTAGAACTGCTGGAGAAGCATTATCTAGACAGAAAAGAAATGCCGCAGCAGATGTTTTAAAAAAAGAAATGGATTTATTATCTGAGGAAAACCCCAATATAAAAATGATTGCCATGGGAGATTTTAATGATGATCCTGTAAGCCCAAGTTTGAAAAAATATTTGGGCGCTGTGGGAGACCCGAAAGAATTATCAGAATCCTCTCCTTATTATAATTTAATGTATAAACTCTATAAAGCAGGCGTTGCATCGTTAGCTTATCGAGATGCGCCCAATTTGTTTGATCAAATTATTATCTCCAAAAATCTTTACAATGAGGAAAAGGTAACTTCAAGCTATTCATTATTTAAAGCTGAAATTTACGCACCATCATATCTCATCAACGAAGAAGGCCAATACAAAGGATACCCTTTCCGTTCTTGGGATGGAAATCGCTTTACGGGTGGATATAGTGACCATTTTCCAGCCGTATCCGTATACCAAAGAGAGTTTAAGGGGAAATAAAAGCACAAAAAAAAGGTTCAGAATTATCTGAACCTTTTGTATGATGATAAGAAAAAGATTATTTATTAAATAATTCTTCTACTTTATCCCAGTTTACTACAGAGAAGAAAGCTGATACATAGTCAGGTCTTCTGTTTTGATAGTTTAGGTAATAAGCATGCTCCCACACATCTAATCCTAAAACTGGAGTTCCTTTTACATCTGCAACAGGCATTAAAGGGTTGTCTTGATTTGGTGTAGAAGAAACAGATACAGATCCGTCAGCATTTTTTACTAACCAAGCCCATCCAGAACCAAACCTAGTTTTAGCTGCTTCAGAGAAATCATTTTTGAATTTTTCTAGTCCACCATAAGCTTCGATAGCCACTTTTACGTTTCCTACAGGCTCATTGCTTCCCCCTGGAGTAAGGATATTCCAAAACAAAGAGTGATTGAAGTGTCCACCTCCGTTATTTCTTACCGCTGGCTTATCAGTACCTGTTTGGCAAACTTCTTCAATAGTTTTACCTTCCAGTTCTGTTCCTGCAATAGCTTTATTTAAATTATCTACATACGCTTGGTGGTGCTTAGTATAATGGATTTCCATTGTTTTTGCATCAATTGTAGGCTCCAAAGCCTCGTAAGCGTATCCTAATGTTGGTAGTTCGAATGACATACTTTTAATATTTAATGTTAATATGTAAATTTAACCAATATTTAAACTAAATTCAAGATTTACTTACTTATTTAATAAATCTTTAACACAGATTATTTCTGATTATCCAATAGACTCTTTAAAAGCTCGCTTATACCAAGCTCAAGGTTATTTTTATTAATATATAAAAAAAGCACAGAATTATAAAAATCTGCGCTTCAATTAACAATATAAACTTTAATTTATCTATTCATAGACATTAAAAATTCTTCATTATTGAGAGTTCCTCTCATATTTTTGCTTACAAAATCCATTGCTTCTACAGGATTCATTTCAGAAAGATATTTTCTTAAAATCCACATTCTTTGAGAAGTAACTTCATCTAATAATAAATCGTCTTTACGCGTGCTAGAGGATACAAGATCAATCGCAGGATAGATTCTTCTGTTGGCAATTTTTCTATCCAATTGAAGTTCCATATTTCCAGTTCCTTTGAATTCCTCAAAAATTACTTCGTCCATTTTAGAACCGGTATCGATAAGTGCAGTTGCAATAATGGTAAGAGATCCTCCTCCTTCTATATTTCTTGCTGCCCCAAAAAATCTCTTTGGTTTGTGTAATGCGTTGGCGTCTACACCTCCAGAAAGAACTTTTCCTGACGCGGGCGTTACTGTGTTATATGCTCTTGCTAATCTAGTGATAGAATCTAAAAGAATCACCACGTCATGCCCACACTCTACCATTCTTTGTGCTTTTGCAAGAACAAGATTGGCCACTTTCACATGTTTGTCTGCAGCCTCATCAAAGGTAGATGCAATCACTTCTGCATTTACACTTCTTTCCATATCAGTAACTTCCTCTGGGCGCTCATCGATAAGAAGTACAATCATATATACTTCTGGATGGTTGGCTGCAATGGTATTAGCGATATCCTTTAGCAACATTGTTTTACCCGTCTTTGGCTGCGCTACAATCATAGCACGCTGTCCTTTTCCAATTGGGGTAAATAAATCTACGATTCTAGTAGACATCGTAGAATTATTTCCAGAAAGATTGAATTTCTCTTCTGGGAATAATGGTGTCAGATACTCGAAAGAAACTCTATCTTTTATAAAAGCTAAATCTCTACCATTTACCTCTGTTGGTTTCTGTAGGGAGAAATATTTTTCACCTTCCTTTGGTAAACGCACGATACCTTTTACAGTATCACCAGTTTTTAATCCAAAATTTCTAATCTGTGCAGTAGAAACATACACATCATCAGGTGAAGAAATATAAGAGAAATCAGATGATCTAAGGAAACCATAGTTATCTGGTAAAATCTCTAATACACCTTCTATACTCACCAATCCATCAAAGTTGAATTCTTTACGAGAATCCTGTTCTTCATGCCTATCGTTATTCCTGTTTTGGTTAGGATTCTGATTGGAGTTGTTGTGTTGGTTTTGGTTGGGATTAGAATTCTGGTTAGGATTCTGATTCGGATTGTTGTTATTGTTATTCTGATTCCTAGGCTGAGAATTTCCGTTATTTTGGTTTGGGTTATTCTGGTTTTGCCCTTTTTGATTAGGATTCGGGTTTGGATTTTGTTGACCTTGTTGAGGTCTCTTGGGTCTATCTTCTTTTACAGGTACAGACTGAGATTCTGGAGTTTCTGAAGTTTCCTGTTTTTCAGTGGCAGTAGTAGATTCTTGTGCCTGTGCATTAGGAGCTACTCTAGTTCTTTTTTGCTTAGAATTTTTGGAAGGATTTGCAGGATTTGATGTAGATTTTACTTCTTGAGTTTCCTCTGGCGCAGGTTTTACTTCCGCTATTGGTTCTGGAGACACTTCTTCAGATACTACAGGTGCGATTTCTGTTGGCACTTCTGCCGTTGCTTTTGGTTTTGTTATTTTTTTGGGAGCTGTTTTTTTAGGAGCCGTTTTCGCTACTTTTTCAGCAGGTATTTCTTCAGTTTCTGTAGTTGTTTCTGTAGTATTGAAATAATCCTTTGAAACTTTAGGGTTAGAAGCCTGAAAATCAAGAATAGCGAAAATTTTGTCATTTTCTGTGCTTGTTCTTGCAACCTTAACGCCCAAATCTTTTAAGATTTTAGTCAATTCCGATACGGATTTTGACCTTAACGTTTCTATGTTAAACATATATAAAGTAAAAATGTAATTAGTTGTGAGTAAGAAAAGTAAGTCCGGTGACTTAAGTTTTCAAGTACATTGTATAATGCAAATCTACACTTATTTTTGAATTGTGCAAAATTTATGTTATTTTTGCTCTTGAATTTAAAATTCTATGTTACAAAGAATACAAACCATCTGGATTTTACTGTCAATTTTATCGGCAGTTTTCCTATTTATCACAGGCCAAGACGCAAAAATGTTCGGAGATTTACCGATTATTGATGCTTTATCTATCATTCTCGTATTGATAGGTGCTTTGAGTTTATTTGGATATAAAAACAGAAATAGACAAATTTTGCTGAATAAAGTAAGCATCATTATAAACGCTTTGTTGATAGGATTATTGATTTACTGGTTGCAAATCTTACCCGGAGGAATAGATTTTCCTGAGAAGGGTATTGAGCCAATTTTTCCAGCTATCGCGATAGTAACTTTGCTTATTGCAAACATCTATCTAAAAAAGGATGAAAGACTCGTAAAATCTGTAGACAGAATTCGATAACCTCACAATGATTTTTTGAGTAAGAACAGTTTCCTATGGGAGCTGTTTTTTTTTATTTATATTTACGGATTATTACTCATTTATACTTTAATAAAAATAATATCCATGAAAAAACTCACTTATCTTGTATTATCTTTATTCTCTACTTATGCTTTTGCTCAGGAGACCACAAAAGATCGTTTGTACTCTATCATTTCTACCCTAGCTTCTGATGAGATGAAAGGAAGAGAAATTGGTACACTAGAAAATGATAATGCAGCTAAATATATTGCTAAACTTTTCGAGGAAAACAAACTCGACTATTGCACCGGAAATTCTTATCTCGTTCCATTTAATTATAAAGGAAAAACGGTATACAATGTTTGTGGTATAAAAAAAGGTAAATCTGAGAAAACATTGGGATTCTCTGGACATTTTGATCATATTGGAACTAAAGCAGGCGGCGAAGACACCGTTTTTAATGGCGCAGACGACAATGCCAGCGGAATCTCTACTTTAGTGGGCATTTCAGATTATTTCAAAAATAAAAATCCTGAGTTTTCCTTAGTTTTTATGGCATTTAATGGTGAAGAAAAAGGACTTTTGGGTTCTCAGGCAATTGCAGATGATCCAAAATTAGATAACGTATTTGGGAATCTTACGGCATTATTCAATTTTGAAATGCTTGCTACTCCATCAGAATTTGGCAAAAATGCGGTATATATCACTGGTGACGAATATTCTGACATGAAAGATTTGTTTAATAAACAAACTGTAAACGACCTAAAAATTCATCCAGATCCTTATGCGTCAGAACAATTGTTCTATAGATCTGACAATGTAAGTTTTGTAAAGAAAAAAATTATTGCACATTCTATTTCTACTGTAGATATGAGCGCTGTACAACATTATCACCAACTGAATGACGACGTAAATGTGGTAGATTTTACTAATCTGAGCGAGATAGTGACCAATTTTGCAAAAACCATTGAAAAACTTACTCCAAAAAATTTCGATCCTAAATATACTGAGGAAGTAAATTTCAACTAAAAAGGTACGATTCCGTATTATTTTAATTAATTTTGCTATCCAATTTTATTGAATGAATGAGTATATAAAAATCCTAAAATTTGCGAAGCCGCACCAAAAATACATTTACGGAAGTTTGTTCTTCAATATTATGTACTCGGTCTTCCAAATCGCATCTTTAGGTACTATTCTTCCTGTTTTAGGAATGTTATTTGGAACTATTAAGCCAGAAAAATATAAATCTGCTCCTACTTATTCTGGAGAACTGACAGACGCTTTCGGTTATCTTAAAGAATATTCTAATTATTATGTACAAAATCTAGTAGAGCAACACGGGACCCTAAATGTTTTGGCTTGGCTTTGTATCATCACTGCATTTACATTTTTACTGAGAAACCTCTTTAGATATTTGGGTTCTTTTTTATTAATCAACTATCGTGTTGGTGTTACCAAAGATCTTCGTGGTGCCATGTACCGCAAGATTTTATCTCTTCCTGTATCTTTTTTTACAGAGAGAAGAAAGGGCGATCTAATGTCGCGTATGTCTAATGATGTAGGCGAAGTAGAAGGAAATATCCTGGGAAGTCTATCAGAGCTTATCAACGCTCCATTTATGCTTATTAGTACGCTAATTACCTTATATTGGCTAAGCCCTGAAATGACGCTCTTTTCATTACTTGTTTTGCCTGTGATGGGTACAATGATTGCTTTGATTGGTAAAAGTCTAAAAAAAGATTCTCATGAAGCACAAAATGAAATGGGAACGCTGTTTTCTATTGTTGATGAAACTTTAAAATCTACAAAGGTCATCAAAATATTCAATGCAGAAAAAATAATGGATAACCGCTTTATGCAATCCATGCAAAGATGGATTTCTAGTTCTATCAACTTAGGTAGAAAAAAAGAACTTGCCTCTCCTATGAGTGAGTTTTTAGGATCTATTACATTCCTTATCATCGCTTGGTACGGAGGAAAACAAATTATCGTAGAAAAAAGTATTTCTCCTGAAGACTTTTTAGTTTTTCTAGGGATGTTCTTCCAAATTTTGCCTCCTGCTAAAAGTTTGTCTACTTCAATATCCAATGTACAAAAGGGAGAAGCTTCTCTAAAGAGAGTTTTGGAAATTTTGGATGCCGATGTAAAGATAGAAGACGTTGCAGAACCTGTTGCTATAGACACATTGAATAATCAAATTGAGTTTAAAAACATTGGTTTTTATTACGATAAAGACAACGTGATCCTAAAGAATTTCAATTTGGTGATTCCGAAAGGAAAAACAGTAGCATTGGTAGGACAAAGTGGTAGTGGTAAAACAACTATTGCCAATCTTTTGGCTCGTTTTTATGATGTTTCCGAAGGTGATATTCTTATTGATGATACCAACATTAAGCATTTAAAACTAGACCAATACAGAAAACTATTAGGGATGGTAACTCAAGAATCTGTGTTATTCAACGATACGGTGTTTAATAATATCTTGATGGGGAAACCTGATGCTACAAAAGAAGAAGTTATAGCAGCTGCTAAGATTGCTAATGCAGACTCCTTTATCTCTCAATTACCAGATGGATACGATTCTAACATTGGTGACGATGGAGGAAAGTTATCTGGTGGACAGAAACAGAGAGTGTCTATTGCAAGAGCCGTCCTAAAGAATCCTCCTATTATGATTTTGGATGAAGCCACTTCTGCTTTGGATACAGAATCTGAGAAATTTGTACAAGATGCACTTGAAAAAATGATGGAAAACAGAACTTCATTAGTGATTGCCCACAGACTTTCTACGATACAAAAAGCAGATTGGATTGTGGTCATGGAAAAAGGACTCATTGTAGAACAAGGAAGCCATCAAGAACTAATTGCGAAAAAAGGAACTTACCACAAGTTGGTAGAATTGCAAAATTTCGATTAATATTGATTTGATTAAATCTCAATATATAAAAAGTACTTCTCTTTGAAGTACTTTTTTTTATGCCTTCATTTAATTTAAATGATGAATTCGAACGAAGTTTTGAACTCATTTTAAGCATGCTCAAAAGTCCCTAATTATGCGCTGTACCAAGTCTTCAATATCTTTTAAGTAAAACTTCTATACGTTTTCTCTAAATCCTCTAAAGGTTTTGGATAAATCGTCACTACGTTTGAGAAGGTTGATATTAATTTAAGTTTAAACCAAAAAAAAGACTGCTTCAAAATGAAACAGCCTTATATTTTATTTAAATAGTAAATCCTATTTTTTTAGTTTTGCAATTACATCAATACCGCCTTTGGTAATATCACCGATCTTGCATACAATCTCTGTGTCTAAAGGTAAAAATACGTCCATTCTAGACCCGAATTTTATAAAACCAAACTCATGTCCAGCTTTTGCAGCATCGCCCTCATTACAATAGAAAACAATTCTTCTCGCAACATATCCCGCAATCTGCCTGAATACTACTTTATGATTAGTCTTAGTTTCTACAGCTACCGTTGTTCTTTCGTTTTCTGTAGAAGATTTTTCGTGCCAAGCTACCAAATATTTTCCTGGGTGATATTTCTTGTAAATTACATTACCAGAAACTGGATATCTACAAATATGAACATTAAGCGGTGACATAAAGATAGACACTTGTATCGCTTTCCCTTTTATAAATTCGGTTTCGTCTACCTCTTTTATCATCACTACTTTCCCATCTACGGGAGCAATCACATTCTCTACATGATCTAAGATGTTACGTTCTGGAACTCTAAAGAACCAAAAAACCAATCCGTAGATTACGAGTATTGGCATAATAACCAAAAGCGAATACATCTCTAAAAAGTAGATAGATACTGTGGCAATAATCGCGAAAAGTATAGTAGCAACCGTGATGGTTCCTTTGGACTCCTTATGTAATTTCATGAGTTATATAAATTTTTCTAAAATAAAGTACAAATATACGACAGGAACGCAGATTAAAAAACTATCTAGTCTATCTAATACTCCACCGTGTCCAGGGATAATGTTTCCACTATCCTTCACGCCAAAGGTTCTTTTCAATTGACTTTCTACCAAATCTCCTAATGGAGCAAAAGCGGCAATAAGAAAACCTACTACCATCCAATTGCATCTAAGCTGTGGTTGATATTGCTCTACGAAATAAGATAATACCAAGGTAAGAACTACACCACCAGCATATCCTTCCCAAGTTTTCTTAGGCGAAATTTTTGGAGCCATCTTATGTTTTCCGAAAAATTTACCTACCAAATAGGCAAAGGTATCACTGCTCCAAATCAACACAAATAAGAAGATAACTTCTAGCGAAAATGTATTTTCAATGGAAGAATATTTCGGTAACCCTAATGCGAAAGAGAAGGGCAATGCTACATAGATTACGGTGAAAATTAGCTTTCCACTATCGATATATAATTCGGAAGTAAATTTAAACAAGGTAATGACAGCTATTAAAACTAGGGCTAGCGCAAGTACTTCTGATAATCTAAAATCGAAATAAAATCCGTGTCCGAAATACCTTTTAGAGAACATATAGAATACGAAAAGCACCAAGGGAAAAACAATCCACTTTTCGTAGCTATTGCTAAACTTCATTATTTTGATGCATTCCCAAGTTCCTACTATCAATAGAAAAGAGATCAAACCATAATAAAGATAATGTTGCTGGATGAGGCCAGGAGAAATAAGATCAATCAACTGAGAGCCAAAAGGCGTGGTACAAAGAAATATAACTGCGATATACACAATCCCCGAGAGGGTTCTCTGAATAATATTTTTGTCCAAAATGGTAGAGTTAAGTTTTTAGATTTTAATTAATCTTCTAACAATAGCAAGAATAATTTTGTACTATTATTGGCTGCCACGTCCAATTTTGAATGGTTTCCACTAATAGAAGTAAGGTTTTTGATATTTCCTGTACGTTTTATTTTACCCATTGCATCATTTAGATTATTTACAATTTGGGAAATATTGGCGATAATAATAATTTTGGTAGGTAATCTTGAAGAGTGGTAATGCAGGATATTATTGTGAGATAACATAATTCTACCATCATAAGCAATAAGATATTCGCAAGAGATAAATGCAGTATCATTTTGAGTTGCAAGATCTGAAGTATAAGGAATCTTCACCACATCAAGAAAACTCTGCAAATCTTTATCACAGCAAAATACAGAGTGAGATTCTTCAATTTTCAAAATCTGATTCAATGTATGCAGGGCTTCTGCTTCATCTGCACAATAATTGAAAAATCCTCCAGAATGAGTAAACAATTGTGCAAATTTGTAATCTAGATCGGCATTTTTCAGCGAATCTCCTAGTTTCTCAAGACTTTGTTGCTCGTCGTCCTCAGGCTGATTGGTAAGTTTGCTTACAATTCTTTTAAATAAACTCAACGTATGATATTTTTTGTCAACTTACTACAAAAATAGAAAATTAAATTAGAACTTGTATAATAATCCCCATATAAAATTAAAAAACCCAATGAATTTTTCATCATTGGGTTTTGAGAACTGTGTCTAATTTTTTTAAATTTGAGTTGAACTCTCAGGAGCCTGAGTTTCAATACGCTCTTCTTTTTCTTGCAAATTAATGGTATTGGTTACAGGTCTCTCCGTTAGTTCAGGATCCCATGCTCTTTTACCAAATATTTCCTCAAGATCCTCTCTGAAGATAACTTCTTTTTCTAGAAGTTTATTCGCCAAAGCATTCAATTTATCTTTGTTATCTGTAAGAATTTGTATTGCTCTATCATACTGATTTTCTATAATAGATTTTATCTCTGCATCTATTTTAGAAGCCGTAGATTCAGAATAAGGTTTACCAAAGTTGTACTCAGACTGTCCAGAACTATCATAGTAAGATATATTTCCAATATTAGGACTTAATCCGTATACGGTAACCATCGCTTGTGCTCTCTTGGTTACGGTTTCTAAATCTGATAATGCTCCTGTAGAAATATTATTAAATATTACTTGCTCTGCTGCTCTACCACCCAATGTGGCACACATCTCATCTAGCATCTGTTCTGTAGTTGTAAGTTGTCTTTCTTCTGGTAAGTACCATGCTGCACCTAAAGAACGACCTCTTGGTACAATAGTTACTTTCAGCAGGGGAGACGCATGCTCTACCAACCAGCTAATTGTCGCGTGACCAGCTTCGTGGAAGGCTACTCTTTTCTTCTCAGAAGGTTTAATTGCCATATTCTTCTTTTCAAGACCACCAATGATTCTATCTACAGCGTCCAAGAAATCTTGTTTTGTCACAAATTCGTGAGCATTTCTTGCTGCTATAAGCGCTGCTTCATTACAAACATTGGCAATATCTGCCCCACTAAACCCTGGAGTTTGTTTTGCTAAGAAATCTCTATCTACAGTATCATCTGTCTTAATTTTCAATAAATGAACATCAAAAATTTCTTTTCTCTCGTGAAGCTCCGGCAAATCTACATAAACAGAACGATCAAAACGTCCTGCTCTCATCAAAGCTTTATCTAAGATATCTGCTCTGTTGGTAGCCGCCATTACAATCACGTTTACATCCGTACCAAAACCATCCATTTCAGTTAGCAATTGGTTCAAGGTATTTTCTCTTTCATCATTACCACCAGAGAAATTATTTTTACCTCTTGCTCTACCAATAGCATCAATCTCATCAATGAAGATAATAGCTGGTGATTTTGCTCTTGCTTGTGCAAACAAATCTCTTACTCTAGAAGCACCAACTCCCACAAACATCTCTACAAAATCTGATCCTGAGAGTGAGAAGAATGGAACTTTAGCTTCTCCTGCCACTGCTTTCGCTAGCAAAGTTTTACCTGTTCCTGGAGGGCCTACTAATAATACACCTTTAGGGATTTTACCTCCCAATTTGGTGTATTTTTCTGAATTTTTCAAGAAATCTACTACTTCTTGTACTTCCTCTTTTGCACCTTCTAATCCTGCAACATCTTTGAATGTTACCTGTATTTTATCTTTTTCATCAAACAATTTAGCTTTAGATTTCCCAATGGAAAAAATTTGTCCACCAGGTCCGCCTCCGCCTCCGCCCATCTTTCTGAAAAGAACGAAGTAAAATAATCCTAAAATTACAATCCATACCAATGCTTGGAGAAGAACGCTCACTAGTGGACTTTCTCCTTCAGCATAATCCTTAGATGTTTGAATAGCAGAATTTGTAGTTTTAATATTCTCAAATTTCTCTAAGAAAAGCTGTAGATCTCCATATTTAAGGGTATAATCTGCCTTAGCGTTCATCCCCAAACTAGAGAAAGGATTATCTACCTTTTTTTCCTTGCTTACTATTGCAGCTTTTGCGTTTTGTGTTAAAAATACTTCAGCCTTTTGAGCTTGTTTATCTATTAATACATTCTGAATTTTCCCCGCCTGCATTTCTCTGAAGAAAGCATCTTCATCAATAGATTTCGCATTGTTATCTCCTAAAAAATTTGAGACGAAAAATAACAAAAGGGCTATTATTGCAATCGGAAAAAACCAGTTAAATCCTTTATTATTCATTTATAACTTTTAAAAATTTTTAAATTTCATTTTCTATTTTTGTGATGTTAGCATCTCCCCAAAGTTCTTCGATATCGTAATATTCACGAGTTTCTTTTTGGAAAATATGTACCACCACTGTCACGTAATCTACTAATACCCAAGTAGAGTTTTCTGTACCTTCTACATGCCAAGGTCTGTCTTGGAGTTCGTTTCTTACCTTTTTTTCTACACTTCCTGCTAATGCAGATACATGTGTGTTTGAATTACCACTACAAATTATAAATGTTTCTGCTACGGAGTTTTCGATGTTCGATAGATCAAAAATCATGATGTCTTCACCTTTTACATCTTGTATGCCTTCTACAATTTTATCTATTAGCGCTTGCTTTTCTACTGTTTTGTTCATTAAAATATACTATAATCTGCAAATTTATTGTTTTTCTTTTACTTTAGCCTTATTTTTAGGGCTTTAATCTCTTAAAGTTTTCATAAATGAGCCAAATCTTCTACCAAAAAGACTGTTCCTCTACTAATGACGAAATATCTCAAGTTTTACTTTATCCTAATTTAAATTATATTGGTCTTTACACATTCAATCAAAAAAAAGGAAGAGGACAATACGGAAATTCTTGGATTTCTGCACCGGAAGAGAACCTTGCATATACTTTGGCTATAAAGGCTGAAAACATTATACTTACCGATATTTTGTTCAATTACTATACCGCAATCCTTACGAGAGAGTTTTTAGCCAAAATGACAGCATCTGAAGTAGAAATTAAATGGCCAAATGATCTTATTATTAAAAAAAAGAAAGTAGCAGGAATTTTAATTGAAAAGAAGAGAATCGAAGGTAATGGATATTATATTGTGGGAATTGGCATCAATATCCTACAAAAAAAATTTGAAGGTATTAACAATGCGGGCTCATTATATACACAAACTGAGAAAATTTTTGATCTTCATCTATTTGCTCAAGAATTGCATGATTTTTTAATTCAAAATTATCCTAAGGATTGTTCAGCAGAAGAAATTCTTGAAAAATTTAACAAAAATCTATTTAGAAAAGATAGCATATCTGTTTTTGAAATGATCAATGAACGACAAAATGGCATTATAAAAAATGCTGATTCTGATGGTAAATTGTGGGTAGAATTGGAATCTGGGTTGCAATCGTTTAATCTAAAGCAAATTAAACTACTCTATTGATTGGCTCTCCTGATATAAAGAATTAAGGTAAGCGGAAAGAAAATAATATTGGGTAACCACATGGCTAATGCTGGCGACAGACTTTTGTTTTCCGAAACCACCTTCATCGCCTCGAATGAAAATACAAATACAAAGGCTAGTGATATCCCAATAGCCAAATTTGCGCCTAAACCACCTCGTCTTTTTTGTGAAGATAAGGATAGTGCCAAAAAGGTAAGCAGAATAATAGATACAGGCATAGAAGTACGCTGATGCAACTCATTAAGATAGGTATTGAGGTTGCTGTTTCCCTTCTCTTTTTCTCTTTTTATAAATTGAATTAGCTCTGGGGTATTTTTATTTTGACCTAAAAGTTCGTTTGGAAACAATTCTTCAGGTGCTTGTCCGAAGCTTTTCCTCATTTCAACCCCTTTCCCTAGTTTTTGTGTATCATCTTTATGGATGGTTTTTTCTAGGTAAGTATTGAGTACAAATTGTTTTTTTGCAGCATCCCAATATGCATCAGAAGCTTTCAATTCGTAGATCATTCTACGATTTTTATCAAACTTTTTGTAGATAAAACCATAACCCTTGTACTCTTTTTTGTTCCAAGAATTAAAGAATATATATTCAGTTTTGGTAATTTGTGCTGATACTGCAGCCGTACCTAACACTTTCTCTTTATTGGTAGCACTCATCGTGTAGGCTTCCAATTTGTTTTTCTTGATATTCGCCCAAGGCAGTACAAAATGATTGACACCCAAAGATATGACAGAAAGGAGAAGTGAGGTAAGCAAATAGGGCTTCGCAAATCTGTGAAAACTAGCTCCACTACTAATAATGGCTACAATCTCGGTATTATTAGCCAGACGTGATGTGAAATAAATCACAGATATAAAGACTAAAATAGCCAAAAAAGTTACCACAAGGTTGATAATCCAAAATGGATAAAAGTGTATCAAAAAATACGTCAGATTTAGTTTGGCATCTACTGCCGTTGCGGTTTCTATACGAGGTATTTTCTGCTGAACATCTATCACCAAAACAACTGTAGACAGTAATATCAGCATGAAACCAAAGGTTCCAAGGTAATTTCTAACGATATATCTGTCTACAATTTTTAGCATAATAAGATTACATTCTTTGTCTTAGGATCGGTACTATAGAGTCTTTCCACTCGTAGAAATCTCCTGCGATAATGTGTTCTCTAGCCACTCTTACCAATTCTAGATAAAATGCCAAGTTATGGATAGAGGCAATTTGTTTACCCAAATATTCTTTAGAAACAAACAAATGACGCACATACGCTTTAGAATATTCTTGGTCTACAAAGCTTGTTCCGAACTCATCTAAAGGTGAAAAATCCTGTTTCCATTTTTCATTTTTAAGGTTCATGACACCTTGCCATGTAAAGATCATTCCGTTTCTGGCATTTCTTGTTGGCATCACACAATCCATCATATCTATACCAAGACCGATAGATTCAAGGATATTCCATGGTGTACCTACACCCATTAGATAACGAGGTTTTTCTTTTGGTAAGATATCCGTTACCTCATCTGTGATTCTGTACAGTTCATCTTCTGGTTCTCCCACAGAAAGTCCGCCAATAGCATTACCTTCTGCTCCAGCTTCTGAGATTACTTCTGCCGAAATTTTTCTCAAATCTGAAAATGTAGAACCCTGTACAATAGGGAAAAATCTTTGCTTGTACCCATAAAGTTCTGGGTTGGCAGCATTCCAATCTATACATCTTTTTAGCCAACGGTGCGTCATCTTCATAGATGATTTTACTTGGTTATAAGTGGCTGGATAGGCTACACACTCGTCAAAAGCCATGAAAATGTCTGCTCCAATTTTTCTTTGGATTTCCATTGATTTTTCTGGAGTAAAAAGATGGTAACTTCCGTCGATATGCGACTTAAATTTTACGCCTTCTTCCGACATTTTTCTACTTTTTGAAAGTGAAAATACTTGGAAACCGCCAGAATCTGTAAGAATTGGGCCATTCCAATTCATGAATTTATGCAAACCGCCCGCATTCTCCATCACTTCCATTCCAGGACGCAAGTAAAGATGGTAGGTATTTCCTAGTATAATTTGGGCTTTTATATCGTCTTTAAGTTCTCTTTGGTGCACTGTTTTTACACTTGCTACAGTTCCTACAGGCATGAAAATAGGAGTTTGTATCATCCCATGATCCGTCATCATTTCGCCAGCGCGCGCTTTACCTTTTGAGGTTTTTATTATATTAAAAAATTTCATTTGTATAATTATTACTTACTGCATTTGTAGAATTTACACTTTAGATATTTGTTTTTTCATTTAATCAAAAAAAAACATATTACTTTACTAAAGCAGGCAGAGAGTTAGATTTTCCTAATTTATCTTTTACAAATTGTTTTGCTTTTGGATCTTTCTCTAGAAGAATATCCTGAGCCTTATCTACAATTTTGTTCATTTTCTTTGTCATTACATAATATTTGTAGCTTTCTACAAAATCTTGTGCATTCACTTGGTGTTCCTTAAGAATAAACCGCGTACCACTCTCTAGATTTTTGTTGGTATAGGTAAATGATATTTGGTCATTAATAGCCAAATCTGCCATTATTTCTGCCATTGTAGTAGTATCCAGCAGGTTTTTGGGCTTGTCAATATATTCACTACAAGAAAATAGTAATAATAGAGCAAAAAGGCTTACTAGTCTTCTCATAATTTATTGATTAGCGATTTCCATTTTAAATTTAAAACGCCAAACACCGCTTCATGGATGATACCTCCATTCATTTTGCTTTCTCCCAATATCCTATTGGTAAATATAATAGGAACTTCAACTATTTTGAATCCTTTTTTGAAGGCTCTAAATTTCATTTCTATCTGAAAACCATACCCTTTCAATTTTACATCGCCAAGACCAATTTGCTCTAATGTTTTTTTTGAAAAACAGACGAAGCCCGCCGTTGTATCATGTATGGGTATACCCAAAATAAACCTTACATATTTTGATGCAAAATAAGACAATAGCACTCTACCCATTGGCCAGTTGACTACGTTTACCCCTTTTGAATATCGCGATCCTACTGCCATATCTGCATGGAGGCACGCTTCATAAAGTTTGGGCAAATCTTGGGGATTGTGAGAAAAATCAGCATCCATCTCAAAAATATAGTCATATTTATTTTGTAGCGCCCATTGGAAACCATGCAAATAGGCTTTTCCTAGTCCATCCTTTACCTTTCTTACAGATAAATGCAGATTGTGAGGATACATATTTTGCATTTTTCTTACAATATCCGCCGTTTTGTCAGGTGAAGAGTCATCTACTACCAAAACATGATAATCATCTGGCAGCGCAAAAACCTCAGAAATTATTTTTTCAATATTTTCCTTTTCGTTGTATGTGGGGATGATGACGAGTTTTTTCATTTCAATTTGCAAATATAGTTTATTTAAGCTTTTTATTTTAAAGAAAATAATCTATAATTTTGCAAAAAACAAACCTTTGCCACTATCACAACCCTTTACCAATCAAATAAGAATACCCGAAAACAATGATTGGGTAGTTTTCATCCTTATTGGATGTTTGTTTCTCTATATATTCATGTTTAATATTATAGAAAGAGGAGCTACAATTTTCGATTTTTTGGCTCAAAAATATTATGACTCGAGTAATAATTTGGCAAGTTGGATCATTACTTCTTGCGTTGTAACGCTGAGTTGGGCAACATTAATATCACAATATGTACCCATAATTCCGAAATATGTGGCAGATTTGCAGATTTTTGGATACCAGTTGAACAAATTTGGGCTCTCGTTATCTGTTATTATGTTATTTTATTTATTTAAAACAGGATTGGGATATATTTTTTTTCAAAGTACGGGTGACAGCAAAAAATGGAGTCTTTTTTACTTCACAGCCACGAAATTTTACTTCATTTTGTCTTTAATTTTGATTATTTTGTGTATTACCCACTATTATTTCCCTATAGA
The DNA here is from genome assembly GCF_045629545.1 of Chryseobacterium sp. Taxonomy (GTDB): domain Bacteria; phylum Bacteroidota; class Bacteroidia; order Flavobacteriales; family Weeksellaceae; genus Chryseobacterium. The sequence continues at coordinate 4,887 of NZ_JAZQRK010000026.1, read as the reverse complement.
TAGAAATAAAGTATTTTTGGTGTATTTATATTTTTTCTCATTTGTTAGTTTATTCAAAGTTTTTTTCTATTCGTTTCACAGAAACAATCTATTACCACAAAAATGGTATTATAAATTTTTGTATATTTGCACCCTCCAATTAGCGCCTTTAATGGCGCTTTGGAAGTTATTATTTTTTTAATAAAAATACACGATGAGAATAAAGTCTATATTGGTTTCTCAACCAGCACCAAGTGAGTCTTCACCGTATCTGGAAATGGCAAAAAAGGAAAAAATAAAGATTGATTTCCGACCTTTTATCCATGTTGAAGGGGTAGACAACAAAGAATTAAGAACACAGAAAATTGATTTGACGCAGTATACTGGGATTATTTTTACCAGTAAAAATGCGATAGATCATTATTTCAGACTTGCTGAAGAACTGAGATACTCAGTACCCGATACGATGAGGTACATCTGTCAGTCTGAAGCAATTGCCAACTATCTACAAAAACATATTGTTTATAGAAAAAGGAAGATAAGTTTTGGAGAGAAAAACTTTGCAGATTTGCTTCCTCTATTTAAAAAATTTCCAACGGAAAAATATTTACTTCCTTCTTCGGATGTACAGAGTCCAGACACAATTAGGATTCTAGATTCCGCCAATATAGATTGGACTAGAGCCATTATGTATAGAACAGTATGTAGCGATCTCACAGATATCAATATCAAAGATTATGATATGTTGGTGTTTTTCAGTCCACAAGGTATAAAATCTTTAAAGCAAAACTTTTTAGATTTCAAACAGGAAGATACTAAAATTGCGGTTTTCGGTCCTACCACTCTTAATGCGGCTGAAGAGGCTAAGCTTACTGTAGATGTGATGGCACCTACTAAGGAAACTCCATCTATGACAATGGCATTAGAAAAATACATAAAAAGCTTACACAAATAGCTTTAGATAGTTTATCACTTACAGCCATCTTTCGATATAATGAAAGATGGCTTTTTTTAATTAAATTTGAAGAAAGAAATATTGCAATGAAAGCGCCTCAAGCTAAAAAAATAGAAAAAAGATTAGAAATCCATGGAGATACCAGGATTGATAATTACTTTTGGATGAACGAGAAAGAAAACCCAGAAGTTATAAAATATCTTGAAGAAGAAAATGCCTACGAAGAGACTATGATGCAAGATACCCTTGCCTTACAAGAAGAACTTTTCGAGGAAATGAAAGCTCGATATAAAAAAGATGACGAGTCTTTACCCTATTTTTTCAATGAGTATTGGTACATTGTAAGGTATGAGGAAGCTAAAGAATATCCTATTTTCTGCAGAAAACACCTTTCTATGGACAATGATGATGAGATCATCTTGGATGTAAATATGCTTGCTGAAGGAGAAGATTTCTTTGAGGTTGCCAATGTTGCGGTAAGCCCGAATAATGAACTTGCTTCATTTTCATCAGATAATGTAGGACGAAGAATTTATAATCTGAATTTTAAAAACCTACAAACTGGAGAAATCCTTCCGGACATCATCAAAAATACAACAGGAAAAGCAGTTTGGGCAAATGATAATAAACATGTTTTCTACATAAGAAAAGATAAAAGTCTACGTGCTTACAAAGTTTATAGACACGAGTTGGGAACAGATTCTTCAAAAGACGTTTTGGTTTTTCATGAAAAGGATGATACTTTTGATGTAAATGTTTTTAAAACTAAATCTCAAGAATATATTTTCTTTGCAAGTTCTAGTACCATTTCAGATGAACATTATTTCATCCCTTCCAACGATGTTTTTGCAGAATGGAAGGTGATTCAGCCAAGAATAGATGATCTAGAATATTCTGTAGAACACTATAAAGACGAATTTTACATCATTACCAATGCAGATGACGCCTTCAATTTTAAACTCGTAAAAACAAAAATAGACCAATGCAGTATGGAACATTGGGTAGACGTAATTCCGCATCGTGCTGAAGTTTTATTGGAAGGTTTTGAGATTTTTAATAATTATTTGGTTTTAGAAGAAAGAGAAAGTGGTTTATTACAAATAAAAATCATCGAAGAAGATACCAAAGAATCTTATTATTTACCTTTTTCAGATCCTACTTATACTACTTATATTGGTACCAATCTAGAATTTGACACAGAAGTATTGCATTATGGATATACTTCTCTTACAAAGCCAAATTCAACTTTTGAGTATAATATGAAAACCAAAACTACTACTCTTGTAAAACAGCAAGAAGTATTGGGAGGACTATTTTTGCCGGAAAATTATATCTCAGAAAGAATTTGGGCAGACTCTCGTGATGGTGAAACTAAAATTCCAATTTCATTGGTTTATCACAAAAACACCAAAAAAACTGCAGATACTCCTCTCCTATTATATGGATATGGAAGCTATGGGCACACTGTAGACGCTAGTTTTTCTAATGTGAGACTTTCTATATTGGATAGAGGATTTATTTACGCAATTGCACACATACGTGGCGGCGAATATTTAGGTAGAGAATGGTATGAAGATGGTAAAATGCTGTCTAAGAAAAATACTTTCTTTGATTTTATAGATGCTGGAAAATATCTGATAAAAGAAAATTACACTTCCTCTAGACATCTCTATGCAATGGGTGGAAGCGCAGGTGGATTGCTTATAGGAGCCGTGATTAATTATGAACCTCAATTATTCCATGGTGTGGTAGCACAAGTGCCTTTCGTGGATGTTGTAACAACGATGCTGGATGAAACAATCCCACTAACTACAGGAGAATATGACGAATGGGGAAACCCAAATGATAAAGAATATTATCATTATATGAAAGAATATTCGCCCTACGATAATATAGAAGCGAAAGAATATCCTAATATCCTAATCACAACTGGTTTTCATGATTCTCAGGTGCAATATTGGGAACCTGCAAAATGGACTGCAAAACTAAGAGAATTGAAAACGGATAACAATCTCCTGCTTTTCAAAACAGATATGAGTTCTGGACATGGAGGCGCAAGTGGAAGATTCGAATCCTTGAAGGAAGATGCCCAAGAATATGCATTTTTGCTTAAATTAGAAAAATAAGAAGTATGATAAACGAAGCCGAATATTGGAAAAAAATAGAACAGTTTTTTATAGATAATTTCGATACCGAAAAAAATCCCCCGATAGAAACTCTACTTTTCCTTATAGGATTACAAGAATTAGGTAGCGGACAACAAAAATATACAAAAGATGACAAACTCAATCTACTACACATTGCAGTTTGTAGGTTGCTTGAGCCTTTTGGATACTACAAATTTACTCATTATGAAGATGGTTGGCCACAGTTTGAAAAATTGGAAGAACTTCCAGAATTAAGACCCAACGAACAGTCTATTTTGATGAAAAAAGCGATTATTCAGTATTTCCAAGACGAAGAACTCATCTAAAAAATTTAAAGCTTGAAGACTTAGGGTTTTCAAGCTTTTTTTATACTATTCAAATTGATATCCAGATTCTCTATCAAAGTTTTCTCTCTCTTTATCAGACATTCTATCTCTAAAAACACGTATTGTGTATCCGCCTATCAGTAGGTTTTCCTTTGAAATACATCCAATCTTCAACTTCGTCTAACTTGAATTCTACAATTTCATCATATTTCACCAGTTTTGTATACATTGGATTTGAATTTACAATACCCGCAAGTACATCCTTTTTCTTAACAATAAACAACGGTAGAAATCCACAAATATTTATCTCCAATATCGCTAGCAAACGCTATTTTTACTCTAAAATTTTTGTATTCTGCATTATTTTGCAATTGAGAAATGTTGTGTCTTGCCTTCACCATCGCTTCATTCATCCCAACATCTACCGAACTTACCTCAACCACTGAGTTCCCTAATTTCCTATCTGCTTCCTTCTTTTAGCGGCAGTAGTTTGCGCTGAGTAAAATACAACAAGAAGTAAAGCGATAACGGAAAATAGTTTGTTTTTCATTGTAAATAAAATTTGATGATTGGTGGAGTGTAATTTGGAAATTTTTCTACTTTTAATTAATTTTTATAAGATTCCTTATAATCACCCGACCGTTGGTAAATACGAATGCTATCCGTTTCTAAAGGTTTTCCGTTTAATAAAATTTCAATAGAATTATTATCTGGTGCAATTTTCACTTGCATATCTATTTTATCAACACCAACATAACCGCCACTTGTAATTACCCATCCAGGGGCAATACCTACATTAGATGATGTACCTGCTATACTTTTCCCTTTATAGAAATACTCTACAAAAGAACCTGTTGCACAATAATATAATGGTGCTTACATTCCCGCATTCCAATCAAATTTATCTTTTGGTTGGCAGCTTGTTGTGATAAAAATGAGTAATATAAAAGATATAATCTTCATTATTATTTTTCCTTGTAATACTGAAAGTTTTCTGGTAAAGAAATAGTGGATGTACTAATTTAGTGTCCAGTTGAAGTTAAGCATAAAACCTTAATTTTAAGATATGAAACAAGAGCGAAAAATTTATGATTCAGCTTTTAAGACAAAAGCCGTTAACTAAGTAAAGATAGAACTAACATTTCAGAATTAGCGAGAGAATTAGGTATTAAAGCCACGTTGCTTTATAAATGGAAGAAAGAATTTGAAGAGTTTGGAACAGGAAGCTTTCCTGGTAATGGGAAAATGAAGCTGACTTTTGAGCAGGAGAAAATTCGTGAATTGGAGACAAAAGTCAAAGATGCAGAACTTGAAAGAGACATCTTAAAAAAAGCAATCTGCATTTTTTAGTTCATTTTTGATTATTTTTCTTTTAATGTATTCATGAATGCCAGAGCATTTCCAAGAGCGGTCGATGAAATATCAGTTTATTAAAACACATGAATATTTATTTCCGATTGAAAAAATGTGTAAGGTTCTA